>NZ_JAGEVG010000009.1 GCF_017581925.1 Gelidibacter pelagius | reverse complement strand
ATTAATTTATGTAAAGATAAATACTCTTCTGACAATCAGTATTTTAAAATATAATTAGTGCTCTTTTTTAAAAATTAGGTTGACGCTCATGCGATTGCTATCGGGAGTATTTCTAAAGTTTTTGATTACTATTTTACCAACGAAATAGCTTACATCCCTGGAAGATTCTCAGTTTTTGAGTAGCCTTCAGGTGGTGTCATGTTGAACTTGTCATCAGATACTTTTTCTGCCTTGACTTCAGTAACTTCAATGACCATGTTCATTTTCATGCCTTGTTGATTTATCGCCATGTCCATATACATTGGAAAACCTGAAAAATCCTTTCCAAAAGTAGTGGCTTGTTGAGAGATTGCCTTCAATTTATCAGTAGCATATATCTCCATTTTCACCTCTGCACCATCTTTATTCATAGTCACATTGTATTTTGTACACTCATATCCAAGAATCGTCTTTGTCTCGTTTGTTTTCTCTACTGAAACATTTTCCATATCCTCTTCAGAAGCCGAAATATCAGATTCCATATATTTCTTACCAATCATGGCGTTGTCCATCAACACTAAAGACTTTTTCGAATTGTTGTCTGCAATGAACACCGTGTTTCCCGTCATAGGGTTACTCAGTTCAGAACGTGATTTGTCATTCTTAAAATAAGTGGTTGTTATCATATCTCCCAACATGGCCAACTGAGCGTTCATTTGCTCATTATCACTGGTCATGGTTTGCTTTGAAATGATGACACCTTCATCAATTTGTTTTTGAGCGAACATCGTTGCACTCAAGGTTACGGCTACTATAAATAATATTTTTCTCATCTGTTTTGTTTTAAATTTAAGTGGAATGTACTACAAGTATCTAAAATAATACCAACTTTTAACACATATAATTTTAAATACTTGCAACTTTAAATACTTGCGACTTCTTACAATAAATCATTGGTTTTGCGAACACCTTCAGCACTTTCTTGCATGTGTGCTTTTTCAGCATCGTTCAATTCAATTTCTACGATTTTCTCAATACCATTGCGCCCTAAAATCACTGGAGCACCAATACAGATATCATTCAATCCGTATTCGCCTTCCAACAATACTGAACATGGGAACATTTTCTTTTGGTCGCAAGCAATCGCTTGAACCAATCCGCTAACGGCTGCACCTGGAGCATACCATGCTGAAGTACCCAATAATTTAGTAAGTGTAGCACCACCTACTTTGGTATCTTCCAAAACTTGGCCCAATCTTTCTTCAGATAAAAACTCGGTTACCGGCACACTGTTTCTTGTTGCCAAACGTGTTAATGGCACCATTCCCGTATCGCTGTGACCACCAATTACCATTCCGTCAACATCACTAATTGGAGCTCCCAAAGCTTCTGCCAATCTGTATTTGAAACGCGCGGAATCTAATGCACCGCCCATACCAATGATTCTATGTTTTGGAAGGTCTGTTGATTTATGAACCAAATACGTCATCGTGTCCATTGGATTACTGACAACAATAATGATGGTGTCTGGAGAATGTTTGATTAAGTTTGAAGAAACGTCTTTAACGATTCCGGCATTGATTCCGATCAACTCTTCACGAGTCATTCCAGGTTTACGCGGGATTCCAGAAGTTATGACACAAACATCACTTTTGGCAGTTACAGTATAATCGTTTGTGATTCCTGTTATTTTAGTGTCAAAACCGTTCAAAGAAGCGGTCTGCATTAAATCCATAGCTTTACCTTCGGCAAAACCTTCTTTAATATCCAACAAAACAACTTCACTTGCAAAATTTTTAATGGCGATATACTCTGAGCAGCTTGCCCCAACGGCTCCTGCTCCAACTACTGTGATTTTCATAATTATATATGTTTTTTAACGTGAAACTTCAAGTGTAAAATGATTGCAAAATTACAAATAAAATCATTGTTATTAAAGAAAGCCCAAGGTTTCCTCTTACGTTTTCGTTGATTATTTAAACAATTCCATTTATCTCACTCTAAAATCAAGAACCTCAGGTCGAGCCCACGAGGTATGAATAAGAAATTGCCTTTCGATCGAGGCAAGCCTCGGGGAATTAAAACCAAATGGTGGGAATAAGCTATGGCCAAAAAAAAACACCCAAGATTGGGTGTTTTCAGTTAAAATATTTAAATCAATGCTGTTTACGCATCAATTTTCGCATAAATCGCATTTTTCTCAATAAATTCTCTACGTGGTGGAACTTCATCACCCATCAACATTGAGAAAATTCGATCTGCTTCTCCTCCATTGTCAATTTGAACTTGACGTAATGTACGATAATCAGGATTCATTGTTGTGTCCCAAAGTTGCTCAGCATTCATCTCTCCAAGACCTTTATATCTCTGGACACCTACACTTCCACCAAATTTTTCAGCTATTTCATCACGCTCTTTATCACTCCAAGCGTATTCTTTTCTCTGGCCTTTTTTGACCAAATATAATGGCGGTGTTGCGATATAAATGTGTCCATTTTCAATCAACTCCTTCATATATCTAAAGAAAAACGTCAAAATCAAAGTAGCAATATGACTACCGTCAATATCAGCATCACACATAATCACCACTTTATGGTAACGTAGTTTTGAAAGGTTCAGAGCCTTGCTATCCTCTTCCGTTCCAATGGTAACACCCAAAGCGGTATATATATTTTTGATCTCTTCATTTTCAAAAACACGATGAGACATTGCTTTCTCCACGTTCAAAATCTTACCTCGTAAAGGTAAGATGGCCTGAAATGCTCTGTCACGACCTTGTTTTGCAGTTCCACCTGCAGAATCACCCTCCACTAAAAACACTTCACATAATGTAGGGTCTTGCTCTGAACAGTCACTTAGTTTTCCAGGTAAACCTCCAATACTCATGACGGTTTTACGCTGCACCATTTCACGAGCTTTTTGTGCTGCATGACGGGCTTGAGCTGCTAAAATTACTTTTTGAACAATAACTTTTGCATCCTCCGGATTTTCTTCTAAATAATTGGTCAACATTTCAGAAACTGCTTGACTTACCGAAGCAGAAACTTCACGATTTCCTAATTTAGTTTTAGTTTGTCCTTCAAATTGTGGCTCTTGAACTTTTACTGAAATAATAGCCGTTAACCCTTCACGGAAATCATCACCTGCAATCTCAAATTTAAGATTTTTGAGCAACCCAGAATCATCCGCATACTTTTTAAGAGTATGGGTTAAGCCTCGTCTAAATCCAGACAAATGCGTTCCTCCTTCATGGGTATTAATATTGTTCACATAAGAATGTAAGTTCTCAGCGTAGCTCGTATTATAGATCATGGCCACCTCAACAGGAACGCCATTTTTCTCACCTTCAAACGCGATAACTTCTCTCACTAAAGGCT
This sequence comes from Gelidibacter pelagius, assembly GCF_017581925.1. Lineage (GTDB taxonomy): Bacteria > Bacteroidota > Bacteroidia > Flavobacteriales > Flavobacteriaceae > Gelidibacter > Gelidibacter pelagius. The sequence continues at coordinate 177,967 of NZ_JAGEVG010000009.1, read as the reverse complement.
CACGATTCCCGTCTAAGAATTTGATAAATTCCTTTAGACCTTCTTCTGAATGAAATGTTTCACCTTCAAAAGTACCATCCTCTTTTACGTGTCGTTTATCAACTAAATGAATGGTAATTCCTTTATTAAGATAAGCGAGTTCCCTCATACGACTCGCAAGCGTATCGTAGCTATATTCTAAAATATGGGTGAAAATAGTAGGATCTGGTTTAAAAGTAACCATCGTTCCTCTTTTATCAGTTTCCCCAATCTTCTTAACAGGATACATTGGTTTACCTTTCTCGTATTCTTGTTCCCAGATCTCCCCTTTTCTGTATACGGTTGCTCTTAAATGTTCAGATAAAGCGTTCACACAACTCACACCAACACCGTGCAATCCACCGGATACCTTGTAGGAATCTTTATCGAATTTTCCACCGGCACCAATCTTGGTCATAACGACCTCTAATGCAGAAACACCTTCCTTTTTATGTAAATCTACAGGAATACCACGACCATCATCTTCTGTAGTTATAGAATTATCCTCATTGATAGTCACGGTAATATTATCACAATGTCCAGCCATCGCTTCATCAATGGAGTTATCTACCACTTCATAAACTAAATGGTGTAGACCTCGTGTACCGGTATCACCGATATACATGGACGGACGCATACGAACGTGCTCCATTCCCTCAAGGGCCTGAATACTATCCGCAGAATAATTATCCTTATTAAACTCTTCTTTCATAATGTTATATTGCTTATTCTCTATTATAATTCTTAATTACTATTATTATTTTTTATTAAGATTTCAATCACTTTTTCCATCGTTATTCCTAAAAGCGAATAAACGGAAAAACCATTTGAAAACTATATTTTAGATGGTTACACTTCATAAAAAAAATGATACTCGCGCATCATTTTTGGATACTCACAAAGATACGAAAATAGGAGGCTTTTTGAAAGTATTTCATCGATTAACTGCTAAAATTATCAACATTTGTTAATTACTCGAAAGCAGCTAAAATCGTCTAAAAAGCATCTTAGAATGAATTATCATGAATTTTAACATCTTCAAAAAAGAGCAAAATCAACAAAATCCCGCTACGGCGGGATTTTGTAATTATAAATTTAAAAATTATGGCCTATTTAGGCTTTAACGTAGGCATCTGAATGCACTTTTGCAACAGCCCTTCCACTTGGGTCGTTCATGTTCTTAAAGCTTTCGTCCCATTCCAAAGCAATCTTAGTACTGCAGGCTACAGACGCCTCTTGTGGCACGCTCAAGGCAGCGGCATCACTTGGAAAATGTTCTGTAAAAATAGAACGGTAATAAAACTCCTCTTTACTTGTTGGGGTTTGGATTGGGAACTTATATTTAGCGTTCGCCAATTGCTCATCACTCACCTCATTGGCCACCATGACTTTTAGCGTATCAATCCAACTGTAGCCAACACCATCACTGAATTGCTCCTTCTGTCTCCACGCCACACTTTCTGGCAACATGTCTTCAAATGCTTTTCGGACCACCCATTTTTCCATGCGTTCGCCATTAATCATTTTATCTTGTGGGTTGATGCGCATGGCAACATCCATAAATTCCTTATCCAAAAACGGTACGCGGCCTTCAATGCCCCAGGCCGCCAAACTTTTGTTCGCACGTAAGCAATCGTACATGTGAAGTTTGCTCAGTTTTCTGACAGTTTCTTCATGAAACTCCTTAGCATTTGGCGCTTTGTGAAAATATAGGTATCCGCCAAACAATTCGTCTGCCCCTTCTCCAGATAAAACCATTTTAATCCCCATCGACTTAATCACACGCGCCATTAAATACATAGGCGTACTGGCACGAATGGTAGTTACATCATAAGTTTCAAGCTTATAAATAACATCTCTGAGCGCATCCAAACCTTCTTGGATAGTGAATTTTATTTCGTGATGGACTGTCCCGATATGATCTGCAACTTTTCGGGCAGCGGCTAAATCTGGCGAGCCTTCCAACCCTACAGAAAAACTATGCAATTGCGGGTACCATGCGGTCTGTGTATCATCAGATTCGATCCGTCTTTCGGCGTATTTTTTAGCAACGGCAGAGGTTATGGAAGAATCCAATCCACCTGAAAGCAACACACCATAAGGAACATCACTCATTAATTGCCTGTGCACCGCAGCCTCTAAAGCTTCTTTAATCGCTTTAATACTCGTTTCGTTGTCTTTAACGGCATCATATTCCGTCCAGTCACGTTTGTACCATTGAACGAATTTTCCATCTCTACTGGACATATAATGACCTGGAGGAAAGAGTTCGATCTTGGTGCAGTAACCTTCCAGAGCTTTCAACTCTGAAGCCACATAAAAAGTACCGTTTTGATCCCAACCTATATATAAAGGAATAATACCCATGTGGTCACGAGCAATGAAATATTCATCTTTTTCCACGTCGTAAATGGCAAATCCGAAAATCCCGTTCATCTCATCGATAAAGTCAAAACCTTTTTCTTTATACAAGGCCAAAATAACTTCACAGTCACTTTCAGTCTGAAACTTATAGTCCGGAAATTGTTTTCTCAATTCTCTATGGTTATATATTTCACCATTTGTGGCCAAGATCAGATTTTTATCATCGCTCAATAAAGGCTGCTTTCCTGAAGCTGGGTCAACAATGGCCAAGCGCTCATGGACCATAATCGCTTTCTCATTATTATAGATTCCAGCCCAGTCCGGTCCGCGATGACGGATCCTTTTGGACATTTCCAACAATTGAGGTCGTAAATCTTCCGCTTTCTGTTTTAAATCAAAGGCACATACAATTCCACACATGATATTATACTTTAATACTTATTATTATTTTCTATTATAAAACTTAGGCAAATATGGGCCTATCATTTCAATTATGAAACCAATTAAGTGAAAATGATTACAAATCAAAACAAAACAGAGTCATATACTTCAAACATTGAAGTGCAATCACTCAGAATACTACAATTTTTTAATAATTGTAAATATTAAGCAGCACTCTAACTTTATAATAATTTTAAGATAAAAAATCTTAAATTTAGCCCTAAAAATAAATTCTATGAAAACAGTTATTAAAACACTACTATTTACATTGGTCTTTGTATTTTCGTATACCGCCAATGCGCAAAAATTTCCAGATTTAGATCCAAGCCCAATGGATGCTGCTACTTACCCGAGCAATTATAAAGTTTCTGACAAGGCAATAAAAATTATCTATAGTAGACCACAATTAAAAGGAAGAGATGTAGCTAAATTAACACCTAACCATGAAGTATGGCGTACTGGTGCAAACGAAGCTACAGAAATTACATTTTATAAACCAGTATTGTTGGGAAATACTAAGGTTAAACCTGGCACCTACTCTTTATTCACGATTCCAGGCAACGATGAATGGACCATTATCTTGAGTTCTGATATTAATGTTTGGGGCGCCTATACCTATAAAGAAGGTAATGATGTCGCGCGAATAAAAGTTCCTGCAACGCAAAGTAAAGACATTTTGGAAGCGTTTTCAATTACTTTTGAAGAATCGCAATCGGGTGCAGACATGTATATGGGCTGGGGCACGTTAAGAGTAAAGGTTCCGTTTACGTTTTAATCCATCCCTTTAAATCAAAAAAAAGAGTTTAGTAATCCTAAACTCTTTTTTTTTATGGGATATTTAAATATTTATGTGTTTGGAGGGAGACTTTCCATTTCGGATTTGCCATCACGTAATCCACAATTTCTGGAACCACTTTATCACGCTTGCTCCACTCTGGCTGCAGGAATAAAATGCAGTCTTTATTGACCTTGGCCGCCTGTTCTTCGGCAAATCTAAAATCGTCTTTATTATAAACAATGACTTTTAATTCATCGGCTTTGTCATAAACAGCTTGTGTAGGGAGTTTCAGTTTTTTTGGCGACAAACAAATCCAATCCCAAGTTCCCGTTAGTTCGTAGGCCCCAGAAGTTTCGATATGTATCTGTAAACCTTCTGCCTTTAACTTGGAAGTTAGCGGATCCATATTCCACATTAGAGGTTCTCCACCAGTAACAACAATGGTTTTGCTATATTTTGCTGCATTCTCAACAATGGCGTCTGCCATGGTTGGTGGATGCAGCTCCGCATTCCAACTTTCCTTGACATCACACCAGTGACATCCCACATCACAACCGCCCAATCTTATAAAATAAGCAGCCGTTCCTTTGTGGAAACCCTCACCTTGAATGGTGTAAAATTCCTCCATCAATGGCAGCAGAAGACCGTGGTCTATCAATTCTTGTTTTTCACTTTTTTTCATAGCGTGCAAAGATACTTGATAATCTTAAAACTTGGAGACCAGGTAATAGAAGTTTTTATTTGGAAGCAATAACATCAATTTCTATATTGGCATTAAGTGCCAATCCACTTGCCGCAAAGGTTGTTCTTGCAGGCTTATTGGGGAAATATTCTTTGTATATTTTATTAAACACCGCAAAGTCGTCCATACTTTTTAAAACGACGGTACATTTCACAACCTTATCCAGAGATGATTGGTGATGTTCCAAAACGGCTTTAATATTCTCAATACACTGCCTAGTTTCAGCCTCAATCCCACCTTCAACCAGAGTACGCGTTCCATGATCCATTCCCAGCTGACCGCTCAAAAACAAAAACCCATTACTCTCAACCGCATCACTAAACGGTGCATCTTGTTTTTTGGTCTCATGCGATTTATGAAAAATAACCTCATTGGAAGGTTTTTTGCATCCAAACGCAAGGAATACGAGGAAAATAACGGCGATAGCGGATTTAAGTTTCATTTTTTATCTTCTAAACTTGAATAAAATTACACTATTTTTATCCAAAATTTAAAATTTATGGCCAAAAAGGATGATTTCCTCAAACATATACAAGACGGAAACACCAATAAAGGCGAGTTTATTACTTTAGGTGCTGCGATGTTGGATGGAGAAACCATTACCAATGCCTTTGTAAATGTACCATTAAAGACTTTAAACAGACACGGACTTATTGCAGGTGCTACCGGAACTGGTAAAACAAAAACATTACAGGTTTTGGCGGAAGGACTTTCAGAAAAAGGAATTCCCGTATTGTTGATGGATATTAAGGGCGACTTAAGTGGGTTGGCTGTACCGGGTTCGGCCCATCCAAAAATAGATGAACGTCACGCCAAAATCGGAATTCCACATGAAGCGAAAGGGTTCCCCGTGGAAATTTTAACTTTATCTGAACAGGATGGTGTCCGATTGAGAGCGACGGTGAGCGAATTTGGTCCAGTATTGCTGTCCCGAATTCTGGAATTGACCGAAACACAATCTGGAATTGTGTCCGTGATTTTCAAATACTGTGATGATCACAAAATGCCACTTTTGGACATCAAGGATTTTAAAAAAATCTTACAATACTCAACCCAAGAAGGAAAAGATGAATTTGAAGCTGAATATGGTCGAATTTCAACTGCCTCCACTGGTGCTATCCTAAGAAAACTTGTCGCCTTGGAACAGCAAGGTGCCGATTTGTTTTTTGGAGAAACCTCCTTCGAAGTGGACGACTTGTTAAGAGTTGACGAAAACGGCAGGGGCTATATCAACATTCTTCGGTTGACGGACATACAAGACCGTCCTAAGCTATTTTCGACATTCATGTTGACGCTATTGGCAGAAGTTTATTCTACTTTTCCGGAAAGAGGTGACACTGACCGCCCGGAACTTGTTATATTTATTGAAGAAGCTCATCTCATTTTTAACGAAGCTTCAAGAGCGCTCTTAAATCAAATTGAGAGTATTATCAAACTCATTCGGAGCAAAGGAGTCGGAATTTATTTTGTCACCCAGAATCCGACTGATGTTCCTGAAGCGGTCTTGAGTCAATTAGGTCTAAAAGTTCAGCATGCCTTACGCGCCTTTACTGCCAAAGACAGAAAAGCAATCAAATTAGCCGCACAAAACTATCCCGATACCATTTATTATGACACCGCAAGTATTTTAACTTCTTTAGGAACTGGCGAAGCGTTGGTAAGTGCTCTGGATGAAAAAGGCCGACCTACACCTTTGGCCGCAACCATGATGCGTGCTCCAATGAGTCGTATGGACATTCTCACCGATGATGAATTATCAAACTTACTGTCTAAGTCCAAACTGATCAAAAAATACAATGAGACTATTGACAGGGACAGCGCCTATGAGATGCTGAACAGAAAGATTGAAAAAGCACAAGCTGAGGATGAAAAAGAAAAGGTAAAAAAAGAATTGGAGGACTTAAAAAAAGCACAATCCAAAAAACGCAATACAACCACACGTCGTAGTTCGGCAATGAATCCGATTGTAAAGGTTCTCACCAGTGCTACATTTATAAGAAGTGTTTTTGGCATTTTGTCGAAAGCCATGAAAAAGAAGTAACACCAAACAAACCCTAATTATTAACCAATTATCTACCGATAACGATGAGTTACGGAAATTAAAATCACCATTAAAAATGCAAAAATCATTTATTTACATTGCCATAGTTTCTTTTTTATTGACCAGCTGTGGAAAGGATCAAGATCCTTTTTTGATTCAAAAACATAATATCGGAAACTTGACGGATTCTACACAAGTCAAAGATTTAAAATTGGTTTTCGAAAAGGATTCCGTTGCCAATTATATTGGTAAAGATGAGTTTACAAGAAATATCGATAATATTGAAATTTATGACTTAGATGGCGTAGCCTTATTGAGCATTTCTCCACAAAAAAGAGCAGATTCAACCTCAGTCATCAATAATGTACGCATCTTAGATTCTCGCTATAAAACTGAAAAAGGAATATCGACAATGAGCACCTTCAAGGATATTCAGGATGCCTATGAAATTTCAAAAATTGACAATCTTATCAATTCCATAGTTGTAAGTGTCAAAGAAATCGATGCATCCTTCACTATCGACAAAAAAGAATTGCCATCCAATTTACGCTTTGATAGAAGTATTTCTATTGAGCCCTCACAGATTCCTGACAATGCCAAAGTAAAATACTTTTTCATCCACTGGAACTAAACCCAAAAGGCTAAAAAGATGAGTTCATTCTTCTCAAAGTTATTAGTTGCGATTGCTCGGAAAAAACTTGAGCATGAACATTCATCTTCAAAAATCAGAGACAGGCAGGCAATTCCTTTAGCGCGTCAAATCAAAGTAGAGATTAAGCACTTCATCAAGGATTACACTTATGTCCTTATTGGCGTATTTTCGGCCGGTTTCGGGTTGAAGGGCTTTTTACTGCCCAACCGTTTTATTGATGGTGGCGCTACAGGTATTTCGCTGCTTTTAGAAAACATCACTCAAATTGACTTGAGCTTTCTATTGATTTTAGTCAATCTCCCATTTTTAATTCTTGCGGCAAAAACTTTTAGTATTAAATTTGCAGTAAGGAGCATCATTACCATTGCCATATTAGCCCTTGTAGTACATTATGTAGAGTATCCAACCATTACCGAAGACCGTTTATTAATTGCGGTGTTTGGAGGTTTCTTTCTCGGATTGGGAATAGGGATGGCCATGCGAGGTGGCAGTGTTATTGATGGCACCGAGGTATTGGCCATTTGGCTAAGCAAGAAACTTTCAATCACGATTGGAGATGTGCTACTGTTAATCAATATTATCATCTTCTCGTTCGGTGCCTATATTTTATCCATTGAGATTGCACTCTATGCAATATTGACTTATTTATCCGCAGCAAAAACAGTCGATTTTGTCGTGGATGGCGTTGAGGAATATGTTGGGGTAACGATTATTTCAGAAAGGCACCAAGAACTGCGCAAGATGATTGTCGAAAAATTAAGACGTGCCTGCACCATTTATGCAGGAAAAGGTGGTTACGAAGGCAACGGCGAAAGCTATGATAAAGATATTATTTATACGGTAGTAACTAGGCTGGAACTCGCAAAACTACATACAGAAATAGATAAAATTGATGAAAAAGCCTTTATTATCATGGGGCTTGTTAAAGATATTAGAGGCGGTATGATAAAGCGGAAACCTTTGAAGTGAGAGAGAAGTGGGCAGAGGTTAGTGATGAGGTATGAGTGACGGATGACGATTTATGATTGAGGATTTACGATTGGAAATTTGGAATTTAAAATTTGGAACTTGCCTGCGCATCCGGAGCTTTCAGCGACGACGGGAAACTTTGAACTTTGAATTTCGAACTACCCACTACTAACTACCAACTAAAAAACAAAATTATGGCAAATAAACCTTATACTATACAAACGAATCCATTTGTGGTTCCCACAACCGATGGAAAAATCATAAAAGAACACTTTGGAAGAGCTACAGACGGCAACTCCCAATTAAGTGTAGCACACATGATTGCACCAGCCGGCTGGAGTGAACCTTTTCAAACACCCGAATTTGATGAATATACGTTTATCGTCAGTGGTAAAAAACAATTTATTATCGAGGATGAAACCGTCATTTTATCGGCAGGTGAGTCTATAAAAATAGAAAAAAACACCCGTGTTCAATATTCAAATCCTTACACGGAACCTTGCGAATACCTTGCTATTTGTCTTCCAGCATTCTCAATGGATCTTGTAAATAGAGAGCAATAATCCCATATCTAAATTTTCATGAAGGAAGTGCTTATCAAATTAATTGGGTCATATTATAATATGCTGAGCTATGTTTCAAAACCTTATGCCGCAGATAAGGCCATGTATTTGTTTACCACACCACGAGCTGGACGCATAAACGAGGAGCAGTCGGATTTTTTGCATACGGCCTATCAAGAAGAACTTAAATATGAGCATTATCCTATTATGACTTATAGATGGTTGGGGAAAAAACAAACCATTCTATTGACCCATGGTTGGGAAAGCAATTCTGCGCGATGGAAAAAGCTGATCTTGGAACTCAAAAAGAAAGGCTTTAATGTCATTGCTCTTGACGCTCCTGCTCATGGGAAATCTGGAGGACGCGCATTTGACGCCATGTTATATGCTGAGTTCATTAATGTCGTTGCCAAACGGTTTTCTCCTGACATTCTTATCGGTCATTCTATTGGCGGAATGGCATCCGCCTTTTTTCAGCATAAATATCAATTTGACAAATTAAAGAAAATCATTCTGCTGGGAGCACCTTCTGAATTTCAGGATGTCATGAAACGCTATACAGATATGTTAGGTTATAATCACCGGATTGTTTCGCAATTGGAAGAGACCATCATTAAACGTTTTGGCAGTCCATCTGACACTCTATCAACGGCTAAGTTTCTCGCAACTATTAAATCTGAAGGTTTGATAATTCACGACCAAGACGACCGTATAATTCCCTATAATGATGCTTTATTAATAAAAAATAGTTTTAAAAACAGTCAGCTCATTACCACCAAAGGTTTAGGTCATTCTTTACTTGACGCCTCAGTTGCTGAACATATTTACGCGTTCATTGATACCTAAAATTATTATCTTTACATTATGGAAGAAAATCTCAAACGTATCAACAAGTTTCTAAGTGAAGTAGGCTATTGCTCGCGCAGGGAAGCCGATAAACTCATTGAAGCTGGTCGTGTGACCATCAACGGAAAAGTTCCTGAAATGGGAACAAAAATATCAGAAAATGACGTTGTTCATGTTGATGGAAAACCAGTTAAAGATACTAACGAAGGTTTTGTTTACTTAGCATTCAACAAGCCCATAGGGATCGTCTGCACCACAGATACGCGTGTTGAAAAAGACAATATTATTGACTATATCAACTATCACAAACGTATTTTTCCGATTGGTCGATTAGACAAACCCAGTGAAGGCTTAATTCTGTTAACCGATGACGGTGATATTGTCAACAAGATACTGAGAGCTGGTTATAATAATGAAAAGGAATATCTTGTGACGGTCAATAAGCCCATTTCACAAACGTTTATTGAGCGAATGTCTAATGGCGTGCCTATTTTAGATACGATCTCTAAAAAATGTACCGTCCAAAAACTGGGTACTTATGAATTCAGAATTATTTTGACTCAAGGCCTAAACCGACAAATCCGTAGAATGTGTGAATATCTAGATTATGAAGTAGAAACTTTAAAGCGCGTCCGGATCATGAACATTAAATTGGATATGCCTGTTGGTACTTATCGAGAATTAACGAAAGAAGAATTCAAAGAAATGAATGCGCTTTTAGATAGTTCGGCAAAACAGATGGCGGAAGAAAAACCTTCTGCTCGAAGAAAAAGGCCTTAAAGGTATCAACGAATAGATCTAAACTTAATCCAAATAATTCTATAGCTTATAACAACTTAAATTAAAATATATGATTAGAATCTTAGCATTAGTATTGACCATTGGAGGAATGATTGCCTTGATATTAGGTGTCTTGGGAATTTTCGGAAACAACTTCACTTCATTAAGTCCTTGGGCACTAGCCATTTTAGGAGTCGTTTTTTTCTTAGCCGGTGTTTCTATGTTAAAGTACAGAAAAGACGAACCAACAAATTAAATCATGTCCACATCATTATCTCCATTTCATATTGCCATTCCAGTTCATAATCTTGAGGAATGCCGAGTTTTCTATAGGGATGTTTTAAACTGTGAAGAAGGCAGAAGTTCGGATTATTGGGTGGATTTTAATTTCTTCGGTCATCAATTGGTCATTCACTATAAACCGAAATCCACAGAAGAATCACACTCCAATAGTGTAGATGGCAAAAATGTTCCTGTGCCACATTACGGCGTCGTGTTGCCGTGGCAATCTTTTCAGGATTTTGCCAAACATCTTACCACTAAAGGTATTGAATTTGTAATTGAACCCTATATCCGTTTTGAAGGTCAAGTTGGAGAACAGGCTACGATGTTTTTTATGGATCCTTCAGGAAACGCTTTAGAGTTTAAAGCCTTTAAGGATATGGGGCAATTATTTGCCAAATAGACTACCTATATTATTCCTGCAATTCTCCACATTTCTTTTTATATAAATAAAAAGGAAGATAAATGATTAAAAAATAGGGTATTAAAATAAGTTGTACGACGATAATGTACATCGGCCATTCACCAAAATAATCCAGTAGAGATGCAGATTGTGGCTTTTCATTGAGATAAAAATAGTTGGCATTTAAAAGGTAATTCACCAACATTATTATTAAAAAATACAGTTGTAAGACGAAAAATGATTTGAACAAACTTCTGAAATTGGGCATCATTTTAAAGACAAAAGTAGCATAACTTATAACTACTAAAAGTCCCAAGTGAACCACCCAATATCTGATATAATCAAAAGTTGGAAAACCTGTGGCAATATCCGGAGTCATCACAGCCTGTAAGGTGCCAGCAATAATCCAAAAAACCAAGATTTCATACATCCAAAATTTACGATAAAACGTGAACACAGGAATTAATATCGCCAACAGGCTACATAGGTATAAGGGTAAATCTTTTTGGATATTATAGTCCCCGAGAATCAGCTTATGAAGATGAAAGCCAATTACTGTTAGAGAGACGCCAATGGCTATAAAGTGAATAAGTCGAAATTGTTTCTTTACACTCAGATTTCTTCTTGCATACCGTATCGTCACAAACCCAAAAAAAATCGCAAAAATAATGGGAAGCCAATGTTCCAAGCTTCCCATCACTACACGTTGTATTACTAAGGGCACTGTTAAAACTGAAATTTGCATAAGGCCCTATTATATTTTTTTTATGGAGATTTACATTTGACGTTCTCTCGCCAGAAGCGTGTTTTTAAGCAACATGGCAATCGTCATCGGGCCAACACCACCAGGAACTGGCGTTATAAAGCTCGCTTTTTTGCTGACGTTTTCAAAATCAACATCCCCAGTGATACGATATCCTTTTTCGGTAGTATCGTCAGGAACACGGGTGATTCCAACATCAATAATCACCGCATCATCTTTTACCATTTCTGCTTTCAGGAAATTTGGCACCCCAAGAGCTGAGATAATAATATCTGCTTGAGAAGTGATTTGCGTGATATTTTTGGTATGACTGTGCGTTAAAGTGACCGTAGAATTTCCTGGGAACCCTTTTCTTCCCATCAAAATACTCATTGGCCGTCCAACAATATGACTTCTACCAATGACAACAGTATGTTTTCCTTGAGTATCAACGTTATATCTGTCCAACAATTCCAAGATCCCAAAAGGTGTCGCAGGAATGAACGTCGACATGTCCAAAGCCATTTTGCCAAAGTTCATAGGATGAAAACCATCCACGTCCTTATCAGGGTTCACAGCCAAAAGAACTTTTTGCGTATCAATTTGTTTTGGCAATGGCAGTTGAATAATGAAGCCGTCAATATCTGAATTTTCATTCAATTCTTTAATCTTGTCTAAGAGTTCTACTTGACTTGTGGTATTGGAAAGACGCACCATTGTAGATTCAAATCCCACACGTTCACAGGCTCTGACTTTACTGGCAACATACGTCAGACTTGCACCATCATTCCCAACAATAATTGCGGCGAGATGAGGCACTTTCTCCCCGTTTTCCTTCATTCTCTTTACCTGTTCGGCAATTTCATTCTTAATGTCATTGCTTATTTTTTTTCCATCTAAGATTATCATTCCTTAATAGTTTTCAGTCGCAGTCGCAGTTTTCAGTTTGATTGTTTAAAAATATCATTCTGGCTTAACTCCGAATTTCCCTGTATTATTGATCATAAAATTTATTAGTTTTCCTATTTCTAAAGATTTGATGTTTAAATCCTGAAATGTAGAATCATCTATATAATTGCAAGCCAAAGCAAATTCCAACCATGCGAAGGTTTCAGAGTTTTCAGCATCTGCATCGGTAAGTTTACTTACAAAATGTCGTGGATATAAACGCTTTCTATAAGATTCAGAAATATTCGCAGTTACTGACCGAGAACTTTTTCTTATTTGATTAATTAGCGAATACGTCTCCTCTTTCGGAAAACTTTTAGAAACCTCAAAAATATCCATAGCTAAATCAAAGGACTTTTGATACGCTAACAGTTTCTTGAAATCCATATCACAATTGTTTATTAATTATAAAAAACTGGTCTGAGACTGAGACTGCGACTGTCAACTAATGACTGCCTACTGAATACTACCTCATCCCCTTCATCGCCTGCATCATTGCTTTTCCTTTGCCACCTTGCATCATCTTCATCATCTTGCTCATTTGGTCGAATTGTTTTAGAAGCTGATTGACTTCTTGCACAGAAGTTCCAGAGCCTTTACCAATACGTTTCTTTCTACTAGCATTGATAACTGATGGATTTGTTCTTTCTAATGGTGTCATGGAATGGATGATGGCTTCAATACCTTTAAATGCATCATCATCAATGTCAACATCTTTCATCATTTTTCCAGCACCTGGGATCATGCCTATAAGATCCTTCATGTTTCCCATTTTTTTAATCTGCTGAATCTGATTCAAGAAATCATCAAAACCGAATTGATTTTTAGCGATTTTCTTTTGAAGTTTACGTGCTTCCTCTTCATCAAACTGCTCCTGGGCACGTTCAACAAGAGACACAACATCTCCCATCCCCAAAATACGATCTGCCATACGTGATGGATAGAACACATCAATGGCTTCCATTTTTTCGCCTGTACCAATAAACTTGATTGGTTTATTAACTACAGATTTAATGGAAATGGCCGCACCACCTCGAGTATCACCATCTAATTTGGTAAGGATAACACCGTCAAAGTTTAGGACATCGTTAAAGGCTTTAGCGGTATTAACAGCATCTTGACCTGTCATGGCATCTACCACAAATAAAATTTCCTGTGGCTGAATAGCATCACGGATATTGGAAATTTCCGTCATCATCGCCTCATCAACAGCCAAACGTCCGGCGGTATCAATAATGACTACATTATGACCGTTTGCTTTTGCATGTGCGATACCTGCCTTTGCAATGGCTACAGGATCTGTGTTTCCTTTATCACTATAAACCTCAACATTGATTTGATCTCCCACCACATGAAGTTGGTCAACCGCAGCCGGACGATAAACGTCACAGGCTACCAATAAAGGTTTCTTTGTTTTTTTGTTTTTAAGATAGTTGGCAAGCTTACCAGAAAACGTCGTTTTACCAGAACCTTGTAATCCAGACATCAAAATTACGCTTGGATTTCCTGAAAGATCGATATCTTCAACATCGCCACCCATAAGTTCAGTCAGCTCATCCTTGACCAATTTTACCATCAACTGTCCTGGCTGCAAAGTGGTCAATACATTTTGACCCAATGCTTTTTCCTTAACCGTATTGGTAAATTCCTTGGCAATTTTAAAGTTGACATCGGCATCCAACAATGCTCTGCGCACCTCTTTTAAGGTTTCAGCAACGTTGACTTCCGTAATACTTCCATGTCCTTTGAGGACGTGTAGGGCCTTATCTAACTTTTCACTTAAATTATTAAACATATGTTTTCAGTCTTCTGTTTGCAGTGTTTAAAACTACAAGAATTAAATTTTGAGTTGCAAATTTACATATTTGATGTGTATTTATAAAACCTAAGGACTTAATAAATATCATCTTGGCAAGCTTGTCAGACATTGAGCTTCTAATACCGCTAATCCTGATAGCCATCGTAATAACCCTCATAACTTAATACGCTTGGCTTTTAAGTTATGGGTTACACTAAATTACATTCGCTCAGGCACATCAATACCCAATAATCCAAATGCATTTTTTATGGTCACGGCGACTTTATTTGACAAAGCGACCCTAAAAGCCTTTTCGTTATGGTTTTCAGCTCCAAGAATGGACACATTTTGATAAAAGGAATTGAACTCTTTCACCAAATCATAGGTGTAATTTGCCACCAATGCTGGACTGTGATTATCTGCCGCATTTTGAATCACTTCAGGAAACAATAACAACTGCTTGATCAATTCTTTTTCCTTCTCGTGAAGCGTTATGGTATGCGTGTCAATAGCAGCTCCTAAATCTGATTTTCTTAATATCGATTGGATCCTGGCGTAAGTATATTGAATAAACGGCCCTGTATTCCCTTGAAAATCGATAGATTCCTTAGGGTCGAAAAGAATCCGTTTTCTTGGATCGACCTTCAAGATATAATATTTTAAAGCACCTAGACCGATAGATTTGTAAAGTTCTTCTTTTTCAGCATCTGAATAGCCTTCCAGCTTGCCCAATTCTTCTGAAATCTCCTCAGCAGTTTGTGCCATTTCGACAATCAGATCATCGGCATCAACAACAGTACCTTCCCTACTCTTCATTTTCCCCGAAGGCAAATCGACCATCCCATAACTTAGATGAAATAGGTTTTTGGCCCACTCAAATCCGAGTTTTTTAATGATTAAAAACAAGACCTGAAAATGGTATTCCTGCTCATTCCCAACAGTATAAACCATACCTCCAACATCGGGAAAATCTTTCACCCGCTGAATGGCGGTACCAATATCTTGGGTCATATAAACTGCGGTGCCGTCCGAACGGAGCACAATTTTTTCGTCCAAACCATCCTCTGTCAAATCACACCAAACCGAACCATCTTCTTTTTCGAAAAACACACCAGACTTTAACCCTTCGGCAACAAATTCCTTCCCTAAGAGATAGGTTTGACTTTCATAATACAGACTATCAAAATCAACTCCCAAATTCTTATAGGTTTCATCAAATCCTTTGTAAACCCAACCATTCATTTTTTCCCAAAGCGCTACGGTCTCCTTTTCGCCCGCTTCCCATTTCTGGAGCATCTCCTGTGCTTCAATTATTATAGGGGCTTGCTTTTTAGCTTCCTCTTCAGTTTTTCCTTGATCTATTAATTCCTGAATTTCACTTTTGTATTCTTGATCAAATTTCACGTAATAATTTCCTACCAGTTTATCTCCTTTTAAACCAGTAGATTCAGGCGTTTCTCCATTTCCATAACGTTGCCAAGCCAACATACTCTTACAAATATGAATCCCCCGATCATTAATAATTTGCGTTTTATAAACTTTTTTCCCAGAAGCTTTCAAGATTTCAGCAACACTATACCCCAATAAGTTGTTTCGGATATGCCCCAAATGCAAAGGCTTATTGGTGTTTGGTGAAGAGTATTCCACCATAACAGCCTTTTCTTCTGGTTTAGAAGTTACAAATCCGTAGGTTTTCTGGTCTCTTATAGATTGAAAAACATCAAGATAATACGCATCCTCAATTTCAACATTTAAAAATCCTTTCACGACATTGAAGGATTTTACCTCATTGATGTTCTCCAAAAGATGTTGGCCAATTTGCTCACCAATCTGGACTGGATTTCCTTTTACCACACGCAGCATTGGAAAAATCACCACAGTGACATCACCTACAAACTCTTTACGGGTTGACTGTAGCTCTACCGACTCTAAGGTCGCACCAAAAATATCATTTACTGCTTTTTTTACTTGATGTGATAAGGTTTCCTGAAGATTCATCTGCTGTTCAATTTAAGTGTGCAAAGATAAGATTTTAATTAAATTTTTTGGATGCAAAAGCTGTATTGTTGTGGAAAAGCAATAAGTTAAAGAATCGATTAAAATAGCATCTGGTTGACTTTTTTAAATTTGATTAAATTTGAATTTGCATATCCGTTTTTAGTCCTAAGAATTAAAAACTGAAAATACAATGCCGATTTTTTGTTTGACCCTCCCGATATCTACCGAGCGGGGCAAGGCTTATTCGGATTTTAAATGAGCAATCTCAATTTTACGATTAATTGCGGATATGCAATAATTTTGAATATCAAATCACCATATGAAAAAAACATTCTACATTCTGAGTTTCCTATTTCTTATTACAGGATGCAGCGATTCCAATGACTCTTCCGATGATTTATCTCCGGCAGAACCTCATTTTTACAAAGGTATGGATTTGTCATTTCAATCAGAACTGGAAACTTATGATGTAGAATATAAGGATGAAAATGGCAATCCCATCAATCTATTGGATTTTGTTTCTGAAAATGGAACCAACCTCGTCCGCCTCAAATTATGGAACACACCACAGAATGTACAAAACAGCCTATCAGATATCAAAGCCTATGCACTCAAAATTAAAAACAAGAAAATGGATTTTCTTTTGGATTTCCATTATTCGGATACTTGGGCCGATCCAGGTCCTCAAACGCCCTTTAAGCATGGCAGAACATGGATTTTGATCAAATTAAAATTGCCGTTTATGAATATACCAAAAACGTCGTACTCGAATTAAAAATACAAAACACACTCCCAAAAGTCATACAGATAGACAATGAAACGGACAGTGGTTTTTTATGGAATTACGGTAAGGTTTGGGATGAACACAATGATAATTGGCCCAATTATGCAGCCTTGGTAAAACAAGCTATAAAGGGAATCAAAGAAGTTGACAGGAGCAACAGCATTCAAATCATGCTCCACCATTCGAACGTTGAAAGTGCAATTTACTTTTTTGAGGAACTCAATCCTTATCATAATGAGTTTGATATTATCGGACTTTCTTATTTACCCACAATTTCAAACTTAAAGACTTGGATTTAATAAATACGAACCTTAATAACTTGGCAACTACTTTTAATAAAGATATTTTAACGGTGAAGTTGCCTATCCAATTACTTTGGAGTGGGATGATCACAGCACGAACTTTATTGGCTACAGTAGTCAAATCCTGGGAGAATTTCCCACAACACCAGCTGGTCAGAAAGCCTATCTTAAATGGCTTGTCACCACGATTAAATCCATTCCAAACCAAAAAGGCATTGGCTTTTGCTATTGGGCACCAGACTGTGTGGCATTTAATGATAATGGAGACACCTCAACAAATGGTAGCGCTTGGGAAAATCAATGCATGTTTGAATTTAACCATAAGGTGCTACCAATCTTTGATATTTTTAGACACCATTAGCATTTATTTTAGTTTCTGACCTCCAAGAAACCCCAACACCAAAGCCACTATACCAAGACCAATGGTCGTATATGCATCCGTATTATCTTGAACATCAATGCTTAAATCACCAATTCCAATAGAAGCTTCTGGAGCAATTAAGGTGTAAATGCCATACACGAGTAGGACCGCTCCTACAACCATCAAAATTGTTTTGATTGTTTTATTCATTTTTCTGCCAATTAATTATATTGTAAGATAATCAATAAACATTTCAATTTTTATATTATCTTATAAACTAATGATTTGCAATGTTTTAATTGGACACCATATTACATTGATCATGATTGTGCATTTCAACGATGAAAGTGTCGTTTTCCCAAGATATTGACCTTTCAACCGATATCTAAATTATTCAAAAAATAACGCGCATCACTTCATCTAATTTATTGGTATTAAAACCCGAAAATTAGATTATTAAAACCCTTTTATCCATTTTTGAGGAAGCTATTAATCAAGGTCCCAAAAACGTTGATACATTATATTTAAAAATCCTTAACAGCATTGTTATTGTATTTTGTGAACGTGCCTATCCTCTCCCTCAAGGCAAGCTCAAATCACATCGCATTACAATTTATAACTAATTGCAAGAAAATGAAACGGTTAATTACCTTAGCTGCCTTTTTTGCTGTCTTATCTGGTTTTGCACAAACCAAAGAGATAGACAGCCTTGCTATACAATTAGCTTTTCAAAAACAGGATTCCTCTAAGGTAGACACCTCAATTCATCTTATCAAAGCGCTTTACAAAGCCCAAGATTATCAAAAAGCACTCTCATACATTTCAGAAACTGAGCTACTTTCAAAAACGATAAACTACACTAAAGGCATCGCGGCAGCCAATTATTTTCAAGCCCTTATTTATGCCAATAAGAATGACTATTTCAATGCTATTGACCATTTCAATAAATCAAAAAAATTATACACAGAGATCAATGACGCTTTGGGTGTCGCACAAGTGAGCAACAGTATTGGTCTAATAGAGATAAAAAGAGGGAATTATAGAACTGGATTGATGAATTCCTTATCGGCAATCAGAATATTTGAAGATCAAAACCTGAACGAAGACCTTAGTTTGGCCTACAACAATTTGGCAAAAGCGTATTATAATACGAATCAAATAGATAAATCGCTTGAATTCAACCTAAAAGCCTTAAACGTCAGGGAACGATTAAAAGATAGCACTGGCATTAAAATCTCTACAAAAAATATTGCCAAATTGTATTCTAAACGCAAAGAACACCGAAAGGCAATCGAATATTATGAAACCGTTTTAGCGATGCTCAATCCTGAAACCGACCAATCTTTAAGAGGTGAAATATTACCACGTATTGGTGAAGAATATCTTAAATTTAAAGATTATGACAAGGCCGCTGAATACCTTGTAGAGGGTCTTAAATTCAATAGGAGAATAAATGATAAAGAAGGGATTTTGCGAGCTCTGAATTCAATCGGACATCTTAATCTTGAACAGAAAAACACCCGACTTGCGGAAAGTCAGATTTACGAAGCCCACAACTTGGCAAAAGGCGTTGGAAACAACGAAGAACTTCTTAAAAACTACAAGCTTTTAATGGCTTTGGACTCTACCAAAGGGAAGTTTCAAAACGCTTACCGTTGGCAACGTGAGTATTATAGTTTAAAACAGACCTTAGATCGGGAAAACCAACCTCAGTTACCGATAAATACCGACTCCATTGAAGATGCTCTTGAGAATGAATCCAATATCGAGTCGACGGCCATAACCAGCAGCAAAGAACCCGAAAGCAATACCAATCAAATCAAAAGCTTAAAGCTTCTTTCTTATGGTTTGATTGTTGCATTTCTAATCGTTTTGACCTTTTTACTTTTGATTTACCTAAAAAGAAAAAGCACCATTAAATACACACAGGAACTTGAAGAAAAAAATGAGCAGATCCAACTTCAAAATGAAGCCATTATGGAACAGAAACTTCATCTTCAAGAAATCAATGACGTCAAGGATCGCTTGTTCAGCATTGTATCACATGACCTAAAAGACTCTATATCCTCAATCAAAGCATTTTTAGATCTACTTAAGGAAGACAGTATCAGTAGAGAGGAATTTAATGAGTTGATACCAGAATTGAGTGAAAATGCCGACAATGCGTCCTTACTATTGTTCAATCTTCTAAACTGGTCGAAATCCCAAATGCAAAATTTGGAACCGAATCCTGAACATTTCGACATCCAAGAAGTGTTTCATAGCAAAATCAGTTTGGTAGAACAAAAACTCGAACAAAAGCGTATTGTTGTGATTGACGAATCCCAACGTGATTTTATCTATGCTGATCGAAGTATGGTAGAAATTATTATACAAAACTTAATCACCAATGCCGTAAAATTCAGTCGTGTCGGAGATATTATCACCATCTCAAACAAAGAGCACAATGGAAAATCCTTGATTTGCGTGGAAGATACAGGGGTTGGCATTCCAAAGGAAAACCTCAGAAAATTATTTCAAAACAATAATTTCACCACTGTTGGAACCAAAAACGAAAAAGGCACGGGCTTGGGCTTGACGATCTGCAAGGAACTCGTAGAGCTTAACCATGGTCGTATTTGGGTGGAAAGCACTCCGAATGTTGGCACCAAATTTTATGTGGAACTTCCTAAGATGAATACGGAAGAGAAAAGCTAAAAAAGGTTTTTAGTTTCGAGTTTCAGGTTCAAGTTTTGAGCATGATTAAATAGAAGGCTGCATCAAATTAAATTGCTTTGCGTCCTTAGGAAAGCACTTTGCGCCCTTTGCGGTTAGATTTTCAGAATTAAAGTTCGGGTTCAAAGTTTATCCATAATTACATAGAATTGACTGCTTCAATTTCAACTTCAACTTCAGTTTCAATTTCCAACCGTCGTTATAACTGAGGACGGGCAGGCAGTGTTCCCGCCTTCGCAAATGCTACGGACGGGCAGGCAGTGTTCAGTGTTTTAGGCTAAGAACATTTTATTTTTCAATTCTAACTCATTTTCGGCAAAAACACCTCCGCCATCATACAACGGGCACTTCCGCCACCACAGGTTTCTATAGTTTCCAAATCGCTGTACAACATCTCACAATGCATGGAAATTTTGGCAATTTGCAAACTTGTCAAACTATCATGTGCCGCTTTACTCATCACCAAATAACGCTTTTCATCGGTGCCTCTCACCTGCAACATATTGCCGGCAAAGTTGTGCATTTGGTCTTCAGTAATCGCAATAACTTCCTTCCCGTCTTTTTTAAGGTGTTCAACAACACTTTTGCGCTCTTTCTTATCATCAATACTATCCAAGCATATAACAGCAAAAGTTTCTGCAACACACATCATAACGTTGGTGTGATAAATAGGCAAGCGGTCATCATCCACTGTTTGATACGCTGTGAAAATGACTGGAAAATAGTCAAAATCTTCGCAGAACTCGATAAACAACTCTTCATCTGCCCGTGGAGAAAGCGCACAATATGCTTTTTTATTAACCCGATCCATGATAATGCTGCCAGTACCTTCCAAAAAGAAATGATCTTCTTCGGCACTGGTATAGTCCATTATATTCTCAATTTCAAATCCCTCTTCCTCCAAACGATCGAGAAGCTCTTCACGTCGTTCCTTACGTCTGTTTTCAGCAAACATTGGATAGAGCACCACATCACCGTTTTCATGAAAACTCACCCAGTTATTCGGGAAGATAGAATCTGGCGTATCGTTCAATTTATCATCATCTTCCACAATAACGTTAACACCGACGTCCCTGAGCTTTTCTACAAAGGCATCAAATTCGGCTTGAGCTTTTGTATTGATTTCAGAGTTCTTTAGATCCAAGTCTTCCTGAAAATAATTATTGACCGCTGTTTGTTCGTTCATCCTGAAATGTACAGGACGAATCATTAAAATTGTATTTGTGGTTTGGTGCATAGTGAAGTCGATTTTATGCCCGCAAAATTAGTTTAAATTGATTAAATTTGGAAGCTATTGCGCTTTTAAATATGCGCAGCTTTTAATCGCTAATTACTCCTGATGAAAACCATTTTTATTTTCTTTTTTATAAGTCTTTCTATCATTGCTCAAGAAAAGAATCCGTCCAAGGATTACTTGACTGTTTTTGAAAAAAGCAACGGACTTAAAACGGGCACTTACCAAGAAGTGATTGCTTATTATCAACTTTTAGCAGATAACTATCCTCAAATCCATTTGGACAGTATAGGCACTACAGATTCTGGCAAACCCCTGCATTTAGTGACTTTCAATCCTGATAAAGTTTTCGACTTTGAAACCATCAGAAAAACTAAGCAAACAATGCTGATCAACAACGGTATCCATCCAGGAGAGCCTGATGGTATTGATGCCACAATGCTTTTGTTCAGAGATCTTGCACAGGGTAAAATTGCAGTGCCAAAGCATACTGTATTAGTAACCATACCTATTTATAATGTTGGCGGGAGCTTAAATAGAAATTCTACCACCCGCACCAACCAAATTGGACCTGAGGCGTATGGTTTTAGAGGGAATGCGAGAAATTATGATTTGAACCGCGACTTTATAAAAGCAGATACCAAAAATGCACGTAGTTTCACCACTATTTATCATCTGGTGCAGCCTGCCGTTTTTATCGACAACCATGTGAGTAATGGCGCCGATTACCAATATACTCTGACCCATTTATTCACGCAACACAATAAACTTGGCGGCGACTTAGGCACTTACCTTCATCAGGAAATGATGCCAAGTCTGGAAGAAAAATTATCCGATAAAAAATGGGATATCACACCTTACGTCAATGTTTTTAATGAAGTACCTGAGGCTGGGTTTACACAGTTTATGGATTCACCTCGCTATTCTACTGGCTATGCGGCATTGTTCAACAGTTTAGGAATGATGGTAGAAACACATATGCTCAAACCATACAAACCACGGGTGGAAGGCACTTACGATTTGATGAAAAGCATGTTGGACATCATGGAAACTGATCATGATAAGATAAAGCAACTACGTGCCGATGCTATTAAACAATTTCAGGCTTCAAAAACCTATCCCTTGGATTGGACGGTTGACACGACAAAAACGACCACTCTGAAATTTAAAGGTTATGAAGGCAAGATGATTCCGAGTGAAATGACAGGAGGAAACCGCCTAAAATATGACCGAAGCAAACCGTTCATAAAAGAGGTGGTCTATAAAAACTATTTCAAGCCAAAAGTTGAAGTATCCGTCCCAACGGCTTATATCATCCCTCAAGGTTGGTGGAATGTCATTGACTTATTGAAACTAAACCAGATTAAAATGGTAACATTTGAAAAAGACACCACCATTACTGTTGAAAGTTATAAAATTGACACGTACCAAACCAGAAGTCAAGCTTATGAGGGACATTACCAACATTACAGCACAAAAGTCATTTCATCAATTCAAGACATAGCATTCAAAAAAGGTGATTATTATATTTCTACAGATCAAAATGCCTTTAGATACTTATTGGAAACCTTAGAGCCACAAGCCCCTGATTCGTTTTTTAACTGGAATTTTTTCGATACGATTCTGCAACAAAAAGAAGGCTTTTCGCCATATGCATTTGAGGACGTTGCAGCAGAATTATTAAAGAATAATCCTGAATTACTTGCCGCTTTCGAAACTAAAAAGAAATCGGAACCTGATTTTGCCAAAAGCTGGTATGCACAATTGGATTGGCTGCATAAGCAAAGTGATTATTATGAGTTGGCGCATATGCGGTATCCTGTATATAGAGTGAAGTAGCGTTCCCTTGACGAAATAAGCGACCAATACAGCAAAGAATTCCTGCAGATTGTATTTGATGAGATTCTAATTTGAAGTTTTAAACCAAAAGTTTAATATTCGCATACGAATTTTCCATAGCTTTCTTAATTTGTTTCGGATTCAGCCATTCTACTTTAGTAATGCCTTCGTCCTCTTGGGGAATTAATTCGCCTTCATAAGTGGAGGTCATTTCAAACCAATAGGTGATCTTCAGTTGGTGTCTGCCATTCCTTTTAAAAATATGATAGGTAGTTTCTAAAGGCTTGACGATTTCTAATCCGTTGACTTTGGTTTCTTCTTCAACTTCTCTCAAAGAGGTTTCTTCAATGCTTTCTTTTCCCTCTATTTTCCCTTTGGGCAAATCCCATTTACCGTTTCTATATATAAAAAGAATTTCGCCTTTATCATTAAATACCTTACCGCCACCGGCTATCACATTTGGTAATTTTTTGAGAAATGATTTCAACAACTTGTCCTCATTTTTCCCAATGATCCGGACGCCCTCCAAGTCGGTAGAATTCAGTTCTCTAATAACTTTTCCTATATTGACCGTACTCATCAAATAATTTTTGAAATGCTTTTCTTTCTTGACTTTCGTTGTCAGAATAATAGGTTTGTCATTGACAAAAACTTTATACATCTTTTATATTAATGAAGTATTGAATTTGTAAAAATATAATAATTTGATTCACAGCAGTGGTTTTGAAAAAATTTTTCAGTAAATTTTTAAATTTAAAATCTATAAAATTGTTTAATTTTGCCCCATGATTCTTAATAAACAAACCGCTAAAAAAACTGCTGAACTGCTATTGCAGATTCACGCAATTAAATTACAGCCAAATGAGCCATTCACTTGGGCATCTGGTTGGAAGTCGCCAATTTACTGTGACAACCGCATTGTGCTCTCCTATCCACCCATCCGTAATTTCGTTCGTGAAACCATGGCCAAACATATTGAACAGCAGTATGGCAAGCCAGATGTTATTGCAGGCGTAGCAACCGGCGCCATTGGCATTGGCATTTTAGTAGCGGAGTATTTGGGACTGCCATTTGTTTATGTCAGACCCGAACCCAAAGGTCATGGACGTCAAAATCAAATTGAAGGCCATATTGAGAAAGGTCAGAGTGTTGTGGTGGTGGAAGATTTGATCAGCACCGGCAAAAGCAGCCTCAATGCCGTTAAGGCGCTCGAGGAGGCTGGTGTCAACGTAAAAGGAATGGTCGCCATTTTTTCTTACGGATTTGAAGTGGCCAACAACAATTTTAAAGAAGCTGACGTTACCTTACAGACCTTAAGCAATTATGAATCTCTTTTGGAACAAGCCTTAGACACCAAATATATAACCGCCAAAGAACAAGAAGTTTTAGCAGATTGGAATGCCAATCCAAGTGAATGGAATGCTTCTTGATTTAAAATATAAAGTCATTAGTCGTAGAATCGGTTTGACAGAGAAACGACTTAACAACAAAAATATAATTAGTTATCCCGTACGCAGCTTTATCACCTACGGAACAAAACAACAAACAAAAATGAATTTAGAATCACCAAAAGTAAGCCTTGAGAAAAGCCCACAAGAAGTCTTTGATTTCCTATCAGACGTTAAGAATTTCGAACAATTAATGCCTGATAACATCAGCAAATTTGAAGTCTTGGGCGATGATAAGTTTTTATTCGCATTAAAAGGAATGCCTGAGATTGTATTGAAGAAAAAAGAAAGCAACGCACCAAATAAAATCGTTCTTGGCGCTGCAGGTGGAAAATTGGATTTTTCATTGACTGGCGATATTCAAGAAACTGGAACCAATCAGAGTGATGTTAAATTAACCTTTGAAGGCGACTTCAACCCAATGATGGCAATGATGATTAAAGGGCCAATTTCAAAATTCATTGAAACCTTGGTTAAGAATATGACAAAAGCCGTTTAATACAACAGGACCACTTCCTTAAAATCAAAACTTCTGATAGTGTTGCCCTCGATTTTGACCAATAGATTACCAAAATCTGAAATCCCAACAATATATCCTGAAAACACAGAGCCTTCAGCATCTTTAAATGTTGAAGGTTTATTTTTTCTGAACAGATGTGATTCGTATTGTGACTTTAAGGTTTTGAAGTTTTCATCTTTTAAATGTTGAAAATAAACATCAATCTGTTTTAAGACAGCATCCATAATCTCATCCAAATCATTGACTTGTCCCGACAGCAATAATAAGGATGATGCCCCTGGCAAACCTTTAAAGTCAGTTTGATTGACATTGAGCCCTATTCCAATCACCGATCCTGTAATCACATTAAGTTTGATGACATTCTCAATTAGAATTCCTGCAATCTTTTTATCATCTGACAAAATGTCGTTGGGCCATTTCACCTTTATTTTCGTTATTCCCAAGCATGTTAAGGCTTGATAAACGGCCAAGGATACTGCCATACTGATATAGAAATGTTGACTTACATTGATAAAAGAAACGTCCTTAAACACACTAAACGTAAGGTTCTTGGCCTCTTGAGAGCTCCAAACCGTTCCCATTTGGCCCCTTCCATTGGTCTGCAAACTGGCCACAACGGCCAAACCATCTTCAGCAGTACCCTCACCACTAAGCCTTTTTAAGTAAGTGTTGGTGGAGTCAATGGCATCAAGTTTGATTATACGCATGTGTAAGCTTCAATAAATTATAATTTTCTTATGAGATTATAAGGCTTAAAAGAATTAAAAAAAGCAATAACTTTGCACAAATTTAAAATAAATTAATGGCGAAAGAAAATAATAACTCAGACGCACTGATTTCTACTATTTTAGAAGGTATTGAAGACGTCAAGGGAAAAGAAATAAAAATTCTCGATTTACGGGATATTGAAAATACGGTTTGTGACTATTTCATTATTTGTGAAGGAAACTCAAACACACAAGTGAACGCCATTGTGAATGCTGTTCAAAAGAAAGTCAGCAAAACACTTAAAGATCATCCTTGGCATGTTGAGGGGAGTGACAATGCAGAATGGGTTCTAATGGATTATGTCAATGTAGTGGTACACGTATTTCAAAAACATATTAGACAATACTACGATATAGAAGGCCTTTGGGGCGACGCAAAAACAACCGTAATAGAAACCAGTTACTAAAAAAAGATTAATGTCAAAAGAAAATAAAAACTTAAACAAGAAACCAAAATTAAGTCCGTACTGGATCTATGGGATGGTAATTGCTGCATTTTTTGCGGTACAGATATTCTCAGGTGGTTTTGGAGGACAGGACGCTAAAAGTACAACGCCTGCTCAGTTTTTTGAATATTTAAAAAATGGAGATGTTGCCAAAGTTGAAATTGTCAATAACAGAGAAGCAAAAGTCTATATAACAGATGCAGCTTTAATGACAGAAACTCATAAGGGCACCAAACCTAATAACATTTTACCCTCTGTAACTCCGAGTCCAAATTATAAATTTGAATTTGGTGATCTGGCGCTTTTTCAAGAGGAAATCAGAAACGTTATTAAGGAAAATAATCTCAGTAATACCGAAGTTACCTTTGAAACAGAACATAACGTTTGGGGCGACTTTCTTTTAGGACTCCTACCATTTGTTCTGATCATTGGGGTTTGGATTTTTATCATGAGACGTATGTCTGGTGGTGCTGGCGGTGGTGCTGGAGGGCAGATATTCAATATCGGTAAATCCAAAGCAAAATTGTTTGATGAAAATACGGATATAAAGACTTCTTTTAAAGATGTTGCAGGCTTAGAAGGTGCCAAGGAGGAAGTTCAGGAAATTGTAGACTTCTTGAAAACTCCTGAAAAATATACTTCATTAGGTGGTAAGATTCCAAAAGGGGCACTACTTGTAGGACCTCCTGGAACTGGTAAAACTTTATTGGCCAAAGCAGTTGCTGGCGAAGCTAAAGTACCTTTCTTCTCTCTATCTGGTTCAGATTTCGTGGAAATGTTTGTAGGTGTTGGAGCTTCAAGAGTTAGAGATTTGTTCAAACAAGCAAAAGAAAAATCGCCATCTATTATTTTTATTGATGAGATTGATGCTATTGGACGTGCCAGAGGAAAAAATGCCATGTCAGGTTCTAATGACGAACGTGAAAACACGCTGAATCAGTTATTGACTGAAATGGATGGTTTTGGAACCAATACCAACGTTATTGTTCTTGCTGCAACCAACAGAGCTGATATTTTAGATAAAGCCCTAATGCGTGCTGGTCGCTTTGACAGACAGATTTTTGTGGACCTTCCGGATATCGTAGAACGTAAGGAGATTTTTGAGGTGCATTTAAGACCCATCAAAAAAGGCGAAGATTTAGACATCGATTTTCTCGCAAGACAGACTCCAGGATTCTCTGGTGCAGACATTGCTAACGTGTGTAACGAAGCCGCATTGATTGCCGCTCGTAAAGGCAATAAGGCTGTTCACAAACAAGATTTCTTAGATGCTGTGGATAGAATTATTGGCGGTCTAGAAAAGAAAAATAAGATTATCACTCCAGATGAGAAACGCGCGGTTGCTTTCCACGAAGCTGGTCACGCCACAATAAGCTGGATGCTGGAACATGCTGCGCCATTGGTCAAAGTAACTATTGTACCAAGAGGCCGCTCTTTAGGTGCTGCTTGGTATTTACCTGAAGAGCGCCTGATCGTGAGAACAGAGCAAATGTTGGACGAAATGTGTGCAGCCCTTGGCGGCCGTGCTGCTGAGAAGGTTATTTTCGACAAGATTTCGACTGGTGCTTTAAGTGATTTGGAAAAGGTTACAAAGCAAGCACGCGCCATGGTTACGGTTTATGGATTAAGTGATAAGGTCGGGAATATAACATACTACGATTCCTCTGGACAATCGGAATACGGATTTACCAAACCTTACAGTGAGCAAACTGCTGAGTTGATTGATAAGGAAATCTCAGAAATCATTGAAACCCAATACTTACGTGCCATCAAAATATTGGAGGAAAACAAAGATAAATTGACTGAATTAGCGGAAGAGTTACTTGAAAAAGAAGTCATTTTCAAAGATAACCTCGAGCGCATTTTTGGCACACGTCCATTTGAGAAGGATGTTCTGGAACGTGAGAAAAAAGCTAATGAACCCACTCCTGAAATTGAAAGCGTTGAAGTGCCTGTGGAAGACGTCAAAAAGGATGAGCCACTAATTTAGAATCCCTTTTCAAATTCATATAAAAAACTTAAATTAATCTTATGTTACTTTAAGTTTTTTTATATTTGAGCTAATCATTAGTGTAATCAGGTTAATAGCAACCCATACATGAGTCTATTTCGTAAAATTTTCGGCCTAAAGAATACGCCAGAAGATCACATAAAAAGCGAAGAGAGAGGCAAATACATGCCTGAAATCAAGCTGCCTATAGACGAAAAATTTACCATAAATTTTAAAGCTAATGGGGGTAAATTTCTGTATTGTGAGAATATGGAAGAAATCCATAAATCCTTTAAAAATATTCTTCATGAAAATAGCTGGGAAGATAAGAGTGTTTTTTTATTAGATTCACGACTCAAGGACTTATTTAAGGATTTTGGTCTTAAGGCCACAAGAAACCCCTCTGAAAGTGACTATTTCTTATCCACTTGCGAATATCTAATCGCCGATGACGGATCACTACTGATCTCTTCCAATCAAATTGCAGAGAAACAGTTGCGGGATTTACCTCCCAATTTTGTAATCTACGCCACAACGAGTCAGTTTGTTGAAAACATTGGCGAAGGCCTTAGAGGTATTAAAAATAAGAACAGAGATAAAATTCCTACCAACATTACAACTATCAAACATTTCAAAGCCATAGAAGATAAAAACTTTCTTAGTTATGGAAGTAGCTCAAAAAACCTATATTTGTTGCTACTAGAAGATCTATAATGAACCCTTTTACTTTATTCTATGTTCAGAAATTCATCCAAAATGTCTCATCTGCTAATTAAAACAATTTAATTATCTGATGAACGAACTTAGCACAAGAGCCGTTTCTGGCGCTATTTATATCTCATTGCTTATACTTTCCATTTACTGGCAATATATGTTGGTGGTTCTATTTTTTGCTTTTGGGCTTATCTGTATGGCCGAATTTAAAAAGCTCATCCAATTAGAAAGTAAAGCGCCTTATATTGTTTTTACAGTGATGTATTTGGCTTTTAGCATTTGGGCTGTTATTCCTGAAACAGATTTAGGGTTTAATGAAACCATAAAAATACTTCATGTACTTACCATTTTTGTTCAGCTTTTTTTAATCAAGGACTTATTTTCAGAAAAAACCATTCCTCTGTTTGAAACCAAACGTTATCTTCTTACTACGTTTTATCTCACTAGTGCATTTATCTTTTTAATATTGATTGCCAATAATGACAAAGAGTTTACACCAATGTTGTTGTTAGGTGCATTTATATTGATTTGGGTAAACGACACCGGGGCATATTTAGTAGGTAAAAATTTTGGAAAACAGAAGCTATTCCCAAGTGTTTCCCCAAAGAAAACTGTTGAAGGGTTTATGGGCGGTCTCTTTTTCGCCTGTGTGGCTAGTTATTTTATTGCTACATTTACAGGCACCTTAGATTTTACACATTGGCTCATCCTGAGCATTATTGCGAGTGTTTTTGGAACCTTGGGCGACTTAATAGAGTCTAAGTTCAAAAGACAGGCTGGTGTTAAGGACAGTGGTGTCATCATGCCAGGACATGGCGGTTTGTTAGATCGATTGGATAGTATTATTTTTGCTGCACCATTTTTTTATTTATTTTTAAGATTGTTCCCCTATGTTACATAAAGAAGGCCATAAAATAGTGATGATTTCTATCGCAGTTGTTGTGATAGTCATCATGAGCATTGATTACTTTGTCGCGATATCATGGCTAAGAACGACCTTAATGCTCGTGGTCATAGCGTTTTTCCTAATTATTCTCCAGTTTTTCAGAAATCCGAAGCGTATTGGTCAGCTTCACGATCATCATGTTTTGTCGCCAGTTGACGGAAAGGTCGTGGTCATTGAGGAAGTTTTTGAGAAAGAGTTTTTTAAGGACAAACGCATTCAAGTTTCTGTCTTTATGTCGCCAATAAACGTTCACGTCACGCGCTATCCAATAGGTGGGAAAGTAGTCTTTAGTAAATACCATCCAGGAAAGTTTCTGGTGGCATGGCATCCCAAAGCCAGTGAAGAAAATGAGCGTACCACCGTCGTGGTTGAAAACAAATTTTTCGGTCAAGTTTTATACCGTCAAATTGCTGGCGCATTAGCAAAACGTATTGTCAATTATGCGCAAGTAGATGACGAAATTCAACAAGGTGCTGATTCTGGATTTATAAAATTTGGTTCGAGAGTAGATTTATTTTTACCTTTAGATGCTGATATAAGAGTGACACTTAATCAAAAAGTTAAAGGTGGCATGAGTGTAATTGCAGAAACAAAATGACTTCAGATAGTTTAGATATTGAATTTAATGAGGCTGTAGAGCGTATCAACAGCTACACAGAACCATTCCCTGCAGATCTGTTACTTCGTCTTTACGCCTATTACAAAAAGGCAACCAATAACTACAAGACCCCAAGAGGCAAGAAACCTATCATCACTGCTTTTAAGACCAATGCCCTTTTTCAAGTAAAAAGTGTGACCCCAGACGAGGCGAAACGCATTTATATTGATTTGGTCAATCATTATTTCCTGTACGGGAAATAGACTGATTACTTTCTAAAGTATTTTCATATAGGCATTGTTTATCATATTTTATTCAAATATATTTATTGCGTTCGAGTTTTTAGATGACTGCATTGGTAATACTATTCCTTTGCATGTACCCAAGAAACGAGAACCCAAACTATTCATTCCAATTAAAGATTATGGCTATTAAAACACTTTTAAAAAGAGATTATATTTTCATATTAATCCTTGCTGTCCTGCGCTTTCTCAGCAGTAAGAATGTAATACCTAATTTTTCTTATTTGCTGATTGCATTACCTCTAGCTTTTTATTTTTTTCCCGTTAAATTGTTTTTAGACAAAAGCCTTTTTGATGAAACGAAAAGTAAAAAGATCGTAAAAGTTCTTTCTTATTTTATTATTAGTAGCATTATTGTTTTTTCTGCATTATTGTTTTATGAAGACGAACGCAATAGTTTTATAGTTAACACATTCCTTGTTTATTCGCTATTAAACACCATCCTGTTCTTCTATTTTTATTTTACTGAAAATATAAGCTATTATTTTATTTTGACTTTATGTGCTTCATTTCTCGTTTCCATCCCAATAATGACATAATAAAGAAAATTTATAAATAAAAAAACGGGAATACTACCAACCATCTGTAATGTTCCCGTTTTATCTTAATTTAATTTTGATTGATTAATCCCTGATTAAAGGCATCGTACTGCAACGCAACAAACCTTCCTGCTTGGATATTTCGGCATAAGGTACTTCTTCCACAATAAAACCCTTAGATCGAAGCCAATCATTCAAACGAGTGAAATTCCGCTCTGATATGACCACATCTTCTGAAATAGAGAACACGTTACTATACATATGGTACATTTCCTCACGCGTGATATGGAATAGATTTTCTTTCCCAAACAAATTGACCAAATACATATAGTCACTTTCCTCTCTAAAACCACTTTTATAAATAATACCTTTATTTTTTCCCACAGGTTGAAAACAACAGTCTAAATGCAAGGCATTATCTCTGGGTTCAATTCTCGATTTCACCAAATCAAATTCCTTG
Organism: Gelidibacter pelagius; assembly: GCF_017581925.1. Taxonomy (GTDB): domain Bacteria; phylum Bacteroidota; class Bacteroidia; order Flavobacteriales; family Flavobacteriaceae; genus Gelidibacter; species Gelidibacter pelagius. The sequence goes on along the minus strand of NZ_JAGEVG010000009.1, from coordinate 145,637 downwards.
ACAATTTTATGAGGAAACATTTCCTTTATAAAATTGACGCCCTCCATATTTGTACGAGCGGTAATATAATCTCTATAATCGCTGCCTTTATAGGTGCCTACAAAGATATGGTCGTTCCAGAGCATCACGTCGCCACCTTCAATATGGACTTCCTCCGGAGGACTAATAACCTTTGTAGGATCCATTTGATCAATGACATACTGAATGGCGTCCAACTCCTTTTCTCTATCCGGAAGAATATTTGCTTTGATAAAGTTGTCGTCAATGACAAAAGCAATATCCCTTGCAAAAATTTGATTGAAATCCTTGATCAGTTCAGGACGATAGACCTTAACCTCATATTTCTCAAATATTTTAGCAACAGCCGCCATTTCAAGTACCATATCCGCTTCAATAGGATAAGTTCCAGCCTTGATGTGCTCCAATGATTTTGGGTCGTAAGCGTCTTCTGCTTTGGGCGTTGGTCCATTATCAATGGCGGTGCCCAAAACAACAGCCCTCAGCCTCGATGTTTCGTTTTTAATATTCAGTTTTAGCATGTCGTAAAGTATAAAAAAAGCTCCATTTGAAAAAATGAAGCTTTATTGCATTAATAGAATTCTTTTAACGCTTATCTATATTTTTAAAAGGTCTTAAAGTTTCACCAATGTAAATCTGTCTTGGTCTTCCAATTGGCTCTTTGTTCAATCTCATTTCTCTCCATTGTGCAATCCAGCCTGGCAGTCGGCCTAAGGCGAACATTACGGTAAACATATCAGTTGGGATGCCCATGGCTCTGTAAATGATTCCAGAATAAAAATCAACATTAGGATAAAGCTTGCGCTCCACAAAATAGGAATCTTTCAAAGCTTCCTTTTCCAAAGCTTTCGCAATATCTAAAATTTTGTCCTCCACACCCAAATCGTTCAAAACTTCGTCAGCTGCTTTTTTAATGATTTTAGCTCTTGGGTCAAAATTCTTATATACACGGTGTCCAAAGCCCATCAAACGGAAAGGATCTTCTCTATCTTTAGCTTTGGCCATATACTTGTCAGTGTCGCCACCATCAACATTAATAGCTTCCAACATTTCCAATACGGCCTGATTGGCGCCACCGTGAAGCGGACCCCAAAGTGCAGAGATACCTGTAGAAAGAGATGCGAACAAACCTACGTGAGATGATCCGGCAATTCTTACCGTAGAGGTAGAACAGTTTTGCTCATGATCTGCATGAAGAATCAACAATTTATCTAACGCGTTTAAAACAATAGGATTGATTTTATAGTCCTCATTAGGTTGTTTGAACATCATTTTAAGTATGTTCTCCACATAACCTAGGTTTTTATCACCATAATCTAAAGGCAAACCGTTCTTTTTACGGAAAGTCCAAGCTACCAAAACCGGGAATTTACCCAAGATTTTCACAATAGCTTTATACATATCCTCTTCAGAATCAACATTTACCGAAGACGGATTAAACGCTGTTAGTGCACTGGTAAGGGATGCAATAACACCCATTGGGTGCGCAGATTTAGGAAATGCATCTACTATCTTACGTATATCCTCATCAACCACTGATTGCGCCTTAATGTCTGCATGGAATTTCTCCAATTGTGATTTAGTTGGTAATTCACCAAAAATCAAGAGGAAAGCCACTTCAAGAAAATCGGCTTTTTCGGCCAATTCTTCAATAGAATATCCACGATATCTTAAGATTCCCTTTTCACCATCCAAAAATGTGATGGCACTTTCACAAGAACCTGTATTTTTATAACCTTGATCTAATGTTATGACATTATCTGTTGTACTTCTTAAATTGCTGATATCAATGGCGACCTCTTTTTCGGTGCCTACAATTAATGGAAATTCGTACTTTTTACCTTGTATTTCTATCGTAGCTTTATCTGACATAGGGATGTATAAGTTTTATTTTGAGTTTTTATTTGATGGATGTCACGAAATTACGAAATATATGACGATATATAAAGCAACTTAACAAGCATTTTAACAATCTTTATATTTATAAAAACTATACAAAACATTGGCTATTTTGGTCTGTTCTTCATTTGGTTTTTTAAATTTGTTCTTTAAAGAATGTCACCAAGTATTGCACTGTTTTTCTAAGGAAAAGTAAAATTATTATTTTAAAATTAAGATCATTATGAGACTAATTAATTGTCTGCTCTTTTTATTGGTATATAGCTATTCCCAAGCACAGGTGATCAATGTAGAAACTTTAAGAAAAAAGACCGATTCTGCAAAATGGACAGGCTCCGTAAGTTTGGATGCGAGCCTCATCAAAAACAAGAACAACATCTTTAAAATTGCAACCAAAGCAGACCTTCAATATAATAACAAGAAGGAATTATGGCTTTTTATCAATGATTTAAAATTTGAGAAGGCAGCGGGCGAATCTTTCGTCAATAAAGGCACCCAACATTTGCGCTATAATTATACGATTACCGAAAAAATTAAGATGGAGGGCTTTGCGCAAGCTCAGTATGACGCGATTTCCGAAATAGATTTTAGAGGACTTATTGGTGCTGGACCAAGATTCAAGTTAAGCACCAATGACGATTATCGGTTTTATTTGGGGACTTTAATTATGTATGAATATGAAAAAGCATCAGAAATTGCAACGAATAGAATCAACAAAGATATCCGTGGAAGCGCCTATTTATCATTCAGCCTCTACCCCACCGAAACCCTTGGAATTATCAGCACCAGTTATTTTCAACCCCGAGTGGATAAGCTAAAGGATTACAGATTATCAAGTACTACAAGTGTGCTTTTTAAGATATGGGAGGATCTTGCCTTTAAAACCACGTTCATTTACAACTTTGATGCCTACCCTGTGGTCACCATTCCAAAATCACAATACGAATTAACGAATGGGCTATTATATACGTTTTAAAACCTGATACTATTTCAATTGTAGGAATTGGGCTGAGCCATTAACCAAAAAACCCAAACAAATTAGTGTTTGGGTTTTTAAATTATTTAGGTATCGTAAGCTTATTTCTTAATCTTAAATGCTTTTTCCTTTGGGAAATAGGCCACATTCTCAAGTTCTTCTTCAATACGCAGCAATTGATTGTACTTCGCCATACGATCACTACGTGATGCTGAACCTGTTTTTATTTGTCCACAGTTTAAAGCCACTGCCAAATCTGCAATCGTGTGATCTTCAGTTTCACCTGATCTATGTGACATCACTGAGGTATAGCCAGCATTATGCGCCATATTCACCGCAGCAATAGTTTCTGTCAAAGTACCAATTTGGTTGACTTTAATAAGGATTGAGTTGGCAATACCATTTTCGATTCCCTTTGATAAACGTTCGACATTGGTCACGAATAAATCGTCACCTACCAATTGCACTTTTTTGCCAATTTTTTCTGTCAAATATTTCCAGCCGTCCCAATCGTTTTCATCCATCCCGTCTTCAATAGAGATGATTGGGTATTTAGACGCCAATTCTGCCAAGTAATCCGCTTGTTCTGTACTCGTTCTTACTTTTCCAGAATCGCCTTCATACTTGCTATAATCGTACTTACCATCCACATAAAACTCAGCTGCAGCACAATCTAAAGCAATCATCACATCGTCACCTAAAGTGTAACCCGCTTTTTCAACGGCTGTTTTGATCGTATCCAAAGCATCTTCAGTACCACCTGCCAAGTTTGGCGCAAATCCGCCTTCGTCTCCAACAGCTGTACTTAATCCTCTACCATGAAGTACGTCCTTAAGATGATGGAAAATTTCTGTTCCCATTTGCATGGCATGCGTGAAGTTATTTGCCTTAACAGGGATAATCATAAACTCCTGAAAAGCGATAGGTGCATCAGAATGTGACCCACCATTGATGATGTTCATCATTGGTAAAGGAAGTGTATTGGCCGAAACGCCGCCTACATATCTGTACAATGGCATGCCCAACTCACCTGCTGCCGCTTTGGCAACCGCTAAAGAGACACCCAAAATGGCGTTGGCCCCCAATATAGATTTGTTTTTGGTTCCATCCAAATCAATCATCATCTGGTCTACTTTATTCTGTTCAAAGACTGAAGTACCCAAAAGTTCCTGAGCAATAATGGCATTGACATTTTCAACCGCCTTGAGCACACCCTTGCCCATATAAGCCTTTCCGCCATCTCTCAGCTCTACTGCTTCGTGTTCGCCCGTAGACGCTCCTGAAGGCACCGCTGCGCGTCCCAAAATGCCGTTTTCTGTAACGACATCGACTTCAACGGTTGGATTACCTCGTGAATCAAAAATTTGTCTTGCATGAATGTTGATGATGATACTCATTGTTATATATTTTATTGTTATTGATATTTTTTATTGGTGATATCTCCATTAAACCATTCAGGTTTTCAAAACCTGAATGGTTTGTTCAATGTAAATTTACGAAATAGTTCGTCCAAACTTCCGCTTAACCTTCAGAATTACATATAAAAACAGCGATAATGATTGCGCTATAAGAAAACCTCAAAAAAGCCGATGGTTTTTTGAGGTTTTAATACTATTTGTTTTTGATATTTTCTATGAATTGATCAAACAGGTAGTTTGCATCATTTGGGCCAGGACTTGCTTCTGGATGGTATTGTACAGAGAACACGTTCTTTGATTTCATCCGGAGACCTGCAACGGTATTATCATTTAAATGAACATGTGTAATTTCAATATCCGGATGGTTTTCCGCTTCTTCCCTATTGATGGCAAATCCATGGTTTTGAGAAGTGATCTCTCCTTTTCCAGTAATAAGATTTTTTACGGGATGGTTAATACCTCTATGCCCGTTATTCATCTTATAGGTTGAAATGCCATTGGCCAAAGCAATAATTTGATGCCCCAGACAGATTCCGAAAAGCGGCCTATTTTGCTTCATGATCTCTTGGGTCAAAGTGATAGCGCTTTTTAATGGTTCAGGGTCTCCAGGACCGTTGGAAATAAAAAATCCGTCAGGTTTAAAAGCATCCATTTGCTCAAAAGTGGCATCGTATGGAAACACTTTAATGTACACATCCTTTTTGGCCAAGTTGCGAAGAATATTCTTTTTGATTCCTAAATCGAGTGCAGAAACACGGTAGGTTGCGTTTTCATCACCTACAAAATAAGCTTCTTTTGTGCTCACTTTTGATGCCAGTTCAAGACCTTCCATTTCAGGAACTTCAGCCAATTGTTTCTTTAAATTTTCTATATTGTCTACTTCAGTAGAAATAACGGCATTCATAGCCCCGTTGTCTCTAATATAACTTACTAAAGCACGGGTATCTACGTCGGAAACAGTGAACAAATTGTCCTTCTCCAAGAATTCCTCCAAAGAAGCATCTGCTGCCGGTCTCGAATAGTTATAACTAAAATTCTTACAGATCAATCCAGCTATTTGGATGGCATCAGATTCTACTTCATCCTTATGGGTCCCGTAGTTGCCTAAATGCGCCGTGGTTGCCACCATGAGCTGTCCAAAATATGAAGGATCTGTAATAACTTCCTGATAGCCAGTGGCACCAGTGTTGAAACAAATTTCTCCGAAGGCTGAACCTTCCTTTCCTATTGATTTACCGTGGAAAATAGTGCCATCTGAAAGAAGAATGATGGCTTTGTGTTTTTTAGTATATTTCAAAATAAAAAATATTACTTGTTAAGTTGTTCTGTTGTATAGACCTACAAGGATTTAAAACCTTTCAGGGCGTTTTAAAAACCTTGCAAAATTGCATAAAAAAAAGGATAAACTAAAACGTTTATCCTTTTTATATTTATAAATGTATGCCCATTTATTCTTCTTCCTCGTTGGTTGCTTTATCATCAACAACTGGAGCAACTGGTGCAACAGGAGTATCAGATTTTTTAGAACGACCTCTACGGGTTGATTTTTTCTTAGGTTGTTTATCAGCATTGTAGATCTCGTTGAAATCTACTAATTCGATCATTGCCATATCAGCGTTATCACCTAAACGATTACCCAATTTGATGATACGTGTGTATCCTCCTGGACGATCACCTACTTTTGGTGCAACATCTCTGAACAATTCAGCAACCGCTTCTTTTTGTCTAAGTCTACTGTACACAATACGTCTGTTATGTGTGGTGTCTTCTTTAGACTTTGTAATCATTGGCTCAACAAATTGTTTTAAAGCTTTTGCTTTTGCAACTGTAGTGTTGATACGTTTGTGTTCTATTAAAGAACAAGCCATATTTGCCAACATTGCATTTCTGTGTGCGGTTTTACGACCTAAATGGTTTCCTTTTTTTCCGTGTCTCATGACATTTGTTTATAACCTCCATCTTGCTTCAACCCATTTTGAGGAGCAAAACTATGAAGTGATTAATTGATTTTTGATTTAGGATGTACGATTTACGAATTCCCCTATTCTGAAATCGTAAATCGTAAAATCTAAAATTGTTTAGTCTTTATCTAATTTGTATTTGCTTAAATCCATTCCGAAGTTCAAACCTTTTCCACCTACTAGTTCTTCTAGTTCAGTTAAAGATTTCTTTCCGAAGTTTCTGAATTTCATCAAATCATTTTTGTTGTATGACACTAAATCGCCTAAAGTATCTACTTCTGCAGCTTTAAGACAGTTAAGTGCACGTACTGAAAGATCTAAATCAACCAATTTGGTTTTCAATAGTTGTCTCATGTGAAGTGACTCTTCATCATAAGTTTCTGTTTGTGCAATCTCATCAGCTTCTAAGGTGATACGCTCATCAGAGAATAACATGAAGTGATGTATTAATATCTTAGCTGCTTCAGTCAATGCATCCTTAGGATTGATTGATCCGTCAGTAATGATTTCGAAAATTAATTTTTCGTAGTCCGTTTTTTGCTCAACACGGAAGTTCTCAACCGCGTATTTCACATTGTTTATTGGTGTGAAAATTGAATCTGTAAAGATGGTTCCGATTGGTGCAGATGCTTTTTTATTCTCTTCTGCAGGAACATATCCTCTACCCTTTTCAATAGTCAACTCCATATTGATGCTTACTTTAGCATCTAGATTACAGATGACCAAGTCTTTGTTCAACACCTGAAATCCTGAGATGAATTTCTGAAAATCCCCAGCAGTAATTTGGTCTTGTCCTGAAATAGAAATAGTAACAGTTTCGTTATCAATTTCATCAATTTGACGCTTAAAGTTAATTTGCTTTAAGTTCAAAATAATTTCAGTAACATCCTCAACGATGCCAGCAATTGTAGAAAATTCGTGATCAACACCTTCAATTCTCACAGATGTAATAGCAAACCCTTCCAAAGAAGATAACAAAACTCTTCTTAAAGCATTACCTACTGTTAATCCATAGCCTGGTTCTAAAGGTCTAAATTCAAACTTCCCTTCAAAGGGAGTTGAATCAATCATAATGACTTTGTCGGGCTTTTGAAAATTTAATATTGCCATAGTGCGTTTTGTATCAGTTATTATTTAGAGTATAATTCGACGATAAATTGCTCGTTGATATTTTCTGGAATTTGAACTCTTTCAGGAATTGAAACATAAGTACCTTGTTTAGTTTCACTGTTCCATGTCATCCACTCATACACGTTGCTAGAATTAGACAATGCATTTTGAATGACTTCAAGAGATTTCGATTTTTCTCTTACAGCAATGACGTCACCAACTTTTAATTGGTAAGAAGGAATGTTCACAATATCTCCGTTAACAGTGATATGTCTGTGAGAAACTAATTGACGCGCACCACTACGTGAAGGCGACAATCCCAATCTGTAAACCACGTTATCCAAACGAGATTCACATAATTGTAACAATACTTCACCAGTAATACCTCGTGCAGCAGTTGCTTTTTTAAACATGTTTCTGAATTGCTTTTCTAAAATACCATAAGTATATTTAGCTTTTTGCTTTTCCATTAACTGGAGAGCATATTCAGATTTTTTTCCACGACGCTTGTTTGCACCGTGTTGACCTGGAGGATAGTTTCTTTTCTCGAAAGCTTTATCATCTCCATAAATAGCTTCACCGAATTTTCGGGCTATTTTAGTTTTAGGACCAGTATATCTTGCCATTTCTTAAATTAAATTATGAGAGTGTTTATGAATTAAGGTCTTAATCTATCCTTCGATAAACAGTGATCTCTCGTTGATACTTGATTATTATTTTTTTTCAGTTTGCAAATTTACACATAAAAAACTAATATCAACCACATTATGTGATTGATATTAATTCTATTTGGCGTATAAATTATACACGTCTACGTTTTGGAGGACGACATCCGTTATGTGGCATTGGTGTAACGTCAATAATTTCTGTTACTTCAATTCCTGCATTATGGATGGAACGGATAGCAGATTCTCTTCCGTTACCTGGTCCTTTTACATAAACTTTTACTTTCTTTAGTCCAGCTTCTCTTGCTACAGCTGCAGCATCTTCAGCGGCTACTTGAGCTGCATACGGAGTGTTCTTTTTAGAACCTCTAAAGCCCATCTTACCAGCTGATGACCAAGAAACGACATCACCTTTTTTGTTTGTCAAAGAAATAATGATGTTGTTGAATGAGGCAGCGATATGCGCTTCTCCATTTGCTTCAACAATAACTTTACGTTTTTTAACTTTTGTACTTGACTTTGCCATAATTTTTAGTTTATAGTTGTTAGCTTTTAGTTGTTAGAATCCTAGACTTTTACATTTCAGACAGATTCATCTAACGTCTCATTACTAATGACTAATGTCTTGTTATTATTTAGTTACTTTTTTCTTGTTAGCAACAGTTTTTCTTCTACCTTTTCTAGTTCTAGAGTTGTTTTTAGTACGCTGACCTCTTAATGGAAGTCCAACTCTATGACGAATACCTCTGTAACATCCAATATCCATTAATCGCTTAATGTTTAATTGAATTTCAGAACGTAATTCGCCTTCAATAGTAAAAGCGCCTACGGCCTCACGAATATTACTGATTTCATCATCAGTCCAATCTTGAACTTTTGTGCTTTCGTCAACCTTAGCTTGGGCTAAGATATCTTTTGCTCTACTTGCACCTATCCCATAGATGTAAGTTAAAGAGACTACTCCTCTTTTCTGTTTTGGTATATCAACACCTGCAATTCTTGCCATATCTATCCTTGTCTTTGTTTGAATCTAGGATTCTTTTTGTTAATGACGTAAAGTCTTCCTTTTCGACGCACCAATTTACAATCGGCACTTCTTTTTTTAACTGATGCTCTTACTTTCATTTTATAAATGATTAATAATTAACGATTGATGATTAACGATTGTTGATTTCATAATTGAAACCCCAAATTGCCAATCCGCAATCTAATATCTGTATGTTATGCGAGCCTTTGATAAATCATAAGGACTCATTTCCAATTTTACTTTGTCTCCTGGTAACAATTTAATGTAGTGCATACGCATTTTACCAGAAATATGCGCAGTTACAATGTGTCCATTTTCTAATTCTACACGGAACATAGCATTTGATAATGCTTCAATAATTGATCCGTCTTGTTCTATTGCTGCTTGTTTTGCCATAATAATATTAAGCTATTGCTTTTCTATTTTTGCCGGTTTTCATTAAGCCGTCATAGTGTTTGTTCAATAAGTATGAATTCACCTGTTGCATGGTATCAATTGCCACTCCTACCATAATCAGTAATGATGTACCACCAAAGAACAATGCCCAACCATCCTGTACGCCCATCAGTTTAACTACAACCGCTGGGAACACAGCAATCATTGCCAAAAATATAGAACCTGGTAAGGTTATTTGAGACATTATCTTATCTAAATATTCAGAAGTTTCAGTTCCTGGTCTAATACCAGGTATAAAACCACCACTACGTTTTAAATCATCTGCCATTTTATTGGTTGGTACAGTAATCGCGGTGTAGAAATACGTAAATACGATAATCAACAATCCGAATACTATATTGTACCAAAGACCAAAAAAGTCATTGAAATTAGTTTGTAACCATTGTCCAACAGGACCTTCACCTAATCCTTTACCAATTAAAGTAGGAACAAACATAATTGCCTGTGCAAAGATAATTGGCATTACACCAGAAGCGTTCAATTTTAATGGTAAAAATTGTCTTGATCCAAACACATTCTTTTCGTATCCACCAGAGGCAGTACGACGTGCATATTGGACGGCAATCTTACGAACACCCATGACCAACATGATCGATAGTAAAATGATCACAAACCAAATTACCAATTCAATTAATACCATCATCATTCCACCGTTTCCACCACCTTCTACTCTTGAAGCAAAATTCTGAACAAAAGATGCAGGCATACGGGCAATAATACCAACCATAATTAATAATGAGATCCCATTACCAATACCTTTATCGGTAATCTTTTCACCCAACCACATTGCAAAGACACACCCTGTAACCAATATAATTACTGAAGACACATAGAACATCGTTCCTGTTCCCAATAAAAACGCTGATGTAGGAATACCCAAAGCTGGTAAACTTGCCAAGTATCCAGGTGCTTGCACCAAACAGATAGCGATGGTCAACCAACGTGTAATTTGAGTTATCTTCTTTTGGCCACTCGCTCCATCCTTCTGTAATTTTTGAAGGTAAGGAATTGCAATACCCATTAATTGAACAACAATTGAAGCTGAAATGTATGGCATGATCCCTAAGGCAAATACAGAAGCATTTGCAAAAGCTCCACCTGTAAAGGCATTAAGAAGCCCTAAAATACCTTGATCCGTATTACTGGCCAACTCACCCAATTGACTTGCATCAATACCTGGTAAAACGACTTGAGCACCAAAACGATAAACTAAAAGTAGACCAAGCGTAAGCATGATTCTATCTTTTAGTTCTGTTATTTTCCAAACATTTTTTAAAGTCTCTATAAATTTCATCCTCTAAACAATCTTATAAAGTTACAGCTTCTCCTCCTGCAGCTTCAATAGCAGCTTTTGCTGAAGCAGTAAATTTATGAGCAGTTACGGTTAATTTTGATGTTAATTCACCACGACCTAATATTTTAACAAGATCATTCTTGTTCACAATACCTAGTTCTAAAAGTGTCACCAAATCAACAGTGTCCTTAATGACTTTATCATCCACCAACTGCTGTAATTTATCGAGGTTCACACCTTGATATTCCACACGATTGATATTTGTAAATCCAAACTTAGGCACACGTCTTTGAAGTGGCATTTGCCCTCCTTCAAATCCTACTTTCTTAGAATAACCAGAACGTGACTTAGCACCTTTGTGACCACGAGTTGCGGTACCACCTTTTCCAGAACCTTGTCCTCTACCTATTCTTTTTCCTTGATTTTTAACTGACCCTTCAGCCGGTTTTAAATTACTTAAATCCATTGTTATGCTGTATTATTTTGTTTAATCTGTTCAATTCTATTTTATATTAAGGTCAGATTGAATAATTCATTAAACCTTTAATAAAATTGAAAGCATATTGTTAATTTATTTCTTCTACAGAAACTAAATGTTGAACTTTATTAATCATTCCAAGGATACTTGGCGTATCGTCATGCTCAACAACCTGATTCATTTTACGCAAACCTAAAGATTCCAATATTCTCTTTTGTTGTAGCGTACGGTTGATAGCACTCTTTACTTTTTTTACTTTAATCTTTGCCATTATTGTATTGATTAACCGTTAAATACTTTCTCAAGTGAAATTCCTCTATCCTTAGCAACAGATTTTGCGCTTCTCAATTGTAACAAGGCATCAAAAGTTGCTTTAACTACGTTATGAGGATTTGAAGATCCTTGAGATTTTGATAATACATCTTGGATACCAACTGCCTCCAAAACCGTTCTTACAGCTCCACCAGCAATAACTCCAGTACCTTCGGTAGCTGGAATAATATTAACTCGTGCTCCGCCGTACTTACCTTTTTGTTCGTGAGGTAAAGTCTTTCTAAGAAGTGGAATTCTTACCAAGTTTTTCTTGGCATCTTCTATTCCTTTTGCAATTGCAGTTGCAACATCTTTAGATTTCCCTAAACCTTGTCCAACAACACCTGCTTCATCTCCAACTACAACAATAGCTGAAAAACCGAATGCTCTACCACCTTTAGTAACTTTAGTAACTCTCTGAACCCCTATAAGATGATCTTTAAGGTCTAAACCACTTGGCTTTACTAATTCTGCGTTTTTATATTTTCGATACATAATGTCTTAAAATTTTAGTCCTGCTTCTCTAGCACCTTCTGCTAACGATTTTACTCTTCCGTGATATTGATAACCACCTCTATCAAAAGAGATTGTTTCTACACCAGCCTTCAATGCTTTTTCACCAAGCGCTTTCCCAACAAGGGCAGCAATTTCTGATTTGGTTCCTTTTGCAGAACTAATATCTTTATCTCTTGAAGATGCAGCACTAATAGTATTACCAGTTACATCGTCTATAATTTGAGCATAAATTTCTTTATTGCTTCTAAATACAGCCAAACGAGGTCTCGTTTCTGTTCCAGAAATAACCTTTCGGATTCTGCTTTTTATTCTTAATCTTCTTTGATTTTTTGTCAATGCCATAACTAAACGATTATGCTGATTTACCTGCTTTTCTTCTTAATTCTTCTCCTACAAACTTGATTCCTTTTCCTTTGTAAGGCTCAGGTTTTCTATATCCGCGAATCTTCGCTGCTACCTGTCCTACCAATTGTTTGTCATGTGAAGTCAACTTTACGATTGGATTCTTTCCTTTTTCAGAAATCGTCTCTACTGTAACTTCAGGAGCTACTGATAAAACGATATTATGAGAGAACCCTAAAGCCAAATCTAATCTTTGTCCCTGGTTTGTGGCTCTATAACCTACACCTACCAATTCCAATTGTTTGGTCCATCCTTCTGATACGCCGTGTACCATATTATTAACCAATGATCTGTAAAGACCATGGTTAGTTCTTGCTTCTTTACTGTCTGATGGACGTGCAACTGACACCTCACCATCTTTAACTGTAATTTCAACGTTTGAAAATTCTTGAGCTAATTCACCCAACTTACCTTTTACGGTAATTACGTTGTCTTTGACGTCTACTGTAACCCCTTCTGGGATTGCTATTGGATTATTTCCTATTCTTGACATATCTTCCCTTTTTTAGTAAACGTAGCACAATAACTCACCACCAACATTCGCTCGATGCGCTTGCTTTCCTGTCATTACTCCGTGAGAAGTAGAAACAATTGCAATTCCAAGTCCGTTAAGGATTCTTGGCATTTCACTTGAGCTTGCGTATTTACGTAAACCTGGTTTACTTAATCTTTGAATTTTTCTGATAACAGGTTCTTTAGTCTCTTTGTTGTACTTAAGGGCTATCTTGATAGTGCCTTGTACTGAAGAGTCATCAAACTTGTAACTTAAAATATATCCTTGGTCGAATAATATTTTAGTGATTTCTTTTTTTAGATTGGATGCAGGTATTTCAACAACTCTGTGGTTGGCCATAACTGCATTTCTAACCCGCGTTAGATAATCTGAGATTGGATCTGTATTCATTTATATTAAATTGCGGACTTGGTTTTTGGTTCTCTCCAAACCTTTGCCCAGTTTATACTCTTACTAAGATGTGCAAATAAAATGTTGAACATCTAAGATGCGATTTATCGCATCTCTACAATGCGATGAATCGCATTGTGTTAAAAACGCAAGGCCATTGCTTGTGTCAGAAACACAAGGCATTGCGTTTTTACCAAGATGCTTTTCTCACACCTGGTATCAAGCCTTGGTTTGCCATTTCGCGAAACGTCACACGAGAAACCCCAAAAGTACGAATATACCCTCTTGGTCTTCCGGTCAATTTACAACGGTTGTGCAAACGTACAGGTGATGCATTTCTTGGTAATTTCTGTAAGCCTTCATAATCGCCAGCTTCTTTTAAAGCTTTACGTTTTTCAGCATACTTAGCTACCATTTTTTGTCTTTTCACCTCACGGGCTTTCATTGATTCTTTAGCCATATCTTAATTCTTTTGAAAAGGTAAACCCAATTCTGTTAATAGCGATTTTGCTTCTTTATCTGTATCAGCTGAAGTCACAAAGGTAATATCCATTCCAGAAATATTGTTGACTTTATCAATATCAATCTCTGGGAATATAATTTGTTCAGTAATACCCAAGTTGTAATTTCCTCTACCGTCAAAGCCTTTAGCTTTAATACCGTTAAAGTCTCTTACTCGTGGTAATGCTGATGTCACCAAACGGTCTAGGAATTCATACATTTGCTCTCCGCGTAATGTAACTCTAGCGCCAATTGGCATACCTTTACGTAATTTAAACGATGCGATATCTTTTTTAGATACTGTAGGAACCGCTTTTTGACCTGAAATTTTAGTCAATTCGTCCACTGCATGATCTACTAATTTTTTATCGGCAACTGCAGCACCCACTCCTTTTGATAATACTATCTTTTGAAGTTTAGGAACTTGCATTACGTTCTTATATCCGAATTCTTCTGTAAGAGCGGAAATTACTTTTTCCTTATACTCTTGTTTTAATCTTGGAATATATGCCATAACTAAATTACTTCATTTGATTTTTTAGAAAATCTCACTTTGTTATCACCTTCCATTCTATAACCAACACGTGTTGTTTCACCTTTCTTGTTCAAAAGTGATAGGTTGGAAATATGAATAGGTGCTTCTTTCTCTACAATGCCACCTTGAGGACTTTGTGCACTTGGTTTAGTATGTTTCTTAACCATGTTCACGCCTTCAACGATTGCCTTGTTTTTTTCCTTTAAGATTTTTACAACCTTACCTTCTGTACCTTTATGGTCTCCGGCAATGACTTGTACTGTATCTCCTGTTTTTATTTTAAACTTTGTCGTCATCTTTATCTTTTTTTGAAATGCTTAGCTGTTGGAACGCAACATTCTGCGTCTTTACAGCACTTCAGGTGCCAATGATACAATTTTCATGAATTGCTTATCACGAAGTTCTCTTGCTACAGGTCCAAAAACACGCGTGCCTCTCATTTCTCCTTGCGGATTTAAAAGTACACAAGCGTTATCATCAAATCTGATATATGATCCGTCTGGGCGTCTTACCTCTTTTTTGGTACGTACAACAACAGCTGTAGAAACAGCTCCCTTTTTGATGTTACCATTAGGTGTTGCATCTTTTACAGAAACAACTATCTTGTCACCTAGAGAAGCATACCTTCTTTTAGTACCACCTAGAACACGGATAGTCAATACTTCCTTTGCTCCAGTGTTATCAGCTACTTTTAATCTTGATTCTTGTTGTAACATAATTACTTAGCTCTTTCAATTATTTCTACTAGTCTCCAACATTTAGATTTACTTAAAGGTCTTGTTTCCATGATCTTTACCGTATCTCCAATGTTACAGTCATTTGTCTCATCGTGTGCAACGTATTTTTTCGTTTTTAACACGAATTTTCCATACATAGGATGTTTTACTTTTTTAACTTCGGCAACAACGATGGATTTCATCATTTTGTTACTAGTTACAACTCCTATACGTTCTTTTCTTAAATTTCTTTTTTCCATCTTTCAGCGGAATACAAATTATTGTACTTCTCTTTTAGTTAATTCGGTTGCAATTCTTGCTACAGAACGTCTCACGTTGCGTAATTGAATCGGATTTTCTAACGGTGAGATAGCATGAGCCATATTCAGGTCAGCATAACTCTTTTTAGTTTCACCTAACTTATCTTGTAATTCAGCTGTAGAAAGCTGTTTAATTTCTGATTGCTTCATAATATCTATATATTAAACACCGTAATCTCTGGCGATTAGGAATTTTGTTTTTACAGGTAATTTTTGAGCTGCCAAACGTAATGCTTCTTTTGCAACGTCTATTGGCACGCCACCTACTTCAAACATAACTCTACCAGGTTTTACTACCGCTACCCAATATTCTACAGCACCTTTACCTTTACCCATACGTACTTCAAGAGGTTTCTTGGTGATAGGCTTGTCTGGAAATATTTTGATCCAAAGTTGCCCTTCTCTTTTCATATAACGTGTAGCTGCAATACGAGCTGCTTCAATTTGACGAGATGTTAAAAACATTCCCGTTTCGTGTACCGATTTTATTCCGAACATTCCATTTGAAAGTTCATGTCCTCTACCGGTATTTCCTTTCATGCGGCCTTTTTGCTGCTTACGGAATTTTGTCTTTCTAGGTTGTAACATTTTTCTTTTACTTTAAAAATTACTTTCTACGTCGGGCCTTGTTATTCCCACCACGTCTTGGCGAATCAGATCCTCCTTTGCCACCTTGTTTTTTGGATAAACCAACTAACGGTGAAAGCTCTCTTTTACCATATACTTCACCTTTCATGATCCACACTTTAACACCCAATCTACCGTAAGTAGTATGTGCCTCAACTAAAGCATAATCAATATCGGCTCTAAACGTCGATAATGGAATTCTTCCTTCTTTGTAGTGCTCAGAACGTGCCATTTCAGCACCGTTTAAACGACCACTAATTTGAATCTTGATTCCTTCAGCATTCATTCGCATTGTTGCAGCAATAGCCATCTTGATGGCACGTCTGTAAGAAATACGATTCTCGATTTGACGAGCAACGCTAGATGCCACTAAAAAGGCATCCAATTCTGGTCTCTTGATCTCGAAGATGTTCAATTGAACTTCCTTATCAGTAATTTTCTTAAGCTCTTCTTTTAACTTGTCTACCTCTTGACCACCTTTCCCGATAATGATACCTGGTCTTGCAGTTGTGATAGTAACGGTTACAAGTTTAAGCGTACGCTCAATAATTACTCTCGACACACTTGCTTTAGATAAACGAGCATGGATATATTTTCTAATCTTGTCGTCTTCAGCAAGTTTATCTCCATAATCATTGCCACCATACCAGTTAGATTCCCATCCTCTGATAATTCCTAAACGATTTCCGATTGGATTTGTCTTTTGTCCCATATCTCTATTTAAGCTTGTGTGTTATTTTTTGCTCCAATAACCACGGTCACGTGGTTGGAACGTTTTCTAATTCTGTGTGCACGACCTTGAGGTGCTGGACGTAGTCTCTTCAACATTGCGCCACCATCTACTCTGATCTCTTTAACGAACAAGTCAGCATCTTCAATGCTTGCATCTTCGTTTTTTGCTTGCCAATTGGCAATTGCTGAAAGCACCAACTTCTCTAAACGACGAGATGCTTCTTTCGGGCTAAATCTTAAGATATTTAGAGCCATCTCAGCTTTTTGTCCTCTAACCAAATCCGCAACTAAGCGCATTTTTCTCGGTGATGTAGGACAGTTATTAAGTTTAGCAAAAGCGATGTGCTTTTTTTCTTCCTTAATAGCGTCTGCCATTTGTTTTTTACGACTTCCCATAGCTCTACTTATTTTTTACCTTTATTTTTTGCACCTGCGTGACCTCTAAAAGATCGGGTTGGTGAAAATTCTCCTAACTTGTGACCTACCATGTTCTCAGTTACATAAACTGGTACAAATTGACGACCATTGTGAACAGCGATTGTTTGTCCAACAAAATCTGGTGAAATCATAGAGGCTCTAGACCACGTTTTGATTACCGTCTTTTTATTTGAAGCTACATTCTCTTCAACTTTTTTACTCAATTTATAATGGATGTAAGGTCCTTTTTTTAATGAACGTGCCATATTATCTCAATTATTTCTTTCTACGTTCTACAATATACTTGTTGCTCGCTTTGGTTTTAGTACGTGTTCTATAACCTTTAGCTGGAATTCCGTTTCTTGATCTTGGATGACCACCTGAAGCACGTCCTTCACCACCACCCATTGGGTGATCGACAGGGTTCATTGCTACCGGTCTTGTACGTGGACGTCTTCCTAACCATCTTGATCGACCTGCTTTACCAGAGACAATCAATTGATGATCATGATTAGATACCGCGCCAATTGTCGCCATACATTCTACAAGAATCAAACGTGTTTCGCCAGAAGGCAATTTCACGGATGCAAATTTTCCATCTCTCGCCATTAATTGGGCGAATGAACCAGCACTTCTTGCCATAATAGCTCCCTGTCCCGGACGCAATTCAATACATGAAATAATAGTACCAAGCGGTACATGCTTCAATGTCATTGCATTTCCAATTTCTGGAGCAATATTCTCAGTTCCAGAAACTACATTCTGCCCTACTTTCATACCAGCTTGAGCAATAATGTAACGTTTCTCACCATCTTGATAATTCAAAAGAGCGATAAATGCCGTTCTGTTTGGATCGTACTCGATAGATGCAATTTCTGCTGGAACTCCAGTTTTGTTACGTTTGAAATCGATGATACGATACCTTCTTTTATGACCTCCACCAATTTGGCGCATGGTCATTTTTCCTTGACTGTTTCTACCACCCGATCTTTTGTTCGGAACGAGCAAGCTCTTTTCCGGCTTATCAGTAGTAATGGCGTCATAACCATTTACTACTCTAAATCGCTGACCTGGTGTGATCGGTTTTAATTTTCTTACTGACATTTGTCTTTAATTACATGTTAGTGTATAAATCAATAGATTCCCCTTCCGCCAGTTGTACAATTGCTTTTTTGACAGCATTTGTTTTACCATTTTGAATACCTGTCTTTGTGTGACGGGTTCTTCTATCTGGACGGACATTTATAGTACGAACTTTTTCAACGGAAACGCCATAAGCAGCTTCCACCGCTTTTTTTATTTCAACCTTGTTCGCCTTCGTATTCACTTGGAAGCTATAGCAGTTATTTAACTCGCTATTAGCTGTCGCTTTTTCAGTGATTATAGGTTTAATTAAGATGCTCATGTTTCCTTATTTACTTAAATTCGATTCAATTCCTTCTAAAGAGCTCTCCAAAAGGATTAATTTGTTTGCATTTAAAATCTTGTAAGTGCTTAATTCTGAGTTCATTATAACGTCAGAACCTTTTAAATTACGTGAGGACAAATATACATTATTATTTGACGCTCCCAACACAAACAAAGACTTTTTATTCTCAACACCCAACGCTTTCAATACGTTAGTGAAGTTTTTGGTTTTTGGGGAGTCAAAATTGAAGTCTTCCATTACCACGATTGCCTCGTCATTAGCTTTCATTGTTAAGGCTGATTTACGCGCTAAACGCTTAAGGCCTTTGTTCAATTTGAAGCTATAGTTTTTTGGCCTTGGACCAAACATTCGTCCACCACCTCTAAAAATTCCAGACTTGATAGATCCTGCACGTGCAGTACCTGTACCTTTCTGTTTTTTTATCTTACGTGTGCTTCCAGAGATTTCTGCTCTTTCCTTAGCCTTATGCGTTCCTTGACGTTGGTTAGCAAGAAATTGCTTAACATCTAAGTAAACCGCATGATTATTAGGCTCAATAGCAAACACATCTGCAGAAAGCTCAACCTTTCTACCCGTGTCTTTTCCGTTTAAATCTACAACTGCTACTTTCATTATTTCTGAATAATTACATAAGAGTTCTTATGACCAGGAACACATCCTTTGACCACCAATAAGTTCTTTTCAGGAACTACCTTGTAAACTCTTAAATTTTCAACATTCACTCTTTCGCCACCCATTCTTCCGGCCATCTTCTTTCCTTTGAATATTCTTCCAGGATAAGAAGCTGCACCAACAGAACCAGGAGCTCTACCCATACTTTGCTGACCGTGGGTCATTTCTGAACCACCAAATCCGTGACGCTTAACGACACCTTGAAATCCTTTTCCTTTAGATGTACCTGCAATGTCAACATATTCACCTTCGATGAAATGTTCTACAGTGATAGCATCACCTAATTTGTAATCTCCTCCAAACCCTTGGAATTCAACGACTTTTCTTTTAACAGAAGTACCGGCTTTCTTAGCATGACCTGCTTCAGCTTTTGTGGCGCTTTTCTCTGTCTTGTCATCGAAACCAAGTTGAAGAGCACTATACCCGTCAACCTCTTCGGTTCTGACTTGGGTAACGATACATGGTCCAGCTTCGATTACTGTACAAGGAATGTTTTTCCCGTTTTCATCAAAGATGCTGGTCATACCGATCTTTTTTCCTATTAACCCAGACATAATTATTATTTATTGATTATTATTAATTACTTACTATTTAATTTTTGCTTGCTTGTACGGACAAGTCGCGACTTGTCCGTACGGATCCAAAATACTCAGGGCCGAAAATACTTCAGCCCTGAATGTATTTTTACCGTTTTTCCCTCGCCCGCAGCTTAGGACATGTTGAAGCGCGATGCATTGCGCCTTTCTTTGTTCAGACGCAAAAAATTGCGTCTCTATACCTTGATCTCTACTTCTACACCACTTGGCAATTCAAGCTTCATCAAAGCATCAATAGTTTTTGATGAAGAACTATAGATGTCCAAAAGTCTTTTGTATGAACTTAATTGGAACTGCTCTCTAGCTTTCTTGTTGACGTGTGGAGAACGTAGTACAGTGAAAATTTTCTTGTGTGTTGGTAATGGAATTGGTCCCGTTACAACTGCGCCTGTACTTTTTACTGTTTTCACAATCTTGTCAGCAGATTTGTCTACTAAACTGTGATCGTATGATTTTAGCTTTATTCTGATTTTTTGACTCATTTTCTTATAATTTAAGCTTCGACGCCTTTAGCTGCTTTAATCACTTCTTCAGATATATTAGAAGGTGTTTCAGCATAATGTGAAAATTCCATTGTTGATGTTGCACGACCTGAAGACAATGTTCTTAATGTAGTTACATAACCAAACATTTCAGATAATGGCACAGTTGCTTTAACAGTTTTAGCTCCAGCTCTGTCACCCATGTCACTCATTTGTCCTCTACGACGGTTCAAATCTCCTACAATGTCACCCATGTTTTCTTCTGGTGTGATCACCTCAATTTTCATGATTGGTTCCATGATCACAGCTTTAGCAGCTTTTGCAGCATTTCTAAATCCGATTCTTGCAGCCAATTCAAATGATAGTTGATCAGAATCGACATCATGGTAAGAACCATCTGTCAATGTTACTTTCATAGCATCAACTTCGTAGCCTGCCAATGGGCCGTTGACCATAGCTTGTTTAAATCCTTTTTCAATAGATGGGATAAATTCCTTAGGAACGTTACCACCTTTAATAGCAGAAATAAACTCCAATCCTACTTTACCTTCATCAGCTGGCTCCAATGTGAATTGGATATCAGCAAACTTACCACGACCACCAGATTGTTTTTTATAAACTTCTCTGTGCTGTGCCGCTTTGGTAATAGCTTCTTTATATTCAACTTGTGGTGCACCTTGGTTGACTTCAACTTTGAACTCACGACGCATACGGTCAACAATAATATCTAAGTGAAGCTCACCCATTCCAGAAATAATCGTCTGTCCTGATGCCTCATCAGTTCTTACTGTAAACGTTGGATCTTCTTCAGCCAACTTAGCCAAAGCCATACCCATTTTATCAACATCAGCTTTAGTTTTTGGTTCCACAGCGATACCAATAACTGGATCTGGGAAGTCCATAGACTCTAAAACAATTGGATGTTTTTCATCAGACATGGTATCACCAGTCTTGATATCTTTAAATCCTACTGCAGCTCCAATATCTCCTGCCTCGATATAATCAAGTGCATTTTGCTTGTTGGAGTGCATTTGGTAGATACGTGAGATACGTTCTTTTTTACCTGAACGGTTGTTCAAGATATAAGAACCAGCATCTAAACGTCCAGAATAAACTCTAAAGAATGCCAAACGACCTACAAAAGGATCTGTAGCAATCTTAAATGCCAAAGCAGCAAATGGCTCCTTCACACTTGGTTTACGTCTTTCTTCTTTTTCCGTATCTGGATTGACTCCAATTACACTTTCTCTATCCATTGGAGAAGGTAGGTAGCGACAAACAGCATCCAATAAAAATTGAACTCCTTTGTTTTTGAATGATGACCCACATATCATTGGGATAATGGCCATATCCATAACGGCAGCTCTTAATGCAGCATGTACTTCTACTTCTGTAATAGAGTCTTCATCTTCCATGAATTTCTCTAATAAGTTTTCGTCGTAACTCGCTACTTCTTCTATTAATAAAGCTCTGTATTCACGAACCTCTTCCTTCATCTCTTCAGGAATAGGCACCACATCATAAGTAGCACCAAAGTTTTCATCGTGCCAAACTACAGCTCTATTTCTCACTAAATCAACAACACCTCTAAAATCACCCTCGTCTCCAATAGGCAATACAATTGGCACTGCATTAGATCCGAGCATTTCTTTAACCTGTTTGTTAACCTCTAAAAAGTTGGCACCTTGACGGTCCATTTTGTTAACAAACCCAATTCTTGGAACTTTATAGTTATCGGCAAGTCTCCAGTTAGTTTCAGATTGCGGTTCAACACCATCAACTGCACTAAACAAGAACACCAAGCCATCAAGAACACGTAATGAACGGTTTACTTCAACCGTAAAATCAACGTGACCTGGAGTGTCAATAATATTAAAGTGATAGCTTTGAGCATCTTCTGTTGGCTCTCCATTTTCTTTTGGAAATACCCAATCACAAGTCGTTGCAGCTGAAGTAATGGTAATACCTCTCTCTGCTTCTTGCTCCATCCAGTCCATAGTAGATGATCCTTCGTGAGTTTCACCTAATTTATGGTTGACACCGGTATAAAATAAGATACGTTCTGTTGTTGTTGTTTTTCCAGCATCAATATGTGCTGCAATTCCTATATTTCTTGTAAGTAATAAGTCTCTTGCCATGTTTTAGAATCTAAAGTGTGAGAATGCTTTGTTAGCTTCTGCCATTTTATGTGTATCCATACGTTTTTTAACGGCAGCACCTTCTTCTTTGGCTGCGGCTAAAATTTCAGCTGCAAGTTTTGCTGGCATAGATTTTTCATTTCTTTTTCGTGAGTAACTGATCATCCATTTCATGGCTGTAGATACTTTACGGTCTGGACGAATCTGCATTGGAATTTGGAATGTTGCACCTCCAACACGACGACTACGTACTTCTACGTGAGGCATTACGTTAGATAAAGCATCTTTCCATGTTTCCAAGGCTGTTTTTTCTTCGTCAGTTTTCTTTGATTCTACAATGTCAATTGCATCATAAAATACTTTAAATGCCACAGACTTCTTTCCATCCCACATCATCATGTTAACGAAACGAGTTACTAACTGGTCGTTAAAACGTGGATCTGGTAAAAGCGGTCTCTTTTTTGCTGCTCTTTTTCTCATGTCTTCTTCTTAAGTTTTTAGTTATTAGTCGTCAGAGGTTAGAGATTGAGGCAAACGCACTCATAACTCATAACTCATAACACCTAACTTGTTTTACTTTTTAGGGCGTTTTGTTCCGTATTTAGATCTACGTTGTGTTCTACCTGTAACACCTGCGGTGTCTAAGGCACCACGAACGATGTGATATCTAACTCCTGGCAAATCTTTTACCCTTCCACCTCTAACCAATACTATCGAGTGCTCCTGTAGATTGTGACCTTCGCCGCCGATGTATGCGTTGACCTCGTTTCCGTTTGTCAAACGAACCCTTGCTACCTTACGCATTGCTGAGTTAGGTTTCTTAGGTGTCGTCGTGTAAACACGAGTACACACACCACGTCTTTGTGGACACGAATCAAGGGCAACCGATTTACTCTTCTTGGTTATTTTGGTTCTTCCTTTTCGTACTAATTGTGAAATTGTTGGCATATATTTCTATATAAATTTATTTTACTCCTCGCTTTTGAGGGCTGCAAAGGTAGAAAATAATTTCTTTTTTTCAAATGTAAAGTGATTAATTTTTAAATCTTTGACCATTTATTTAACATAGTACATATTTTTAGACAAAAATTTCCGTTAGCTTTGAAGATGTTTAAGCTTAACATGACCTTAAAAACAACCGCTTTCATATTTCTTGTCGGATGGCTATCCACTTCAAACCTTTTAGCTCAATCTTTAGAGTTAAAAGCTCTCGGGGCCAATGAGGATGCAACAATCATACTTGACGCTTTGGGCTACCAACAGAGGTTTAGCGACTTTAATTCACTTGAATTGGAGGTCAATTCAATAGCAAATTCCTTATCCCATTTAGGTTATTTGGAAAGTGAGTTTCTCGATTTAAAAAAAGTCAACGACTCATCTTTTGTCGCCACATATATTTTAGGCAAACGCTATACAACGGCCAGAATTCATTTTGACACTGGTTTTAATCGAAAAATCCTGAAATTAGTATCAAATGTCATCACGGAAAACTATTTCGAAGTTGAAATTAATTCCCTGGAAGCATCCCTTAAAACATTGAACGCTGAGATTGCAAACACAGGAGATCCTTTTTCTAAACTTCAACTTACCAATATCAGAAAAGAGGCAGGTGTTTTATATGCCGACTTAAACATTGTAGCACAACTGCAAAGAACAATCGATACCGTTATTGTTAAAGGCTACGATAAATTCCCAAAACCTTATGTAAAGCGCTACCTAAAGATTAAAAGCAAGCAAGCCTTCAATTTAAAAACCATAAGAGAAAAAACGGAGGCTTTAGAGAATTTACAGTTTGCCGCCCAAATAAAAGATCCTGAAATACTTTTCACTAAAGATTCGACCTTACTATATATATATGTAGAAAAACAAAAAAGCAATACGTTTGATGGATTCTTGGGTTTTGGCACAAACACCGATACCGATAAACTAGAGTTTGATGGCTACCTCAATCTCCACCTGATCAACAATCTCAATTACGGTGAATCACTCCGATTGCTCTATAAAAGTGACGAAAGTGAGCAAAAGACTTTTGATGTCAAAGCAAAACTTCCCTATTTATTTGGGTCTCCAATAGGGTTGCAACTGGGCCTCAATATTTTCAAAAAGGATTCTTCTTTTGTTACCACAACCCAGTTTGCCAAAATGGATTATCAATTCGATCCAAAAAACAGCCTGGCATTGGGCATCAATACACAGGCATCTACCAATTTATTGGACAACCTTAATTTGACTATTAACGATTTTAAATCGACATTTTACAACCTCAGTTATATTCATATAAGACCACAACGCTATGATAAGTTGTTTCCTGTCAACTTTCAGTTTGACATATCTGCGGGAATGGGCAAAAGAACCATTGAAGACATTGGTCAATCACAAACTAAACTGGAATTGAACAGTTTTAAAATAGTCAATCTTAATCTCAGGAATAGTATTTATGGTCAGGTCAGTGCTGCGATTTTAGATTCGGATACATATATTGAAAACGAATTATTTCGGTTTGGGGGGATTAACTCCATAAGAGGCTTTGAAGAAAATAGCTTGACAGCCAATTTATATGCCGTATTCAATACAGAGTATCGATATAAAGTCTCGAGCAATCTCTATGTTAATTCCATTATCGACCTCGCCTATTACGAAAATCAGATCCTTGATCTGAAAAGCAAACTCTTAGGATTAGGTTTTGGATTTGGAGTGCTCACACAAGCTGGGCTTTTTAAATTGAACTATAGTAATGGCAGTTCAGAAAATCAAAGTATTAAGCTGTCAAATTCTAAAATTCATATCAGTCTGTCGGCAACTTTTTAATATTTTCTTACTGTAAAATTTCTTCTTGATTTGATCCAGCTTCGTTTGAACCAAATGTTCTATAAAAAAACATCATTATCAAGCCCCTCCTCTCTTCAATGTAATCGAAACGTACTATCTCAATCGATTTAGTTAATATAAATCTTTGAAGATCAATACCGTAAATAATTTTATTTAGATTAATTTAAAATTCCCCGAAGTTTTAATTGGTTTTTTAACTTTTTATTAGGACTTTTGAACCAGGCTAATTCAAATTAATTTAAATATGAGAACACAATTTCGTGTAATTCTAACACTCTTGGTAGTGTTAGTCGCACATACGTTGTATGCGCAAGACAAAGTGGTTTCGGGAACCATAACGGACCAGTCAGGTCTGCCGCTTCCCGGAGTTAACATTATTGTAAAGGGAACCACAACAGGTACACAATCAGATTTTGATGGAAAATACTCCATTAATGCTGATACAGGTGATGTTCTCTCTTTCACCTATATCGGGCTAAAATCCCAAGAAATTACCGTTGGGGCGTCAAATACACTTAACGTTACTATGCAGGAAGACGCTGCAATGCTTGATGAAGTAGTTGTAACGGCATTGGGTATTTCGAGAGAGAAAAAATCATTGGGGTATTCTACCCAACAAATTGCTGGTGAAGAACTCGTTGAGTCGAGAAACGCAAATGCACTTGGCGCTTTAAGCGGTAAAGTCGCAGGTGTTCAAATCAGTTCGCCATCAGGTAACTTAGGAGGTTCAACGCGAATTGTTCTAAGAGGTATCGGTTCGATCACCCAAAACAACCGTCCATTAATTGTAGTAGATGGTATCCCATTGGATAACAGTAACTATAATTCTACTGGAACTCAAACTGGAGGCGGAGGTGTCGATTATGGAGATACTGGTTTTGATATCAACCCTGATGACATTGCTTCCATGAACGTTCTTAAAGGTGGTGCTGCAGCAGCATTATACGGTAATAGAGCAAACAATGGAGCGATTCTTATTACTACCAAATCAGGTAAATCAGGTAAATCTGAAATTACATTCAACTCTGGAATCAGTTTTGAGTCTATCAGCATCATCCCGAAAGTTCAAAAACTTTACGGTGGAGGTAGTGGAGCCTCAGATTTTGCACAAGCGACCATCAATGGACAAACCTACGACATTGTAGATTACGCCACCGATGAATCATGGGGACCAGCTTACGATCCTAATCGTAGAGTATTACATTGGGATGCATTTGATCCTGAATTTCCAGAAGATTATTTGAATCCGCGTGCATGGGTATATCCTAAATATGACCGCGAGGACTTCTTCAATACAGGGATGTCCTATAATAATGGTGTGGCTTTTTCAACTGGATCTGAAAAATCTCAAATGAGGTTATCGATTAACAATACACAACAAACGGGAATTGTACCTAATTCATCACTTGACAAAACATCATTAAACTTTAATGGGTCTGCAAAAATCACCGATAGATTAGAAGTCAATGCCGGTATTAACTTTACGGTAACTGATGGTTTCAATCGTCCTTCAATTGGTTATACTGGTGCTGGTGTCATTCAGCAGTTTTTCCAATTTGGCCAAACATCATTGGATATGGAGCGTTTAAAAAAATATATGCTACCTGATGGAACTCAGCGTTCTTGGAACAGAACAGCATATAATGATGCTACTGTAAGATACACAGACAACCCGTATTGGACGATAAATAAAAACACTTCACAAGATAAAAGGTCAAGGTATTTTGGAGATGTAGGATTGAAGTATAATTTTACTGACGAACTTTTCGTAACAGGTAAAATTTATACCGACAACTATGATGATAGAAGAAGTGATAGAACCGCAATAGGATCTCAAGGAGAGTCTGGTTACTACGAAATTGATCGTGATTTCTCAGAGATTAATTACGAAGCTTTACTCCATTATGACAATAATTTCATAAACGATAAATTAAACATTAACGCCTTTGTTGGTGCCAACAAAAGAGTTAATGAATACCACTCATTATCTGGAGAAACCAACGGCGGTCTTGTAGTAGATGGCATTTACAATATTAGCAACTCTAAGTCAAACCCTTTCGTAAACGACTACGATTCTGAAAGAAAGATTGAGAGTGTCTTTGGATCTGCATCCTTTGGGTACGATAACACGTATTATTTAACTGTAACAGGACGTAATGACTGGTCGTCCACACTTCCGGCGGCACACAACTCTTTCTTTTACCCTTCAGTATCTGGTAGTGTTGTTTTTTCTCAGCTAATTAACGCCAACTGGCTTGCCTTTGGTAAAGTACGAGGGGGTTATGCTGAAGTAGGTAGTGACACTGATCCTTACCAATTAAGGAATGTTTTTGATGACAGACCGGTATTTAACGGAGAACCTCGTTTTTCCCAACCAAGCAAGAACAACAATCCAAATCTAAAACCTGAAAACAAGACTACTTGGGAAGTGGGTCTGGAAATGGGCTTTCTTAACAACAGAATCAACTTTGACATCACTTATTACGACGAACTTACTGAAGATTTGATTACTCCAGTTCAAGTTGACGCTGCTACAGGATATACCTCGACAGTTGCGAATGCTGGTAAATTGGAAAACAAAGGTATTGAAGTCTTACTTAACGTCTCTCCGATAAGAACGGATGATTTTGATTGGACAGTAACTTGGAATTTTTCAAAAAACAAAAACAAGCTTTTAGAACTATTACCAGGCGTAAATTCTCTCGAACTCGCACGTTTCCCTTTCAACGGTGTCACATTAAATGCTGTTGTTGGCGAACCTTACGGTGTCATTAGAGGTACCGATTTTGTTTATGATGATAACGGAAACCGCGTAGTGGGATCAAATGGACTTTATCAAGAAACTAAAACTGTTCAAAACTTGGGTTCTGTATTGCCTGATTATAACATGGGCTTCAGAAACAGCATCACTTACAAGAACTTCAACTTTAGCTTTTTAATTGATATTCAAAAAGGAGGTAAATACAGATCTTTAACAAACTTGTGGAGCCACTACTCTGGTATTGCCGAGAGTACAGCTGCCAACAATATTCGCGAAGACGGTGTCGTTCTTCAAGGTGTTACAGGTACGGTAACTTATGATGCTGAAGGTAATTATACAGTTAGCAATACAGCAGCAAACACAAACTCAGTGAGTGCACAAAGATGGGGAACTGATTACTACTTTGGAGCAGACGCTTTAAACGTGTTTGACGCCGATTACGTTAAATTAAGAGAAGTAACACTTGGGTACACATTCCCAAAATCTTGGACCAAAGATATTGCCTCTTTAAGACTTAGTGCATTTGGAAGAAATCTTTTCACATGGGGCTTAGATAACGACAACTTCGATCCTGAAGTTGCAACTGCAGGTAGTGGTAATATTCAAGGCTCAGAAGGTGGTTCATTACCATCTACAAGAACTTACGGTCTTAACTTAGAAATAAAATTTTAAACGATGAAAAAGATAAAATATATAGGAATATTAGCACTGATGACAGGGTTTTCTCTGGTATCATCATGTGGTGAAGGAATTGAGGACGCAAATGTTAATAACAACAGTCCTGAACAGGTACCCACCAATACCATTTTCAATCATGCCACAGAACAGTATCTTTCTGCTTCGAGAGACGCGTTCAATCATGGTCGACTTACATTGAATTGGATGGAATATTGGGCACAGAACAGTTATGCTGATGAAGATCGGTATTTATACCGTGAAACCTCAGCTTCTGGTTTGTACAATGTGGCCTATTTAGTAGCGACAGATTTAAAGACCATCATAGAATACAACACTAATGAGGACACTAAAACTGAAGCAGCAGCTCTCGGAGACAATGATAATCAAATAGCAGCCTCAAGAATCATGTTGGCTTATATTTTTCACCAGCACACCAACACCTTTGGTGATGTACCTTACTGGTCTTATGGATCTGACGATCCAGAATTTGAGGCATTACAAGTAGATGACATTTTATCTCCGGTTTTTGCTTCACAAGAAAAAATATATGCTGATATTTTAAAAGAACTTCGTGAGTCAGCAGATATGATCAATGTCAATGCACCAGTATTTTCCAATGGTGATAATATTTTTAATGGTGATGCTACCAAGTGGAAAAGATTTGCAAACTCTTTAATCCTAAGAGTTGCTACAATGCTTAAAGAGGTGGATGCCAGTACTGCTGATGCAGCTATAACTGCTGCAATTGCCGATGGAGTTATGACGAGCAATAATGATAGTGCCGCTCAATTCTACGACAATGTTGGAGGAAACGAAAACCCAATGTGGAAAGCGTTTATCGATAGAACTGACTTTGGAGTTTCTGCGCCATTTGTTGACCTTATGAAAGGTGTCACCGGCAATTTTGGGCCAGACCCACGTTTATTCAGTATGGCTGCACCAATTAGTGCCAGCATTCAATCCATCAAGGATGCCACTTATCCAGCGAGTACGAATTACTCAGATTACGTTGGGGTACCTTATGCTTACGGAAACGTCAATAGAATTGGTTTTGACCTTTATTCATTTCCAAGCAGTGATGTTTTAAGCCCAACGTTCAGGGAAGTATTAATGGAATATTCTGAAGTTGAATTTTTACTTTCTGAACTCAATGGTTTTGCCCAAGAAAACTATGAGAAAGCAGTAACTGCTTCGATGGAAAAATGGAACGTGCCAGCTGGAGATATCGCTACATTTGTGGCCAATTTACCACCTGCAAATGAAGAAAATGTACTGAATCAAAAATACGTCGCACTTTATATGCAAGGACACCAAGCGTATGCGGAATTCAGAAGAACTGGCTATCCAAATTCGACAATTTTATTCCTGCCAGATGAAACTTACACTTTATCACCTGCACAAGCGGCAGCAGCCGGAGAAGCTTCATATAAATTTCTGTCAGGTGTCGATGGTCTTAACACATTACCAAGCCGTTTAAGGTATCCTGTTACCTCACAAACTTTAAATGGAGAAAATAGAGCTGCAGCAGTATCCAAATTAAGTGATGGAGATACAGTATTCAGTAAATTATTCTGGGACGTGAATTAATCTAATTTGCCTACTTGAAATTTGAAAACCTCTTAAGCTTTATGTTTAAGAGGTTTTTTTATACACTCTTTTAAAAAATAAATGAAAGGTTAGCTATGCATTCTTAAATAAACCTTCCCAAACTAAGAAGGTTATTTTATACCTTTGCGCCCATGGAACACGAAACAACTATTTTTGGAATCAGAGCGGTTATAGAAGCTATTAAATCTGGTGAAAACATTGACAAAATATTTTTACAAAAGGGATTGCGCGGCGATTTGTCTACTGAATTGGAGCAACTTTTACATAAGGAACGTTTAAACTTTTCTTACGTCCCTATTGAAAAACTCAACCGATTGACCACTAAGAACCATCAAGGTGTTGTGGCACAAATTGCACCGATCAGTTTTTATCCCTTGGAGGAATTGGTCACCAATGTTTTGGAATCCGGCAAGACGCCTTTATTTCTACTATTGGATCAGATAAGTGACGTCCGTAATTTTGGTGCCATAATCAGAACTGCAGAATGTACCGGTGTTTCAGGAATTATCATTCAGAAAAAAGGCGGTGCTCCCGTAAATGGCGATACCATCAAAACAAGTGCGGGTGCTATTTTCAAAATTCCAATCTGCAAGGTCGATCATATTAAAGATGCCGTGTTCTACATGCAGGCATCGGGCATTAAAGTAATTGCCGCTACTGAAAAGACCGACCAAAATCTTTACGATGTTTCTTTCACAGAACCTTGTGCGATTATCATGGGATCTGAAGGCAAAGGCATCAATCCGTCTATTCTAAAAATAGTGGATGAAAAAGCCAAATTGCCGATTTTAGGAGAGATTGAATCCTTGAACGTTTCTGTGGCCTGTGGTGCGTTTTTGTATGAGGTGGTGAGACAAAGACTTTAGATTTTTGATTGACGATTGACGATTGTTGATTGTTGATTGTTGATTTTGTGTTCCTAACTTACCTATTCCAGCCCGAATACATATAGGTAGGCAAAGGGAGTAGATTTCGGCAACGAATAAAACTCAAAATTAGAACCATTGTGACATAATCGATGGGATGTCATTGACCTAATTATTCTTTTTCTGGGGTTTCTTTATAAATATAATTGACTTTGGGTCCGCCATGTTGGTCATCATTTTCAATTTCATCTTTCTGCCCGTCCGTCAGGCCGACAATTTCATTTTCAATTTCAGGTTCCAAATTCTCAATAAAGTTTCCATTTTCGTCAAAATGTCTTAAAAACGGATCGTCGTCTTCATTATACTGTGGCTCTTGCCAGACGTAACGTTCTGGTTTGGCAATGGCCTTTCTGAAGATAACGGCAAAGAGCAACCCTGTAATGAGTCCGCCCAAATGCCCTTCCCATGACATGCCGTCTTTAATGGGAAGTACGTACCAGATCATACTGCCGTATAGAAAGATAATCAACAGTGACAAGGCCACCAATCGGAAGTGTTTGGCAAAAACACCCTTAAAGAATATAAAACTGACCAATACGTAAATGAGGCCACTGGCGCCAATATGGTTTGCTGGTCTTCCAATAGTCCATGTGATCAATCCCGACAGCAGAATACCATAGAGCAAGACCTTCCAGGCAATTGGTCTGTAAAAATAAAATAAGGCCATGGTGAGTACGACCAACGGAATACTATTGTGGTAGATGTGCTCAATATTGGAATGGATGAGCGGACTTAATACGATACCTCGCAGACCAATCAAACTTTCAGGAACGATACCCCAGGTTTTAATGACCGGAAAAAAACGGACTTGCAACCAAAACACTACCCAAATAAGCATCAAAAAAAAGATGGGATAGGCTACCACGCCTGTTGAATATCTGAAATGTTGCTGATTGCCCATGGTTAAATTTAAAGGTTTCTTATCAAATTCGTATCCATTTGACCCAAATATGAAAAATTGTCACGTTTCTGCATGAGTGATGGAGCGGTTTGTTTGAAATCCTTTTTGCTTTTTTTTCAAAACAAAAAGATTGAGCCGCGAGAGCACGACTTTTTTGTCCTTCACAAAAAAGGCATGCCCAAAAAGTAGAAATAAAGATATGCTTACTATTGACATTTTAGTTTATAATTAACAAGGCCCGATAATAGAATCAAGACCGCTTCGCTGTTAGAGCAAACCTGCGCGCCGGCAGCCAGGGAACATAGGCTTTTATTTAATAATGCCAACTAACTCTGCTCTGTTTTCATTTATTGAAATTCTCACCAAAATGATGATTATTTCCACTCCATAACATTCATCAAGACACAATGTCTTACAATAGTATATTAGTAAATTAATTATTTCAAAGGAATTCATGTAATTTTGCAATATGAATGCACCATTAGCAGAACGTTTACGACCAAAATATTTAAAAGACTACTTGAGTCAATCCCATTTGATTGGCGACAAAGGGGTTTTGACGCAACACATCAAGCAGGGCGTTATTCCGTCCATGATTTTTTGGGGGCCTCCTGGAACGGGGAAAACGACCTTGGCGAATATTATTGCCAATGAGTCCAACCGTCCATTTTATAAGCTGAGTGCCATCAATTCTGGGGTCAAGGACATCCGGGAAGTAAT
Organism: Gelidibacter pelagius; assembly: GCF_017581925.1. Classification (GTDB taxonomy): domain Bacteria; phylum Bacteroidota; class Bacteroidia; order Flavobacteriales; family Flavobacteriaceae; genus Gelidibacter; species Gelidibacter pelagius. The sequence continues at coordinate 112,613 of NZ_JAGEVG010000009.1, read as the reverse complement.
CGATAAGGCGAAGCACAGCGGTGGTTTGTTCACAGCTAAAAACCCCCTGTTGTTTATTGACGAGATCCATCGCTTCAGTAAATCTCAGCAAGATTCGTTGTTGGAAGCGGTTGAAAAAGGTTGGGTCACCCTTATTGGTGCTACGACTGAAAACCCAAGTTTTGAGGTCATCCCTGCCCTCCTGTCCCGTGCTCAGGTGTATGTACTGAATTCTTTTGATAAAAAAGACTTGGAAGACTTGTTGCAGCGCGCGATTACCCAAGATGAGATTCTTTCAAAGCGCAACATCCAACTGAAGGAAACCGAAGCCTTATTGCGCCTTTCTGGTGGCGATGCCCGAAAGCTTTTGAATATTTTCGAATTGATCATCACTTCTTATGATGAAGATGAAAAGATTGTGATCACCAATGAAGCCGTGCTCAAAAAAGTACAGAGCAATACGGTGCGCTATGATAAAACTGGCGAACAGCATTATGACATTATTTCGGCGTTTATTAAATCAATTCGAGGGAGTGATCCCAATGGAGCGGTATATTGGTTGGCACGGATGATTGAAGGTGGTGAAGATGTCAAATTCATTGCCCGACGCTTGCTGATTTTGGCCAGTGAAGATATTGGCAACGCCAATCCGACGGCATTAGTTATGGCGAATACCACGTTTCAGGCGGTCTCTGTGATTGGACACCCAGAGTCTCGCATTATACTGAGCCAATGTGCCACCTATTTGGCTACGTCTCCAAAAAGCAATTCCGCTTATGAGGCTATTGGGAGAGCACAACAATTGGTTAGGGAAACTGGTGATTTATCGGTGCCTTTATCGGTAAGAAATGCGCCTACCAAACTCATGAAGGAATTGGGTTATGGCGATAATTACCAATACGCCCATAGTTACGAAAACAACTTTGCGCCACAAGAGTTTCTTCCTGACGAAATCAAAAACACCAAACTTTACGAACCGGGAAATAATGCCAGGGAAAACTCGCAACGTGAGTTTTTAAAACAACGTTGGAAGACGAAATATGGGTATTAGAGGGTAGTGGGTAGTGGGTAGTTGGACAAAAGACGATAGAATAGAGACAAAAGACTATAGAAAACAGACAATAGAGATTGAAAAAAGACACTAAGATAAGAGTGAAATTGAGAAGCAATAAAATAATGATCCTAAAGTTATTAAAATAAAACCCCGAGGCAAGAAATGCGCTTCGGGGTTTTTATTTGATAAACAGCCTTAGTTATTAGTTAAATTTCACATTAAGCGTCTTCATGGAAACACCAGAATCGCTGGCTTTTGAAACTATCCAGCTGTTGTTCATTTTATAAACAATGGCATCTTGGCCTTTAACGATATACACATCTTCCTTACCCGAAAATACCAGATGATACAATACTTTAGAAGATGCATCTGTAATTGTGTAACCGTTTGCGACAGGGTTTGCAAATAAGTTTTGTATACTTTCATCAGATTTCGTTTCATTTTTTAAGGTTTCTGCAAGTTCTATTTTAGCTTCTTTTTCAACCGACTCATTCTCCTTTACCTGTATATTTACGCGCTCTTTTTCACGCAAAGCCCTTTCTTTTGCAGCTTCGGCCTGCATCTTAGCATCTGCCGCTCGGAGTTTTGATTCTTTCAGTGCTTCTAATTCTCTTTGTAAACGATCAATTTCTACTTGAGCTTGTGAGTTTTCTACATTTTGAGAAGACACATTTGTAGTTTTCGACGTGACTTTCGAACTTGGTTGATAGCTGTAATTTAAATTCTCAAGGCTTTTAAATGCATCTCTTAAAGCAAGGTTATATACTTTGCTGTATTCCTTTTCCCGCGATTGACCAATTTCTGAAGAGAGCACCACTTTATTGTTGCAATCCTTTAAATGCACCTGTAATTTAGTGTTTAAGAATGCCTTGTGCTTTTCAACATCGGCATATAATGCAAGGCAACGGTTATTGTTCAAGTCTTCAGGAAACTCTTCATCTGCCAACAGTGTTTTAAACCCTTGTTTTTCAAATAAAAACTTGGTTAAGGAGTTAATTTGGTATTGGTCTGGCTCATTTAAGAAATTATAGGAACTTGGTACTATGATGTATTTATAGGCATTGATGCTTTCTTGAGAAAGTCCTTTGAAGTTGAACAATATCAAAAAAGCACATAGTGTTAGAATGGATTTCATAGAATATTTGGATATATTAATTTGATATAAAGATACAATAAAGTTAGAAAAAAAATCAAGGTCTGATCGCAATTAGAACAAAGACACCAATCATCAACTATTTTAAATTACATTTCCAGAATGAGTTCAATTCTGTCATCATTTATCTTCCTTTAAAAAAATAAGTACCATCTGGGTCTTTACTTTTTTAAATCGTCTCTATTGCCAAACTTTAAAGAAGTTCTGTTTAGTTATAGGTACTTTTTAAGTTGTGATAAATGTCTGACTTGCTTGATATGTGGTTCTGTTAGGTCATTTCTATAATTAAAAAATATAGCGTCATACCCGACATTCAGTGCGCCCAGAATATCCGCTTCATAATTATCGCCAATCATGATGCTTTCTTTAGATTGTGCTTTTGCGATATTAAGAGCATAGTCAAAAATAATAGGATTCGGTTTTTTAACACCTGCTATTTCAGCATTGGTGATGGTTTTAAAGTAGGAAGTGATTGCAGAAGCATTCATTTTTTTCAACTGGGGTTCTTCAAAACCATTAGTGATGATATGCAATTGGTACTTGGGCTGCAAATACTGTAACAGCTCAAGCGTGCCTTCAAAAAGATGACTAAAGCTGGACAAAAACTCAATATAATCCATTGCAAGATTATGGATCAAGGTGTCATCTACAACAAAACCGATTTCATTAAAAGTATCGCGTAACCTCCCATATCTCAACTCTATCTTGTCAATTTCATCATTTCTAAAGCGTTTCCAATACCTCAAATTAACAGGTTCATAAACCTCTAGGAAGGTTTCTAAGTTGATTTCCACCTGATGTCTCTTGAAGATCTTATCAAAGGTCAACGCTGAGTTTTTATCAAAATCCCAAAGCGTATGATCCAAATCAAAAAAAACGTGTTTAATAGCTTTAATCTTCATGTTCTGACTCTAATACCATTCTAAATAATTCCCTAAATCCTTTCCATCGATCCAAATCACTAAACGAATAATTATGAAATATGGGCACAAAGGTGCCATTTACATTTTTCACTTCCCTGATGATACGCAGTAGATCCTCTTTTTTATCCAATAAGGAATGGCGCTTTAACAGCGCGTAATCCACACAATGAAACGGATTGATCTGCAGTGGCGTTTGTACCTCATAATCCAAATCATAAAACTGGAATGGCGTACAAGTGCCAGCTCTAAACCCCATGTGGTTGATATATCCCATTGTGAAATCTTGCTTAATTTCCAATTCAATCAGGTTTCTGTAGGATTCGGGTAAATTAAGCTTGGAAAATGAATGCCTTGATGCCTCTAACGGATAGTTTGTAGTCGCTTCCATAGTCCGTTTCTCATGTTTTAGCATTTCCTTATCATCCAACGCCAGATACGACACTTTTAATCCGACCTTACAGTAATCAGCAACATATTTAATGAGCGATACAAATCGCTTCTTATTGATGTTGATGTTCTTGTCATAAGTAGAATACTCGCCTATCAAGAAAAACACGATAAACTTATTTGGGGTTTGTTTTTGTTTGGTTATGATCCATTTAAACGTATCATACGGATCGCGTTTAAAACCCGCCAAAGATTGAAAACGTCTGTAAAACTGTTTCAATTTTAATCGGAACAAATCATTTATTGTACCTCCGAAAGTCCTTAACAAACCTTTCTCCTTAAAATAATAGGCAACTGGCACGTCAATAACTGGTTGAATGCTGTACTTTTTTATTGGAAACTCAAAATCCGGAAACTGTGCCTGTAGAATGGCCTTAAATTTATAGGCCCAGATATCCACCACTGGTTGATGCAGAAAGCCTTCATTGAACGCCAAACTTTCTGTAGCCAGAAACCGTCCGTAATCATCTTTAACATGCGGTAAATATTCTTCATACCTACTCAACAAATAAAAAGTAGCCGCAAATATATCAAAGGGTATACTACTTTTATCAGATGTTGAAAAAAAGCATTTTGTCCTGCCCCAATCCTGAACATGAATATCTAAATCAGAAAGTCCCTGTTCAAATAAGAGTTCATGGCTCCTAATAAACAACTCGCTACTTAATGGCTGTTTGGTATAGGAAATTTTCATACTGTCATGTGCAATAAACTCTTCAACCGTGGTTGTAAAACTCACTGGAACATTTAAGATACGCAAACTGATATGCTTAAAAGCATAGGTTAATCTATGGGTAATTTTATGGGTGTAAACTAGTAGCATTGATAGTCGTAAACTTCAAAATTACAAATTCCATATTCCAAAATGGCCATTTGCTCAATATTCATGAAGTTAATTAAATTTAAAAAAAATATTCTACAGGAGATAATAAAAGACAAATTTCCAGCTTAAGCTTCTATTCATTAAATTAACCTTCCTAATTAAACTGTTTTACATAATAGTAAGACCATGGAATATGATGATTTCGTGTGTCAATTTGGCCTGATTTGATTGGAATTTGGTGTTTGAGTAGTTTATAGTGTTCCCTCCTCTGCAAATGCTGCCCGCCTTTAGAAAAACTTCAGGCAATCGGTCGGGCAGGCAATCATTGGTCTTCGGCCTCCCGTCACCCGTCATCGGTCATCCGTCATCCGTCATCCGTCTTCCTTCTCCTAAAGCATTCCCTCATCAGCAAAACTGAAATAGGCGTTCTCGGTAATGATCAAATGATCCAAAACCTTAATATCGAGACTATTTCCAGCATTTTTTAATTTTTGTGTGATTTGCTTGTCGGCCTCACTCGGCTTTAGCGTTCCTGATGGATGGTTATGTGCCAGAATTATACCTACGGCTCCCACTTCGAGCGCCATTTTAAGAGCCAATCGGACATCAACCAGGGTTCCGGTGATGCCACCTTTGCTCAACTGATTTTTTTGAAGCACTTTATTGGAATTGTTCAGATAGATGATCCAGAACTCTTCATGTCCCAGTTCACCAATAATGGGTTGCATGAGTTCAAAAACCGATTGGCTGGAATCAATTTTATGTTGTTGGAGCGCTTCTTCTCCCCTACGTCGTCTTCCCAGTTCTAAGGCTGCAATGATGGTGATGGCTTTTGCCTCGCCAATCCCCTTAAATTCCGTCAACTGCTTGATTGACAATTTACCCAAAGCACTTAAATTATTATTGGCACTGGCCAAAATACGTTTACACAGTTCTACAGCACTTTCATCTCTGCTTCCAGAACCAATTAAGATAGCAACAAGTTCGGCATCACTCAAAGCTGCTTTTCCTTTATCTCTTAATTTCTCACGAGGCTGATCATCTTGCGACCAGTTTTTTATGGAAAATGAAGGTTGTTTTTCTGACATGCTCCCCAAATAAAATTAGATGATTATAAAGTTAGTATTAATTGCAGATGCAGTACTTTTTTGGTTATAAAAAATAGGTAATTATTATCAAAGAAAAGATAAAAATTGTAAATTTCAGAACCAATACATTAATTGTTGTAGGATGCAAACGCTATTTGACCAAAAAGTACATCAAGAAATATTGACCCGTATTGATCAACTTACAGAAAACTCTACGCCTAATTGGGGGAAAATGGATGTGGCACAAATGGTAAAACACTGCCAAATGCCGTTATTGGTGGCCAGTGGAAAGATGGAATTAGAGGAAAAAGTTGGATTTTTAAAAAGGATGGTGTTCAAGTTTTATAAACCCATCATGTACAATGACAAACCTTGGCCAGAAAACATTACCACACCCAAAGATTTTAAGATAACCGATCGGCAAGTTTTTGAAACGGAAAGAGATCAATTAAAATTAACCATTAACGAATTCCAAGGCAAAGCTTTAAATATGCATTGGCCTAAACACCCTTATTTTGGCAGTTTTAGCACAGATCAATGGGGACGAATGCAATACAAACATTTGGACCATCACTTGAGACAGTTTGGGGTATGAAGCTTTCGAGGTTTTGAGGTATGAGGTTGAGGTATGAGGTATGAGGTATGAGGTATGAAATTAAAAAACCTTGGCTATATTTTACAGAATTTAAGGTAAAAAATGGAATTAAAACTTCTTCCTGCTGATTGTCACCTGTTTCATCAGAAGACGTGAGATCTTTGTTAACCACACTTAATTAACAAATTGGAGGCGCTCTTACCAAACGCTATTTTTAAATTCAAGAGATTCCCTCTTTCGCGGGAATAAACGATATGACAAACTACCCACCAAAACAACATCAAGATGACAACCATGAGCATATCATTGAAGTCATCAAAACCTATCCACTGGCAACTCTTATTTCGGTCAAAAACAACTTGCCATTGATTTCGCATTTACCATTGATCTATTCTGATGGAAAACTGACTGGCCATTTGGACAAATACAATCCGCAAGCAGAATTGCTAAAAGACGACAATGATGTTACCGTTATATTTTCAGGCCCGCAATGTTATATTTCACCAAGTATCTACAGCACCACACAATTGCCCACCTGGAACTATATTGTGGTTCATCTCAAAGGCAAGGTCAAAGACATTGTTGATCAAGAAGCCATCAAACAATCCATGATTGACATGACGTCGTTTTTAGAAGCTCCTGAGCACAAATACACTTTAGAATTGGATAATCCCAGAATGGCTCAATTTATTAGTTATGTTAAAGGATTTGAAATTGACATCACTCATTGGGAAGGTAAATTCAAACTTTCACAAGACAAAAAACCAAAGGATATTGAGAGTGCCAGAAATGAATTGATTCGCGCCAATCAGGAGAGCATTCGTTTGTTTTTGGATACCGTATTTTAGTGGATGCGTTCCATTTTCGCAATAGGAAATTCTGTTTTTAGTTGGTCCTGTTCCTCTTTATAGGACTCGTAATTTTCGTTATAAACCACTAATTCAGATTCAAACGTCTGATGGTCTCTTCTAATACTTTTTGCTGCCGTAAAATGTGCAGAAAGCACAGTCATATAGTTCTGAAAGCTCGTTTGCATGGTAAAATTATATTCAAAAAGCGTGTTTTTATCAATACTGCTTTTGAGCCTTTCCACTAATAGATTCTTTTTGACAAGGATCCATCGACTTTAATCTGGTCGTCAATATCGATTCGCATTATATTTTTACTAATATAATAGTCTTTAAAGATAAACCTTGTTGTATTCAAAGAACTTGCTTAAAGTTTAAATTTAAAAGTTCTTGATTCAGTAAATGTTTATGATGTTTTTGATAAATCAAAAATCACTAAATATGCAAGAATAGATAAAATTGGAATTGGAACAATAAATTTCATGAATACAGTAGCCGTAATCAAGGATGTTAAATCAATGCCCGTTTGGTCTTCTTTGCATATTAACGGATTCATAGGCTCAAATTTAATGCAACATGCCATTTGGGATTTTGACTTCAACCAAAACCAAATCACTATAACGGATAACGAATCGAAACTAAGCTTACCTGAAGAAATAATTGAGAATAAATTATTTATTGGTTACGCAGGCATTCCTTCAATTGCTTGCAAAGTAAACGGAAAAAAGGTTTGGAATTTTCCTGTAGATTTTGGATATGATGGTGGTATAGTAATTCCATTTTCCGAATTTGAAAAGCAAAAAGAAAGTGGTCAAATTTCAGATTTCACAAAATCTGAAACTCACGGATTTATTGGTGTTTATGGAAAACAGGATCTAGCAAGGGAATCTTATAGAGGAATAATTAATGAAATAGAATTCGTAAATTCTACTCTAAAAAATGAAAAGGTGCATTCAGAAGAATCTTTAAGTAAGAGATTTGGTTTAGATTTTTTTAGAAATTATCGTGTTATTCTAAATTGGAATAGTAAAAAAATCAAGATGATACAAAATGAAGAATCGACCTATTCTTCAGGTGCTTATTCAAAAGGACAAACAGTTGATAAATGAATGGATGACACCACCAAATGACGGAGTGTGCCCCTAACTATATCAAACGTACGGATCTTACCTATAAAAGATTGGGACAGATTGTAGTCAGCGGTTCGCAATCCATCGTCCCAATCGCTCTTTCTATCACTTAAGACGATAACGGAATTTATGAAATGACTAAAATACAGCATCTTCAAAACCTTAACTGACTGAAGCCCTCTCTAATTCGTTCAGTTTTCAATTAGTAAATTTCTTACTACGCACAACGTTTCTAAACCAACATTGATTTTGGTCAATTCGGAAAATCCGCTTCTGCAAAAGCGCATCCAGTCAGATTTTACGTTAGTTTGTTCTATTTTTAGTAAGTTAGCTCCTTGTGCGCAAAATATTCTTACATATAAACCTTATCTACAACGCGTATGACCAAGATGAATAACCAATCAATCAACCTATGACAATAGCCGAAATCATAAGCAATATATTTTTACCATTATCTCTTGCCATTATTATGCTAGGCATGGGAATGACTTTAATCCTCTCCGATTTCGCGAGAATTCTAAGAAACCCGAAAGCCATTTTAATTGGCCTTACCAATCAACTTATATTTTTGCCTATCATTGGTTTTTCGTTAGCCATAGCTTTTGATTTAAACCCAATAATGGCAGTTGGATTAATGATTCTGTCTACTTGTCCGGGAGGTGCTACCAGCAATTTGATCACACAGGTTTGTAGAGGAAACATTGCATTATCGGTGACACTAACTGCCATCTCAAGTATAATCTGCGTCTTTACAATACCTTTTATTTTGTCCTTTGCCTTAGACTATTTTGGCACTGGTACCGGTGTGACTATCAAATTGCCCATACTAAATACGATCATTCAAATCATGGGAATTACCATTATTCCTATTTCAATAGGCATGTTCATTCGCAGATTGAATTCAAACTTCGCCAGACGAATGGAAAAACCAATGCGTACGGCTTCAACCGTCATTTTTATTATTGTATTTATTGCCGTATTGGCTGCAAATTATAACATCTTGGGTACAGCAATGACTGAAGTTGGACTACCTACTTTGCTGTTAAATATCCTCACCATGGGATTGGGTTATCTTACGGCCCGATTATTCAAATTGAATTTAAAGAGTGCCATTTCAATCACCGTTGAGAGTGGGATACAAAACGGAACCTTAGCCATCGTCGTTGCCACGTCGATACTGAATAATTTTGAAATGAGTATACCAACTGCAGCTTATGCGATATGGATGTTCATAACTGGCGGCATTCTCATGTGGCTATTTGGGAATAGGCCTGAAATCGAATCTGATATAGTAAAGCAATAAATTTCAGGGACATCAAATTAATTACTGGCAAGTTCATTGATCTCCTTTGACCGAGGAGACTCGCGGATTTTACAGCCTAATTTCACACTACCAGTGACGACTGACGAGATAATCATTTATCGATAATTTGATAAGCACATTAATTATGGTTATCTTGATTATTATATGAATCAATTACTTACAACATACTTTGCAGGAGTTTTATTATTGCTTGGCAGTATGTCTTGTTCCGCCCAAAATATGAAACAAAAAGCTATTCCTCTTGAAGGAGATACGAGTTTGGACAAGCTGATCTCAGCGGCCGCCGATAAGGAATTGGTGTTATTGGGCGAAGCGAGTCATGGCACCCATGAGTACTACTTATGGCGCGATAAAATCAGTCGACGGTTGATATCAGAGCAGAACTTCAGTTTTATTGCGGTAGAAGGCGATTTTGCAAGTTTATACCACCTCAATCTCTACGTGAAAAATTTGGATGGCGCGGCAAGTTCTGCCAAAGAAGTTTTATTGAAGCTCAACAGATGGCCAACTTGGATGTGGGCCAATGAAGAGGTAGTAGCATTAGCCGAATGGCTCCGCAATCACAACGATCAATTACCTCAAAATAAAAAAGTAGGCTTTTATGGAATGGATGTCTATGACGAATGGAATTCCAAAAAAGTGGTTTTGGACCTGCTCAAATCTACCGACCAGACCATCTCTAAATATGCGGAAGATCAATACAAGTGCTTCGAACCGCACAAAGGCGATAGTTGGAGCTATGCACATGCAGTAAATGCTGGCAAGGATGCCTGCACAACAGCTACTAAAAATGTAGTAGAATATATTAAAAACAATCGAAATAAATTACAAGAACTTTCAGATGACGCTTATTTTTATTTGTTACAAAACACGATTGTCGTACAGAATGCTGAGGAATTCTACAGAGAAAGTGTTTCTTCATCAGGGCCTGGTTCATGGAATTCCCGAGTCCATCACATGCATGGCACCGTCAATGATCTATTAAATCTTTATGGTGAGAACTCCAAAGGCATTGTTTGGGCACATAATACGCATATTGGTGATGCGGAATATACAAGCATGCGAAGTGCCGGCCAAAAGAATATCGGTCAGCTTACGCGAGAAGGATTGGGTGACGTCAATGTGTTTTTGATTGGCTTTACCACCTATGAGGGGAAAGTGATGGCAGGCTCCAGTTGGGGCGCTCCTATGAAGGAGATGACCATTCCGCCAGCTATTCCCAATAGTATCGAATACAAATTAAATCAAGTAGATCAAGACAGCTTTTATATAATCTTTGACGACGAAGATCGAAAGGAGGAAAATCTGAAAACATTAGGAAATAGAGCTGTGGGCGTGGTCTATAATCCCCGAGGAGACAGAAGGCAGTTTGTCCCTACCATCATTCCATTACGCTACGATGCTTTGATCTTTTTTAAAAAAACATCCGCTTTGCGGGTCTTGAAGAAGTAACTACTAATGGTCAAGAGTTTTTTGGATTTAATTTAGCCATTCATCTTGACAACACATGTGATCAATTAATTCAGGATTGCAAAAGATTTTACATCCATTTTTTTATTATTGCGCCAACCGTATAGCCGAAAATTGCATGGGCCATAGTCCAATAAATCCAAGCCATAATATCGTTTGCTGCGGGTGGTTGTTCAGATAATGCCGTTAAAAAAAACAGTCCCCCTCCTCCTATGGTATAAACAAGCATATAAGGCCATAGTGTCTTCTGTAAGGTCCATGTTTTTAAAATGTAAAAGAGCGCAATCACACTGATAATACAGGTTAAATAATGAAAAAGCTGTCCAAAAAACCAAACCGGTTCCAAGTCTTTAACTACAGGAATATAATCAAAATTAAATAGGAGAACATAGGCCGTATTACCCGTCAATTCAATGACTATTTTTAATACCAACATCAACACAAAGCCAGAAATCAAGCCAATCGTAATGAGTTTCAATAGTTGTTTCATAAAGACGCCTGTTTAAGAATTGATTTGGAGAAAAGTGAAATTAGTATCAGCGTTTGGGGTCAATAACATTCGGCTAATCTTCTGTATGCATTGGAAATATAGAATTTCAGACGCTACTTCAAGGGCGTTAATAAAGGGATTTAACTTGGCTTCTGACATTCAAAAGGGTTTAGTACAAACGAAAATACATTTTTATGGTTTTAAAAATAATAAATCTTCATTTTATATTGTCAAAAATCTCTCACAAATAAGTAAGACAATCTAAAAGATTGTAAATGAAATTTGTCCCATTTCGAAGTCTTGGTACTATGGTGCATTTATTTCAGTCAGTATTTGGTAAATTAGATGATTACAATCCACACCATGATTAGAGCATATACAAAGAAGGACAGAATTAAGGTCATCGACTTACTAAGACGAAATATTCCAAAATATTTTGACCCTTCAGAAGAAAACGATCTTGAAATATATCTTGATACGGAAGTAGAGGACTATTTTGTATTTGTAGAAAACTCTGAAATTTTAGGGGCTGGAGGCATTAATTATTTTCCAGAAGAAAAACTCGCTCGAATCTCATGGGATATCATTGATCCCAAAGCACAGGAAAAAGGAATCGGAAGAAAACTAACGCAATACAGAATTAACTGTTTAAGCGAAAACCAAGAAATTGAAATCATAATCGTTCGTACAAGTCAACATGCCTTCAAGTTTTATGAGAAAATGGGTTTTGAACTGGAGAAAGTGGAAAAAGACTTTTGGGCAAAAGGTTTTCACCTCTATCTAATGACAATGAAGAAATGACCATCCGAGAGCTACTACATACAACCGAACACAGACCTTGGAAAATACCCACCGAAACTTGGCAATTTTATCAAGAGTGGAACAAAGCCATCTTCCTTCATTGGCAAGTGGAATTCAGCGAACTGAAAAAATTTGTGCCAGAAGAATTAGAAATCGATCTTTTTGATGGAAAACCTTGGATTTCAGTTGTGGCATTTACAATGGAAAAGATTCGACCGAAAAACCTACCATCCTTCCCACCAATTTCGGATTTTGACGAAGTGAACATCCGCACTTATGTGAAATCAAATCATAAAGCTGGTGTTTATTTTCTGAGTATGGAGGGCGGAAAAAAAATATCTTGTAAAGTTGCCAGAAGCATATCCCAACTTCCGTACAGATTTTCAAGAATGAAACGAACTGAACACCGATACGAATCCAATAACACCGAATTTAATGATAAATTGGATATACAATTTGCCATAGGAAAAGCAATCACCGAGAAAACAGCATTGGAAACCTGGCTGACGGAACGATACGCTCTTTTTCAAGATACAGAAAAGTCGATTAACCAATTTGAGATCCACCACTTGGAATGGCCAATTAACGAGATGGACTTGAAAGCATTAGAAATCGATTATCCAAGACTCAACCAACTCATTGAAGGTAAACCGCACAGCTTTCAATACTCAGAAGGTGTAAAAGTCATTGCTTGGGGAAAGCGTGAAAAAGCAAAGTCTGATCACATCAACCCACAGTAGTATGGACAGGAGCATTAACTATTTTGGCACTACGCACCTTAGCCAAGTGATTGATTTTTAGGCCACAAAGTCAAATTCGTCGATTGGGACGCAAAATTAAAACATTAACAATAGCTAAATACTAATGAAAAAACACTTAATAGGAATAACACTAATGCTTTTTTCCGGTACTTGTTTTGCCCAATATTTGAAGAAGGATAAAGCCATCGAAGATTTGAATGAATTCAAAACTTTAATGGAAATTGAATCTTCTTATTATCAATTGTCAGATTTTGATTTTTCCAGTCGCTATAAATTCATCGAGCAAGAAATCCGACTTCATGATTCCATCCCTATATATTTTTTGGCCTACGAGTTGGAAAAAATAATTTCGGAAACTATTGATCGTCATGCAGGTATTAAAATGAAAAACTTCGAAGCCGACGATTTTGAACAACTAAATCTTTATTTTCCATTTGTTCTATCCTCATTGGATGGGGATATAGTGGCTTTAAAAGAAAAAAACTCCAATGGAGAATATGAGTATTATTCAAAGAAATATCCCTTTCTAAAGAGTATTAACGGGCTACCTATGGATAAGTTTTTAGAGCACTATGCCTATCGAAGGAAACTTTCGCCCAATGCAGCTCGAATCACTGATGGTTTAAAGGACTTAAGAGCCGTTGGCAAACTTTATTTCCAACAAGGAGAACATCATATAAAGGAGCTAAATATAATCTTAACTGACGGCAAGAAGGATATGCCATTGACTTTACCTTTAAGCAACAAACAACATTCGTGGTCAGATCTTGGTTCGTTAAGATCCAATACGGCTATGAAATCTTTTTACGGAGATAAAGATTTTAATTTGAATACTTTAGATACATGGTTAACAGATTCAATAGCATACCTCGCCATTCCTGCAATGGCCAGCTATAAAAACAATAGCAGGATAGAACTCTACTTGAATACAACTATCGAAAAATTCAGAAATGCGAAAGCCCTAATCATCGATATTAGAGGAAATGGCGGTGGAACGCGCGATATTCTTAATACCTTATCTGGATATTTTGTACAGCCTGAACAATCGCCATGGGTCGCAAATCTGGCATATGTGCGAAGTGATCAACGTCTGAATGAAGACATTTCTTCAATGCAGGGAAGATACCTTTATAACTATCGATCAGGTTCTCTTTCAGATCAGGACAGAAAAGCTATTGATGATTTCAATAACGGCTATGAGACTGAATACAAGTTCGATGAAAAAAAATTTAGCAATCCGTTTTATATGGTTCTCCATAGTAATGAATCGCCTTTAGAATGCCCTGTATATATTTTGGTCAATGAAGAATCATTTAGCGCAGCGTCTGTATTCACTTCTGCATTTAAAGGATTGGCCAATATAAAGATCGTTGGGACTAATACAAACGGCTCGAGTGGAAGATCGGTTTATTTCGATTTGAAAAACTCCAAAATAAGCATACGATTATCTACTATGCTGTCATTCCAAAGAAATGGTAAAACTTTAGATGGAAATGGTACCGTACCTGATATCGTAATTGAAAGAAGAGAAAGTCAAATTTTAGGTAAAACTGATACCCAATTGGAAGACTTGATAATAATTATAAAAAAAAGCTAAACACACCAAAGTGATATAAACTAAAGGTTGTGCAACATCATTACGCAAGCAAAATATAGATAAATAATAATGAAAATGGATATAACTATTTCTCCAATAATTCAAGCATCAGAATTGCTTAAATTATATGCAACTGAAAACATTGTAATTGTTGATGCTAGTAGTGGAAAAGACGCTAAATCAAATTATGGATCAAAACATTTAAAAGGCGCTCTATTTGTTGATCTAAACACTGATCTTGCTGAAGTTAACAAAGATCCATCAATTGGAGGCAGACATCCACTCCCAAAAATTGAAGATTTCGCTAAAACATTATCAAATATCGGAATATCTAAAACAAGTCACGTCGTAATTTACGATGATCAAAATGGCTCAAGTGCTGCGGCAAGATTCTGGTGGATGCTAAGGTCAATTGGCCATAAGAAAGTCCAAGTTTTAAATGGTGGAATTCAAGAAGCGGAGAAGATCAACTTCCCAATGAGCTCAAAAACAGAAATCATCAATAATACAGAAATGTATGAATTCAATGATTGGAAACTTCCAATGGCAGATCTTGATGAGGTTGAAAAGGTTTCACAGATGGAAAACCATACCGTAATTGACGTTCGGGATGCTGATCGCTATAATGGAAAAACTGAACCAATAGATTTGATTGCGGGACATATTCCAGGGGCAATTAATATCCCTTTTTCAGAAAACTTAAAGAAAAATGGTCAGTTTCTATCTCCGAGTGAATTAAAGATTAAATATGAAAATATATTTAAAAATGCTAAAAGCGAAAGCATAATTGTTCATTGTGGATCGGGTGTTACGGCTTGTCATACCCTTTTAGCAATAGCCCACGCTGGACTGGAAATCCCAAAACTTTATGTTGGTTCATGGAGTGAATGGAGTAGAAATGATAAGCCAATCGCAACGCTAATTGGAAAAAAATAATATTGACTGCCAGCAGAACTTAAGCAGTAGAACTATCACTGTAATTACGGTGCAGGCCCATTCATTAGGGGCCATCCTATCCTGCTTTGGAGTATTCCATGGCGTATTCCTAAATCAAGAACCTCGGGGTATTAAAACCCACTCGTGGGAATCAACCTAATTTTAGCGCAAGGCACCTTCAGGAAACCTCACCTTATCTGGTTCTGCATTCAACATTGGCAAAGCTGCTCTTAAAATTCGATTGCGCCGTCCAGTAGTATCTTGTGGTTCTACAGGGTAGGAAATGACGGCTTCCATCCAGGCAAATGTGTTGATCCTGAAATAGACGGCAGGTTCCCATTGCTTATTCTTACTGGTTAAACGTTCAGGATAGCGCTCTTTAAAATCATCACTGGCAGCTTTCAACAAACAGTCTTCCACAAACTGTAAGTTGCTGGTATAGGCTACTTGAATGGCTGTTTCATTCCATATAAATGGAAGTTGGGGACCAGAATAATTAATAATTTCCTCTCTTAAAATCAAGCTGTTAGGAAACCGGATCACCCGTCCACTTGATCTATCATTGCCTAAATAATCGCCACTACACTCCAAAATTATAGTGTCCAAATAACTTATTTCTATGACATCACCACGAAGTCCGTTGATCTGAATACGATCGCCTACCAAGTAAGAGCGTCGGAAAATCAAATAGACCCAAGCTATAAATGATGCAATAGGCGCTTGTAACGCGAATCCTAAAACCAGAGAAATTAAACCAAAACTGACCGCTGCCGCGTAGATATTTTGAAACAAAAAAGCGACGACAACAATAAGGTTCAATACAATTGTAAGAAATCTTATAATTCGCAATAGATTATAGCGATCGCCTTCAAGATAGTTTTGGCTATCGACTATCCTCGAAATAATTTTACTAATTAGAAGGATTAAAGAAATTAAAAACAGGCTGATGCTCAACTTTTTGAATACAGGAATATATTCTTCCCAAGGATCAAAAATATTCAGTTCCAATAAATAATGAACAGCAATTAATACTATTGCCATTACCGAATAAATTACAATCCAAGGTTTGTCTTTCTGAATTTTCATAAAACTTTTCTTCTTTGACAGGTGAAATTAATACTTCTAATCAAATTAGCAGTGTATTTACATCCGAAAGTCTATTATTTCTGTTGTAAAAAATAGTGCCTGTTTCGAATATAAGATTTTATCAAGGTTTAAAAAAATGAGGCCTCAATTCGTTTAAAAAGATCGTTCAAGCAAAAGCGGTAATTGGTCTTAGACACAACCAAACCCTAAGCACTCGAAGTCTTTTATATTAAATGAAGAGTCGGTATTTCAAAAGAGTCAAACTTGTTCTATATTTGCCGATTGAGATAATTAGTGAAACGTGCTGACCAGTTGCTACTTATAGTATCTGAACAAGCATATTACATTGAGAAAAAACCTAACTATTAAAACCAGAATTATGCCAGATCAAAAAGTATTTGAAGCAAGTCCTGAAAGCAAAGGGAAAGCAAAACAGTTGCGACTTTTCGCAATGTTGGCCTGGATCATTGCTATTGCAGGTCAGATCTTTGCCATTTTTAAATTAATCAATAACGAAACCCTAGTGTGGTTGATCGTTGTTATTGTGGCCATTTTAGCCCTATCCATCACCGGGTCCATGCTTTGGAAAAAAGCAAATCGGTTAGATCCTGCCTCTGAAAAGGACAAGACAAGATTCTTTGTTCAAAATCAGTTGGGCGCCATCATGGGCGTATTGGCATTTTTGCCTTTAGTCATCCTTATTTTCATGAACAAAGATCTTGACGGAAAAACTAAAGGAATTGCCGGTAGTATAGCAGTCGTCGCTATGTTGATTGCCGGTATTTCTGGGGTCGATTTCAATCCGCCTTCGGTTGAACAATACACCAAGGAAATCAACGAACAAACGACCACTCTAAAAGAATTAAATTTTGACAACGATAATGTCTATTGGACCACCGCCGGAAACAAATACCACATTTTCGAAGACTGTCAACACATTAGAGGCAGAGAAGGCATCTCCAACGGAACTGTAAAGGAATCATGGGAGCAGAAAGGCATTTCTGAACTTTGTAAAACTTGTGAAAAGAACGCTTTAAAAAACAAAGGTACTTCTGAGGAAATCAATGTTGACCCCTCATAAGCTCAGGCACAGACTAATCAAATCATGCATGAGAAATCCGTTTTTGATAATATCGAAAACGGATTTCATATTGTTAGGATGGCTTTCAATGATCTTCTGATTAATACCGACTATGATTTTAAATATCGCATTAAATCTCATAGAAATGAACACGACATTAAGAAATTAAATTGGTATAATTTATACTGAGAAAAAAATGTAAAAAAACGCATAAACCAGAAAGTAGTAATGGGACAAAAACCAGATAAAACCTATGACTATATTTGTTTTAGCGATGTAGTCTACGAACGTGATTCTTCAGATTTTAAAAAAATCGAAAAGAAGATAAAACGGAGATTAAAATATTACAATCTTGGACCTTATGATCAAGAGCGCGTTGCCTATATCAGAAATTTAAAGAATGATTTGTGCAGAGAGATTTCACAATCAACAAAATCTAAATATTACAACAAGTCTGACTTCAATTATGCCGATTTATCCGATTTTGACATTGACAAAATGACCTCTGACTATTTAAAGACCTACACTAAAATCAACGAATCAGATATGTCTCAAATTTTTAAATTTGCAGTTTACATCTATTATATGAGATAGAAAATAGTGTAAAAAAACCAATCTCATACCCAATAAAGACTCAGTAAAACACTATGACCTCAATAAAGATAAGAAAAGCAAACAGAGAAGATTCAGCAGCCATCGCCACTCATTTACTATTGGCCATGGAAGACATTGTATGTGAATTTATTGGTCAAAAGGACCCAAATAAAGCGAGAGATTTTTTAATCCATTTCATACATCAAGAGCAGAATCAATATTCGTATCAAAACTGTTTTGTGGCAGAAGATAATGATCAAATTATTGCTGCTGTCAACATCTACGACGGATCGCAGTTAAATCAATTGCGACTCCCGATCAGTCAGTATATAAAATCACAATTTAAGACAGACTTCAATCCAGAAGATGAAACACAATCAGGTGAGTATTATATCGATTCGTTAGGTGTGAACCCTAACCAACAGGGCAAAGGGATAGGTGCAACAATGCTCAAGTTCTTAATCAATTACTATGTCACCCAAAAAAGACAAACTATTGGGCTCTTGGTAGATGAGGAAAATCCGAAGGCCAAAAAATTATATTTAAAATTGGGCTTTAAATCCGTTGGAGGAAAAATATTGGTGGGCAAGCGTATGGACCACCTTCAAATAAAGCCAGAAACTAAGAGTGTTTAAAACCTCCACGGAAAACAGGTCTAATCACATCTCTAAACCTCAGCCATTTGTGTAAGCTAACTGCCTACTCTAAAAAGTCAACACCTGAGCTTAACGATCCGCATTAATTTGTTAAATTAGCTGCCCCAACGGCATTGCTGATCTTATCCGAAATGTTGGCATTTTAAAACTCATTTCAAATGATAAAAACACGTATAGGACATACGGATGACATTCCCGGTATTCTATCACTTCAGGAAAAATATTTGTACAGAAATCTCAATGCTGTTGAACGGCAAAAAGGTTTTGTGACGACGCCTTTTACAAGTTCTCAAATTGAAGACATCCTTCAACAAAATGGTGTATTTATCGCAGAGAATGAAAACGAGGGTATTGTCGCCTACGCCTTTGCGGGAAGTTGGACGTATTTTGAACAATGGGAAATCTTCAATTTTATGGTCTCCCGATTTCCGAAATTGTCTTTTCATGGAACTCCCATTACCACTGAAAACAGTTTTCAATATGGCCCCGTTTGTATTGATGAAAACTATAGAGGGAAAGGAGTTTTAAACCAACTTTTTGAAGAAATGAGAATTGAATTCTTTAAGAAATATCCAGTTTCGATTACCTTCATAAATAAGGTCAACATCATTTCCGAAAAGGCACACACTAAAAAGCTGGGATGGGAAAAAATAGATGAATTCGAGTTTAACAACAATACCTATATTGGATTGGTATTCGATATGAAAAACTCGGTCTTAAAATAATCTTGTGTCAATATAAAATCGTAAGTTATCACCTAACCATAGAAATCTAAATGTTTAAACATCAAGGAAAAAAAAGAACAGTACAGCACAATCTTCGGATTGCCATCGTCCTATCTTTTGTTGCCGGAATTGTGAACGTTTCAGGTATTTTGGCATTCAACGAATTGACCACAAACGTGACTGGCCATTTTGCGCTATTTATAAGAGATGTGGCAGATTTTAAATTTTGGAAGGGGACAATTTATTTTCTTTATATTTTCTCATTTCTCTTTGGCTCATTTTCATCAAACATACTGATTGAAACTTTTAAAGAAAACAAAAAACTCAATGTTTTCGTTATCCCAACGCTCATTGAATGTGTGATTTTATCTGGAGTTGCCATTATGAGCAATATTCCACAATTTAATTATCCTGAGCTTATGGTGTGTTTGTTGCTTTTCGCCATGGGACTGCAGAACTCCTTCGTCACCAAACTTTCAAATGCCGTAGTGAGAACGACGCATCTTACAGGGTTGTTTACAGATTTAGGTATTGAGCTTTCACAATTGTTTTTTCCAAAAACACACCCTAACAGGAAAGAAATAAAATCGACCATAAAACTCCGATTGTATATCATTGCCTTCTTCTTCTTAGGGGGACTATCCGCAGGGTTTTTTTATTCAACCTTAGAATTGAAATTGAACACCCTGATTCTTGGTGTAGTCATTTTGATATTAAGCCTCTATTATGACGATATGAGACTGAAATTCATTAAAGTAAAACGAAGACAAAAACGACTCCGGGCCTATTCCAATAAAATGCGCAAGCGGGCTGTACTCAAATTCTACAGTAAAAAGCCTTAATTTTTATCTCATTTAATTCAATCAGGAGTTATATTTTTCAGGGGGCAATTTCTGCACAACTTTCAAAAAATAAATAAAAAATATCTTTGATAAGAAAGTCATTCATCGTAATATTGCAATGAAGTAATTTATTGAATTATGGGCATATCCAAAACTGAAATATTTACGGACCAGCAAAACGAAATTGCAGTGTTCGCCAAAGCATTTGGTCATCCTGCACGCGTAGCCATCCTACAACATCTTTTCAAGATCGACACCTGCGTTTGCGGTGATCTGGTCAATGAAATTGGTCTTGCACAACCAACTATTTCACAACATCTTAAAGAGTTGAAAAACTTGGGTCTAATTCAGGGAAGTGTTGAAGGCACTCGAGTTTGCTATTGTATAAATCCAGAAAATTGGACAAAAATGAAACAGATTCTATCGAATTTCTTAAATCAAGATGTTTCCATTAAGAACGATTGCTGCTAAAATCACTGATTATCTAATCATTTTAAAACATTCATTAACATGAAAAAAGAACAAGAATTAAAAGACATCGTCAAAGAACGTTATACGCGAATTGCCGAACAAGGAAAAGCAGAAAACGCAGCTTCCTGCTGTGGTGCCACGACGCCTTCAAACAAGATTTACAATATTATGATGGATGACTATTCTGAGACTGATGGCTACAATGAAGCTGCCGATTTAGGTTTAGGATGTGGACTTCCAACACAATTCGCAAAAATCAAAACAGGCGATACAGTGATCGATTTAGGATCGGGCGCTGGAAACGACTGCTTTGTGGCACGACATGAAACTGGCTCAGAAGGAAAAGTTATTGGTATCGATTTCACCCCTATCATGATAGAAAAAGCGCGTACCAATGCCGAAAAATTGGGCTATAATAATGTGGAATTCAGAGAAGGCGACATTGATGCCATGCCCATCAGCGATAATGTGGCCGATGTGATTGTCAGTAATTGTGTACTGAATCTTGTGCCAAATAAACAAAAGGTAATTGGAGAAATCCATAGAGTACTCAAACCGGGCGGCCACTTTAGTATTTCAGATATTGTTTTGGTAGGGAATCTCCCTGATGCTTTAAAAGAAGATGCGGAAATGTATGCAGGATGTGTTGCGGGTGCCATTCAAAAATCAGAATACCTGCAATTGATCACCGACAGAGGATTTCAAAACGTTACCATTCAAAAAGAAAAACCAATTACCATTCCTGATGATATACTTTCGAAATATCTCTCAGCAGATGAAATAAATGCGTTTAACAAAGACGCCACAGGAATTTTCAGCATTACTGTGTACGCCGAAAAAGAAGGCACAGTGTCAGAAAAGCCTAAAATAAAACTATCTGAGATATCTGAGGGTCTTACTTGCTCACCAGATACGGGCTGTTGCTAAATAAAAACAATCAAATTGCTCGGGTGACTGAAAAATCATGTCTGATCTTAATAATGTATTTTTTTGATGCCTGAGCAATTTACTTTTTCACTACCTTCGTTTCTATGAATACACTCGATATTCGCACCGTTGATGTGGTGCAATATGTTAGCCCTCTACGCGAAGGCGGCTCACTTCCTGCAATTGTAAAAGCCGACGATGGATTTATGTATGTGCTTAAATTCAGGGGTGCCGGACAGGGCAAAAAAGCACTCATAGCCGAATTTATTGGTGGTGAATTAGCAAGGACCATTGGCTTAAAAGTTCCGGAAGTGGTTTTTATGAATCTTGACGATTCCTTCAGCAAAACTGAACCTGACGAAGAAATCCAGGATTTATTGAAGTTTAGCGTCGGTCTCAATCTCGGGCTACACTTCTTATCGGGAGCCATCACTTTTGACCCCTTGGTGAATCAAATAGATGGCGTACTTGCTTCAAAATTGGTACTATTGGACAGTATTATCAGTAATATTGATCGGACCCCAAAAAATCCAAACCTGTTGATTTGGAATAAAGAACTATGGGTTATTGATAACGGTGCGAGTTTTTACTTTCATCACAATTGGCCAACCTGGGAGAACCATCTCACCCGATCTTTTCCACTCATTAAAGATCACGTTTTATTGGCGCAGGCCACACAATTACCTGCAGCAGCAAAGAGTATTGAACTGTCACTTCTTCCTGAAAAAATTGTCGACATTATAGCAAGCATTCCAGAGGATTGGTTGATCCATGAAGGCGAAACGCTCACCCCAGATGAGATGCGAGCTGCTTATATCCTTTATCTGACCACCAAACTTTCAATGATTGATGTATTAGCAAAAGAAGCTCAAAATGCAAGATAAAGTGACTTATGAATATGCCATTATCAGGATCGTTCCGAAAGTTGAGCGGAAAGAATTCTTTAATGTTGGCGTGCTTCTTTTTTCAAAACGAAAAAACTTTCTTGGGGTCAAATATAAAATCGACAAAAAGAAACTGGAAGCTTTTTCAGAAGATTTGGACATCACGATGTTGAACGATCACTTAAAAGCATGGGAAGAGGTTTGCAAAGGGCGTCCGAAAGGAGGCTGCATTGGAGAATTTGAAGTATCGGACCGATTTAGATGGTTGGCGGCTTCAAGAAGCACCATCATCCAAAGTTCCAAAACACATTCTGGATTGTGCACAGATCCACAGAAGGAATTGGATCTTCTATTTGAGACGTTTGTTTTATAAATTAGAATACCATATACCGTTGCTCCTATTTTGATTATATCTAATTTTAATTACCACAACAGCACTATCTTTCTAATCAATCGCCAGGCTCTACTACGCAAGAAGAAGCACTTCAATTCTCGGCACTAATTAAATTATTTGAGTAAATTTACATTTGGGAATTTCTAACCAAATGCAATCCCTTGCTAAAACCTCGTTTCATGCCAAATCACACATATAAAAACTCGCTGTTTTTTGTCTTTTCTATAGTCGCTTTTATGAGCTGCAAGAATCCTTCCGCCGAAAAAAAAGCAGCTATTGTGGAAATTCCAAAACATGACTTACTGAAAGAACAACCACAAGACATGGCCACTCCAGAAGGTATGGTTTGGGTAGCAGGGAAAACCTTTGTGCAAGGAGCCAAACAGGGCGATGAATTTGCCATGCCAAGAGAGCAGCCTGCCCATGAAGTTACCGTAGATGGATTTTTCATTGATGTCACAGAGGTGACGAATAAACAATTCAGCGCTTTTGTGGATGCCACTGATTATATGACCGTGGCAGAACGTCCAATTGATTGGGAAGAGATGAAAAAAGAGTTACCAGAAGGCACGCCTAAACCAGCAGACAGTGTTCTACAACCTGGTAGTTTGATCTTTAACAAAAACTTGAATATGGTGGCCAATATGAACAACTACACACAATGGTGGACTTGGAAAATTGGCGCCAATTGGAAACATCCCGAAGGCCCAAATAGTTCTATTGATGGCAAAGATGATTATCCTGTAGTACATATTGCTTACGAAGATGCCATTGCCTATTGCAAATGGGCCAATAGACGCTTACCTACCGAGGCGGAATGGGAATCTGCAGCCCAAGGCAAGGATACAAAAGGCATATATACATGGGGCAATGATCCTGCACAATTGAATGCATCGGCAAACACATGGCAAGGCACGTTTCCTGTAAAAAACGAAAGCACGGACGGATTTGCACTGATCGCTCCAGTTAAATCCTATCCTCCCAATAGTATTGGCGTCTATGATATGCTTGGTAATGTATGGGAATTGACCAGCGATTGGTTCAATGTGGAATCTTATAAACAATTGGACACTTCAAAACCTTTGATCAATCCTAAAGGCGCAGATCAGACTTACAATCCCGCTAATCCCTATGCAAAAGAGCATGTCATTAAGGGCGGTTCCTTTTTATGTCATGCCTCGTATTGTGCGAGTTTCAGGATTTCAGCACGAATGGGTACCAGTTGGGATTCTGGATCTGACCATTCTGGATTTAGAACGGTGGCTACGGTGGAGATGTTGAGGGAATAGGGTTTGGTTTTCAGTTTTCAGTCGCAGTACTCAGTCGCAGTTTTCAGTTGATGTTTTGAGTGATCAATATTCAGGATTCAGTACGCACTTCTTTCCTCGTTATCCGTTGTCTGTTGTCCAAGTATCAGTCATCAGATATCCTAAAATGAAAAAGGATCACGACTTATTTATAAGCCGCAATCCCTTAACATATTTACTACACTTCCGAAGAAAAGTTGTTTTATTTATTTTTCTGGCAATTCACGTGTCAACCATCCTCTTCTACTTGCCGTTGCAATAGCGTAAGGCGTTATCCAGAACAAACCAAAAGTATAAAGCACACTATACGAATAGGCCCAAAAGGATTCTGATAGTTTATAATTTTTTGCGTAAAACAACACCGGAAAACTTGATAGAATTAAGATACTGAAAAATGTAGAGCTTATAAAAAGCACGGGGTGCATGATGACGAAAAACAACATAAACACTAAGAACGGATAGCTCATTATTATTTTTGAAGATTGACTAATAAACAATAGTCGGGTCCCCAATTTAGAGCCTTCTCTAAAGTTCGTGAATACATATTTTGACATTTGTATATTCTCACGCACATTACTTCTCCCCCATCTAATAAACATCTTGTACAAGCCTTTATATTGCTCAGGCACATTGGTATAACAATAAGCGTTTTTTTGAAAAAGCACGTGCTTACCTTGTTTTAAAATCATATTGGTCATGGCACGATCTTCCCCAATATCTGAAGGTTGTCCCATAAAGGTTTGGTTGATCCAATCTTCAAGACAAGCAAAAACTGCCGATCTACGGTATGCCGCCAACGCCCCTGGTGTACAAAGTACAGAGTTGAGACTACTTTCTGCCGAACGTACGAATTCAAAACTCAATACAAAACTCACGTTCAACATTTTAGGTAATAATGCTCTTTCGTTATTCAGCACACGGATATTACCAGCTACTGCGCCACAATTTTCATTGACCACAAACGGGCTCACCAAATTTCTCAAGGTGTCCGGTTTAACAACTGAATCACTATCTACAGTTACAAAAACCTCACCTTTACCTAAGTTAAATCCACGGTAGAGTGCATGACGTTTTCCCTTATTTTTAGGTTGTTGAAAAATAGACACTCGGTCTCCTAATTTCTTTTTTGCCTGTTGCATCCAGTACCAGGTATCGTCCTTACTGCCATCATCAATCGCCAGTAATTCCAATTTACCTTCTGGATAATCACTATCCGCCAAACTCATTAAGGTATCCCAAACCTGTTTGCCTTCGTTATAGGCTGGTACAATTACGGTACAGGTTGGCAATTCTTCATTCGACACTGACTTAACAGCTTTATATCTGAAATAAAGAAATAAGTTGTAGATAAAAAAGCCTGCTTTAAAAACAAATAGGCCGGTAGCCACAACTAAAAATATAAGTCCAAAAGTAGAATTGATACGATCCTCTCTAAACTGCTGAAAATCGTTTTGAAGATCAAATACTAAAAACCCAGAACCAATCATCAGTATAAAAGTACTGACCAACACCACCACTCCCCATGGATTGATCGATTTTACTGGAGATAAACTATTAAAAAACGAACCTTTCTTCGAAGTTCCGATAGATACATTGGTCTCTTTTGAGATTTGCGTTTGATTTGAATTTGTCATTTTTGTGTTCATAGATGATAATCCCGAATAATTGTTTGTTTTATGATTCATGTTCATCATACTATTAGCAACACCTATGCCATCACAAAATTCATCGGTTTTAGGGCTATTATTGTATTTATCGGGATATAAAGTGTGTAAGAATTACACGTATTAGGGGATTTTATACATGTTTTTACACAGTTGTCTACCTCGTAAAACTTGACATTCTTAAACAGAAGAACATTTATAGTGTTTTTAAAATAACTCACCATGCTTTAAAATCAGAAATCCTTCCCATTTCAAATGAATTGGGAAGGATTTACTTTATCTATTCCAAAATCCAACACCAAACGAGTACTGGATTTAAAATTCTTAATTACTAAATCTTATTTACCATAAAGCACATTCGTTGTACCGCCACCAGCCAAACTCACATCTACAGGCTTATTGGATTTCCAATGTCCACGCGTAAAATCAGGCACATCTACAGAAGCCGCACGGTTTGCGACTGAATATTCACTTAGAGGTGTAATGGCGCTCCATAAAGCGGCATCATAAACATCTTGATCTAACGGAAGTCCGTTACGCAGACAGTCGATCAATCGCCAATCCATCATGAAATCCATACCGCCGTGACCGCCCACTTGTTTGGCCAATTCACCTACTTTTTGAACAATTTCTGGGGTATATTTTTCTTCTACAGCTTTAAATTCTTCATCATTTAACCACGAATGTCCTTTCCCAATTTTAGCCGTTGGCCATTTTCTGGCAATAGCCTCGGTGCCACTTACCAAGTGGATACGAGAATAGGGCCTTGGCGAACTGACGTCGTGTTGAATCATGATGCTTCGTCCGTTTTTGGTTTTGATCATGGTCGTGTTCATATTTCCTCTAAAATCGGCGTCCACATAGGGTTCGAAGAATTCATCTTTTGCCGCCAAACTTTTAGCCATTGGATTCATGGAGAAATCCGCACTTGAAAGCGATGTTAAGTAATCCATCTGATCCCCTCGGTTCACATTCATGATCTGACAGATTGGACCTAAACCATGAGTCGCATAGAGATTTCCATCGCGACCAATATTTTCCTTAAGTCGCCACATGTCCTGATAGGCATTCTTGTTAAAATTTAAATCGACAAGATCATGGATATAAGCTCCTTCACCGTGGATGATCTCGCCAAAATAACCTTGTCGTGCCATATTCAGGGTGAGCAATTCAAAAAAGTCATAACAACAATTTTCGAGCATCATGCAATGCATTTTGGTCTTTTCTGAGGTCTCTACCAACTCCCAGCATTCGTCAATAGTTTTGGCTGCGGGCACCTCAATGGCAACATGTCTTCCGGCGTTCATGGCATAAACGGCCATTGGTACATGTAATGCCCATGGCGTTGCAATATAGATCAGGTCTAAGTCTTCAGTATCGATCATGTCTTTCCAAGCGTCTTCACTGCCACTATATAGTTTTGGATTGTGCGACGTGCCATCCAATAATTTTTTGGCACTTTCGGCTTGCTTCGGTCTTAAATCACATAATGCTTTAATTTCGACACCTTCTATATAACTCATTCGTTTTACAGCCCCTGGACCGCGCATGCCCAAACCAATAAAACCAATTTTAACCGTATCTATTTTTGGCGCAGCATATCCTGACATATTAAATCGGGAGGCGCCATAATTAGGTGGCGCCGCAATTCCTGAAGTCGTACCACAACTTACCAATCCACCAGTGGCAATACCAAGTCCTGCAAGACCACTTAGTTTTAAAAAATTCCTTCTGTTATTTGTATTGCTCATGTCTATGATATATATTTTTTCTAATGTTCCAATTTTTTAATCTCAATTTCCATTAGAAATTGTTTAGAATCTGAAAGATATTCCCTTTTACCAAGTCTTCCAAAATAGATCAGCTTAAAAAGAAAAAGCCTCTAAGTTATTGAAAATTTAGAGGCTTTAATTATATGGTTAGAGTTTATTCCACGTATCATTTAGTATATTGACATCTGCCAACATCTTGTTCGGATCCAGAACAACACGTTGTACTTCTTTTGTTGTTTTCAATAGATGGCTCCAGCTATTGCCACGCTGCCAAATTTCTACAGGAAGTCTTACATTTTCAGTGGTATCATCCGTATAAATCACCTGAAGTTCAACAGGCATTGGGATTTGTCCATTGTTTTCAACTGTGATCAGATAATTGCCTTGGTAAGGTTCCACGGACGTAATACCCATATCGATATTACCATTACCATAAAACCAGCCCTTCCAAAAATAGGACAGATCTTCGCCTGCGACATTCTCCATATGATTGAAAAAATCATTTGGTTGTGGATGTTTATATGCCCAGTGACGGATGTAACTCTTAAAAGCATTATCAAAACGCTCAGGACCCAATATATATTCGCGAAGCATAAAAAGACCCGCTGCAGGCTTGTAATAAGCCGTGTAACCCAAATTTCTTGCATTGGCCACCTCTGGAGACGTATCAATACCTTCACGATTTTCAAACGTGAGGTATCTCACCAAAGTACGGGGTTTATCCGTGTAAGATGGATATTCACCATTGTTGAAAGCCACCGTACTGTAATGGTTGATGAAGGTGTTAAAACCTTCGTCCATCCATGGGTAACGGCGCTCGTTTGATCCAACAATCATTGGAAACCAGTTATGACCAAATTCGTGATCGGTAACGCCCCATAAATCTTCACCCTTGCTTTGAAAATGGCAAAAACTAACGCCCGGATATTCCATTCCACCAACATTGGCTGCAACATTTATCGCATTGTGATAAGGATAAGGATAATAGGTGTTTGAATAAAATTCCACGGATGCTTTGCTATATTCAGTAGAACGTGACCAAGCACCATTGCCGTCACTTTCCTTAGGATATACGGATTGTGCCACTCCTGATTTTCCTTCACCCAGATTCATACGGGCGGCATCCCAAATAAATGCTTTTGACGAAGCCCAAGCCACATCACGCGTATTTTCCATTTTGAAATGCCAGGTCAATGTTCCATTCGTTTTGACTTGTGATACCGGTTTTCCAACCTCGTCAGGTTTGATGATATAAACTGTTTTATCACTTTTTTCAGCTTCCGCAAAACGATCTTGTTGGGTTTTGGTAAGTACGTCTTTCGGATTCTGTAAAATTCCAGAACAGACCACTGTTTGATCTGCCGCCGCAGTTATTTTTACGTCGAAAGTTCCATATTCACAATAGAATTCGCCGGCACCCAAATAAGGTTCTGTATTCCAACCCACTACATCATCAAATACTGCCACACGTGGATACCATTGAGCAATAGCATAAACCGTTCCTGCTTCAGTTTCCAATCGTCCCATTCGGTCCATGCCTTCCACCGGAACTTTGAATTTGAAATTCATTTTTATGGTGGCTTTTCCACCTTTGGCAGCTAATGGTTTATCTAAGAAAAGCTGCATTCTGGTATCGGTAATGATATGTTTTGAAGAGGTTCCCGTTTCTGTTTTTGCCGAAATATTTGACAATTCGAAACCACCTTCAACATCACCGCTGTAACGGCTTCCCAAGACGGACGTCGTTAATGTGCCACGCGAGTTTTCGGTAAAGCGATTTTGCTCCAAATAAATCCATATAAAATCCAAGGTTTCTGGACTGTTATTGGTGTAATGAATGGTGACATCTCCTGAAACCGTGTGATTTTTTTCGTCTAAAGTCACTTCCAAATTATAGTCGGCAGCGTTTTGCCAATATTCCGGACCGGGTTTCCCTGACGCCGTTCGATAGACATTACCTTGACGATAAGTAAAATCGTCAAATAAATGTTGATTGCCATAATTTGCTTCTTGCGCGAGGATTGAAAGTGGAAGAAGGAAAGCAAACAGCCCCAAGATGCTGCTTTTAAAGTATCTCATAATTGAACATATTTAATTAAAATAAGAAAGCGAAGATACTAATTTGAGAGGATGTAATCCTACTGAAAGCGCTTTTAAGAAAGGATGTCCCCAATTTTTATACAAATACTACAGACGCTGAGAAGGGTATAAAAGTGATTTCACATTAAAGTTCCCAACCCACAGTGGTTCGAAAAACATAATCATCATAAGACGCTCCCTCCACGGGTTTGTTGTCATAATTATAGTTGAAACCTAATTTCACAAATAAATCCAGTGGTAAATCATATTTAAGATCTATTTTAAAATCGGTTCTCACCCTTTTTTTCTCCGTTAAACTGGGATATATCGTGACTCCTGAAACTAAACTCAAATCATTAAAATCAAATAAATTGACTTCTAAAGCAGCAAAAGCTTCTCCACTATTTCTGTTATCATCTACTGTATCTGTATAATCTTCAACACTATAAGCAATACCCAAAGCACCCGCAAGGAACATTTGATTACTATGGATAAAGTATGTTCCAAAACCCAATTTATTGGTTAATCTCATTTTTAACTTCTGCTCGCTATTGGACAAGTATTCTGATTGAAAAATTAAAAAGTTATCGTTTTTTAAAAAATAATTAAAAGACAGTTCACCATGAGTACGTTGGATTTCCTCAACGTTATCTTGATTACTTCTCACGGCGTTAAAGGTTGATCCTATGCTGTAGTAATCTGATGTGTAGCCTAAAGTGCCATCCAAAGTCAGTTGGCTTAAATTGCTGGCTTTTGATAAATTAAATCCAAATGCCATTGTCGCATTTAAACGCGACACAAAATCATCTTTAACAGGTTTGATGAAAACGATATCATTGATACCAATAACATCACCATTTAGAACAAGTGTAGAATTCGCAGGGTCAGTATCAAAACCTGTAACCTTATAACGTTGGCCATCAGTCGTGGTTACCAAAAAATTTTCGATACTTGTTATCGCTCTGACTTTTTTCCATTTAACTTTTAAATCGCTGCTACTGTAAGGGGTTTTTATAATTAAAACGCCGCGATCCATTTTTTTCAACTCTCCCACAATCCGATCTCCATTAGTCAATACTAAAGTATCGTTTTGCGAAAACGCACTCAGGGAAAATAGAAAACCAATGCAGAATACCAATAATTTTAAACTCATTTGAGATGTTATTTTTAAATGTCAAAGGTAGTAATCCTATCCATGGAATTAAGGATGTACATCTGATTTAGCGATAAATATCTTGAAAAGGACTTTTATTCCCTCTTCAATATTTAACCACTAAATCACGATAGATAAAAGCCACATATTAAGCCTTAAATATCTTTTTTAGAGATTTTTAAAACAGACTAAAAGTCTGTTGCATTCGTGAAATAGAAAGTAAAGTTTTTTCGCACAACTTATCAGGAAAGAATTTGTGAAAATTCGTGTCAAAATTTTTAGAAGATAATCTATATGGACTTAGCATACCTCACGGTTCATTCAGGCTGGCTTTCAAATTTATTTGAGATCAATGAAATGATTTCCAATTAGAAGTTAAAGCTCTTTTCAATGCTGAGCCTCAAATCGCATGAGTAAGTATTGTCAAAAATAATGATTAGGTTCAATATGAATGAGTACTTCAGCCAAATTTGGAATTTTCTCTTGTAAATAATCTTTGAGCTCATGCGATATTTCATGACCCAATTTTACCGTAATCTCTCCATCCACAATGGCATGTAAATCGACGTGAAATTTCATTCCGGATTTTCGGACCATACATTTCTCAGTCCCCAGAACTCCTGGAACTTCAATTGATCGTGCTCTGATTTCCACTATGAGATCGTCATAAAGTTGTTCGTCCATGATTTCACCCAAAGCCGGCCTGAAAATTAAGTAGCTATTGTACAAAATAAATCCAGACGCGAATAAAGCTGCCCAATCATCCGCATTTTCATAACCTTCTCCGAAGATAATGGCAATTGAAATACCGATAAACGCCATTACAGAAGTAATAGCATCACTCCGATGGTGCCAAGCATCTGCTTTTAGCGACGAGCTATTGGTTTGCTTGCTTTTCCTGACCACAATTTGAAAGGAGGTTTCTTTCCAAATAATAATCAAAGCTAACACAATTAAGGTCCATCCTTTTGGAGTTTCATGAGGCGTTTGAATGTTTTGAATACTCGTATAAGCAATAATTGTAGCAGAAATCACCAGAAATGCAACCACTGCAAATGTGATCAATGGTTCGATTTTTCCGTGGCCATAGGGATGATTTTTATCTGCCGGTCGTTTGGCGTATTTAAATCCCAACAACACCAAAAATGAAGCAAAAATATCAGTGGTAGATTCTATCGCATCGGCAATGAGCGCATGGGAGTTTCCGAAAAACCCAGCCAAGCCTTTTATGATAGCCAAACAGGTGTTCCCGATGATACTGAAGTAAACAGTTCGTATGGCGGTTTTTTCGTTTCTCATTTACTTATTCAAGTCCCATATCAATACTTAGGAATTAATCCATAACTCTAAATTAACGAAAAGAAGTCTCTCAAAGCATTATTATAGTTAAGGAAAAGAAATCTTAAATTAAGTCAAAACCACAATTTTCATTTATAGAGCCCCCTTAAGTTAGTTTATTTCATCCGTGATCTCTCCACAACGCAACATGCTCGCTCCAAAATACGGATTCAGGATTTCTTCCTCTGTGCTCATCCAAAATGCACCAAGATCTCCCTTCACCATGGGGCAATAATCCACATATACTTTTTGATTGATGCCAAAAGTTTTTACGGCATTTATTAAGTGAGCCGAAAGATGGATGAAATGATCTCTTTGTTCATCAATATCCGAAGTTTTTGAAATGGCGAGTGCAGATTCTTGCAGTTCTTTATCCAATAACATCCAGTGGCTATGCCCTGGCTCTTCTTTTACCAATTTCATATCCACTTTTTGAAGGCTTTTAAGTAAGTCGCCAGCCGCTTTTTTTGGAGTCTCTGCATTGTCGTTAACCAGAGCCTTTTTCATGGTCAGATAATCATCAAACACTGCTTTTAGCTGATCTTGGAACTTTGATGGCACTTCCACCCTATCAATGCCAGCAAGATGACCTGTAGGATCCATCTCCGGCTGTCCAACGGGGTTCATCATACTTCTTTTACCTTGAAGCTGTGCTGCCGCGTCAACTGTAAACGTACCATTCACCACGACTTCTTCGCCATTGGACAAACCTTCAGCAATTGTATAATTTTCGCCATTTTTAGACCCTAACGTAACCTCACGCATTTCGAAAATAGGTTCATCTGGACTGGTTTTCACATATACCAAAGATCTATTTCCCGTCCAAAGGACCGCAGATGCAGGGACACTGATCAACGCTTGTTTTTCTCCGCTTTTTGCTACCTGAACTTTTGAGGTGACGAACATTCCTGGTTTTAAAATAGCCTCTTTATTATTTAAAGTTGCTCTAACTGAAACGGTTCGGGATAGGGTATTTAAACTTGGGTCGATAAACGATATCGTGGCTTCAAATTCCTTATTTGGGTATGCATTGGAAGTCACTGTTATTTTTTGGCCGACCTTTAACTGCGAAATCTGATTTTCATAAGCGTCAAACATCGCCCAGACCGTTCCTAAATTACTGACTTTTACTATCGGTTGTCCTTGTTTAACATAGTCGCCCTCTTCAGTCATTTTCTCTGAAACCGTACCCGAAACCGTCGCATAAATCGGGAAGTTCTCTCTAACTTTTCCTGAAGTCTCAATTTGGCTAATCTGATCTTCGGACAGTTTCCAGAGTTTTAATTTATTTCGAACAGCATTGTACAGTGCAGGTTGTGATGCTTTCATTGAAGCTGCGGTCAACAATTCCTGTTGTGCCGCCACAAGCGCTGGAGCGTAAATAGTAGCCAACAATTGTCCTTTACGAACGTTTTCACCCGTAAAATTGACGTTTAATTTCTCTATTCGCCCTTCAAAATAACTGGCTTGCACCGCATTGGCTTCTTCATTGGGCATAATCTTGCCAGATAGCATCAAAGAGTTTCCTTCTGTTTCAGAGGCATTCCCCACCACCATCGTATGGATATTTGCCAAAGCCATGGCGTTGGTTGTCATTTTTATTTCGTTCAACGCGAGGCCTTCGCCACCTGCATCTGCTGGAATTAAATCCATCCCGCAGAGTGGGCAATCTCCTGGTTCGGGCTGCATAATTTGTGGGTGCATGGAACAGGTCCACATTTGAGCAACTGCTTCTGAATGCTCATGATTGTCTGAATTTGCCGTCGTGTTTCCAGAATCTCCACCGAAGAGTAAAAATCCTACTAACAAACCTACAATCAAGGCAACAGCCGTGTAAATGATATTCTTTTTCATTTAATTTAATATTTTATTTATTGTTCTCTAAGCGTTTAATTATTGCTTTCATCTCGGCAATTTCTCTTTCTTGTGCTTTAATAATAGCATCTGCTAATTTTCTCACTTCAGGATCTTCAATATCTGCCCTTGAACTGGTCAAAATAGCAATAGAGTGATGCGGAATCATGGCTTTCAACCACAGTAAATCACCAACAACAGGACTTTGTGCTCTTACCAAGCCAAGTGCTCCAACAAACAAGATGAAGCTACCCAATAAAATAGCAATGTTCTTTTTCCTGTTTTGATACATTTTCCGCATAAAAACCCACATGATAACTGCCATGGCTGAAATTCCCAAACAGGTCATATAAAATCGGGTAAGACTAAAATAAACATGATCTATGGCATAGGTATTTAAATACATGGTAACATACATGGCAATAAACGATGCCACAAGCATCAGAATGAATTTTGTATAGTTATTGTTTTTCGAGTGTTCTTTATTTGTTTCCATAATGATTTGTCTTTATTTAAATCTTTGCCGCTCTTAATCTCAAGGCATTCCCAATGACGGATACCGAACTAAAACTCATAGCCAAAGCAGCAATCATGGGTGATAATAAAATTCCGAAAACCGGAAATAAAACACCTGCGGCAATCGGCACCCCTAAAGTGTTATAAACGAGTGCAAAGAAGAGGTTTTGCTTGATATTTTTCATCACAGCGTGGCTTAGTTTCCGAGCTTTAACAATCCCATGTAAATCGCCTTTCACCAAAGTGATCATCGCACTTTCAATAGCAACATCCGTCCCTGTACCCATGGCAATTCCCACGTCACTTTTCGCTAAAGCTGGTGCATCATTAATACCGTCACCAGCCATGGCAACGACTTTACCTTGTTTTTGCAGTTTTTCGACTTCCTTGAGTTTGTCTTCTGGTAGCATGCTCGCTTTAAAATCGGTAAGATGCAGCTCTGTGGCCACCGCTTGTGCCGTGTTGTGATTATCTCCAGTCAACATGATGACTTCAATGCCTCTCTCTTGAAGTTCTTTAATGGCTTTTGCACTGGTAGGTTTTATTTTATCACCGATCACCACATAGCCAACAACTACTTTATCAATGGCCAAGTATGAAACCGTTTTACCTTGTTGCTGAAAAGATTTTGCTTCATTCTCCATTTCTGGACTGATCTCTGCATTGGCATGCTCCATCATTTTAGGATTTCCTAAAGCTACTTTTTGATTGTTAATCGTCGCTTCAACACCCTTACCGGTAACTGCACTAAAGGCCTCTGATTTTATAATTTCGGCTTTTTGTTCTATCCCATATTTTACAGTGGCGTCAGCTAATGGATGCTCACTGTTACTGTTTAGTGAAACGATGTATTCCAATACCTTCTTGTCTGGGAATTCTGGATTAAATGAACCTACTTTTTCAACCGTTGGCTTGCCTTCGGTAATGGTTCCGGTTTTATCAATAATCAACACATCTACTTTATCCATTCGCTCAAGAGCCTCGGCATTTTTGATCAAGACCCCATTTTGAGCGCCTTTACCGACACCTACCATCACGGACATTGGTGTGGCCAATCCTAAGGCACACGGACAAGCAATAATTAATACAGCAATCCCATTGACCAAGGCATAGACATAAGCGGGTTCTGGTCCCCAAATAGCCCAAACTGCGAATGTTATTAACGATATGATCACCACTACAGGAACAAAATAACCAGATATTCTATCGGCTAAATTTTGAATTGGCGCACGACTTCTACTGGCATCATTCACCATATGGATGATTTGGGATAGTAAGGTATCACTCCCCACTTTTTCAGCCTTCATTAAAAATGTTTGATTTCCATTAATCGTTCCACTGCTGACT
The DNA here is from genome assembly GCF_017581925.1 of Gelidibacter pelagius. Lineage (GTDB taxonomy): Bacteria > Bacteroidota > Bacteroidia > Flavobacteriales > Flavobacteriaceae > Gelidibacter > Gelidibacter pelagius. The sequence goes on along the minus strand of NZ_JAGEVG010000009.1, from coordinate 76,504 downwards.
TTGTCGTCTATAGTTTTACTTACAGGAATCGGCTCTCCGGTGATCATTGATTCGTCGATACTGGTTTCACCTTCAGTAATGACACCATCTACAGGAATTTTTTCCCCAGGCTTTACCTTGAGAATATCATTCAAGACAATTTTATCGATGCTTACCACCACCTCTTCACCATCGACTACTTTCACCGCTTTATTTGGTGCTAATTTCAGTAATTCTTTTACCGCTGAATTGGTTTTGCTATGTGCACGCGCTTCCAAAAGCTGACCTAAAAGTACCAGCGTTAGAATAACGGTTGCCGCTTCAAAATAGACGTGTACTGCACCGGAATCTGACCTAAACTGATCAGGGAAAACATTAGGGAAGAACAGCGCTACCACACTGAATAACCAAGCGACTCCTGCACCGATGCCAATAAGCGTAAACATATTGAGATTCCATGTTTTGATACTTCTATACGCACGTTCAAAGAACATCCAAGTGGCATAAAACACCACTGGAATGGAGAGTGCAAATTGAACCCAATTCCAACTTTTCTGCTCCATAATATCGTACAATGGATTCGTAGTGAGCATTTCGCTCATCGCAATAATGAAGATTGGCAACGTAAACGCCATGGCGATCCAAAACTTCTTCAATAGCTTTTTATAGGTTTTCTCTTCAGAAGACAGGTCGGGTTGCATCGGGACTAAATCCATACCACATATTGGACAGGCCCCTGCTTCATCTTGTACAATTTCAGGATGCATCGGACAGGTCCATTGCTCTGCAGCTATCGCTGATAAATTTTGCTCTTCGACCAAATCCATCCCACAGACAGGACAATCTCCTGGTTTATCGTAGGTTTTATCGCCTTCGCAATGCATTGGACAATAAAAGACGCCCGTACCAACACCTTTTGGTGGTTTTTCTTTCTTGATTTCGGAAGGGTGAGGTGCTTCTCCCACATTATAAATGCTATAACTTCCACCATCATCTTTTAAAACTTCCTGGAATTTTTCGAGTGGAATATGGTTTTCCATTTCGATGGTCGCTTCTTTTTTCTCTAAATTCACGGAAGCACTTGAAACGCCTTCTACATTGGAAAGTGCTTTTTCAACGTGGCTTCTGCACCCATCACAAGTCATTCCCTCTATGCTGTAGGTATGGCTCCTGTGAGGCATTTCTCCCAGATTATAGATGCTATAAGTCCCACCATCATCTTTTAAAGCCTTTTGAAACTTTTCGAGTGGAATATGGTTTTCCATTGCGATGGTCGCCTCTTTTTTCTCTAAATTGACGTTGGCACTCGAGACGCCTTCTACATTGGAAAGTACTTTTTCAACGTGGCTTCTGCAACCATTGCAGGTCATGCCCTCTATGCTGTATATGTGTGTCATAATTTTAAATTTTAGGTTCTTATTGTTCCTATAAATATGAAAAGCCTATGGATTAGAACATTATATTTTCGGATTATCATCCATCCGTGTTCAACTTGATTATAAGCTATCCTGAACGTTTTTCATATATTCAATTATACGCTGCTTTTCAACGTCTGATAAAATGGCATCCCTATGAAACAATGTGTAAGAGAAAAGAGGCATCTCATCATCTCTAATTTGGCTCATGATAGATTTTAGCTTGCTATTTTTTCTACGATTTGAATATGCGTCCCATTCACTGAAATTTAATTCCTTTTTCCCTTCCATTATATGGTCCTCTAAAAACCAAGCAATGGGCTGAATTCTGTTATACCACGGGTAAGCTGTATCGTTACTGTGGCAATCATAACAGGACACCTGTAATAATTTACCAATATTTTCCGGGGTATTGTTTACCAATAAAAAATCGGTTTTTGGTACAAGGTCGCTCTGGTTGCGCTCTGTAGGCATAAACTGTATGCCTATAAAGACTACCAATAAAATGAGTGCTATGATTTTCAGTATTCTCATTAAATCATTTTCATTAAGCCTACAAGGACCCCGCTAAAAGGCGGGGAATACCTTACAGGTTAATTTATTAATTTATCTCTTTTTGTACTTCCCCACATTTCATCATTTTGCTACCGAAGTAAGGATTTCTTATTTCCTTTTCCATGCTCAACCAAGCACCACCTTCACCATACATTGGGCAAAATTGTTGGTAAAGCGTATTTTCTGTACCGGTTATAGCCACCATATCTGTTACATCCTGAGTTAACATCTGAAAATGTTCACGTTGGTGCGCCATGTCACTTCTGCCAATATGCTCTGCATGCTCTGTTGAAGATTCAACAATTTCTTTCAGTTCCTTTTGTTGATCAGAAGTATAGCTATCTAATTTAATACTTTTTAATGTACTTTCAAGTTTCTTTCCAGCCTCTGCCGCAGCTTTTCCATCGGTTGCAACTAAAGCATCTTTAAGCACCATATAATCAGCCAATACTTGTTGGGATTCAGGATTTTGTGCATTAGACTTAGATGTACTTGCTTGCTCTTGGCTCACTTCAGAGTCCATTGTAGCACTTGAATCTTCCTTCTGGCCGTCTTTACAAGACATTGCTGTTAGGCCTACAAAAGCCATTGCCAAAATTGTTGTTGTTACTCGTAAATTCTTCATTTTGATTTTGATTTAAATTAATACTTGGTTTTAACTGATTTATAAAGTTTTATTAGAATCTCACTGACAGTCCACCACCTGCACCAAAACGGTTGTCGTAGCTTGCCATCAATGAAAAGTCTCGTGATAAAAAATATTCTACTCCCGCATTCCAGGTCACTTCGTTTGCGTAATTATTTCCGAATGGAAGGGTATCAACCCATCCAAAATCTGCCTGATATTCATACCTTCCAAAAATGGCTGTTCTTGGAAAAATCAATAGTTCACGGGTCAAGCTAATTTGTGGTCTCAATTTGCTGTCGATACGGACATCAAGATTGAACAGATACGGTGTTAAAAATCGAATCCCAGCGACTGCTGTAGTCGAAATATCATCCATACTGTCTACCATTTCATTTTCAGCTTTCACCCCACCGAACACTCTAAAATAATCGTGTAGATAACGTTCATAGGTCACTTCAGCTTCTAAATTTTGGTTCCAGCCGTATTCTGCGGAAATATTGAATTGGTTTCGAATATTGGATGTAACAAACTTAAATGAAGCCATATGTGAGGCTGCCTCAAGCATCGACCAAGCATAAAACTCGTCTGCTTCCTTGATTAAATGCTTTTCTGGATGCTCTTCCATTCTTGGGTCACGTGGCGTCTCATAACTCACCACTCGTGCCATTCCACTCATCATATGATACAATATATGACAGTGAAAAAACCAATCGCCATGTTCATCGCCTTCGTTTCCGCTGAATTCTATGGTAACTTCCTGCATCGGGGCAACGTTTACAGTATGCTTTAAAGGGGAGTATTCCCCATTTTTATTGATAACTCTGAAAAAATGACCGTGTAAGTGCATTGGATGATGCATCATAGTAAGGTTATTGAAAGTTATTCTGGTCACTTCCCCATTATTTATTTTGATTCTATCAGCTTCACTCAAGGGAACACCATTCATACTCCAGATGTAACGGTTCATATTTCCAGTGAGGTTCAAAAGGATTTCCTTAACAGGAAGTTCCTTATCGTAGGTAGTTGGTTTTGGCGATTTAAGATAATCATAATTGTATTCTGAAAACATGCCTGCCCGTCCGGCAGGCGGGCCCATACCTTCCATCCCTGCCTTGTCGGCAGGCAGGTCTGAATGATCCATTGCCATTCCCTTTTCAGCTTCAGTGGAATCCTTTTTCATTGCCATTTTGGAATGGTCCATCATATCGTTCATTGTAGAATCTTTCGGCATTTTCATTTTCACATCCTCCATGTTTGAGTCATCCATTTTCATTCCGTCCATCTGCATCCCAAACTCTTTCTTCATTTCATAACGCTCATCTTTCTTGGGACGGAATTTCAAGGCGTGTGCCCCCATTTTCATATCCATTTTTGCCATCTCCTGCATCATCTCAATCTTATCGGGTTTTGCGATAATTTCTGCTGGAAGTACTTTTCCTTTTCCAAAGTACGCTGTAGCTATCCCAGAACCATCCTGTGCCATTGCCCGTAATTCAACCTTCCCATGATGGGGAATAGTGATTATAAAATCATAGGTTTCGGCTGTAGCTATGAAGGTTTTAGGATGTTCAACGGGAACAACATCCACACCATCAGCAGACACCAATAAAGGAGTTTCGCCACCAATTGTCATCCAAAATTGCGAGGAGGCGGAACCATTAATGACCCGCAATCGCACCTTCTCTCCGGGTTTGTAATCGGAGTATTCTACTGATTTTTTACCATTGACCAAAAAAGCAGGATAATAGACATCGGCTATGTCTGCACCACCCATCCGTTGTCTCCAGAAATCGAGCTGTGCACCCAAGGCGCCACGTGCAATAACCTTATTCAAAGGTGTTGCCGTTCCCTTCTTCATTTGATACCATTCGTTACCGCGCTTGAGATTTTTCATGACGCTGTGTGGATTCTCATTGGTCCAATCAGATAACATGACAATTAAATCATAGTCATAATCCAAGGTTTTTTCCTTTGGATGGATCAGCAAGGAACCAAAAACGCCACTTTGCTCTTGAAGCATGGTGTGGGAGTGATACCAATACGTACCCGACTGTCTGATTGGAAATTCATATTTAAATGTGGTTCCAGCTTTGATAGGAGGTGTTGTTAAATAAGGTACACCGTCAAAAAAATTGGGCAACAAAAGTCCGTGCCAGTGAATTGAGGTTTCAACGCTCATTTCATTTTTCACGTAAATTACCGCGTATTCGCCTTCCGTAAACTCCAAAGTTGGTCCTGGAATGGTTCCATTGACGGTCATTCCCTTAACCTGTTTTCCTGTTTTATTGATCAATTCTTCCTTGATCACCAAGGTATATTCACGAACCGGAAGATTATCAGAATTACTTTTCACAATTTGTGCAGTTACTTGTCCACAGCCTATTAAAAGCAATATTGTAAAGAATTTTAGATGGTTCATTTGTTATTAATTTTAAATTATTGGGTAACTGATTTCATTGATAAATAGTCATCAATTTGTTCCCATAAAATAATTGATAATGCTCACTTGATTAAAATAAGCCCCGATCGCTTCTATGCGATTTATTTGAAAATTCAACTGCAATTCCTGCACATCTAAAACTTCTCTAAAATCGATGGTACCAGTTTCATAATTCTTGAGCAAAATCTCGTTTGCATTCTGCGCTTGAATTAGATTCTTCTCTTGGGTCTCAAAGCTGATGCGTGCTGCATTTCTGTTTCGCACAGCTGTCTGCAATTGTGCTATCAAGGAATTTTGTGATCCCTGTTTTTGAATATCCAACTCCTCATGCTTTAGGTTGTTCTGTTTCGCGATGGATTTATATTTCTTATTGAATATTGGTATCGAAAGCGTTACCATCGGCATCAACATGTTAGGTGCTTCGTTGTATAGCATATACTCCATCCCTACCCCAAACCCCGGTGCACTCTCTTTTTTATTGAGCGCATCGGCTTGGGAAACCACCTTGTTCAGTTCCTCAAATTTTCGCAATTCGGGATGCAAACTAAGACTGGCAAAATCAATGTCACTATCCTTTTCAGGCATGATTAAGCTATCTACAATTGAGATCTGGGCTATTTCGTCACGGTTCATTATCTTATTGAAAGCCGTCAGTTCTGCGGCGTAATCCTGCTCCAACACTAATTTTCGTTCCATCAGCTCATTTTGTCGCATCTGCAGTCGCAACACTGAAACGGCAGAAGCTTGTCCCACCTCCACAGAGGTTAATGCCATCCGCTCATAAACCTGCAACAGCTTGATATTGGAATCCAATACCTCTTGCTTTTTTTCTATTTTATATAAGCGGTAATAGGATTGCGACAAGACCATGGCGATTTTTCTTTTGGCGATTTCGATCTCCAAAAAATCCGCATCGGCCATTGCCGCGGCATAGTCGCCACGAGCAGAAACAGTTCCAAACCAAGGCAGCATTTGCATCACTGAAAACTGCCCTTGTTGCATCATGGGCATCTCGCTTCCGATCATATAACCTCCTGAAAACTCGGTATTAGGAAGTGTGTTGGTTTCCGATATCTTTTCCGTAGAAATAGCATATTGCTTTTCTACGGCCTGAATATTCGGATTGTTAATTATAGCCTCTTCAACATAGGTTTCCAATTGCTGACCTTGAGAAGACCAACCAAAAAATAGCAGCGTCACAAGACATAGACCCCCAACACGGAACTGCTGAAAACGCAAACGAATAGTTGTATTTAAATTTAGATTCATTATTTCTATTGTTTTTTAAGGATTCTTAGCCGTCTTTTCAATTTTGCTTCCCGTCTCCAACTGAACAGTACAGGCACTACAAAGAGCGTTATCAACGCAATCAACATGCCGCCAAAACTTGGAATGGCCATTGGGATCATGATATCACTTCCCCGGCCCGTAGAGGTCAATATTGGCAACAAGGCCAAAATAGTGGTGGCCGTAGTCATCAAAGCGGGACGTATTCTTTTATTTCCTGCTTCTACTACAGATGCACGGATTTCCTTGACATCTTCAGGGTCGTTTTTATCAAAAGTTTGGGTGAGATACGTTGCCATCACTACGCCATCATCCGTGGCAATCCCAAAGAGGGCAATAAATCCTACCCAGACGGCAACACTCAGATTAATGGGATGCATTTGGAACATGTCCCGCAAGTTTTCTCCAAAAAAGGTGAAATTTAGGAACCAATCCTGACCGTAAAACCAGATCAGCAAAAATCCGCCAGCAAAAGCAACGGTGATTCCTGAAAATACTATCAGTGAAGTAAATACAGAACGGAACTGGAAATAAAGGATTAAAAAGATGATCCCCAAGGCCAGAGGCACAATTACGGAAAGTGTTTTTTCGGCGCGCAATTGGTTTTCATAAGTTCCCGTAAATTGATAATTGATCCCTTTTGGAACAGTGAGTTCTCCACTGGCGATCTTTTCTTTGATCAACGCCTGTGCATTCTCAACGACATTGACTTCTGCGTAGCCCTCCAATTTATCGAACAATACATAACCCACCAAAAATGTGTCCTCACTTTTGATCATCTGCGGCCCCTGCTCGTAGCGTATTTCTACAAGTTCTCCCAATGGAACTGGATTGCCTTTTTCGACCGGTACATAGATATTCTTAAGATCTTCCGGGTCAGCCCGTAACTCGCGTGGATAGCGCACCCGCACGTCATAACGTTCTCTTCCTTCCACCGTTTGGGTCAATGGCATCCCTCCGACTGCAACTTGCAAAATTTGCTGCACATCTTCTATGGACACTCCATATCGCGCCAAGCGATCTCTTTTAATATCTATTAACATGTAAGGTTTTCCTACAATTCGATCGGCAAAAACAGCTTCTACTTTTACGCCTTCGGCATGTTTCAAAATCTCCTCCAGTTCAATTCCAAAGGCTTCAATCTTTCTAAGGTCCTGTCCTTTCACTTTAATGCCCATCGGCGCTCGCATTCCAGTTTGCAACATGACCAATCGGGTTTCGATGGGCTGCAATTTTGGAGCGGAGGTGACACCAGGGATTTTCGTTACCCGAACGATCTCATTCCAGATATCATCAGGGGATTTTATTTCAGGTCGCCAGTTGCGATAAAACTCCCCATCATTATCAGGAACAAGATCTTGTTCTTTCACAAAAAATGCATCCTGAGTTTCTGAATTCTCAGTAGTGCCATTTTTAGCGGCTTCACTATTTGGATTGAGAGCAAGCCTGCCGTCCTTAAGAATAAACAATCCATCGGTATTGACTTTAAACCTTTGGCGCTTTCCATCTTTATTTAGTGCGTATTCCGACTTATAGAGAATGATATTTTCATACATGGCCAATGGTGCCGGGTCAAGTGCTGAGTCGGTTCGACCTGCTTTCCCAACAACGGTTTTAATCTCTGGAATGCCCGCCACGGCCATATCCAATTGCTGTAGTACGCGTTTGTTCTCTTCCACCCCAGAGTGTGGCATAGAGGTTGGCATCAATAAAAAGGAACCTTCATTTAAGGATGGCATAAATTCCTTGCCTGTATTTTGCCAAATCATAATTCCAAAAACAACGATAAGAGCTGGTATAGACAGGAACACTAATTTATTGCGAAGTGCCCAACCAAGGATCCGGGTATAGTAATGCATAAACAACCAGAATACGCCCAAAAGACCAAAACAGATCAATCCAACAAATATAAGGTTCCAGAAGATGCTTTTATCCACGCCAAGTGGACGCCAGAATTCTGCCAACAGGAAGATTACAGCCAAGGCCGAAATAAATATATTGATGCTATTGGCACGCTCATCAGTTAGTGTTAACCTGTTAGATATTTTAGAAGCAATCTTCTCATCTTTTAAAAGTCCGGTAATACCGAATCCAATTAAGATCAGGCCCAACCAATACCCAAAAACTATGACAGCAATGCCTATGATGATCAATAATCCGCTAACTGTAGTTGTAGTTACCTTTTTTAAACTTGTTCTTCGGAACAAGTAGGCCGCAAACGGCGGGATCAGAAATAGCGCCACGATAAATGAAGCGGTAATGGCCATGGTTTTCGTAAAGGCCAAGGGTCTGAATAATTTTCCTTCCGCACCGATCATCGTGAACACTGGAACAAAGCTAATAATAGTCGTCAATACTGCAGTAAGAATAGCACTGGAAACTTCGGCACTTCCCTCGTAGACCACTGTATTGATCGATTTTTTAATGCCTGTCAGGCTATAGCGTTCTTTTTCCTCATCGAGATGTCGGATGATATTTTCGGTAAGGATGATCCCAATATCCACCATGGTCCCAATGGCAATGGCAATCCCGGATAGCGCCACAATATTGGCATCCACATTAAAGAACTTCATCGTGATAAATACCATTAAAACCGCAACGGGCAAGAGTCCAGAAATAAGTACGGAAGCTCTTAGATTGAAAACCATCACGATAATCACAAAGATGGTAATGAGGATTTCCAGGCTTAAAGCTTCATCAAGCGTGTCCAAAGTTTCCTGAATAAGTATCGAACGGTCGTAAAAAGGAACTACGGTAAGTTGGGATATTCTACCATCAGAAAGTTCCTTGGAAGGCAGACCGGCTTTAAGTTCTTCCAGCTTTAACTTGACATTGTTGATCACCTCCATTGGATTGGCACCGTAGCGCGCCGTAACAACGCCACCGACAACCTCAGCACCTTCCTTGTCTAAAATCCCTCTTCGAGGAGCAGGGCCTAAGCTGACGTTTGCGATATCCTTTATCCGTATGGAGGTATAATTTTCGGAGGTCACCACGGCATCTTCAATATCTGCAACGGACTTGATATATCCGAGACCTCGAACCAAGTATTCCACCTGATTGATTTCCATGGTCTGGGCACCAATATCCTTATTGCTTTCTTTGACCGCTTTGACAATTTCAGACAAACTGATATTGTATTGGCGCATCAACTCTGGTTTCACATCAATTTGATATTCCTGCACATAGCCTCCAATAGACGCCACTTCAGAAACGCCACTTGCCGAAGAAAGTGCATATTTCACATAATAGTCCTGAATGCTTCTGAGTTCGTGAAGATCCCAACCTCCCGTAACGTTGCCATCTTTATCGCGACCTTCCAAAGTGTACCAGTACACCTGGCCTAATCCTGTGGCATCTGGGCCCAAGGATGGGTTGACACCATCGGGAAGCAGACCCGAAGGTAAGGAATTGAGTTTTTCCAAGATGCGGCTACGGCTCCAGTAGAACTCGACATCTTCTTCAAAAATGATATAGATGCTCGAAAAGCCGAACATGGAAGAACTACGGATCGTCTTTACTCCTGAAATGCCCAGTAACGTCGTGGTAAGTGGATAGCTTATTTGATCCTCTATATCTTGTGGGGAGCGCCCTTCCCATTGGGTATAAACGATTTGTTGGTTTTCGCCAATATCAGGAATGGCATCAACGGCGACAGGATTGCTGGGAAGAAAGCCAGTATCCCAGTTAAAAGGCGCATTGACCACACCCATACCTACGAAGAGGGCGAGTAATAGAACTGCGACGAGTTTATTCTCTATGAGAAATTTTATGCTTTTATTTAGCATGAATTGTGATTATTAAACAGTTGAACTTCGTGTTACATGCTGATTAAATCAGAATTGAACACAACAAAATGTGCCCAAAACGGAATCACCGCAGGGCAAAATTTTTACTGTCTAAAAATCAAATTAAATAAGTCTCGTGTAGCTTTTGTATATCCCGTATGAGAAAGGGAGGATTATAGTCTTTAAATGGAATGATGTTTTCATCGAGTCCTTCAAAAAGATTGATATACGAATAGAAAAAAGAGGCAACAAAAACTTGTTGCTCTAAATTTAAAGTGTCGAATGTTAATTTCAAATCATCCTGACCTTCCATGACGATCTGCAATTCTGAACAACATGATTTTTCTGTTAGTTCATTACCACAAGCTTTGGTCGGCACTTGTTTCTCCATTCCACAAGTCTCAACCTTATCGAATAAAGAAAAATCAACTAAAGTATCTCCACAATAATGCATATCTACAGTGAACGACATCGTAGTAAATAATACTAAAGTCGCAAGAGTAGCAGCAGTTATTTTATGGAAAAATGATTTCATAATGTCGCAAAGATATAAAATATTTCCACAGGTTATAGATTTTAAACGAAAGACAAATGTAAAATCAACTCTTTTTAAGAAAAAACACGCCCAAAAATCACCTCGTTAGTGCTTCCAATATCTCGTCACTTTGTGGTTTAACCTTACTCTCAAAAGAGGCGACGAGGCCCCCGTTCTCATCGAGGATGAATTTTGTAAAATTCCATTTAACATTGACGTCCATTACGCCATTTTGGGACTTAGAGGTCAGCCATGCGAAAACTGGAGCCATATCCTCCCCTTTAACTGAGACCTTGGCCGCCATCGGAAAACTTACGCCGTAGTTCTGTTCACAAAAGGCTGAAATCTCGTCATTGCTGCCAGGTTCCTGAGCTCCAAAATTATTGGCAGGAAATCCCACAATGACCAAATTGTCCTTATTTGAACTGTATAGTGCTTCCAGACCTTCATATTGTGGCGTATATCCGCATTTTGAAGCGGTATTTACGATCAGTATTTTCTTTCCTTTAAAATCGGAAAAATCGATCTCACCACCAGAAAGCGCTTCGACCTTAAATTGATGAATGGAATTATTTTGCATGGTTAAATTGTTTTGCGATATTAAATTAATAGAGAGAAAAAAGGTTAAAACGACTATAATATTTTTCATTTGTTTTTATGGCTAAGTTAAGAAAATCAAAGCCGCTTTCTTCTAATGTCATGTTAAAGATGACAAGGGTTATCCATCAACCATATTCCCAAACCGATTCTTGTTTTGGGAACGAATTATTATGGATTGGAATTCTAAAGTTTTATATTGGCAAACTGAAAGTCTGAATCGTGAAATAGCAGGAAAAGAAGATGAAAAAGTCATCATTACTTGTGTTTCCAATAGCCATAGAGAACCGGATTTCGACCTTTAATTAAATAAAAGTCCGACTATTATTGGGGCGTTAATTGAAACAATTGTATTTTTAAAAATGACATTTAACAGATCCTGTGTAATCGAGAACCTCAGGGCAAGACCACGAGGCATGAGTAAGGATTTATGTCTTTGATTGAGGTAAGCCTCAAAGTATTAAAACCCACTGGTGGGAATAAATTAAAACCAACATGAACATCAACTGGATCATATTGATCATTGGCGGCATCTTCGAGACCGGATTTGCCGTAAGCTTAGGAAAGGCACAACACACTTCTGGCAGGGAGATGTGGCTGTGGTTGCTTTCTTTTATCGTGTGCGTAGGCATAAGCATGTATCTCTTATTTAAGGCTATGGGCGGCGAGAATCCCATCCCTGTTGGCACGGCCTATGCCGTATGGGGCGCCATTGGAGCTGTAGGCACTGTCATTGCCGGTATTTTGCTGTTCAAGGAACCGGTGACGTTTTGGCGTATGTTCTTTATTAGCACCTTGGTCATTTCCGTAATTGGGTTACAGACGGTAAGCACTGATACTTAGAAGAAACATTGCCTCTTATAAGGTTTTTTGTACAGAAGATGAAGTTCTTGCGGCTTGTAGTCCTGAATGCTCGAGTATTATTCTATGAAATAGAAAGTTGTGGTATAAACAGATATTTATTTTAATCAATTCTCAATTTTACCTGATACATAGACTCTATAAGGCAGCTTCATGATGTTACATGATAAAAAAGGTTCAAACGTCACCATGTCGTCCTATAAAGCTTCAAAAAAAGTTTTATATGAAAAAAATCTCTCCTTCAATCGACATCACCACCCTATTCAGAATCGGTTTCCTTGACTTTGAAGTTTTTGAGTTTAAACCGTACGATATCACCAGGTTTCCAAGTTTGCACTGAAGATTTCAACAAGATACTCTGTGTTTCATCCAAAAGTTCCCCTTTACAATCATTCGCACATTTATTACATCGGTTACAGCATACTTTCAACTGCATGTGATCCCCAAGGTACATACACTGTTCCACCATGCCGCAGAGATGTGGTTCTTCGGCATTGCAAAAATCGGTTTCTTCAGCCCTGAAAAAGAGATTCACCTTATCACGATTTACGGATAACGGACAATCCTTTGGACCTCTAACAAATCCGAAGGGTGTTTTAAATCCTCCAGGAGCCACAGTAGCCACGACGTTGTTGGATTTTCCAAAAAGCTCAGCAACATAAGAAGAGTTTGGGTTATTGTATAAACTATCTGGGGTATCGAGCTGTAATAATTTCCCATTAAGCATTACCGCAATCTTATCGGCCGTGGAAAAAGCATCCTTGGTATCATGCGTCACTAAAATGGCAGTGATCCCCATGGCTTTGATGATCTGTCGCACTTCCTCGCGAACTTGGTCCCGTAAGATGGTATCTAAATTACTAAAGGGCTCATCCATCAACAATAATTCTGGTCGTGGTGCTAATGCCCGAGCCAATGCCACCCGCTGCTGCTGTCCTCCAGAAAGTTGATGTGGGTATTTCTTAACATCTTCCTTTAAGCCGGTCAATTTAATAGTTTCGAGAACGCGCTGCTCGGTCTCTTTTTTATTAAGTCCTTTTAATCCAAAGGCAACATTCTCAAAAATAGTCAAATGTGGAAACAAAGCGTAATCCTGAAAAACCATTCCGGTTTTTCGTTTATTGGTTGGTAAGGATTTTCGTCCGCTCACGATCGTTTCTCCAGCCAATACAATCGTTCCGGAATTTGGATGCTCCAATCCCGCAATTAAGCGCAACAGGGTAGTTTTCCCAGAACCGCTTTCGCCAACAAGCGCCAATATCTCACCTTTCTCCAATGAAAAAGACACTCCGTCCACCGCATAGGTGTCGGCGCTCCGATATTGTTTACTAATATTATTTAATTCAATAATCGCCATGGTCATTCCTTTTTTCTGCTTTTGTCTTCCGAAAAGATACAATTCTGTTTCTTATCTTCTCATTTCAAAAGCTATTGATCTTCATGCTTCACTCCTCATTTTTTTCTACTGATCATATTATTCAACACTATAATTGGTATCACTCCTGTTAAAACCACCACCAAGGATGCATTTGCTGATTCTGCTATCATCTCATTGGTCGCCATATCAAAGGCTTTGGTCGCCAAGGTATGGAAGTTAAAAGGTCTCAAAATCAAGGTCAGCGGCAGTTCCTTTAAGATATCTACAAAGGCCAATAATACTGCCCCCGCTATACTGTTCCTTATCAAAGGTAAGTCTATTTTCCATAAGGTCCTTAACGGCGAAGCGCCCAAGGATCGTGCCACCTCATTTACTGAGGCTCCTGTTTTCTGAAATCCGGCGTCAATAGCATTATATCCTACAGCCATAAACCGAACAATATACGCCACCACTAAGATAAACAATGTTCCTGACAATATCATCCCTAAATTATTGGAGATCGCCCAATTGATGCTCCGATCGAGGCCCATCATAGGAATCATTACTCCTACTGCAATAACCGCACCAGGGATAGCGTAGCCCAAAGAAGCGGTCCGCGCAATATGTTTCGTCCATTTTAAAGGACTTAAACGGATGGCGTACAATAAAAATATGGAGATCACCGCAATGGCCACTGCTGACCCAATCGCTAAAGAGAAACTCCTAAAAATCAAGATCCCAAACTCAGAATCTACTACATTACGCCAGGTCAGCGATACCCAGTAAAAAAGTTGTAACAGCGGAAAAATAAAACTAATCAGCAAAACCGTTAAGCAAAGCCCCGTATACAACCGTCGTGTACTTTTGTACTTAGGCCTGATCCGAAGTGCCGGTTTGGAACTCCCACTTCCAGCATTCCAATTTCGGCTCCCTCTTTGGATGTTCTCCAACCAGATCAGCACCAAAACGATAACGGTCAGAATTGCCGAGAGATAGATGGCGGTATTAATATCTCCAAAAGAAAACCACGCTCTAAAAATCCCTGAAGTAAACGTATCTACCCCGAAATATTTTACCGTACCATAATCGTTCAAAACCTCCATGCCGACCAAAGCAATTCCACCGGCAACTGCTGGTCTTGCCATAGGTAGCGCAATTTTTGTGAACATCCGCATCCGATTACTGCCCAAAAGAAATGCGGCTTCTTGCATGGCGCCGGATTGTCGTGTAAAAGATGCCCTACAGATGACATATACGTAAGGGAACAAACTTATGGACAGTATGAAAATGGCACCTGGCATATTCATAATATCGACAATGGCTCCTTTAAAATGGATGTTAAAATTATTACGCAAAAATGCCTGAACCGGTCCTGTATACTCCAAAATCCCCACATAACTATAGGCCATCATATACGATGGAAACGCTAGTGGCAGAATTAAAAGCCACTCAAAATACTTGCGACCTGGAAAATCATAAACTGAAACCAACCAGGCCATACTTACCCCAATAAGAAATGTGAATAGGCCAACTCCAAGTAACAAAAGAAAAGAATTGGCAAAATAAGACGGCAACAAGTTAGACGCAATATGTCCCCAATGCTCTCCAGGCTTATCGAAGAGCTTGATCACAATAGTAAAGACGGGAGTTAATACCAAAAGTAGTATTACAACTGCCCCGCCCGTCCACTTATTCCACCAGTAGGTGGTTTTTTTTGCCATTTAATTGTGCTAATCAATGATTTGACCTCCCTCATGAAGGTCAAAATTTATTATAACTCTATTTCCAACCAGCCTCATCAAAAACCATAACGGCTTTACTATTGTATTCGCCAAGCTTATAAAGCTCTACAGGATCGGCCTTGAAATCTCCCCAAGTCTTTAAAATTGATGCCTTAGTAGCTTTTGGATTGATTGGGTACTCGTAGTTTAAATTTGCCAAGACCTGTTGTGCCTCTTCTCCTGAAAGAAACTCCATTAACTTAATAGCATTGTCTTTGTTTGGAGCATATTTGGTCACTCCTATGCCGCTGACATTCACATGAGTTCCTCTTCCGTCTTGGTTTGGAAATATAATGCCCACACTCTCACCTGCTTTGCGCTCTTCTACATTCTCATCGTTGAGCAACAATCCTATATAATAGGTGTTTACTACTGCGATATCGGCTTCGCCAGAAGCTACCGCTTTTACTTGGTCGCGATCGCTACCTTTTGGATTTCTGGCCATATTTGCCACAACACCTTCTGCCCACTCCTTAGCCTTTTCTTCGCCATCAGCTAAGATTATGGAGGCCAACAACGATTGGTTATAGACATTTTCCGAAGAACGGATCACAATTTTACCTTTCCACTTCGGATCGGTCAAATCTTCATAGGTCTTAATATCCTCTGGATTTACTCTGTCCTTAGCAAAAGCAATAATTCTTGCCCGATAAGTCATTCCGTACCAGTGCCCCTCTTTCTCACGAAATTCTGGCGCGATATTGGCTTCAAGAATTTCAGAACGAACAGGTTGTAATAAATCTTTTGATTGTGCGCGATAAAGGCGACCCGCATCAACAGTAATCAGGATATCCGCGCTAGAATTTTCCCCTTCCGTTTCGAGACGTTGGATCAGTTCATCGGCGCTGGCGTTTACAATATTCACCTTAATACCAGTCTCTTCGGTAAATTTGGTGAAAAGTTCGTCATCGGCCTTATAATGTCTGTGCGTGTAGACATTGACTTCCTCTTTTTTTGTCTTAGAATCACCACATGCCACGACTAAAGTCATTAGACAGATAGCAAATCCAAATTTTAGAATATTACTCATTATATATAGTGTTTTGATTTGATTTGCAAAGGTAATCTTATTTAGACTTATTACAAACAAGAAACAAAACGATCATTCCTATGTATGGCTTTAAGACGAAAATATTCTTTGAAAATACTGAAAATCAAGATTTTACTGACCTACTTTTTTTTCTAAAATTGATCATTACGACAGCACACAAAATAATGACAATTCCCAACCACTGTAAGTTGCTAATCTCCTCATTTAAAATCCAATAAGCACTGAGCACCGAAATCGGTATTTCCAAAGCGGCAATTATACTTCCCAGACCTGTCCCAATTATTGGAAACCCTTTATTGAACAAAATCGGAGGAAGAATAGTGCCGAAACAGCCCAGGAAAACGCCCCATGTTATCAAAATAGTCCAATTAAATTCCTGCAGAATTTGAACATTCCAAAATAGCACAATGACAACGAGCCCTCCATAGACCAGATATTGGCTCCGTACAAGATTGGGTAATTGCAGCGCGACCCGACTCGTGCCGTACATCATTCCTGTAAATGACACGGCCGCCAGCAGACCAAAGCCGATACCTTTTAGATTAAGTTCAATGTCAGTTTCAAAGATTTTAGCGGCCAACATGGTTCCGACAATGGCCACAAACGCACCAAGTATTTTTCCTCTATTGACCAAGGCACGTGCAGTAAAAAACTCCAAAACCACCCCCATCCAAATGGTCTGCATTAACAGTATGATTCCGACAGATACGGGCACATATTGAATGGATAGGTAGTAAAAACTACTGGTGAGCCCAGAGAAACCTCCAAACAGCATCAATTGAATTTTAGGATGAAGTGACTTGCTTTCAGCTTGAGGTGTTTCCGATTTTTTGGAAAACAAAAAGACCAACACACTCAATATTAAAGCTCCAAATAAGTATTGTGAAAAAGCAAGACCAGCCGTACCAATGCCCTGATTATTGGCATATTTGACAAAGGTTGCCAAAACTCCGTAACTGGTTGCGCCAATAGCAACATATAAAACACTTTTTAGCTGAGCATTCATATTTAAAAAAACAAATGGATTTACGGTTTATTCCCAATATTGGGTTTCAATACCTCGAAGTTCTTATGGCATCCCATGCGAAACTTGCGATGGCAAATCTAAACATTTCCACACGAATCTGAAGACGTCAAAACTACTCCTTTCTGATAAGACATTCTTGAGATTAAATTATTACCAGAAACCAACTAAATTTCATGCGATTTTAATATAATATGATGACCTAATTAAGTTGAAAAATGCTTAGTTTAGTGTTTAAATGCTATCATTCCATTAATTACCACTATCCATTGAAAATTTTCACTAATACCTTAAATTCAAATTCTTTTAGCAAAAGGAAGGTTTCTCGCTTCCTAAAATCGGCCATTGCTCCCGCCTACGGCGATATGTTGAAAAATGCAGCTCATGATTTAATAATTTTAGACGCTATTACGCTATAATTCATGAAGGTTCTGAACTACGAAAATATCATTGTTGGAGGAGGCTTGGCAGGAATATCAACTGCCATTGAGCTCTTAGATCATAATAAAAAAGTGCTCATTATTGAAAGAGATATTGAAGAGCATTTTGGCGGATTGGCAAAAAGATCTTTTGGCGGTATTTTGTTTTCTGGGACACCTCAGCAAAAAAAAGCTGGAATCAAAGATTCTCCCCAATTACTTTTCGAGGATTGGATGCGTTACGGCGATTTCACAAAAATCGATAGTTTAGGCGCACAATGGGCCAAATACTACTCAGACAATTCCATATCCGTCATTTATAATTGGCTTATTGCGAAAAAAGTCGACTTCCTTCCGGTGGTCAATTGGCCTGAACGCGGGATGGACGTCAAGGGAAATTCGGTACCGAGATGGCATATTACCTGGGGAACGGGTTATGATTTGACTAATAAAGTGACCAACTATTTAGTGAATCACCCAAAAAAAGAACATCTTGAAATAAAGTTTCAGCACAAGGTAGAATCCATAATTATCGACAATAAAAAAGCCGTAGGCATCGAAGTCATTGACGAGTTGACAAAAGAAAGATTCAACATCACCTCAGAAAACATCATTATTGCATCCGGTGGTATAATGGGTGGCGATTTAAAACTGGTCAAAAGTCATTGGCCTACACGATTCCAGACCCCACCAGATAGTTTATTAAATGGTTCTCACAAATATGCTGATGGCACCCTACATTTGGATTTAGATAAAAAAGGAATCCCTTCAACCCACCTCAATAAACAGTGGCATTACGCCGCTGGAATCCCCACACCCAATCCGGAGAAAGGAAAATTTAAAGATGGCTTAAGTTTAGTGCCACCCCGATCCGCCATTTGGGTGGATGCTACAGGGAAAAGGTTTAGGCCTCCGCTTGTTGCTTATACAGATACTTCGTATTTTGTTGAACATATCCTAAAAACCAAGGATCAGTACTCATGGAGTATTATGAATTGGAAAATCGCCATTAAGGAACTGGCTGTTTCGGGCTCTGATTATATGACTGCTTTTAGAAATCGGGATAAACTGAGATTAATAAAAGATGTCCTCTTTGGAAATAAAGATTTGGTCAATAGATTGATTGAAGAATCTGATCACTTTATAGTGGCAGACAATCTTGCTGACTTGGTAAAAAAAATGAATGAGCAAGACGAAAAGATCGTTGTGGATTTCGAAACTCTTGAGAAGGGTTTAAAAGCTTATGACGATGAGATCGATAGAGGCAAGAAATACTTTAACGATGAACAATTACGGCGCTTGGTGAACTTCAGATTATACAAAGCTGATAAAATAAGAACTTCAAAATTCCAAAAGATTTTAGATCCTAAAGCCGGACCATTGATTGCTGTAAAACAATACATATTAAGCAGAAAAAGCTTGGGAGGCATTCCAACAAACCTCAACTCGCAAGTGATTGATAAGAATGGTGATACGGTCTCGGGATTATACGCGGTAGGCGAATCCGCCGGATTTGGAGGTGGAGGCATTCATGGATCGAGATCCTTGGAAGGCACTTTTTTAGGATCGTGTATCTTAACAGGCAGAGTTGCCGGTGCACATATAGCAGGAATAAAACTTTAAAACGAACATTTTATTATGAAGAAAACTGGCGCATGGTTACTTGTCAAAGCATTAGAACAATTACCGATATCACACACCTTTGGCATTCCAGGAGTGCACAATACCGAAATTTATGATGAGTTAAACAAGTCTTCAAAAATCAAACCTATTCTGGTAACCCATGAAGGTGGTGGTGCCTTTATGGCCGATGCGGTCAGTCGCACCTCTGAGACTATCGGCACCATGGTCATTGTGCCAGCGGCTGGAATTACACATGCCTTAAGCGGAATAGGCGAAGCTTTTTTGGATGGGATTCCCATGCTTATTATCTCGGGTGGGATTCGGACTGATCTCAATAAAAGCTATCAGCTTCACGAATGGGATATGCATTCAGTATTGAGCGGCATCACCAAAAAAACCTATCATATAAAAAAGCATGAGGACATTATGTCCAGTGTTTTTGAGGCTTATACCATCGCAGTTTCTGGAAATCCTGGCCCTGTTTTTATAGAAATACCCACGAATATTCAAATGTTTAAAGGCGATGTTTCGGAGATTCTATCGTTTAAAAAACCAGAAATTAAACCAACAGTCACAACCGCTCAATTGGACGAAGCAATCAAGATCATTTCTAAATCTAAAAAAGTAGGAATGTTTTTAGGATGGGGCGCTAAAGAGGCAACAGCAACAAGTATCCAAATTGCCGAGAGATTAAATGCTCCGGTATCCACGACATTGCAAGGATTTAGCGTATTTCCTGGCGATCATGAATTATTTACGGGAATGGGCTTTGGCCCCGCATCTGTTCCCGCTTCGGAAAACGCTTTTAAGGATGTGGATTGTTTAATTGCGGTAGGCACACGATTTGCCGAAATTCCAACGGGCAGTTTCGGAGCAAAAGTTCCCGAAAATCTAATCCATATCGATATCGACGAAAATGTATTTGATAAAAATTATAAGAGCAAATTGGCCATTCAAGGCGATGCGAAACTGGTTTTAGACAGTTTGTTGGCAGAACTCATCAACAAGAATATCCAAAAGTCCAATCCTGATTTAATTAGTTCCATATCAAAAGACAGACAGGCCTATTACAAAGAATGGTCGGATTTTAAATTCGATCGGGTCAATCCTTATAACTTTTTCAAGAGTTTAAGAGCGCATCTCGACGACGATGCCATTACTGTTTTAGATGATGGCAACCACACTTTTTTGACAGTCGAGTTATTTCAAAATTTGAAAAGCAAACATTTAATTAGTCCCACCGATTTCAATTGTATGGGTTATTGTGTGCCGGCGGCCATTGGTGCTAAATTTGCCAATCCCAACAAACAAGTGGTCGGCATTGTTGGCGATGGTGCATTTTTGATGACCGGACTCGAATTGTTGACCGCAAAACGAAATGAACTTGGAATTGCAATTTTCGTTTTCCACGATGGCGAACTTTCCCAAATATCCCAAGGTCAAGAAATCCCTTACAATAGAAAAACAGCTACTGTATTGGGCGATTTCAATATCGATGGCATTGCACATGCGGTTGGCGCCGACTATTTAGTTATAGAAAATGACGATCAAATTGACGCCGTTATCAGTAAGGCTCTCAAAGCGGCGCAGTCAAATAAAACGGTCTTAGTTGATGTACATATCGATTATAAAAAACGCACGCGATTTACGCAAGGTGTTGTGAAATCCGTTTTAGGAAATTTTCCATTGAGCGATAAAGTTCGATTTATTGGCAGAGCGGTGAAGAGAAAGATTTTGGGATAAGAAATTATTTAACAAGGTTTCATGGCTTTTTGAAAATAAGAGTCGTTTTATTTTGAAGTTGTAGTTTATATAACGCAACCTTTCAACACAAATCCCATCTTATGAAAAACACCATTATGAAACCAAAAATCTTAATTCTAATCGGGCTTTTAATGATCATTTCTTCTTGCAAAAATGATGATGACAGTTTCCATTCTGAAATAAATGGGGATTATATCGGGATTTTTGAACGTAATGAAAATACTTCCAAGGTTGAATTGCGTTTTGACAATCGGTCATTTAATGGACAGAGTGAAATCGCTAAATTTCCAGCAATTTGCCATGGAACCTATTCAGTTTCCGGAAACACAATAAGCTTTTTTAATGAGTGCCCTTGGACCGCCGAGTTTGATTGGTCGTTGATTTTAAACGGTGAATGGACGTTTCGTTTAGGTGAAAACTCACTAACAATGATTAATCCGATTGGTGATAAGTACACTTTGACCAAACAATAAAAATATCCATCAAAAAATACTGTTAACTGTGGCTTGGATTAAAGATGAGGTTGGTAATTACGTTCTACTTTTCACATTCATAAACTTTACCCCAAGGCCACCCAAGCCGCATTCTGTTTGTCACTTTCAACGGCCGCATAAATAAACTGTACGCCTCTAATGCCGTCGTACACGGTAGGATAATCGGGTGTTTCAATTTTCGTATCCGTAAGGGATGCATTTACATGTGTGGCAAAGTTCTTATAAACATTGGCAAAGGCTTCCAAATAGCCTTCCGGATGACCAGCAGGAATGCGAGAGGCTGCTAAAGCCAATGGATAAAGCTCATGTCCGTTAGGTGTTAAAATCATTTTTGGCTTATCTATCCACCTCGTCGTTAATTCATTTGGATTTTCCTGATGCCATTCCAAACTGCCTTTCTCACCATAAACTCTAATCGAGAAATTATTTTCTTCTCCCACCGCAATTTGAGAAAAAGACATCGTCCCTTTTGCTCCATTTTCTAAGCGCAGTAAGATATTGCCATCATCGTCCAAGACGCGGCCTTTACCAAATTTGCCCAAATCTGCCGCCAGCTCCTTAACTTTTAACCCAGTGACATACTCTATCAAATTATGAGCGTGGGTTCCGATATCTCCCAAGGCACCACCAACCCCAGATTTTGACGGATCGACGCGCCAAGAGGCTTGTTTATTGCCTGAATCTTCAACGGCAGTTGCCATCCATCCTTGCAAATAGTGGACTTGTACTTTTCTGATCGTTCCAATATCACCATTTTCAACCATGGCTTTGGCCTGTTTCACCATTGGACTTCCTGGATAATTATGAGTCAATGCAAAATATAATCCAGTGGATTTCACCAGGCTTTCTAAAACTTTCGCTTCATCTACTGTTAAGGTCATAGGCTTATCGCACACTACATGGAACCCATTTTCCAAGGCTAATTTTGCAGGTGCAAAATGCATGTGGTTGGGTGTCACAATGCTTACAAAATCCATACGGATGTCTTCCGGTAATTCCTTTTCTTTAAGAATCATTTCTTCAAAACTACCATAACAGCGATCTTCAGGAAGTAACAGTGCCTTACCCGATGCTTCTGATTTTTCTGCAGTGCTGCTAAAAGCGCCACAGACCAATTCAATCATTCCATCAAGACCTGACGCTTTCCTGTGGACATCTCCAATAAAAGAGCCGATGCCTCCACCGATCATTCCCATTCTTAATTTTCTCATGTTTCAATACTCTATTTTGATATTTTACTTTGAATTTAAAATCATTTAAATAGAAATTCCTTGTGCGCTAGAATGATGAATCTGATGGAGTAACATGGGTTACCTATCAAAACCATTCAGGACCACGAGGAATTTCAATACGTTGAGCTTAGGTTTTCGATAAATCTTTACTTATAATTCTTTTATCTTAATATTTCTAAACCAAACATCATCTCCATGATCTTGTAAACCGATATAGCCTTCGTTGGCTACGTCTGCCCAATCCTCATTTAGTTCTGGAAATTTACTTCCAGCAACCAATGCGTTCCATTCTGGAGTCCATAAGTGGTACTCCACAACGTTGACACCATTCTGCTTGTGAACAACCGTACCATTATAAACGGTGATTTCCACTTGATTCCACTCGCCTACAGGTTTGGCGTTTTGTGGTTTTGCTGGAATCAAATCGTATAATGAGCCTGCTTGTCTGTTGCCGTCTTTACCTAATTGGGCATCAGGATGTTTGTCATTGTCCAATACTTGCATTTCGGGAGCAGTTTTCCAGACATAATCTAAATCCTCCTGTCCAAGATAGAAGATACCGGAATTACCGCCTTCAGAGATTTTCCATTCCAAACTCAAAGTGAAATTCTTGAATTTTTTATCATAGATGATGTCGCCACCGTCTTTATGGCCTGCTTCACCTCGACCTGAACCTATACAGTGGATTGTACCGTCTACAATTTTCCAAGCTTCAGGAAAGTGGTCCTTTTTGTATCCTCGCCATCCGTCTGAAGAAGTACCGTCAAAAAGAACGATCCAATCATCACTTTGATCACTTTCAATAGTTTCATTCATGGTTTCTGTTTCGGTTGTTTCTTTGGCTTTTTCTTTACAGCTCGATAAGAAAGGCATTAGTACTAAGCTAAAAATTATAATCACACTTAATTTTTTCATTGGTTTACTTTTTTAAATTTATATGTTATTTATTGAAATCCTATTTACTAAGAAGGCATCTCCGGTAAGGTCCACCCCTCTCTATACGTATGTTTAATAAGCTCTTCAGAGTATGCAACGGCATTCATAGGCTCTGTCCAATCTTTATTAAATGTTGGATGCCCATCATGAATCTTAAAGCCGTCCTTTATGACCGTCCTAATTTTTTCGTTGGCGCCAATATTTGTGAACTTCATATTTGGCCCATCCCATTCCAAAACCTTATTCAATGCCTGAAGTCTTACGGCAAGGACGCCCATAACTACCATTTCATTAAAAGGTCCAGCCTCGGCAAAATCAGAAACTGTAGGATTTCTGCTTTCCGGATTTTCCTTACAAGCCCGTACCCAATCCATTTCGTGCGCCCCGCTTTTCCAGGACAAACCTAATTCCTCTTCTACTCGCCTTTCTGTTTTAGGTGGAGTTATTATTTTGCCAGACATCAATTCTGGCTCAATTCCGTAACAGCCCACGTGGAGGATATCCTTAGTGCCATAGAAAAACGTACCACCGCCAGATTTATTTGGATTTTTACCTGCGGGCCAATTATTTGGCAACATCGGCTGGATGCCTCCGTCATACCAATGCACATCCACCTCATCCAGATTTAATTTACCTTTTCTCGCTTTACGGGAAGGAAATGTGTACTTAACTGCTTGGGATACCGGCGCAGAATCATTTAATAATAACGACGAACTTGCTTGCACTTTATTTGGATATTCTAATTGAAGACCTTCAAAGACAGGATGCAAAACATGGCATGCCATATCACCCAAGGCGCCAGTTCCATAATCCCACCAGCCACGCCAGTTCCATGGATGATACACTTCATTATAAGGTCTCATCTTGGCAGGACCTGTAAATAAGTCCCAATCTAAAGTTTCCGGAACCCAATCGCCTCGCTCAGGAGTATTTAGTCCCTGTGGCCAGATTGGACGATCGGTAAACGATTCCACTCTTTTCACATCGCCAATAGCACCGCTCCAGAGTATTTCGCAAGTTTTAGCAACCCCTTCTCCAGAAGCACCCTGATTACCCATTTGCGTAGCGACTTTGTGTTTTTCCGCCAGTTTTGTCAACAACCGTGACTCATAAACTGAGTGTGTTAGAGGTTTTTGAAGAAAGACGTGTTTGCCCATAGTCATGGCATGTGCAGCAATAATAGCATGGGTATGATCAGCTGTTGCAATCACAACAGCATCTATGTCTTTGCCCATTTCGTCAAACATTTTGCGCCAATCCCAATATTTTTTTGCATTTGGGAATGTGTTCGCTGCGCTTGCAGCATATTTCCAATCCACATCACAAAGTGCTACGATATTTTGTGAGGCTAAGTTTTTAAGGTTAGCAAGCCCCATACCACCAACGCCAATACCGGCAATATTCAACTTGTCACTCGGCGCAACATGCCCCATACCACTTACCGCAAAGGAAGGTATTATGGAAAAAGCCGCCGTGGCTGCCATCGACATGCCTACAAACTTTCGTCTGGAAATTGTATGGTCTTTATTAGTTTTGCTCATAATTTATTCGATTTTGAGTGGATTAAAATATGTTTATTTAGAGAGGTCCTTTCCAATTTTCAATAAGAGATCTCTTGTCAATTCAATTCCCTTTTCTTCACTCACATTGCTTCCCTCAAATTCTACGCCCACATAACCAGTATATCCGGCGTCTTTTACAATTTTCAAAAATCGAGGAAAATCAAGTGTCGTTTCATTGCCTTCATCATCAAATTCATAGGATTTGGCACTAACGCCTTTGGCAAAAGGCATCATTTCTTCGGTTCCTTTATATTTATCGTACTCTTCAATACAGTTTCCTCCCCAATTTTCACCACTATCACGTTTCACACAAAAATTACCAAAGTCAGGCAAGGTGCCACAATTATCCATGTCGACATTCTTTATGACGCGCGTTAAAAGATCCGCATTGGAAGAAAATCCGCCGTGATTTTCGACAATTACATTAATGCCTTTTGATTGACCGTATTCCGCCAATTGCTTTAAACCGACAGTAGCATTCGCAATCCAATCGTCCTCATTATTAGAACCGAATAAATTGACTCTAATGGAATGGCAGCCTAAAAAATCAGCAGCATCTACCCATTTTTTGTGGTTTTCAACGGCTTGATTTCTTTCATTTTCATCGGAAGCCGCCAAATCTCCTTCACCGTCAATCATAATCAAAACATTCTCAATTTCGTGCGCTTCACTTTTTGCCTTTAATGTATCCAAAAGCGCTTCCATTCCCATAGATTCCAAGTTTTCAGAATATAACCCAGATACATATTCAATGCCTTCAAATCCCATGTCTTTGGCTTTTTTGGCAAAATCCAACGGATCTAATGCTCCACTTCCAATGGCTCGGTGCAGTGACCATTGCGCTAACGACAGCTTAAAAAACGGAGCCTTGTCTTCTGTCAACACTTGCTTTTCTTCAGATTTAGAGGCACTTTCTTTACAGCCCACAAACATAGTCGTGACAAAAAACAATAAACATAAAGGGATAAAAAACTTTCTGATCATAGTGATTTTGGTTTAGTATTAATTATTTAAAAAATAAAGAGTGATGAAAATACTAAAGTTTCATCAGAATTTGGCTAATTTGATTAAGTTTAGGCTTTAAAAGTATTCGACACCTAACTGATTGTTATTATTTCGCCTAATATAATAGGCATTGATAGTTTAAATATAAAAGTACAGTATGATTAATAAACATTACGACGCTATAGTCATTGGGACAGGAATTAGCGGCGGTTGGGCAGCCAAAGAGCTGTGTGAAGGCGGCCTAAAAACCTTAGTCCTTGAAAGAGGACGTATGGTGAAACATGGCGATTATCCAACCATGCACGACGATCCTTGGGATTTGGAATTACGTGGCGGCACTACAGCAGAGGATAAAAAAAGACAGGAAAAACAGGCCAGAACCGGCTACACGACTGCTGCAGAAAGCAAACATTGGTTTGTTGATGATATTAAGCATCCTTATAACGAAACCAAGCGTTTTGATTGGATGCGCGGCTATCACGTTGGTGGGCGTTCTCTAACTTGGGGGCGTCAGAGTTACCGGTTGAGCGATTTGGATTTAACTGCAAATATTAAAGATGGCCATGGCGTGGATTGGCCCATACGTTATAATGACCTTGCACCATGGTATGATTATGTAGAAAAACATGTAGGCGTCAGTGGTGAGGCTCTCGGACTTCCTCATCTGCCAGACAGCATCTTCACGCCTCCAATGGAATTAACTTGTGTTGAGGCAGAATTCAAAGCTAAACTTGCGAGTAATTATGAGGATCGGTTACTGACCATCGGAAGAGTCGCCCATCTTACTGGCGACCACAAACATAAGGGCAGAAGCAATTGTCAGTACAGAAATAGATGTATACGAGGATGTCCTTATGGTGCTTATTTCAGTAGTAATGCATCCACATTGCCAGCTGCCGAAGACACTGGGAATATGACCTTAAGACCAAATTCCATTGTACATGAGATCATTTATGACGACCAACTCAAAAAGGCAACCGGTGTTAAGGTAATCGATGCGGAAACCAAAGAAACTTTTGTTTTTAATGCGGATATTATCTTTTGCTGTGCCTCTGCAATACCATCAGCATCCATATTAATGCAATCAAAATCAGAACGTTTTCCAAATGGATTGGGCAACGATTCAGGCGAGTTAGGGCATAATATTATGGATCACCATTTAGGTGCCGGTGCCAACGCCAGAGTAGAAGGCTACGAGGATCAGTACTATACAGGAAGACGACCAAACGGGGTCTACATTCCGAGGTTTAGGAATTTAGGGGATGAAGCCACAGAGCGAAAAGATTTTGTTAGAGGCTATGGTTATCAAGGTGGCGGTGGCAGAGGCGGAATCTCTGAACACGTTGCCGAAATAGGCTATGGTGAAAAATTCAAAGAAGCTATTTTAAATCCGGGAGAATGGACCATGGGAATTATGGGCTTTGGTGAGTGCTTACCTTATCATGACAATAAAATGACCTTGGACTATGATAAATTGGATGATTGGGGTTTACCTACAATTACCTTTGATGCCGAATGGAAAGAAAACGAATTGGCCATGCGTGAAGATATTAAACAGCAAGCCGCAGAAATGCTCGAAAAAGCAGGTTTTAAAGATATCACGACTTATGATGTGAGACATGCGCCAGGTATAGGCATTCATGAAATGGGCACGGCGCGCATGGGCAGAGACCCAAAGACTTCCGTGCTTAATGCCAATAATCAAGTACACGGCGTGCCCAATGTGTATGTTACCGATGGCGCTTGCATGACCTCAGCAGGGTGTCAAAATCCATCCCTGACCTATATGGCATTGACTGCAAGGGCGGCAAACCATGCTATTGAACAGTTCAAATCAAACAAAGCATAATTATGAATAGAAGAGAAGCACTTAAGGGCTTGGGTTTATCCTTGGGCTACGTCATTGCAACGCCTACCCTATTAGGTATGCTACAAAGTTGTAGTACGAAAGCAGAAAAGTGGACCCCCTTATTCCACTCAGAAAATCAAGCCTATGTATTAGAGCGCTTAGTGGACTTGATCTTACCTAAAACGAAAGACACTCCTGGCGCATTGGATGTTCATGTGCCAAAGTTTATCGATCTATATGTTCACGAAGCTTTAACGGATGAAGATAAAGACATCTACCGATTAGGTTTTGGCGCGGTCATGTCAGAATTGGGCATTTTAAACCAGGCTATTGACCCCGAGCAACCCATCACTTTAAAAGATGAAGATTATGACGCCATATTATCAAAATACCTTAGAATTTCAAAAGCGCAAAGGATAGCCTATATCGAAGCACAAGATATAGTTTTTATGACCTTATCAAGAATACGTGATCAATCGGTTTGGGCCTATAGAACCAGTAAGGAAATTGGTACAAATGTGTTGGTTTACGACCCAGTTCCGGGTCAACAAAAAGGATGTATTTCTGTAGAAGAAGCAACTGGCGGCAGAGCTTGGTCCCTATAAAACCTGACGAATTTGTATCCTAACAAACCTTTTAAAGGTAAACAACTATTTAATAAAAACAGTTTAAAGACATCAAGATGTTCCAAAAGATTAACCCAATTGCAATTGCTCTCATTGCTTTACTCATCGTAAGTTGTAAATCAAAACCTGATTCTGAAAGTACCGAGATAGAAGCTGAAGAGAAAGTTACTGAAAATTGGATCTCCTTATTTAACGGTAAGGATTTAGACGGATGGACTCCAAAAATTAAAGGCTACGACTTTGGCGACAATATACACAACACCTTTCGAGCAGAGGATGGCGTAATCAAAGTGTCTTATGATGGATATGATGGTAAGTTCAATGATGCTTTTGGACATCTTTTTTATAAAACGCCATTTTCCAATTATAGATTGAAAATGGAATACCGATTTACTGGCGATCAAGTTGCTGATGGCGCGGGGTGGGCCACTAGAAACAGTGGGGTTATGATTCATTGTGAAGATCCTAGAAATATGGCTAAAGACCAAAATTTCCCATTGAGCATTGAGGTACAGATGTTGGGCGGAATTACCGAAGGTGAAAGCCGATCAACAGCAAACCTATGCACGCCCGGCACCAATGTAGTGATGGATGGCGAATTGATAACGGAACATTGTATCAATTCCAATTCTGACACTTTTTATGGCGAGGAGTGGGTGAATTTAGAAGTTGAGGTTTATAGTGATTCGTTAATCATCCATAAAATAAATGGCAAAGAAGTGCTTCGCTATTCAAAACCGCAATACGGCGGTGCAGATATGGATGACTATAGTGTTGAATACAAAGCTAAAATAGGCGAAACTATCAAAGGAGGTTATATTTCTTTGCAAAGTGAAAGCCATCCGACGGAATTTAGAAATATCAAATTGTTGGAGCTGTAGGGGTTGTGTAGAATTTATTATTATTATTATTATTATTATTATTATTTGGAGCTAATTAACGCATTGTCGTCTGGTTAGATGCCGCTCCTATGGAGCTCTATTACATGTCATTCAAATATCCTACAAATATGGCGCTCCTATGGAGCTAAAAAACCTCCTGGAGAAATAGCAGTTCAAAAAGAGTCCTATATAACATTCTCGGAAACAATATGGCGCTCCAATGGAGCTAAAAAACCTCCTCGAGAAATAGCAGTTCAAAATGAGTCCTATATAACATTCTCGGAAGACAGTAATTAAAAGACTCATATAAATAGTCCAAAAAAAATAAAACCCAGACTTCCATCTGGGTTTCTCAATGATCGTGGTTGGACTCCAATCCATTATGCAGTTTTGCAAGATGGATCCTGAGTTTATTGTTACAAAAACACTATTATTTCAAAGCCTTTAAGTAGTAACGCAAATATCTAAAATACGTACGCTTGAGTGAACTTACTGAGCTATAATTAAAAGTGTTCATTGTTTTAATTTCTACATTTTATAACGGCATTCTATCATAATCCATAAAAAAGCCGTAACCGATTTACTATTCAAAAATGAGGCTTAATTTTCGTTTCGTACCTGCTTCAGTCGCTGGAATAATGAGATAGCCCGCATCTGAATCTGCGATTTTATCCACCGTAAAATCTTTGATAGCTTCCTCGTTTAATTTAGATAGATGAGGAATATAAACCACCGTAGGTGAATTGTCATTGCTTTCTTCCCACTCCATCGTAAAGGTGTTGGCTTCAAAATCGTTATTATAACTTAACAATTCACCATTGGTATATGCTGGATAGGCACGCACCAATATTTTTTTGAAGTATTCCATATCTTCAAGATCATTGGTATACGACCAATAGGCATTGCCAAATAAATAGTCTTCAATTAAGCTAACAGTGCTTATGGCGGTTGGGATGACCGTTTCTGAATTGTCATAATAAGCCCCCCATTCACCAACCCAAACCGGCATCTTTAACTGTTCGCCCTTTTTCTTGATTTGATTAAATATATAGCCCACCCGTGCATCTGCGGCTAATGCAGCGGCTTTGGTATCTACTACTAAGTCGTAGCCGTGTGCAGCGTAAGCCACCAAAGGATCTGGACTGCCATCTGTCAACGACACACGTTCAATACTACTGGCAACACCTGTATTGCCATAATAACTATGCTCTAAAAATATAATGTGGTTGGAATCCACTTCTCGAATGGCATTGCTCACCTTTTGATACATTTCTTGCAAGTGTTTTGATTCAAATTCCTTAACCAAATCAAAAAGCTGACTAATCACAAAATCATAATTCTCTTTTGTAGAAATCACTTCAAGCGCTTCCATTCTGCTCTCTTCTTCAGACCACATGGCACCCAATTGTTCTTCTGTTAGAACTTCACCGGTCAATTTATAATGCAATTGACCATAGGCCCCCAATAAGATCATTGTGGATTGCACTCCTGAAGATCCAGGAAAAGGTTCGTTCATAAGGTCATAACCAATGACAGTTTTGTTATTGGCATAACGTTTTGCAATATGCTGCCATAATGCGATATAACGGTCTTGAATGCCAACACCATCTGCGGCAGGTTTATTGAGCCAGAAATTATCAAAAGACGTTTGAACGGCTTCGCTCAACAAATAAGCATCACTCCATATAGCTCCAGTGGTATGCGGTTTCCCTTCATCCAATGTTGCCCATTCTGGGGCACCATCACTGTATTTCACACTGTAAAGATCTTGGTGCATATCCAATACCACAAAAATATTGTTGTCTGCCGCCCATTGAATTCTTTGGTCGATTTCTTTGAGGTACTCTTCATTATAAACTCCCGGTTCAGGCTCCAAACCATCCCAAATGATGAGGAATCGAATGGTATTGACGCCATGTTTTTTTAAGTTGGCGTAAAGCTCTGGGCCACTTTGAAAAATATAACCTTCCTCTTTATTCTTACTGCCTACATTAACACCGTTTAAAATCACTTGTCTTCCAAGATCATCAACAAACCGATCACCCTGTACAGTGATTGTATTTGGCAAAGCATCATTTTTGACTGTTTTTTCCTTATTGTTTTCGCAACTTAAAAATAATGCCGCGATCAATAATAACACTAATCCTTTTTGAAATTTGATCATTTATCTGATTCTTATTATTTGATTAAAATTGTCCTTTTAAAAAAGGTGTTTGATTTTTTTTACGAAATTCATCGGTACATTATAAGGTGGATAACGTAAAGGCGCTTCAAACCAATTGGCTTTCTTAATAATCGCTTTATGATGTGAAAAAATATCAAAGGATAATTTACCGTGGTATGCGCCTATCCCACTTTGCCCTACGCCGCCAAACGGCAATCTTTTGTTGGTAATTTGGATAACGGTATCATTGATGGCACCACCTCCAAAACTATAGGTATCGATGATTTTATTCTGAAACTTCTTGTTGTTGGAAAACACATACGTTGCCAAGGGCTTTCCATAATTCATAATATATTTATCGATATCAGCCTCCGATTGATAGGAGATAATTGGTAGAATTGGTCCGAAAATTTCCCCTGCCATTAGCTTGCTATCCAATTGTGGTTCGTTAACCAATGTTGGCGATAGGTAATGGTCTTCATCATTGCTTTGACCTCCAAAAAGAATCTCTTCCCCAACTAACATGTCCTTTAAACCCCTATAATGTTTTTGGCTCACCGTTCTGGAGAAATCTGGTGAAGCTTCCATGTTTTCTCCATACGACTTTATGATATGTTCTTTCAATGCGGCAATCAATTTGTCTTTGACCTTTTCATGCACCAAAATATAATCGGAAGCAATACAGGTTTGACCGGCATTTAGAAATTTGCCCCAAACAATCCGCTTTGCTGCCAGGGCTATGGATGCTGTATCATCTACAATACACGGATTTTTTCCTCCCAATTCTAAAGTCACTGGGGTCAAGTGTTTGCCCGCACTCTGGTAAACTATTTTTCCGACACCAGGACTTCCAGTGAAAAAGATATAATCCCATTTTTCAGCCAAGAGTTCTTGAGATACTTCTACACCACCTTCGACAACCGTAACATGGGCGGGCTCAAAAACAGCTTTGATGATTTCTGAAATAAGAGCAGCGGTATGCGTGGTGATTTCCGATGGTTTCACGACCACCGTATTTCCGGCAGCTACAGCACCGATGAGAGGCGCGATGGCCAACTGAAATGGATAATTCCATGGTGCAATAACCAATACCGCCCCATAGGGTTCCTTGTAAATATAATCTGATGATGGCCAGTTCATCCAACTTCCAGACACTCTTTCTGGACTTGCCCAACTATCAATATTTTTGAGAACATGTTTTATTTCCGCCAATACAAATTGCGTTTCAGCGGCCAAGGTTTCAAACTTTGGCTTTTTAAAATCAGCATATAAGGCGTCGCAAATAGCATCTTCACGACTTACAATTTCCTTTTGTAAGCGTCTTAATGCTTTTTTCCGAAAGGCAACATCCTTTGTTTGTTGGGTTTGAAAAAAATCGTCTTGTTGTTGTATTATTTCCTTGACCATTTTACACTCGTTTATTTTGATTTATAATGTTATGATCTTAATTGTTTATTTTAAGAAAGTGGCTCCCGACATTCCCGAATAATTGGGGCAATCGAAAACCACTGGACCTCAGGGGATTTAATTATTAAACCTATTATTCTTAAAAAAACTATACTTCTATTGTTAGAATTTACTGTGCTTCCAATGACAAATGGAACAATAATGTCGGTTTGTCATAAACAGAAGGTTCCGTATGAATGCCTATAGCTATGTTCATGCTTTTGGCAGTAATTTCTTTTAAAATCACCAAGACTTCCATATCCTTGAATCCGAGATATTCGCCTAAAATCAGTCGTTTTTTATTTGTAAAATTAACCGGACCTTCAGCGGCGTCTACAGTAAAATCACCTTCAAAAAGCTCCCAAGTCGCATCTGTTGCCGGCGTATAAATTACGTTAGCTAACGGAACGCTCTGTGGATCATAGGAAACCGCAGTAATATTTTCGCCGTGCATAACACTTGCATAGACTAGACCCATAAGACTTTGACCATCCTTGTTGTCCACTTTATAGGTGCCATCATGCACAAACGTAAAGGTATCCTCGTAAGAAGCTCCCAATCCGACGGCATCCAAAAGATTATCAAACGCAGGAAGGAAAAGATTCAATTTATTATCTACAGGTCCGGCACCTTCTTTCCCAGAAGTGTAGGCTTTTTTAAGTCGCCAGGATTTTCCGTCTGGCTTGGCTTGACCTCCAGTCAATAAAATCTCTAAGGACTCTTGGATGGTCACAGTCTTTGTTTCAGAAAATGATCCGTTAGGCCCTGTAACCGTCATCACTACCGTATAATCGCCTGCCGCGGCATAGGCATATACTGGATCTTCTTCAGAGCTTGTGGAGCCGTCGCCAAAATCCCAAGTTATTGAGGTGGCATTTTCTACAGTTCCATTGAAAGTAACTTGTGTGCCTTCAACTAAAAACTGAAAATCGGCTAAGGAACTATTGTTATCATCATCAGAGCTACAGGTCAAAAATAACATGGTGAGCATTAAGACGCTCAATATTTTTATATTTTTCATATGGGTATATTTATTGTTTTAAATAGGATATATTCTTTGAAAATTTAATTTTTATCCCACCACACCGGGGTGTCAATTTTATTTGCGCCCTGTCTTGAAATGGCTTCCAAAACATTGTCATTATTCGAACTCAATTCAAAACTTGAATATAAAAATCGTTTTGGCAAAACACCATTAGTGGCGCCTTGAGCTAAATTGGCTTCTGTTCTGTCGGCGATAATTGGATATCCCGTACGTCTGATGTGAGACCAGCCTTCAAAATAGTTTGGTACAAGTGCTACCCACATTTGAGTACCGATCTGTAATTCGTCATTAACCCCCGCCAATGAAGCTGCTGGACTATTCATAAAGTCATCACGATCAGAAGCGTCAACTTCCCACTGATTCAAAGAGGTTTCAATGCCGTTTCTATACAAAATATTCGCTTGAGCAGGATCATTGTCATAAGCCAATGCCGCTTCGGCTCTTAACAACCAAATTTCTGATGCCGTCATCACATAGAGCTTACTTTCTTTTGAAGAAAGCGCAAGGCCCATATCTGATCTTGCTGCAAAATTGGAGTTTCCAAATGCGGTATCATCCAATCCGTTGGTCATTCCATTATAGTCTCCATTACCATCTTTACTCACATATACTGATAATCGAGGATCATCTGTACCTTGTAATTGATCGATAAGCAAGGTTGACATTTTAATGGATGGAAAACCTGTACGCATCGTATACCATGCGTTACCGTTGCCTTCTGTTTCAATCATAGAAGCATTATGGTCATTAGTTTCCATTAAAGGCTCCGATAAGCACTGAGCAACAGTTTGTCGAGACAAAGTATTATTGGCATCTCGTAATCGCATGGCCAATCGTAGACGCAAACTATTCGCAAAACGCACCCATTTGTTCAAATCGTTATTAAAGATAGGATCAGAATTAGGGTAGGCCATAGAAGGATCAGCATTTTTCAAAATGGCGATGCTTGAAGTCAAACGTGCAATCATATCTTCATAAATCAATTCTTGTGGATCATATTTAGGATGAATAATGCCTTGTGTTTTTCCTTTGCCACCTTCTAAATATGGTATTTCTCCAAAGGCATCTGTAAGTTTAGCATATCCTAACACAGCGATCACATCGGCTATGGAATGACGGACCTCATTTTTGGTATCTTCAGCAGAAGTGATTTCCAAAACCTCCTCTATATGTCGGATGACGCCTCCATACATTTCCGAAAACATGCTGTTGTAAAGGACATCAAAACCATCGCCATATTGATCTGGAAGTCGTGCTGTACTTCCTGCCACAAAGTAATGGCCATAATGCCCGGCAAATCGAGATACTGAGGCATCGGTTGTTCCTTGAAATAGGCTTCTCACTGCTTTTGTAAATAAGGCCGCATCATCAATAGAGGTTACTGCGTTTGGGTTATCCCTCAAATCGTCTAAATGATCCTGGCATGAAAAAGATATTGCCAACATAACCATTAGGACTAATATTTTTTTCATTGTGTTTTGTATATTTTTCATATTCATCAGGATTAAAAGTTGATTTTTAAATTAAGGCCGTAACTTCTGGTGGATGGCAACGAAGAATGTTCAAGTGCCGTACCGGTTGGGCCACTGCTATAACCTGCTTCTGGATCAATATCTCCAGCGGCATTATAAAAGTAGAATAAGTTTCTTCCGATGGCCGAGATGCTTCCAGATTGGATAAATGAGTTTTTAACCAATGAACTTGGGAAGTCATAAGTTAAAACGAGCTCCTTGAACTTGACGTTGCTCGCATCCAAGATTTGATTGGTAGCCACTTCATTGGTTAAAATATCTGAATAGTGTGTCAACATGGCCGGTGCTGGCGTTTCGTTAACAAACCCAGTGTGTTCATTTATTCCATCAACCACGATTCCTGTTTCTCTGCCTTCCAAACTACGGGCATCGGTACCAAAGAACATTCTGTAGGCACGTCCGTAAGAATAAAATTCACCGCCTTCTTGGATCGTAATCAATGTACTTATTGAAAAATTCTTATATCTAAACTTGTTGGTAATGCCTCCATACCAATCTGGGGTGATACTCCCCAACTTGACACGCTCGCCTTTTTGTGCAAAACCATCATTGGTGATTAATTTTCTACCAAAATTATCACGTAAAAAATCATAGCCATAAATACTACCAAACTCTTCGCCTGGCCTTGCTTCAACGGAAACCGCATTGAGCGAATTCAAGGTGATACTTTCCAAACCATCATTTAAGGATTCTACTGTAGAATTGCTCTTGGTGAAGTTAAATCCGAGATCCCACGAAAAACCATCAAATTCTAAAGGAACAGCGTTCAATTGAAACTCGTAACCTTTGTTGGCAATAACACCAGCGTTGATGACTTTAGATGCATAACCTGAGGCTCCTGAAATAGGCACCGCCATAATCTGATCTTTTGTTTTGGTTTCATAATAGGTAAAATCCAGTTGCAGACGGTTATTAAAAAATCCGAGTTCTGCGCCCACTTCCCATGATTCTGAAGTTTCAGGTCTTAAATCAAAAGAAGGCAAACTCGATGGAATAGACCCCACGGTATAGGGCAAGGTAACGGTTTGATCCACATTGTAAACGGCTTGCGTTCTATACGGACTCGTATCATTACCGACCACAGCATAAGAACCTCTCAATTTACCTTTATTAAACGTGTTGGACTCTATACCAAACAATTTGGAGAACAATAAACTCATATTTTCAGAGTGGTACCAATAGGAATTATTTTCTTTAGGTAAGGCTGATGAGTTATCATTTCTTAAGGTCGCATCAAAATAGAGAAATCCTCTATAGCTGAACTGTCCCAAACCATAAAAAGAATACACGCCCTTTTCTGAAGTGCCTTCTGAGCTATACGAGTTTTTATAGTTACTAATACGATGTAAATTTGGCACTTTGGCATCATTCCCTGAGATATTCACATAACTACTGTATTCATTTCTGTAGCTTGATCCTAAGCTAAGGGTCATTCTAACATCTGAAATATTAGTGTTGTAGGTAGCAAGGACGTCTGAATTCCAAACGCGACTTTTGCCACTGTCGTGTCCGAAATTGCCTAGACCATTACTTTGGAACTGCGATCCTCTTGCCGCATAGTTTATATAATCATAGAGGATATAGTCCATACCCGTTTTCCCGGTTACTTTGAAGTTGTGGGCAATATCCCAGTTTGCAGAAATTATACCTTGAAAACGGTCTTTCTCGTCAATATTTTTGACATTGTCCTGTGACCAATAGGGGTTATTAAATGTGTTATCTAAATTCCATTTAATTTCTTCGCCATTGGCATTGATCGTATTATTTTTTACATCGGTCAATCGGATATCCCTTGGCATCAATGACAATTGCAAAGCGGTATTAGCACCATCCTCCGCCAAAGCCGGTCTGTTTTTGACTTTAGAAGTGAGGTAGGTCATTTTACCATCAATGCTGAAATTATCAGTTAAATATGATTTTCCTCTAATATTGAAAGTCTGTTTGGCCAAGGTGTTGTCTGCATTAATACCTCGAGCGTTTTCGTCGGTTATTGAGATTCTAAACGATCCTTTTTCTGATTGGCCTTCAAAAGCGACAGAATTGGAAGCAGAATATCCATTTTGATAAAATTGTTCGTACGGATTGCCATGTGATGTAAAACTATCAGACTTTCCTAACCAATTGGTATATGCCTGTCCTTCCATTTTAGGGCCCCAGCTCCATGAAAAAGGATAATCCAATATAGGTCTGCCATCGCCTCCAACGGGTGAAAAATCGCCAAAGGCTCCCGTACCATATTCGTTTTGTAAATCGGGGGTTAAAGCAACTTCCGTAAAAGTGAACGACGAGTTCAGTGAGACACCAATGCCTTTCTTCTTACCGCCTGACTTGGTGGTCACCAAAATGACGCCATGCATCCCCAATGATCCGTAAGCCGCAGCTGCACCGGCACCTTTTAAGACACTGATGGATTCCACATCATCCGGATTAATATCTGAGAGCGCATCACCACGATCAACCCCACCCCATTGTGAACCACCACCAGCATCGCCGGTGATTGGAATTCCGTCAACAACTACCAACGGGCGGTTTGATCCGTTAATAGTGGTCACACCTCTGAGTAAAATGCGACTGGATCCATCGACCCCAGTATTGGCTTGAGTAATTTGGAGTCCGGAGACTTTTCCAGAAAGCGAGTTCATGACGTTGTTTTCTTTGGCGACATTCACCTCTTCGGCAGAAACTTGCGACACAGAATACCCGAGTGATTCTTTGTCTCTTTGAATATTTAAAGCGGTAATGACCACCTCATCCATTTCTTCGGCATCAGTTTCGAGGGAAACAATGATGGTGTTTTGACCACCTACTAAAACCTCTTGTGTTTTGTAACCCAAATAGGAAAAAACTAAAATATCAGCATCCGTAACGCCATTAATGATATAATTACCGTCAAAGTCTGTTGTAGCACCTTTAGTACTGTTTTTCACTAAGATAGTAACACCAATGAGCGGCATGTTTGTTTCTTTTTCCAGCACTTGACCAGAAACAGTTTTTTGTGCAAATGATGTGATTGAAAACCCCACCATCATTACGATTAATAAGAATTTGTTCATGTAGTTTTGATTTGATTAGTTAGCATTCATTCTGTTAATTAGTCATTTCTAAAATATATTTGGCAACCGCCATTTTAGCCTCTTCAGATAAATAATCTTGAGGTGGCATTTCAGGATAATCGTCTCTAAGGTTGAGAGGTTTGGTGATATAATTCACAATTCCCTGTGGATTATCAACATAAATGTCCTTGATAATTTGGGTGTCCACGCCAATTAATGTGGTTCCTAAAGCATGACATCCAGCACAAACACCATAGTAGGTTATTTCACCCAATTCTTTGTCCGTCACAGATCGTGGTGGTACTGGAGCTCCCAACATCATCGTTTTGATGTCTTTTGTATCCTCTATTTGCGCTGGACCATAATCACCTAAACCAAAGGTTCGATATCTGTTTTTATCTCTAATCGTACTTCCAGTTCCACCGCCATAGGCAAAAATATCTGGCCCTTTTGTTTCCAATTGGGTAAGCATAATCGCCTTAATTTCTCCCGTTGGGTCATTACCATTGTCAAACATGATATTGTCCAAAATAACAACGCGGTCAGGGTTTCCTTCGGAGTTTGGATCGTTGGCTTTAGGATCGCCCGTAGCTAAATCCACGATAGTGATTCCTGTATTCTTATTTCCTGTGATGATATTATTCTCAACGATCACGTCGTCTGCAGCCATGATAAGAATCCCAGTCCCTGGCGGGATGCTGGCCACCGTAGATCCAGGCGCTCCGAAATTTGGATGGTTATTGTTGACCACAAAGTTATTTCTGAAGATGATGTTAAAGGCTGTTTTAATTGGAAGACCCGGTGTAATGAAAGCCAACAGCCCTCCCGTATTATTATGGACGTAATTATTTTCGACCAAGCAATGTCTGGAGTTTTCAATTTCGATACCCGCAACACTATCAAATACTTCATTATGAAGGACATCAATATTGTCGCACATTCCAACATAAATGGCAGCATCGGCGATTTTGCTCAACACATTATGTTCTATTAATCCGTTTTTACCAAACTGAGGGAAGATGCCGTAGACGCCCGTATCAATAATCCAGTTGTTTCGGATGATAAAATTATTTCCCGCCTGGCCCATAATGCCGTTGCCTTTATAATTGATGATTTTGAAGTTTTCTATTAAAATACCATTACCAGAATATAAAAAGGCATCGTTTATTTTATGATTGCCGTCCAAAGTTGGCCATTCACCTTTAATAACAACACCTTGTAAACTAATATCATCCTTGTCGATATACACGTTTTCTGAATAGGTACCTGGAAAAACGCGAATTAGGTCACCCGGGTTTGCAGATTTTACAGCCTCTTGAATCGAGCCTCCTTTTTTTACTTCGATAATTTGTCCTGTA
Organism: Gelidibacter pelagius; assembly: GCF_017581925.1. Taxonomy (GTDB): domain Bacteria; phylum Bacteroidota; class Bacteroidia; order Flavobacteriales; family Flavobacteriaceae; genus Gelidibacter; species Gelidibacter pelagius. The sequence continues at coordinate 36,217 of NZ_JAGEVG010000009.1, read as the reverse complement.
AACTGTTTTCGCTGTGCCACTTGAGTGGTGTCACCTGAGTGGCCCACATTTCGATATTGCATTGTGGAGGGCATGGGCACCGTACTTTCGCCAGAAGATGACAGTAGTGTTCTTCCTATAAACACCCCGAGGGCGAGCAATAGAAGTCCACCAATAATTTTAAACAAGGTTGATTTCATGGTTTTATGGTATTAAGGTTTGTTGAATAGTTACGTTTAGTCCAGAAGGCAATGCTTCAGGTATTTTAGGGGTAAAGGATTCGTCGTTCAGTGTTTTAAGAAAATCGACGAGTCGGTCCAACTCATAATCCGACAATTCAGGCTCCCAAATATGCCAATGGATATAGAGTTTCTCATCTTTAGGCACAGCATGGCCACGCCCTTTTGTATAGAACTCCACAGCTTCCCTTAAGGTTTCAAATTTTCCGGAGTGCATATAAGGTGCGGTAAGATCTATATTTCTAAGCGTGGGCACTTTAAAGGCACCGCGCATCGATTTGTCATCAAAAGGAATTTCAGCCCCTGGATCCAATGGCAAGCCATCTGGCTCTGGAGTTCCTATGACTGCAAACTGTTGGTTGGTAAAAAGTGGTGGGGTATGACATTCTGCACATCGGGCAACAAACGAACGAAAGACGTTCAAGCCTTCAATCTCCTTCTCGTTTAAAGCCTCGTGATAGCCATGGGCATATTGGTCGTATTTACTGTTCAACGAAACCAAAGAGGTCTGAAATGCCGCGAGGGCCTTGTAGATTTCAGGTAACTCTATGTCTTCTTTCTTTCCTCTTTCAGGATAGGCCTCGGCAAATAATTTTCGATAATTATCAATATTGTTCAAGGTATGCAGTAAGTTTTCCGGAGTGTTGGCCATTTCCACTTCTGAAAACAAGGTGATTGCCATTTGTTCCTCCAAACTGTTGGCACGGCCATCCCAAAAAAGACGGTTTAAATAACCTACATTCCAAAGTGTTGGTGCTGCTCGATCCAGCTTCAAATTATCCTTTCCAATACTGGTTGGCAAGCCATCGCTAAACCCTTTATTAGGCTCGTGGCAGGTAGCACAAGACATGGAGCCGTCAATAGACAATATCGGGTCAAAAAACAAATAGCGTCCTAAATCGATCTCTTGGGGCGTAAATCCATCCCTTCCTTCTGGGAGTCCCGTTTGAAGTCCGCCCACCCCTAAGTTATTTGGAGAATCATATTGTTGATAAAGATTTTTGGCAATACATTTATTATCCTCATTAAGCTTGAAGCCCGGTGGGCAATGACAATTCAACACTGCCAAATCAGTATAAGTCTCTGATTTCTTTGAAGCAAAGAAGAACAACAAAAGGCCACTTATTAGGAGGCCGACGATACTTAATATCAGGATTGTACTTTTACTTTTCATTTATGATTTACTAACGGGACAGATAAAGTTGAAATAACTGGCAAAAACCTTTTTATATTTTTCAGTGAGCATAGTCTCGATATCCTGTTTAACTGTGGAATTATGAATGGCAATACCCTCAATCATGCCAACAATTTGACAACTCACAACCTCAGGATCCAATTCCTCCTTAACCTCTCCATTTTGGATCCCTTCAAACACAATCTCCTGTACAAACTTGCCATAGGCTATTGAAGTTTTTCTGAACTGCTTTCTGATTTCAGGAAAATTTTCACATTCCAATTGAAAATGAAATAAACGCTGTATTGGATATTTAATACCGTTCTTGCCCATCGATTCAACCATGGCAAACAGACTAACACCTAACATATAGACTTTTTCTATGCGATCTTTAAATGACAATCCTTCAAAAATGGATTTATCTATGCTCAATGTCGTGAAAAAGTAGCGATCCAAAACTTCAAATAGAATACCTTCTTTATTCTCAAAGTGATGATAAATACCTCCTTTTGATAAATTACTGGCCTCCATAATGTCTTTTATAGAAACCGATTGGTATCCTTTTTTCAGAAAAAGTCCGTAAGCTTTTCTTAAGATCACTTCCTTATTGGGAATCTTTTTTTCAACACCTTCTTGATCTATTGTCTTATTCATAAATATATTCTGAAATAGTTGCATTATTCAATAAAAACCGACGGGTCGGTTTGTAAATATATAAAAAAATTGACAACATCCTAATACCTTGCCAAATAGATGTCTATAGAAACTAAGCATAACAAACAAAAAATACGGGGGAAAATCGGAGTCCAATGAATATTTCAGGATATTAGATCCAATGATACTTATTAGCGCAATGTTGGCCTTAGCATTGATTTAATCGCTATGAAATAAATTCTATCAATAGAATATTAGTTCCAATTTAAAGCCAAAAATTGAAATATATTCGTGTATTATAATCAGGATTTGAATCTAAAAAAAACGAATTGAATAGCCAAACCTCAAACCGATGTGCTTTGTCTGGACAGAAGCAATTATTGCCTGGAAGACGAACAAGAACCAAGTAGTATAAGGAAGGAACCCCGAAACTGGAAGAATAAATGACAATTCAAAAGTGAAGTATTGAAATTATGTCTTTATTTGTGACTCTATTTAGACGCATAAATTAATTAAACCAATTATGGAGATAAAAAGAACACTTCATTTTAGTCTTCCCTCATAACCATCCATAACAAATGACAGAGAAGGAAATTAAAACCGAGGTTGTATTAAAACTTAATCAAGGTGTTTCAAAACTTGATATTTACGACCAATTAAAAGGTTTAGGAGATGATGACACACTAAGAAAGATTATTGCTTCCCGCCCCACCATTGACCAAAAGAACGCATTCAAAACAGTACAACTTCTAATTTCCATTATTTGGGGATTGTTCGCTGGTCTTGAGTTATTAGGAACTGTAGAGTTAATAGCCAATTTCGACCTTAAATATTTGATTTCAATTATAGTAACAATTTATATTACAATCAATATATGGAAATTTGACGGTCGTTTTTTATTGCCTGGGATCATTTGGTTTTTCCTGACTATAATTAATTCGTTTCGCGACACGTATAATGGCTATGAATTTGATCCCGATTTTGAATTCTTAAGGAATATTACTATTATTTATACCGCAATATTACTCATTGGAATTTATCTGATGTATTATTTGAAAAAAAATGTTTTTGATTACTACCAATGGTTTCAACCCGAGTTGAATGATATGAATGAAAGGAAATTTGAGTAAATCGCCAGACTTATTGTTTGGATATAGAACTCAAATCTTAGAACGGAATATGGGCATCAGCATGTAACCTTTATTGCAGAATACTCTCATTTTTAAATATAAATTATGAATAGAATAAGAATTATTGGTTTAGTACTATTGATTATTGGTGTTGTTTTGCACTTTTCATTTGACAATGGCGGGGCCGATTTTCTAAAAGGTCTTTTAATTGGCGGTGGTGGTGCACTGTTAATAACCGGACAGATCAAATCGAAAAAATAGATCAGAAATCAGAATTTTTAATTTTTTCTGAATTTCAATTGAAAATTTCGAGCGTTTCATATTTAACAACTTAGATGTTAAAACACACGACGGTTCAACGGCAAAACCGTCAGTAACCTTATAACCCAAATAATGGTAAAGCACATTCTTAGTTTCGCTTGGCTACTTAGCCTAGTTGGTTTTCACACCTATGGTCAAAATTTCAAAATTGACACGGCACAATTGAGTCAGTATTTAGGCAAATATCACGAGCAGAATCAATTTGATGGCATTGCTTTAGTTGCCTATAAAGATTCAATCCTTTTCAGCAAGACTTATGGATATGCAAACAATGAGCTGAAAATGCCTTTTAACTTAGCGACTAAATTTCAGATTGCTTCATTATCGAAACAATTTACTGCATTTGGTGTTTTAATATTAGAGCAAGAAAACAAGCTTAAAACAGAGGATTATGTTTACCATTATCTGCCAAAATTCCCTTTTAAAGAGATTAAAATCAAACATCTGATGAACCACACTTCGGGACTTCCCAATTTTGTTGGGACCATGTGGAAAGACCTTGATACAACCATAGTCAATGGCAATAAAGAGATGTTATTGATGCTGGAATCTAACAAATATCCCTTACAGTGGCCCCCTGGATCTAGGTGGGAATATAGTGATATTGGATATTGTACGTTGGCTAGTGTTATTGAAAAAGCGAGTGGAATGAATTTTAAGGAATTTATGAATGAAAGCATTTTTAAACCTGCAGAAATGACCAATACATCCGCAGAGTTCTCTACAGATTATCGGGCCATTAATGATCCGGAATTAGCCATCGGTTATATTTATGATTCCACAAATAACAAAAGATTAATTGCTTATGAATCGCCATCGAATAGTTTTATATATTGGTTGGGAGGGTTCTATGGGGATGGGTCTATAGTGAGTACCGTTGCAGACTTATTAAAGTGGGACAAGGCTCTATATCAAGGTAACATAATCCACCCAGAAAGTCTAAAGAAAGCCATGACACCGACAACACTTAATGACGGAAAACTAGCCGATGCATGGGGTACCTCATATGGATTGGGCTGGTTTTTATACAACTCAGAAAATTTCGGAAGTGTACAATCGCATTCGGGAGGACATCCTGGCTATAGTAGTAGAATGACGCGGTGTCCTGATAAGGACCTAAGCATTATTCTTTTATCAAACCTATCGATTCCCGAATTTTGGAATCTCAATATTTTAAAAGAACTCGAGAAACAACAATAAATACGGGCACCAACAAAATATAAGATATGGTTTAGTAGAAGCTCTTCATAAAGCCGTATTTATATCGCATCCTTTAAAATAAACCTTCAACAACACCGTTCTTGTCAATGCTAATCCTCTCGGCAGCAGGCGTAGCTGGCAATCCAGGCATACGCAACATATTACCCGCAATTGGAACAATGAATCCAGCACCTGTGGCTATTTCAAACTCCCTTATCTGAATATCAAAGTGCATAGGACGCCCTATCCGCTTCTGATCATCACTAAAGCTTTTTTCCGTTTTAGCCATACAGACAGGTAAATTTCCAAATCCCATGGTTTCAAATCTACGTAATTGCGATTTTGCCATATCACTTAATACAACCTTCTTCCCACCGTAAACCGTTTGGCAAATCTTTTCCATTTTGGCGTGTATACTATCATCAAGATTATAGGTAGTGTTAAACTGAGTAGCGCAAGAATTTGCGGACGCAATCACTTTTTCTGCCAAATCCAAACAACCCTTACCCCCTTTCTCCCAGCCATAACTCAACGCCACGGGAATACCCGATTTTTTGCAATGCTCTTCCACAACTTTCATTTCGGCTTCAGTATCAGATTTAAATGCGTTTATTGAAACGACAATTGGGATTCCAAAGCTTTTTAAACCAGCGATATGCCCATCCAAATTGGGAAGTCCATTTCTCAATGCCTCTACATCTTCTTGAGTTATTTCTTTTAAAGATTTACCGCCGTGATATTTCAAAGCTCTAATTGTTGCAACCAAAACAATGGTTTTAGGAGAAATACCAGCGGCACGGCACTTAATATTCATGAATTTTTCCGCGCCTAAATCAGATCCGAATCCTGCTTCGGTGATGGTATAATCACTTAAGGCCATCCCCATTTTTGTCGCTACAATAGAATTGGTGCCTTGAGCAATATTGGCAAAGGGTCCACCGTGGATAATTGCCGGGCTTCCTTCCAAGGTTTGAACCAAATTAGGTTTTATGGCATCTTTAAGCAGCACCGCCATAGCACCTTCGGCGTTCAAGTCTTTGGCGAAGACAGGCTTACCCTCCCAGGTATCGCCCACATAGATATTCCCACATCTTTCTTTAAGGTCTTCTAAATCAGTTGCTAAACATAGGATTGCCATAATCTCGGAAGCTGCTGTAATATTAAAACCCGTTTCTCTCGGAACACCTCCTGCTTTTCCGCCAAGTGCTGCGACAATATTTCGCAATCCTCGATCATTCATATCCATACATCGTTTCCAGGTTACCGTTCTATGATCAATTCCAAGGCTTCTTGATTTGCTTTGAATATTATTTTCTATTAGTGCTGAAAGAAGATTATTAGCCTTTTCAATAGCGTGAAAATCCCCCGTAAAATGCAGGTTAATGTCTACCATAGGAATGACCTGGCTCCACCCACCACCTGCAGCACCCCCTTTGATGCCAAACACGGGACCCAAGCTCGGCTCTCGAATCACGACAGCGGCTTTCTTATTTAAAATATTGAGTGCATCAACCAATCCTATGGACGTCGTGGTTTTACCTTCACCCGGAGGTGTAGGGGTGATTGCTGTCACTAATATAAGATTGTTGGATTTTACTTTTTCTTCATCAATTAAATCCAAAGGTATTTTCGCTTTGTCGTTTCCGTAGTATTCCAATTTCTCTTCAGGAATTGCTAATTTTTCAGCTATTTCTCTGATATGTTTTGGCGTAACGCTTTGTGCTATCTGTATTTCAGTCATAAGATCAATATTTTTTTAGAGGAGCGATAAAGGTAGAGGTTCACGAAATAAAATAATATGACTATTGTCATCCCTTCTTACACGCCGCTGTTGGCACTGAGCGAAGTATATGTTAACTGCGCCAATCACAGGTAACCATATCACGGAAGTCCATGTTCCTTTTGCAAAAACAAAAAGCTAATTGACAGTACTTTCCAAACAAAAGAAATTTAGAAACTTGCGTTCACTGCCACTTTAATAAAACTCCACATAATTTTTGAGAAAACATAAAGGATTAATTCAATATATCTTAAATTGGCTGTATAATGAGCATAATGTTCGTTATACAATTGTTGGCAATAATTATGAAATACACATATTACATATTTGCAATCATCATTTTATTCACCTCTTGTAAAGAAGAAAAAAAAGTGATTGAAAAAATTGATTTTGAACCAAAATATAAATTTTCATCTGAAATAGCGAATGATGTTGAAAAAGATACTGTTCCTTGGAAGTATCAAATTTCAGCTTCTAACCATGCTTTAAAAGGAGATTATAAAAATGCTTTAATTCAATGGGATTTGGCAATGGGAGCAAGAGAAAAAAACTTTTCAAAATCCCAAATAGATTCTATTAATCAGAAGTATTCAAAAATTAAAGCCAGTGAGTATATTATAGAAAAAGCAAAGGAGAATCAAGTAATAATTATCAATGAAGCTCACCACAATTCGTTTCATCGCGTATTTACAAAATCACTTCTTCAAAAGCTATTTGAAAATGGGTATAAAAATTTAGGACTTGAGGCATTAAAAAATAATGATAGTTTAATTTCAGCTCTTAATCAAAGAAAATACCCAATTCAACAAACGGGTTTGTATATCAAAGACCCTCAATTTGGCAATTTAGTTAGAGATGCTCTTGAAATTGGATATGAACTATTTGCTTATGAAAATATGGAGAAAGGAAGTGGGAAACCAAGAGAGATTGAACAAGCAAAAAATATTGAGAATGTAATCAATTCCAAACCAAATGAAAAATTCTTAATCCATTGCGGTTATGACCACGCCTTAGAGGGAAATCATAGCTCTTGGGAAAAAGCAATGGCTGGAAGATTAACTGAATATACAAACATAAATCCTTTGACAATTAATCAAGTAGTTTATAGTGAAAAAAGTAAACCTGAATACAATCATCCTCTATTGAAAGCCTTAGATATTAAAGAATCGTCAGTAATTATTGACAAAGATAATAAACCATTAAGCTATCAACGTGGAAAGGCTTGGTCTGATATAGCTGTTCTTCATCCAAATACAAAATATATTGATAATAGACCTAATTGGTTATTCGAAAATGGAAATAAAAACGTTTCAATTCCACTAACTGATATTCAAATTGATTTTCCAATTATGGTTTTAGCTTTTAAAAAAGGGGAAGATATAAATTTAGCTGTTCCAATTGATATTACAGAAGTTGAAAGTAAAAAAGATAATTGTAATCTCGGATTGAAAAAGGGAGTTTATGAAATTGTAGTTACAAATGAAAAACAGTCTTTTAAATTTGAACAGAAAGTAAAATAACTATTGCCAATAGCTAAGCATTCGTGTGGTCGGAAGGCCCCAACAACAGACGTGTATAATTAATTGCTTTGGTCGTTGCTTATTTGGAAAATTCCTTCGGAATTTTATTGCGTTCGTTTTTGTTTACTAAATTAGTTGCTGAAACACGCAACTAATCATACACAAACACGACGTTACCATCATATAATACACAAATTCGAAAATGAAAAATTTTAATTTAAAATTATTATTGTTATTATTAATTTCTACATTAATAACATTAGGTTGCCAGATAAAAGATAACATTACAGACAACTCAATAGTCTGGACTGATGATAAAAACGGAACTTTTACAGACCCTCGTGATAATCAAACTTATAAAGTAATAAAGATTGGAAATCAAATTTTATTTGCAGAAAATTTAAAATATCAAATACCTGAAAAAGAAATTACAGATATAACAGAATGGAAAAACAACAATGACTATGATGGTTGGTCATTTTATAGAAATAATTTGGATATAGGAAAATCTTACGGTATACTATATCAATGGGAAGCAGCTAAATTAGCATGTCCAAACGGTTGGCATTTAATGACCGATAACGAATGGAGTGAATTAATTAATAATTTAGGAGATGAGTATATGGCCGGAAATAAACTAAAAGAAATTGGAACTGAACATTGGTACGGAACAAATGCTGAAGTAACCAATGAAAGTGGTTTTACAGCTTTAGGAGGTGGTTATCGCGATTCTGATGGAGATTTTATTAATTTGTCTATTGCTGGACATTTTTGGACTTCAACTACATATACTATGTATAATGAAAACTATGAAGCTTATAGAAGGTCTCTTGCCTATACTGATCAAGCTATATTAAGAATTCAGACTGGAAAAAGACATGGATTATCCGCTCGTTGCGTTAAAGATTAAAATACGTTGGGTAACACCGTATAAAAATAATTGCGGTTTAGTGCTAAACAAAGGTTATTGTGTGTTTGCCAACTCTGATTTTCCACCGGAAAATCCTCGCATACAAACCCGCAACTATTCTTATAAACGTTAGCATACATCAACCACGAAACTCAAATTAAACAATGCAAAAAAGAATCCTATTAATTTTTATGATTGGTTTTTTAACGGAAATCTATTCACAAGATAAAAAAATTGATTTTCAACTATCTGCTGGAACAACATTATCAATCCCAAAAACGAGTGAATTGACAAACACTAATGTTGACGGAAGTCCTGAAATTAAATCCTCGACAAACATAGGAGCATTTATTTTACCAAATTTAAATTATAAAATGAATGAAAAGATTTCACTGGACTTTGGGTTAGGCTTTTATATGGACAGGTTTACTATTAAAGAAATTAATGGAAACGTAACAAGTGAAGGAAATAGAAGTGTTAGTCAAATTCAAACCCCGATTAATTTAAATTTCCATTTTGGAAATAATAATTCTTACTTATTTGGTATTGGTGGATTTAGTAATTTTTTGCTATCTGCAAAAGAGAAAGGTGAATCGCGAATTAACTCTACAGGTTTTGATACAGGTGGAGATACACCAATTACCGATCCGGTTATAACAAGCTTATCTCAAAATTTTGACAATGATATAAAGTACAAATATAATTCAGTTAGTTTTGGAGTATTTATTCAATTAAAGAAAAGTATTTCCTTTTCATCAGACAAAAAAGGATTTATATTTATAAGAATTAATCAATATTTAAATTCTATAAAAAATAACGATTCCGATTCTAATTTGAGCCAATATATTGACTTTAAAAATGAAAAAGAACCTACAACAGTAAATTTAGGAATTGGAATAATATTATAACGTATGCTAACTAAGATGTGTATAAGCAACCAGCCCGAAAGAATCGTTCTGGCGGGTGGCTTGTCCTCGCCTACTTGGAAATTCCTCAACGCCCGAAAGCGTTGCAGGATGGGTTTTCCAATGGCAAGAACCTGTTTGCAATTGTCCGTGACGAACCACGCTACTCCTCATACAGCGCATCATATCATGATTTCTATTTTGTGCTAACAAGAAAACCTAAAGAAAGACACAAAAAAACAAATCGGAGTTTGAGCAAGTTTAATACCAACTAAAGCTATAGCCCACGAGGTATTCAAATTCCAAAGAAAATTAAAAAGTAGCTTTAAAACCTCTCTATCAAGCAACAAGCCCTTCATTCGACCGTGCCTCTTCGCAGTTTTGCTTCAAAAGTCTCTCCAGAACGATAACTTATGGGCTTTCCCTGAGCTTCAGAAAACAACTGAAACCGTTTTGAACGCAATTTAACCGTGCTACCGTCCACCGCTTCCACCTGCTGAATGACAAAGCCAATCAGGGCTTTCCTTCTCTTGTGCGACGATGGTATGACGTCCACAATCTTCCCCGTGACTGCCGCTCCTTTACGAATGATAATCCTGCCGTCAGCAACCACATTCTCGTTACAAGTCAGACGAATTGTCTTTCCATCACGTTCGAGTTCCTCCGAACTGAGATCTTCTCTTAGCGTCACAAGAATAGTTTCGCCAGCAGGAACGGCCACAGGTTCGCGTGGAACCGTCCGATTTTTATCTGTTTTTCCACTTTCCTCACTTTCTTCAGATGTCTTTTTTTCAGATGATTTTACTGGCTTACTATCCGATCGGTCGTTAATAGTTGGTTTGATTATGTTGGCATTCTTTTGCACTTTAGGCTTTGATTTTTCCGCCGGCTGCTCAGTAATACGGCGGTACATATCGCCTGGTGTTTCATTAAAACCACCAGTTGTAGGCTGATTGACGACATGCTGTTGTGGCACCTCCATAGGCTCTTCCCATGTCACTACGATGGGAGATTCAGGTATTTCTTCTGTTATGGGGGTATCTGCGCCTCCACTCCAAATCAAGAGGATTGCCGATAATAATACTGAGGCGCCAAGAATTACGAACGACCAATTCACTTTACTAACAGTGGGTACTTTAAACCTTCCCGAAATCGATTTTGCCTGAGATAAAATTTTGCTGACAGAGATGATTTCATTTCCTTTTTGCGGCTCTGTAAAAACCTGAGATGCTCTAAGCACATTAGCGAGAGAGGACTGATCGAGCAGCGCTCCATCTAGGCATCTCTCAATGGCTTTTTTTAAGTCCAAAGCTGACTGATATCGCTTATTCGGATTGCGCTGAAGAGCTTTAAAGATGATCTTCTCAAATGCCTTAGGAACCGTGGGGTTTTCCTGTAAAATGGAGTCCGGCTGTTTCTCCAACTTGTCCTTCATCAATCGATAATCAGTATCACTATGAAAAGGTGTCGTGCCACAAAGCATTTCGTACAAAATATTGCCCACAGCATAGACATCTGTTCGCTCGTCACCCTCCTGACCTTGAATTTGTTCTGGCGCCATATACTCTAACGTCCCTACTGATTTACCGTGGCTGGTAATACGCTGGGCGTTACGCATTCTCGCAATACCAAAGTCCATAACCTTTACCTCCCCCTCTTCATTGATCATGACATTGGCCGGTTTGATATCACGGTGAATGATGCCTTTACGATGGGCATGGTGCAAACCATCAAGTATTTGTACTGCAATGCTGGCAGCGAGCTGATGTGTGATTTTTTTATGAACCAAAAGCCAGTCTTCGAGCGTCTTTCCTTCCACATATTCCATGATCATCCAATACGTATCCTCCTGAGGAATAAACGAATAAAGATGAGTGATATTGGGATGGTTCAGTCGCGCTAATGCAAGTGCTTCTGCCTGAAAACGTTCCCCTAAGCTCTCTTCTTCCGATCCTGTATTTCTGTGAAGTTGTTTTATGGCGACCAATCGGTTAATCAGGGTATCTTTTGCGAGATACACCGTTCCCATGCCGCCTTCGCCAAGCTTTTGGATAATTTCATATTGGCTACCTTGTCTGCTCATTATATTATATTTTGTTCTTTTGTTACCGAAGGCATCGCTTGGACGCCCGACGAAATATCTATCATTAAAGCGGAAAAGTTATCAGACACCTTACGGGCTGTGGCCATCACACTGAGACATTCCAATACAAATTCAGGTTGTTTCATTAAAAGTAAATCTTTGATATCCTCTACGCTGAGCACATCATACACCCCATCCGAACAGAGCAATAATCGATCACCTTCACTTAGCATCCATCCATCAGACGAAATCTGGGGCTGTATTGTTGGCGTGGTGCCCAATGCCTGTAATAGTACATTTTTCATTGGATGATGGTCCCGTTGCTTTTCTGTAATCTCACCCCTTTCAAACATTTGATTGACCAGCGTATGGTCTGTGCTCAATTGTGTTAGACTGCCATTTCGTAACAGGTAAGCACGACTATCACCGATATGTCCGATATAACAAACGTCCTCCTGGATAATCACCGAAGTGGCCGTGGTCCCCATTCCTCTTTGCTCGGTGTTTGATTCTCCGGCCGCTACGATCTTTTGGTGCGCTTCTATAAATGCGTTTTCAAGCAATTCTTCCGGAGTGTGCTGTTTCCAGTTGGTCAAGCAGTAGTCAAGCAAAAGATCGCAAGCCATCTTACTGGCCACCTCCCCCGCATTGTGCCCTCCCATACCATCTGCAACCACAGCAACAAGATTTTGCTTATTATTTTCTGGAAAAGAAAAAGCAATGGCGTCTTCGTTGTGGTCGCGTACCGGGCCTGTTTCTGAAACGGCATAAACCTCACAAAATCCCCCTTCCTTTCTTTGTTCGCTCATTGTTGTATCGCCCGTCTTATTCTTACTTTTTGAAAATAAAAACCTCATAGTTATAAGTGTTAATTGCTTTGTTACAGTCATCCACCAGCGTCACATTTAGGAACTGGTGGAATAGTGACAGTAATCATTTAAAAACTGATAGTTGGCAAAACGTCTATTTTATGACCTGCTGACGTCCCATTAACTCCATGACGTATTTAATTGGAACAGCAAAACTAATAGCATTCCCTCTTCCATCGGTCGTACCGGCACTGTACACACCAACTGCACGACCCTTGTCATCAAACATAGGTCCGCCGCTGTTTCCGCCTCCAGAAGAATTGATCGTAAGTTGATAATAATCTCCAAACGAAGATTGGTAGTCATCAATCCGATCATTTTTTTCGCTTCCACGGACCATCCGTCCTACGTTTCCTGTACTAATGGTCGGCACCGGGACGCTGGTGATGTTTGGATTGGTATTAAAATAATCTTGTGAACGCTTAAGCACAAGTTGCCCCGGAGACATCGCAGGATACCCCATTACAATGGCAGCATCGCCTGGCTGAATTTCATTGTAGCTGTCATAAAGCTCTACTTTGGATAGCGACTCAGGCAAATCAATTTTAATCATTGCTATGTCGTGCGTAGGCGAGACCCGGACAATCTTAGCTGGTGTTCGTTGTGAATTATTGGCAAAGGTTACGTCGAGATAAGTATTGACACCGGTGTATTTTTCATTATTACCAGGCACCCAACGACCAACCATTTCTTGGGTGACTTCTTTCTCCCAAGCCGGTGCGAGTTGGCCATTTTTATTTGGCTCCACAAGCACCCCGGGAAAAGCATATTGCTGAAATTGAAAGGTAGTAAACCAACTCGTAGCGACATGACGATTGGTTGCTATAAAACCTCGTTCGTCTATAACAAAACCACTGCCCGTTCCTTTACCCGCAATAAGGTCTAACTCTATGCCTTGAGTATTCCCAAGCGCTCTGAGATAGTCCCCTTTTGTAACTAATAATGGCTCAATTTGTCCCTGCTGATTTTGAATATAGGCACCTCTATGTCCCATAATTTGTTTATCCTTCATAATGGGATAATAAACATGGTACATTTCTTCACTTGATGCCGTACTTGTAAGCTTCCAGGCTAACTCCACATAAACGACTTTATCATTATTTGTCTTTGCTATTTCGGTAGGAGTGAATGTCGTTTTAGGCTCCCTTACGTGCACAATTTCTTTTACACTCTGTTTTTTATACAACAAATAACCGCCCGTTGCAGCCAACAACAAAAACGCAATGATGGTAATGACCAGACCGGTTTTACCTTTCTTTTCAGATTCGCGAATCATGTGCTGCATGGTATTCTTGCCGATGCCTTCTTTTACCGGTGGCGTTTTTTCTGATGTGGCCTTTGACGTATTTGTAGCAGTATGCACTTTTGTTTCCTTTGCCGCGACTGCATCAATGACACGGGTCTTTTTGATATGCGATTGTGGACGTGGATCAAGATCAAATTCAAACGAAGGGCCTTCTTTGCCAAGTTTTACAATATCACCAGCAAAAAGCTCGGTTTTACTGGTAGTTGGTACATCATTTACAAAAGTCCCGTTTTTGCTCTGGCAATCGAAGATCCAGAAACGCTCAGGATTATTGCTGTCTTGAACAATTCGGCAATGATCACGACTGATGGTATCTTCCTTAACAGGATCAAAGCTCACATTGTTCTCCATTCCGCGACCTATCCGTACTTCAGGTGTGCTTGCCACTGAAATTTTTTCCACCTGTCCTTTTTTGGAGCCGGCAATGTGGCGAATTAACATAGAAATTTCTTGCTCTTTCATTGTATTTGATTTTATTGGTTAAAATAGATTAGTGAAAAGTTGGTAACAATGCTGAATCATTCCCCTTTACAATTAGATATCGGAGAATTGAAAAATTGTCATCATTCAAATTGAAGTTTTTTCCAATTATACGATCCTGGCTCTGGTTATACATAGCACTAATTTTCATCCCACGTCCCTTTCTTATTAGGTTCAGCGAAATAGACCAAGTGAATTGAAAGAGGGCAAAATTATTTTTTGGAGGGATGTGTTTTTATTTTTCAGACAATTGCAAATACCGAAAAAAGAGCGTCTTTTCTCTTATGTGAAGACGAGGAAAGCTGGTGAATTATGTGATAAAATCTAATTGGCATTAACACTGATTGGCATTAACACTGAAATGTGAAGGAAAGCATATTGTTAGATATGGGTTCAAGTAGGATTTCTATATAATTTTCTAAAGCTCAAGCTCAATGGGACATAAAAAACAGGGAAGGAAAATTCTATAACATTCCAAAAAACCTATGAATTGGTTGAAGTTCGAATTCAGCGAGCATAGCAACATCGCAGAAGTTTAAAAAACTTGATAAAGTGTCGTGATTATAACGCCTTTCCCCTCTTTTAATGGTATGGATAGTAATTGCTTTTCATCCTTAACCTTAAAATCAAACGGTGGCGCCAACAAGTCCAGACCACTGTTCTTTTTTAATCGAATCCCCTGTCCTGAGATGATATCCTTGTTAGGTATAAAGTCCCCGTTCGGTAGATGCTCTGTTAAAATAACATATTTAAAATCGGCTAACTTTTGAACAATCTTTTGTATTTCTGCATTAGATAAATGCTGAAGCACTTGCCTTAATAGCGCACAATCTCCAGAAGGCAAATCATCCATTGCAATATCCAAACAACGAAATTGTAAATTTTCTTCCTTGAATTTTTCTTTATTATAAGCGATTAGATCTGCTACGATATCGACGGCGATATATTTTTCGGTGTATCTCACCAATTCCTTACCTACATTAAAATCGCCACAGCCCAGATCGCACAACACAAGAGGCTTTTTAAACGATATCAAAAACGTCGTCAAAACTTTTAGATATGGCTCCACAATCTCTGGGTGATGTGATCCAATTCCCGAATAGAACTCAGAATCATTATTGCCCCATAACTTCATGGCATACACCTGTTCCATAGCGTCTTTAGTAGGCCAAGGTGTCTTTTTTATTTTAGATCTGTTTTCTTTTTTCTTCACAAACACTCTTTTTGAACTGTAGGCTTCCCAAAACAGGAAATTAGTGCATAAGAGACAACAATAAAGTGGTCAATTCAACCTTGAATATTTCACTACTCTTTATCCGTCTTAGCTTGCTTAACGTCACGAAACGTCGGATTGTTTTCGGTAATGCGTCCCGCTCCCTTTTTGTTGATTTTGAAAGTGACGTCTTTTTTTGTGGTAAATAAAAGAACTGATGTAAAAGACGTTTGGAGATGTGATTTTAAAAAAGCATAGGTTTCTGCTAGGCTAAGTTCCTGTTCCTCATCTTCTGTTTCTTTAGACCGGTAGTGCGATTTTACTAACACCTTAAAGTCATCCTCTGAATTGAGCGGCCGGACAAAAATATTCTTCAGGTTAGGCTTGCCAATGGTTTTCGCCATGGTCAGTTTCGCAAAGCTCCCCTCCTCAATACTTGCATTAACTTGATTCCAGAAAAGATCGAAAATATTTTGATAGGACATAAACTAAAGATTGATGATAGGTTGTTTTGAAGTTTCAAAAGTAATATTAATAATTTGATGAACGAACAACCCCCAAGTTAGTGTTACACCCACTTCATATTTATTTTCAACGTGTACACAAACAAACTCACAACCTACAAACGACTACAATGCAGATCCAATCTGGGGCCGTCCACCTAAATCTTGGTAATAACGTGTATTCCAACCGTGTTTAAGAAGCTCTTATAAACTATTTCTCTTAACTCTATTAATGACTGAATAAATTACTGGCTTGACTAATATGACCTGATTTCTTGCATCCGAGAGTCTTTTAGTATAATTTTAGCCCAAGCGTATTGTTCAAATAATTGTAAGTGAAAGATGAAAAATATCGTATATATCCTTATTTGTTTCGGCATTTTTAGTTCCTGCAAGGATAACGAGAAGCAAACTATTGATCTTAAAGTCATGTCTTACAACATCCGACATGGTAAAGGATTAGACACCATTTTGGATTTATCTCGTGCCGCAGCTCTTATAAAATCTCAAGCCCCAGATTTATGTGGGTTGCAGGAAGTTGATCATTACATTTCGCGTTCAAATAACATGGATCAAACAGAGTTTTTAGCTCAAGAAACTGATATGGAAGGCACCTTTGGCAAATTCATGGATTATCAAAATGGCGAATACGGTATGGCCACCTTAACTACGAAACCACTGGTCACGACCAAAGTGTTGCATCTGCCTGATGGAAAATATGAACCAAGAACTTCAATCGTTCATGAAGTAGCTCTAAGCGAAAATTGCAATATTATATTTGCAAATGTTCATTTTGATTGGATTGGCGGTAGCGAAGGAAGCAGCAACCGATTAAATCAAGCAAAAGCATTGGTGACCCATATAGATAGTTTGAACATGGCAGCGATTATTACGGGCGATTTTAATTGCACCCCCGATTCGCCAACGATGCTATACTTTGCTGAACAAGGTTTTGTTTTTGTAGAAAAAGGCGATGATAATTTAAGCTTTCAAGGAGAAGATCAATCTGAAATTGACCATCTTATCCACAGAAATTCCGAACATGTGACCTTTAAGACCAAAAACGTCCAATTATTAAAAGAACCTGTAATATCTGACCATCGGCCGCTGATCGTAGACTTAGAAGTGATTTTTTAAATAGTGGTATATATTTGCTCTCGTCTTTCAGTATGTAAATTTTAACTCATCTTAAAAATTCCTTAACTCACCCGATTCTTTCCTGTACTCATTGTTTTGTTCTTGAACTCAAAGCAGCTCTGATGTAGTTTTACACATATAAAATTCAAAACAAAATATTATCATGAACAGAGAATTAACATTTTTAAGAACATTTGCTATCGCAACAGTTATCGGGATGCTTGCCTTTACAAGTTTGGCATTTAAATCAACCGAAAATCAAAAATTCAGTGAGATTGATGTGGAACGCATTAACATCATTGAAAAAGATGGCACCGTAAAAATGATCATTACCAACGTCGATCGATTTCCTAACGGAAAAGACCTCATCAACGGTAAACCTACAAATGAAAGTAGAAAGAAACGTTCCGGAATGCTATTTTTCAACGAAGACGGAATTGAATGTGGCGGTTTTATTTATGACGGACGGAAAAATGAAAATGGCCACAGCGCCGGATTATCCTTGACCTACGACCAATATGATGGCGACCAGGTGATGCAATTAATTACCCAAGATTATATGAAAGATGATAAGAGATATGTCACCAGTAATCTGGTGTTCAACGATCAGACCGGTAAGACATCGTCGCAAATGGTGCCACGGATGATGCTCGGTAAAACAGGTGCAGGAAGTAACGGTCTTTTTATTTTGGCCGATGATGGAAGTCCAAGAGCCATGTTTTATGTGGATAAAGACAATAACGCCAAACTCGACTTCTATGATGATAAAGGGACTGTTATTTCTTCTTTTCCAGAAAAATAAAAACTCCTTTAAAAGATTAAATAGTCCTGTAGAAATGCAGGACTATTTTTATAAATTGTACGACAAATTTGCAATGACAAAATACCTTAACCAAATATACGCGAATCGATATTTTCTGCTGTTCATTATGCTGTTTGCTTATGTAGACTCCATTTATGTTCGAATTAATTCTTCAGGAAAATTGGATCTCTACACGTTTACACCAGAAGCTTTCATTTTCAGCTTGATTAACGTAGGTATTTTGTTTCCTATCATCTTAATTTTTATCAAACGATGGCAAAAATCTGATGTTTTCAGCACCAGAGAGCTTTTGAAAATTTTCGCGTCGTCTATTGTATCGTTCATCCTGATAATGCTACTATTAGGATTAGCAATAGCCCTTGTTTATAGCGGCGTGGAAAGAAATTACGGAGGGAGACGGCTTCCCCTTGATATCCTTAAAAACTTGCTGGATGCTTTAATCTATGGCAGTTTTTTTCTGGCCTATTATTATTACCAGAAAAACAAAAAGCACCAAGAGCAATTGGCAACCTACCATCAAGCGCTTTCCGAAAGCCGAATCAACCAACTTAAAACACAGCTCAACCCACATTTTCTATTCAACAATCTCAATGTTTTAGACCAACTGATTGAAGAAGACAAAGACAAAGCTTCAGGTTTTCTAAATGAATTTGCCGAAATTTACCGCTATGTGTTGCAAGCATCGGATAGAGAAATCGTCAGTATTGAAGAAGAATTAGTTTTTGCAGAGCAATATTTTAACCTCATTCGGCACAAGTACGGAAACGTTTACCAACTGAGTATCGAAAATAGAAACAGTGTTGGTCATATCGTACCATTGACCCTCCAATCGCTGATTGAAAATGCGGTCAAACATAATTTGGGAACAGCAGAACACCCCATTCACATCAAGGTAATTGTCGCCGACAACATCATTGTTTCAAATACTATCAATTTGAAAAAGAATACCAAAACAATTTCTGGACGCGCACTGAGCAATTTAAAAGAACAATATAGATTACTGACCAAAAAGACGATTGAGATTCATCAATCAGCCCATGTTTTCTCGGTCACTATTCCCTTGATTCATCCCTCCCATAAATGATACGACTCCTCATTATAGAAGACGAAATTCCCGCACGAAAAAAACTCAAGAGATTCATAGCGGAATTAGATGCTACAATCCAGATTACAGCGGAAATTGACACCGTTAAAAGCGCTATCGACTTTCTCAGAAATAATCAGGTAGACCTAATTTTTTCAGACATTGAACTATTGGATGGCAATGCGTTTGAGATTTATCATCAGGTTTCGGTCTCCTGTCCGATTATTTTCACTACGGCTTATGACCAATTCTTGATGGACGCTTTTGATAGTAATGGTATTGCCTACCTCTTGAAACCCTTTTCTAAAGATCGCTTCCAAAAGGCGTGGGATAAGTTTTTACTGTTTCGGAATCAAGAATCTGATGAAAACCGTTGGATGGCCAACATTAAAACTCTTCTCAATCAAAACATCGTTGAAAAATCCTATAAAAAAAGATTTTCCATAAATACCCAACAGGGAATTTATTTTTTAGATACTGAAAACATCATTTTTTTCGCAGCACATGAAGGCGTCATTTTTGCCTATGATACTACAGGCAAACATCATCTGCTTACGGAATCTACGTTGAAAGCAATCGAAGAACATCTCAATCCGTCGGATTTTTTCAGAATCAACCGTAGCGAACTGGTCAATAAGCCATACATTGAAAAAATAGAACGGTATTCTAAAAACACGCTCGCCATAAAATTAAAAGGTTACAAAAACCATCTTAAAACCAGTCAGAGCAATACGGCAGCGTTTCGCGAATGGGTTGAAAGATAAAGGCGAGCGCGGAACATAGGATAAATATGATTCCGTAATACAGGTTTTGACTTGATTCATGAAAAAAGCCCCTAAATAGGTTTTAAGGGCTTGATTTGTTACACACTTAACGGGATAGTGTCAAAGAAAACAGCCATTTTAAGTCTCATTTCTACTGGTCAATTTCTCATTTCGTTCCATTAATCCCTGTTTTGGAGTATATCCGAAAGTTTTCTTGAAAGTACTTATAAAATGAGATACACTTTTATAACCTAATATTTCCGCCATCTCCTGAACGGTGTGTTTTTCTGCCAACATGATTTCTGCTTTCTCCATTTTTAGTTTGATCACATAAGCATATATTGAGGTGTTATATAATTGTTTGAATCCCTGTTTTAATTTTAATTCATTTAAAAAAACGATTCTTGAGAGTTGTTTTGCGGTCGGCGGATGGTCAAAATGCAATGTAAGATACGCCTTGGCAGCCTCTAATTTTTCATATTCATCTTTGTTTATGGCCGTTTTATTGGTCATGGCCTCAGAAAATTTGATCAGGATGTGCAAAAACAGTTCCTTTAGTTTTAAATCGGTCAAGTGTTTGGCGTGTCTTTTAGGGAATGCCTGCAACATCAGTTCATTTAAAACACGCTTTAACAAGCTATCTAATGGGAAGGTAATCTCACCGTGTCCCACAGTCTTTTGCTCCATGACTGATCTGTAAAATTTAGAATGTTGGATCCAGGGTTCATGAAAAAACAAAATCAAATAGTAGCTCCGACTCATAACCACCGATAGATATCTTGATTTTTTTTGTGATGCGATCTCTAAGGTGTTTTCTAATCCTTTACAATAGACCAAATGCATGATTCCCAAATTGAATTGACATTTTTCATTACATGATTGTTTTCCTACCGAACATCCATCCATCATACAGAAAATTTGTACGTAATCTTCTGTAACAGTAATTTGATCGGTCAACTGTTGTTGTGGCTTTATGGAAGTGTCTATGAGACATAGCCCTTTTGTATAAATAAGATGACTTGATATCTCCGACTCATTATTTAATTCCTTTTGTACGGACAGAGTACTCATTCTGTCCTCAATCACCTTATTGCCATAGAGATCAACGTTATAAACGATTCGATCAAGTTCAATCAATTTTGACTTAACATACATAATACTGTTTCCGATAGTTTTAGTCCCAATTCCGATATTTAATGGGGAAGCTATTTATATTTTTGTCAAATCTATTTATAATTAATCTAAATAAAAATAAGAGATGTAAAAAGTTTCATTCTTAATAAACAATACAAATTCTAAATATCAAACCACATGAAAATATCGCATTCAATGTTATCAAAACGGGACATTTTGATTCCGTATAACAAAAATACTATCACATCGGGGTCTCAAATCACTCTATCATTTAATCCTTTCAATTTCATCAACAATTCTAAATAACTATGATCAAATACATTAGTCTTTTCATGCTACTGACAATACAATTGTCCTTTTCACAATCAAAAATCACTGGCAATATTACTACCCAAAACCAAGAAAATATTCCGTTTGCTTCTGTACTTATTGAAAACACAGCTAAGGGAACATCTGCCGATGAAAACGGCCATTATGAGCTGAATAATTTGGCACCTGGCGACTATACCATTAGAGTATCATTTGTTGGGTATAAATCTGTTGTTAAAACAGTGACCATTAATGCTAACGAACACATAAGATTGCCGTTCCAATTAATTGATGATTCTCAATTGGGAGAAGTAGAAATTTTTGGCAGTCGATTCAAAAATCCAGACAAAATAGAGGCCTTGACCCGATTGCCTTTGGCACCTTATGAACAAATACAGAGCATTTCCATTATTTCAGACAAGCTAATTCAGCAACAGGGAAATCTGACCATTTCAGATGCAACCAAAAATGTTCCCGGTGTTTACACTTTTGCAACCTATGGTAATAAAAGAGAAAGTATGTCTTCCCGCGGCTTTAGAGGGATACCAATCCTAAAAAATGGGGTTCGTGTGCACTCCGATTTTAGAGGAACTGGTATTTTAACCGATATGCAAGGTGTGGATAATATCCAGGTGTTAAAAGGTGCCGCTTCAATTACGCAAGGTGTGGCCACCGATCTGGGAAGTCCCGGCGGTGTTATCAATCTGGTGACCAAAACACCGAAATATGTCTTTGGCGGAAATGCAGGGATAAGACTTGGGAGTTATGGCCAGGCGAGATCTACCTTTGATGTTTACGGTCCATTGGTAGAGAGCCAAAAAGTTGCCTTCCGAGTAAACACTGCGCTTGAACGCTCAGACAGTTATAGATCCATGGTGTCTTCAGACCGATTTTATATCAACCCTTCCTTAGAATGGAAACCAGATGATAATACCACATTCACTTTGGAAATGGATTATTTTGAAGACAGCCGAACTCCCGACCTTGGAACCGTAAATAATGGAGAAAATGACGAAAACAAGATTTACGACCTGCCTCATGATCGGTTTTTAGGTTTCGAGAATGATAAATCCTTAACCTCCAATACCACTTACGCTATAAGATTTAAAAGAAAGCTAAGCGATAAGCTGAGTTTGAATGGTGCTTTTTATAAATCCAATTTAGATTTGGATGACAAAGGTGCCAGCATGGGGAATGTTGTTAAAGACACTTCAGGCGAACCCATCTATAACCAAAGAAATCGAGGCTATTCTTTTTCGACCCGGAAGGATAATAATAACGTATTACAATTTGATTTAATAGGTGACAAAATTGAAACTGGTGGAATTTCGCATACGTTCCAGGTAGGTTTCGATTATCGTACTACAGATTATAGCACATCATCAATGAGTATTTCCAATGTCGATATTATAGATGTGTTTACTTCCAATCCTCATGGTTTACCCGACAATCTAAATTTTCCTGAGGCAACAGTTTTAGGAGCTAAGTCGAAAGCCATTGGATTTGTCGCCCAAGATGTGATCACCTTCAATCCATACTTAAAAACATTTATAGGCGCCCGTTACAGTAAAACCCAAACCATAACTGCTACCGAAACAACACAAAGTGATGCGTTTAATCCGCTGGGAGGCGTGATCATTACGCCTTTTAAGAATCTAAACGTATTTGCATCATACACAAATAGCTCCTACCCAAGAACGGCGACGCGATTGGACGTCAACGGAAATGAATTGGGGAATGAACGTTTCGATCAACTGGAAACTGGAATTAAAACCAATTGGCTGAACAATAGATTACGTTTCAATCTCACCTTCTTTAAGATTAACAATAAGGACATCAATTTACCCGTGTACGATGAGAACTGGGTGGCCACAGGATACTATCAAAAGGGAGGAAATGATGAGCGCAAAGGTATTGAAGTAGAGCTCACCGGGCGACTATTGGATAATCTGGAGGTTATTACCGGTTACTCTTATATCGATGCGCAGTATAAGGAACACACTTCCTATGTGTATGGTTCCGCCCCATTAAACACACCAAAACATACTTTTAATGCTTATGCCAATTATAGTTTCAAGGAAAAACTGGATGGTCTGTCAGTTGGAGCAGGCATCTATTTCACCGGTGAGCGACCAATAAATGACTGGAGTTCGGGAGCGGTCACGCACGAAGGCATTGTACCCAACCAAAAACCTTTTGATGTTGATGCCTATACTCAAGTGAATGCACAGGTCGCATACAGGATAAATTCGCATTGGAACTTCAGATTTTTACTCAATAATGTTTTTAATGAGATAGGTTACAACGCATATAGAACACGTTATATCAACCAAACTGATCCTCGAAACTTCGCAGGAGTATTGAGTTATTCATTTTAATCCATCAACCAGAAAGTGCAATCCTTCCAATTGCACCTTCTATTTAACTCCCGATGCTTTATGAGAAATAAGAAAAAATACACTTTTAGAAAATTTATAAATGATGTGCATTTATGGCTTGGACTAGCAAGCGGAATCATATTATTTATCGTTTGTTTTACGGGAACCGTTTTGGTGTTTGAACTGGAAATAAAGGAATTCTTTGCGGAAGATTTTATTGTTGAAGCTCAAGTTGAAAAACAAACGGTGACCAGTTTAGCAGAAGAATTAAAGGCTTCAAACGGTTTTTATGTAACAGGCGTAACCCTCCCAAACAACGAAAACGCAGCCTATACTTTTTTGGTCAAAGAAGATTTAAAACAACCCCGTGGGACAAAGGTGCTTGTAAATCCATACACTAAAGCCATTCACAAAGCAGAGAAAACAAAAGCAGACGCATTTATGTTCACCATGTTTAAACTGCACAGATGGCTATTATTGGATACTACTATCGGAAGACCTATTGTGGGTGTGGCAACGATTATTTTCTTGATCTTAGCTATTTCGGGAATTGTACTTTGGTTTCCTAAAAGAGTCAAATGGAAGACCGTTAAACAAGGGTTTAAGATCAAAACCAAGGCAAATTGGAAGCGCGTTAATCATGATTTGCATAATACCTTAGGTTTTTACGCTTGCATATTTTTACTTGTTATGGCCGTAACAGGTTTATGTTGGTCTTTTGAATCGTATAGAGAAGGTTTAGGGTATATCATGGGAACTAAAATATTTGATAGGTCGAGCCCGGAATTTCTGTTGGAACATAATTCTGACGCTACTACTATATCTTATGATGAGGCTATCCAATTGGCTAATCAAACTTTAAATTATCCTGGGGAACTTGCGGTGACATTTCCAAACCAAAAAAACAATTATTATAGCTTTAGAAAGTACAACGACAACAATTGGTCGCCTTCTACTTCAGATAAGCTGTTTTTGGATACTACAGGAACAGTTTTAAAAGTAGAATATTTTGATGAAAAACCTTTAAATCAAAAATTAGCAGCAGTAATAAAACCACTGCACACTGGCGATATTTTTGGGACATTTTCAAAAATTGTCTATTTCTTGGCCTGCTTGATTGCAACAAGTTTACCGGTGACAGGTACTTTAATTTGGTGGAATAAGCTGAAAAAAAAGAAAAAAAAAGAGAAAACAGTTAAGTAAAAAGTCAGGCAGGCGGCATTTAATAGCTTCACTACCATATATAGGACAATGTCGATCGATTATCAAAACAAAATGACCTACTTTGACAACAGACCCACACATACATCATCAGAATCTTTCAACGCCAAAATAAAAACTTTAGAGCACAGTTCAGGGGTGATAGGAACGTAGAATTCTTCCTAAATAGACTGACAACAAGTTAACATCATACTAACATCGATAAGTTTTTGTCTTGATCAGATAATAGACGCTAGTCAAAGTTCAATAACTTGTCTCTAACTTTGAACGCATACGAGTAAAAAACTTAAGCGAAAATTGAAAAATAGGACTCAATATTAACGTATAGATAAATGTTACCCAAAAGACCGGACCGCCAAGAAGAAATCCAATGATCAGCACGATAAGTTCGACCATGATTCTTGCTTTAACTACCGATAACCTGAATCGTTCTGACATGGAAAGCATAAATCCGTCGCGTGGACCAGCGCCTACACCTCCAGAAACATATAAGCCTCCTCCTAATCCAGTCAGCGAAATTCCCAGAAGCAATAAAAGATAGTCTGTCCAATTATTACTGGCATCGGGCAATATATCTAACCATAAAAAAAAATCCATAATCGGACCTATGAGTAAGGCATTTAGAAATGTTCCGATATTTATATATTTCTTACTGACGAGCAATGAGATCCCAATAAGCATCAAACCCACGATAATACTCCAGGTACCGATACTAAAACCAAAATGTTCAAATAATGCGACGTTCAAAACATCCCATGGATGTAAACCTAAATACTTAACCTTAACAGAAAAAGCTACTCCCAATCCAAAACATATCAGACCAGTAAAGTAAAATGTATAACGAATAACATTAGATTGTAAGGCTTTTAAAGTATGGACTTCCATATAACAGCATTGGAAAATTAAACGTGCAAACTACAAAAAATGAGAGGGATTGATGACATCTATTTTATGTTTCTAAAAGAAAATAATTTTCGGAAACCTGCCCTAAAAATATGTTTGTTATTAGAACACAGTTCTGCTTAAAAAACGCATACAAATAACTTTGCATTAATTGCACACTATGTTCTTGACTTTGTTGTACTTCTTCTCTAACCAATCGCATTAACTCATACCTTTCCATATTTTTCACTATCCTCCGCAACCATCCCCAACTCTTGCTCTAACTCACCAAGATCCCGGTTTTTAACGGGACTCCCTACGGTCACCTGACCATTCATTAACATAGGCAACAACCAATCTCTAAGCTCTGAGAGTTTTTGGTTTTCAAATATGTTATGTTTTATCTTTCTAAAAAAGCTTTGAGTTTGGATTTCAAATATTTGTGCTATCTCTAAATGAGGAATAATAAGTTTTGTATCCTTTAAAAACTTAAAATGTCGCGCATAACCGTAATTTGACAAGTCAACATTCAGTAAAGCATGATAAAACAGATGTTGTGGCATTCTTTCGTTATTACTTAGTAGAACTTGCGTTCCATCTGATCCTCTGGCGAAATCAAAGTTTATAAGTTTAACAATTCTGGTGTGATCTCCAAAGACTATTCTAGGTTTGGAGGTTTTAATTAAAGAGCTTTCTTCATTTGTATAACCGCAAATAAATTTTGTGCTTTGATCAATAATTGGAATTTTTCCTTTTTCTAAATATTCACTAGAAGGTATTTTTTTTGTTCCTACATCTTTTGCTAAAAGATTTTCTATAATATCCACACCCCACCCCTCAGGAATCTCCCGTTTCAACTCTTCATTAAAAACCATCTTACCCCCGGACGATTTATAAGGTTTACCAACCAAGGAGAGATTCCCTATCTGTTTCGCTTGGGCCTCACTTGTAGGGAAATCAAACTGTACAAACCAATAATCATAAAGCGTTTTTGCCATCGCTTCTAATTCTTGATTGATTTTGTTGTTGACTTCTATTTTGGCGTCTAAATCGGTAAGGACTTTAGCTATTTGGGTTTGTATACTTTTTTCTGGAAAAGAGATAGGAAATCGAGCGAGGATTTTAGTATTTAAATTAGGCATTGTAATTCCAACTGCATGATTTAAAATCCATGATTTACTTCTAGCAGTACTAAGAAAATAAACAAGAAAGTTTGGATTTATACTTTCTCCGACTCTTACTAATAAACAACCAGTACCACAAAAATAACCCTCTTCTTTTTGAGTTATCAATGCTTTTTGAGTTACATCACCTCTTCTACTATAAATTATATCACCAGATTTAACAATATGTTTAGAGAGCCTATTTAAGTCCTTTTCAGAGATAAAAGAAACTTTAGAAATATCAATTTTATTC
The DNA here is from genome assembly GCF_017581925.1 of Gelidibacter pelagius. GTDB lineage: Bacteria > Bacteroidota > Bacteroidia > Flavobacteriales > Flavobacteriaceae > Gelidibacter > Gelidibacter pelagius. The sequence continues at coordinate 8,803 of NZ_JAGEVG010000009.1, read as the reverse complement.
TCTTTCAAATTGACTGGCATTATTATAGGTATTCCTTCATCAACATAATCTGATACATGTAGCTGACTTCCAAAAGGTCCAGTCTGTATAAACCCATTCCTTTTCTTAGCTAATTCGCCTAGAGTACTCTTGTTCCAGTTACTCATGCTTCAAACTTTTCAAATTCTTTTGAATTTCCTTTTCTAAACCTTTAGATTCGGAAAACAAACTTTCTAAATTGCTTTCGAAATTCTTCATTTTAGCAGCAAACTCTTCCGCAGTAATATCAACATAGTCAATCTTAACTTCAAAATACTGCCCTGCACTTAAGCTATAGTTCTTTTCTTTTATCTCATCATAGGATACCACAACCGAGAAATCATCTTTGGCTTCTTTGGCATTAAACACGTCTATAATTTGTTGCTCTTCAGCTCCACTTAAGACTGTTTTTTGGTTTTTACCTTCTTTTACTTTGGTGCCTAAATTAGAAGCATCTACTAATACCACATCTTGGGTATTGGTTTTATCTAAAAATAAAATACTGACGTTGGTTCCTGTGGTTGCAAAAATATTGGAAGGCATACTGACCACACCTGCCAGCATTTTACTTTTGACGAGTTTTTCTCTAATTTTTTTATCAATTCCAGACTGTGCGGTAATAAAACCAGTAGGCACAACGATAGCAGCTTTACCTTTTGCTGTTAAGCTGTGCATGATATGCTGTATAAACAACAAATAAATAGCCATGGAATCTTTCTTGCTTTTAGGGATATTGGGGATCCCTGCAAAAAAGCGTTCTTTATTGGCTTTACTATCTAAATCGGCACTGTAGTCGGAAAAATCCAACTTAAACGGTGGATTGGACACGATATAGTCAAACTGTTCTAACTGCCCATTCTCTTGCTTGTGGTAGGGACTTAAAATAGTATTCCCTTGAATAATGTTTTGTATAGAATGAACCAGATTATTTAAAATAAGGTTTAACCGTAATAAGGATGATGACTTTTGGGAAATGTCTTGTGAGTAAATGGTACACTTATCTTCGCCAATGGCATGTGCCAAATTCATTAACAGCGTCCCAGAACCCGCACTTGGATCATAACAAGTCACATTATTGACATCATCTCCCGTGACCAAACAAGCAGCCATAATTTTAGCTACGGCATGTGGTGTGAAATACTCCGCATATTTACCTCCAGAGTTGGTATTATAATCTTTAATTAAATACTCAAAAATAGTGGCGAAGAAGTCAAACTTCTGGGTGAAAATATGCTCAAAACTAAAACCGACCAACTTATTCACTAAGGCTTTACAAAAGGCATCTCTATTATCGGTGACGTATTTACTAAGGTTTTCAAACAAAACCACTTTTTCGCCCCCTTGGGTCAACACCGAGAAAATATCAATATTATCCTTGGCGACACTTACTAAAGTTTCATCAAAAATATCGGCAAATTGGTCTTTGTTTTGTTGTTCGAATAATCGGGATAATAAATTTTTAGGTGCAATTCGTGCCGTATTTTCACTTATTTGCATGGTGAGCATTTCCAAATCATCTTCTGAGTACTTTTTAAGCGCCTCATCAAAGTTTTCTGCTTTTGCTAAATCGGGTTCTAATTGTTTTAATTCATAAACGTATTTATCGTTTAAGAATTTATACAAAAAGACTTGAGTGATTATCTTAAATTCGTTTCCGTCATTCCCTAAACCATAATTGGCACATACGCTTTTTAGGTCGTCTATAAGTGCCTTGGTTTGGGTTTCAAATTGTGCTGTACTTGTCATTATATTTAACTCCGTTTTTTTAATTGATTTTATTTCTATTCAATACACTAATCACCAAACGTGTTACGGTTTGCATTTCTTCCGGTTTACTTGACGCTATAAAAAGCGTTAAACTCGCTAATGAATCATTGCTGATAATAGGTTGTTGTTGGCTATTAAACAGCATCTTGTTTTGTTGTAAAAACTTAAGGAAACAGGCTGCTGCAATACGTTTATTACCATCTACAAACGAATGGTTTTTTACCACAAGATATAAAAGCATGGTTGCTTTTTCTTCTATGGATGGGTAAAAATCATCCGCTCCAAACCCTTTTCCTATTTGTGCAATAGAACTTTGAAAACTTTTATCTTTCTCTTTCCCAAAAACATCCGAATCAAATTCGGAGAGCATTTGGTTAATAAGCTCCTGATAATCATCTAAACTTGGGTAATGAGCTTCTTTTACCGTTAATCCTTTAACGTCCAATTGCTCGTGATCGTAATCATCCAATAAGCTTAAACCTTTAGCAAAGGTTTCCAAGATGGTATTGTCTGAAGCTTTTTCTTCAATAGCTTTAGTTACCGTTCGGGTTAAAATATGAATTCCGTCTTTTAGCAACTTTACTTCTTGTTCTTTTTGCTCTAAACGTTTTTGATTAATAGCATGGCCTTTTACTAAATAGTCCTTTAAAATACCATTTGCCCATATTCTAAAAGCAGTTCCTTTTTTAGAATTTACTCTATAACCTACCGATAGGATTGCATCAAGATTATAAACATTAATATTTCTTTTAACTTCTCTATTTCCTTCTTGTTGAACTTGTGCAATTTTTGCACTAGTTGCTTTTTCATCTAATTCATTAGATTTATAAATATTTCTTAAATGACGGCTAATAGAAGTTCTGTCTGTATCAAAAAGAGCTTCAAGTTGATATTGATCCAACCAAACTGTTTCTCCATCTAGTTGCACATCTATGGTAATACCAGTTTCTTCATCTTGATAGATTTCTATTTTATTATTTACTTCCATTTATTTTTAAACAATCAAGAATTTTCTTTAAAATCATTATGCAACGTATCCGTTGTATTCATTCATATATTCTTTTACAATCAGGCTATTAATACGCTTAACATCGGTGGTGTTAATAGGGATGTTTTGTTCTTTTTTAAATTGGTTAACTACCAATCGCATCATCATTCGCTCTACATAACTCTCATTCTCTAACATTTTCGAGTTTTGCAATATCTCTTTATCTACTGCCGTTTTCAATCCTTTTAAAGCTTCAAATAGTTTGCGTTCACTTTCGGTTAACGGATCCTTTTCCATTAAACGTTTATGTATACGCGCATATTTAGCATCGTAATCGTATTTCGCTTTCAACAATTCGTTTTCACGTTCTAAGGTTTTCGCTTTATCGTAAATGGCATCTAAAGCTTTAATATTCGCTTCCATTTCTTCTTTCGTAACCTCGGTTAGATTCTTCTTTTTAAATAAACGTTCCAACTCTTCTTTAAGCGATATAAAAATGGGATCCTTCTGATCAAAATTACCCGCTAATAGTTCCCGTGTTTTGCCCAAAACATCTTTGAGCTCATCAGCCAAAACCATTTCTTCCTCCTTCACTTTCGTGAACGCAAAAATAACATCTTCTAAGGCTGTATTTAATATATTATCGGTGTCTACATTATTTTCTAATGCAATTCTGGTATTAATAAGCGATAGTCTATCGTTAGTTAATCGTGCTAAAACAGTGAGTTTTCTAAAATCCAATTTCTCAAGCAATTCAAAATTACCTGAGAAGCGAATAAGATTATATAATTCCTTCGAATTGTTTAAGGCTCGGGCGATATCACGAATTTCAGACCGCTCATTGATTTCAGAAATTTGCTCTCCAAAAACAGTGGCATTTTCAGTATTGTACCTAAAAAGAATGTCCTTTATGTCTTCAATTTCTTCTAATATCTCCGCTGGTTTCTTAAAAAGATTAGAGTAATGTTGCATTTCATCGCCATACTCCCCTTGCAACTCGTTAAAGTAATCCTGATTGGTTTTGTCAAACTCCTTTTGAATATCTGCAAAATCGACAACATATCCATAGCGATGGTTCCTATAGGTTCTATTGACACGAGTAAGTGTTTGTAATAAGTTATGTGATTTTATTTTTCTACCGATATATAGTTTTTTAAGACGTTTGGCATCAAAACCAGTCAACAACATATTATATACAAATAGAAAATCGAGTTTTCCAACTTTAAAGTCAGAAACCCAATCTCTTCGGTCTTGCTTTGTGCCAATATCGTGCAAAATAACTTGGGCTGTATTTACTTTGCTTTCGCTTCTTTTCTTTGCGCCATAACTTAATGGCGCTTCAGCTACTTGAGCATAAGAACTATCTGATTGATCGGCATACTTATTTTGAAAGATCTCATGCATCATTTTAGCTTGGTCAGACGAATCACAAACCACCATACCTCCAATGCTGTTGTCATTCATAGAGATTCGAGCTTGCTCCATGTCTTTAACAATATAGTCCAGCATGGGCTCTACAAAGCGATGATCAGCATAGAGTTTCTTTTTCTCCATGTTTCCTTGTAATACCTTGATATTTTTAAGAGCTTCTTGCAACGCCAATTTATAATTGGTTTCAATTTCCTCCCTTATTAATCTTAAGGTATAGCCATCCTTAATAGATAAATTGTAGTAGTATTTATGAATGTAATCTCCGAACAAGGTTTTGGAATTATATTCTGATCCCAACAAAGGCGTTCCGGTCAATCCTATTTTTATGGAATGTTTATCAGCTAACTCCAAATTGGCCAAAAAACTACCTTTAGGATTATAACTACGATGTACTTCATCCAAAAAGAAAACACGTTGAACGCTCAAATTATAGTCGTTGTTTTTTATAACATCAGGATCATCTTTGAACTTCTGAATATTAACAACTGTAATTTCAGCCTTGCCAGAGTCGTTATGAATAACCCGAGTTGATTTTATATCCTTGCTAAACGCCTCTTTAGAATCTACTTTATGAACCACCAAACCACGAGCGGTAAATTCCTTCGCTGCTTGATTTAATAAATCAATACGGTCTACAATAAAGTAAAATTTAGGAATTATATTATTTTTCTGAAAATAATGCGTGAGATACTTTACATTAAAGAATGCCAAAGCTGTTTTACCTGAACCTTGTGTATGCCAAATAATGCCTTTCTTAATACCGCTTTCCAACTTGTTTTCTATTGCTTTAGTTGCAAATAGTTGTGGATAGCGCATAATATGCTTCTCTAATCCTTGTTCTTCTTCAACATAGGCGAAGGCATAACGCAAAATAAACTTAAGTCGGTCTCTTTGAAACAGAGAGGTCGAAATGGCATTGGTAGGGGTGTTCGGATTCTTATTGGATAGATATTCTTGAGAGTTTTTTATACTGAGAAGATTGGTGTCCTTCAGAACAAAATTTTCAATCTCACTGGATAATGGTTTTAAAATCCTATTCAGATCGAAAGTTTCCTCTTCTCTAAAATAATTGAAAATTGGTTTTTTATAATTTGTTGTGCTGTAAAAAGCGCCTTCCAACATTTGAGTATCCTCCTCATTGTATTCCATATTGTTAGAAAACACCATGAGCTGAGTCAGATTAATGAACTTACGGAATTTCTTATTCTGAAAACGCCGTTGCATCCGTCTGTGCTCGTCTTGAACACCGTTTCGATTATTAGGCTTCTTAACTTCAATAAACACTAAAGGCATTCCGTTAATCAGAAGAATAATATCTGGTCTAAAGGTTTCATCATCCTTTTTATAGGGTAACTCAGTGACGATATGAAATGAATTGGCATCAAAATTCTCAAAGTCAATAAGCTTTACCCCAGATTGATCTATCAGCTTATTGTAAAAGGCACGCCCTAAGTCTTCGTTTTCTAATGAAATTAAAACATCATCATAAACTTTTTGAATATCCTTGTCAGATAACTGCGGATTTATTTTTTGAAGTTGTTCTTTGAATATTGAAGTAAATATATTCGTGTGCTCATCCCACTCACCATCTTTCAACGAAAGATAAGTATACCCCAATTGAATTAAATGCAATATGGTGGGTATTTTAACTCTCGAGTCCTCGTTGAATACCATGAACAATTATTAAGCGGTTAAAGTTTAGCTATTATAGGAGAGTTTAAATATAGCAACTTTGTATGATAATAATAGAATTCAATTGTTTCTTTTCAGACCGCATCAATAAACAACTCGACCACTCAAAACTATAACCAAGTTATTCGTGATTCGAAAAAACATCAAATTTCAGATCTTAATTAATATTTCAGATCTTAATTAATATTGATAATTAAATGGATTTGATCTTCTTATTTCTCAATAAAGGCTTTTTTGAGATCGTGGCTCCTGTAATTTTCAGCAAAATATCATTTTCTTCTAAAATAACGTTGTTTAACTTCGCTGCCTGATCGTTAATAAAAGCAAGACCGTCCACTTAAAATTTAAAATCCAATACATTCTGACTCCTAATTAATGAAATACCTAATTGTTGATACGCTTACTTCCCTCATCTTAGCGTAGAGCCATTATTTATTTTGGATGTGATGTCTTTAAGTTTATATATTTTCCGATTTTTCGGCATTATATTCTGTTTTGATTGATACCCGCAAGTAGGTAGGTTAATATATTTTTAGCTTTTTCAATGCTGATATCTAAATATTGGGCCACAGCCAACTCTGGATTCTTGGCTTTGTCATCGTCTTTTATTGCTTCCTTAAGGATGGCTACGATGGTTTGGTTTAAAATTTCATTTTCAGCTAATATAAGCCCCATTTTTTTGCCAATTATTTTTGCCGCTGCGGTTTGTGTATCAAACTGTTCATCATCGAAAACTCCCAAATGTTCGGCATAAGCTTCCTCTTCATAGATATCCCAAGCATGTTTTAATAAAAAAGACAAATCATCAAGATCCTTTGTCCTAAAACTTGGTTTATCGTTCCAAGCCAATAATTTTAATATAAACATGCCTTCAATAGGTGTTACTGGTAATGAATAACCTTCTTCAGGGATGTCAATATACTGGATATACTCCCCTACTTCTTTAAAGCCCAAAACCGATAGAGACACCGCTCTTTCCGTGAAGTTAACAGTATATGCCTCTTCAATTTCGCCATAAGGCATTAAATCCAATATGGTGTTTGTTTTATCATAAACGATCCGATAAGGTTCGACCACGTGACTAAACCCCATCGTACACAATTCTGTTATTAAGGCACTGTAACTAACAAAATCTGGTACCATGATTGCGAAATCTATATCCGCCGTGGCGCGTATAGGTTTGATGCCGCTTTTATACAAATGCACATCTCTGGCGTTGGCACCAATGAGATAATACGTGATACCGTAATTGGAGAATATCTGCTCCAAAAGTTTATAGACTTCACTATGGTTTTGAAAGGAATAGTCCTTGTAAGTTGGGTTGGATGTACTCATTAAATAGTAGTTGTGCTGTTTCTATATTTCTGTTATTACCGCTGTATACTAATTGGGCATATATAATCAATGGATGGACCACGTTTTCGTGACTCATATAATTTTTAGGTTGCCCTATCTTTTCATCATCCACCCAAAAAGGTCTATAAATGTTTATATCGCCATTGGCATCGGGAAGCAACCTTAAATCCTTTGTAATATTATGTTTTCTGGTGTTAGTGAATAATGAAAACTTTTCAGGATTCAGATAGTTGGTCAATAATGCTGCGGCAGGTTCTCCTGCCCAAAGTACGTCGCTATTTATAAACTGTTCATTCCAACGTACTGCATGGCTTTTAGAAAACTTATAGGTCCCGATTTTGTGAGCTGGAAGAATCTTTTCATTCAATAAAATGATCCATTTGTCCAATAATTCCTCTTTTCTTACCAACTGATATTTTTGATCTTGACTCCACTTTACCACATAGCCTTCATCAATCAAACCTTGCAGACATTTGCTGACACTACCTAAGGAAACATTGCTAATATGTGACAACTGTCTTTGGGTGGCATTGATCCGTTCTGGATTTTTAAGAAGCTGAAAAATGACTTGTCCTGCTGTGGGTGTGAAAACATTGGAGTGCTCACTGCCAATAGGTCTTGCATTGTCTTTTTCAATATATACTTTAAGATGGGTTAAGTTGATATAGGCATTGCCAAAACTATCAATATAATTGATTTTCTTAGCTTTTAAATGTGATTTGGCATTGGGCGTAATATAATCGGCAGCGACCAAAAAAGGCGATCTCTGCTCGGCCATCCCTTCAAAAACAGCAAGGTGCTGTGGCCGTACTTCCCTTTTCACTTCGGCATATACCTTTTCGTCATTAAGGCTTATCACTAAGTCCACAACGTCGTCATGCGATTGGATCTTTTTGATAGCCACCTCAAAATCCAAATTCTGAAACCAATCTTTTAACTTAACAAATTCCATTTTGTTCAATTTTTAACTTTGTTCATGCTACATGAACAATCAAATATAATGAACATATTTTGATTTTTACTGAATTATCTCCCTTTTGTTCAACTTAAACAACTGTTCAGTTTACATGAACATCAATTAATAATGAACAGGTTTTAAGATTTTTCGAAATTTTCTATAATATTTTTCTGCAATGCGTTGCCTTTTTCAAAATAAATCCATCATTCTTTGAAAATATCATTATTCTGCACCTATTCTGTACCCATGGCCATAAAAAAAGCCTCCCAATTTCTTGAAAGGCTTGTCTTTGTTAGTAGTTCGCCCAGGCGAAGACTCGAACCTGTGTCCGCCGCGGCGGATATGAGCCCAAAAAAAACGCATCGACTATTTCTAGTGATGCGTCTTGCTTAGTAGCGGGAACAGGACTCGAACCTGTGTCCGCCGCGGCGGATATGAGCCCCGCACATTAACCATCCATGTCAAGGTTAAGATCCATCCATTCCCTTCCTCTTCCGATCTTGAGAAAGTCCTCTCGGTTTTTAGCATCCTTTTTTGTGGTGTAAAATTCTACATGGATGACATGCCAAGGCCTGAACTTGATCGTCCAACCC
>NZ_JAGEVG010000099.1 GCF_017581925.1 Gelidibacter pelagius | reverse complement strand
CTTTGCTCCGCTCCCATTACAGGAGCTTCATCACTACTACGGGTTAGTCCGCCCCTGCACAGCCCATCGGTATTCTGCCTCTAAGTCGTTCTTATTGTGCATTTCCCTTTGCATTGTTGTACAGGTTCCCGAGTTCCGTAAATAAGCCCGAATAATGGTCATGCCCCCTAAATGACGTCTGCCGCCCAGCCAATAAACAGGTGACCGCTGGACTTATAATGTTTGTCATACTTCAAACACTTTTGACAGAGGGTTGCACTTTCTCGACACTTCATCAGAGGTTCATTTGCATTCATCTCCATTATTCATACCTGACCA
>NZ_JAGEVG010000098.1 GCF_017581925.1 Gelidibacter pelagius | reverse complement strand
CCCGAATTGAAGTCTAAATTCAGGAATCCTGAGGTTAGGCTTACGTGGGTGGAACCTTCCGGAGCATGCATTCTTTGGGCCGGCGTAAAATCGGCGATTACTATCTCACCCGTTGCCGTGTCCAAAGTGATGTCCGACAATATTACAGCGCTCATGATGGCTCTGTTGTTGAAGTTAAAACCCCTTAAGGCCAATTGTCCTTGTGGGGTTGTAATCCCCACAGCCACATTACGCTCGCCGCGCGGACTGATGGCATCTTCGTTTTTGACCAATGTCATCACACGTGTCAGTCGTGAAGTTACCAAACTATCCTTTGCATCGACCATCAG
>NZ_JAGEVG010000097.1 GCF_017581925.1 Gelidibacter pelagius | reverse complement strand
GTTATCTTTGTAACAAAAAATCGGACAAATAAATAAGCCCCATAGGGGCGTCATCAAAAGACAATCCATTAAGCCACCGTTTAGAAAGGTTTGCCGTGAGCAGCATTTACCTTTTAAAACAGCCTCTATGATCCTAAGATTAATGGGCAATGGAATACTATGCCGACAATGATTGTTTTCTATTTAGAACACTATCTGATGCCTTCACTTTATTTTCTACAAAGATGAAACTTGTCTGGAGCTGAACATAATCCCGTAGGGATGTTATCTTTGTAACAAAAAATCGGACAAATAAATAAGCCCCATAGGGGCGTCATCAAAAGACAATC
>NZ_JAGEVG010000096.1 GCF_017581925.1 Gelidibacter pelagius | reverse complement strand
CTGATGGTCGATGCAAAGGATAGTTTGGTAACTTCACGACTGACACGTGTGATGACATTGGTCAAAAACGAAGATGCCATCAGTCCGCGCGGCGAACGTAATGTGGCTGTGGGAATTACAACCCCACAAGGACAATTGGCCTTAAGGGGTTTTAACTTCAACAACAGGGCCATCATGAGCGCTGTAATATTGTCGGACATCACTTTGGACACGGCAACCGGCGAGATCGTGATTGCCGATTTTACGCCGGCCCAAAGAATGCATGCTCCGGAAGGTTCCACCCACGTAAGCCTAACCTCAGGATTCCTGAATTTAGACTTCAATTCGGG
>NZ_JAGEVG010000095.1 GCF_017581925.1 Gelidibacter pelagius | reverse complement strand
GGTCATTCCAACATAGCGCTTCCGATACTTTGGAGACCATAGAACATAAACAACAAAATCCATAGTAAAGTCCATTGTTGAAAGTATAAAATGAAAAAAGCTACTGAAAAACTTCAAGGGCATGCTTTATAGTTCGCCCAGGCGAAGACTCAAACCTGTGTCCGCCGCGGCGGATATGAGCCAAAAAAAACGCATCGACTATTTCTAGTAATGCGTCTTGCTTAGTAGTTCGCCCAGGCGAAGACTCAAACCTGTGTCCGCCGCGGCGGATATGAGCCCCGCACATCAACCATCCATGTCAAGGTTAAGATCCATCCATTCTCTTCCTCTT
>NZ_JAGEVG010000094.1 GCF_017581925.1 Gelidibacter pelagius | reverse complement strand
GCAAATATACAACCCTTTTTCGATCCACACAATGTTTTTGAAAGTTTTTTTGAAAGTTTTTTTTCACACTCCAAATCGGCAATCACAAACACTATCTTCAATGAACCTTGCCGCTCCGAACGTTACCGTTTTTAGCGGCTGCAAACATACAACCTTTTTCCATTCCGCAAAACTTTTTTTTCAAAAACTTTTGCCTTCTTTTTATTAGGATGTAAATGAACTTTTTCCGTTCCCTCGGACCCATGGGACCCTCGTTTGCGGGGTGCAAATATACAACCCTTTTTCCTTTACCGGCAAAATAAAATAAGACTTTTTTTGAACTATTTTTCTTCCCGCTGGAA
>NZ_JAGEVG010000093.1 GCF_017581925.1 Gelidibacter pelagius | reverse complement strand
TTCCAGCGGGAAGAAAAATAGTTCAAAAAAAGTCTTATTTTATTTTGCCGGTAAAGGAAAAAGGGTTGTATATTTGCACCCCGCAAACGAGGGTCTTATGGCTCGAGGGAACGGAAAAAAGTTCATTTACATCCTAATAAAAAGAAAGCAAAATTTTTGAAAAAAAAAGTTTTGCGGAATGGAAAAAGGTTGTATGTTTGCAGCCGCTAAAAACGGTAACGTTTGGAGCGGCAAGGTTCATTGAAAATAGTGTTTGTGATTGCCGATTTGGAGTGTGAAAAAAAACTTTCAAAAAAACTTTCAAAAACATTGTGTGGATCGAAAAAGGGTTGTATATTTGC
>NZ_JAGEVG010000092.1 GCF_017581925.1 Gelidibacter pelagius | reverse complement strand
CTTATTGTTTCAATTTGCACAAACAATTCCACAAATGTTCGATGCCTATGGCATCTTTTGGGCTTCAACTGTCATAAACGTTCGAGGTGGATGCTACAGACATTAAATGACTACAGCATGTTTTTTACGGCGTCAAATTTAATTTTTACTTCTATTTTCAATCTCCTCAAGCGAATGAGACAAAATGCTCTCCAAACGGCATGGATTTCAGAGGAATCCAACGTTTATAGAAAGAATTAACATCCGCGCAGCGACCCTGGAAGGGTCGAACGTTTCAATTTTTATTCATTGCAAGTTCCAATTATCAATAATCTTTTCACATCAATTATAAAATAAACTTTC
>NZ_JAGEVG010000091.1 GCF_017581925.1 Gelidibacter pelagius | reverse complement strand
AGAATCAAGACCGCTGCGCTATAAGAATCAAGAACCAAGACTAAAAAACTTAGAGCATTTAAAATGTGGCTTTTAAAATTTAAAGCTCGACGGAATTAGCATAATTTTGTTTTTTTTCCTAAACAAATTCAAAATGACACTAATTCTAAAGAAATTCTCCGAGAGCCTTTATTGGTCAGACTTTTAGAGGATCATTTAATTTTAATCGGACACCGTTGATTGTTGATTGGTGATTGTTGATTCAGTAACGTCCGATATAAGAATCAAGACCGCTGCGCTATAAGAATCAAGAACCAAGACTAAAAAACTTAGAGCATTTAAAATGTGGCTTTTAAAATTTAAA
>NZ_JAGEVG010000090.1 GCF_017581925.1 Gelidibacter pelagius | reverse complement strand
AAAAAGGAATAGACTTACCACACCTTTAATTTCTCGCTTATTTTGGAGTTTTTTTACTCTTCCAAACCCTTGTCAACATTCAGTGTTAAGGTTTTACCGTAATATCTTTAAGGCTTTCCCGTAAGTGAAAGTAAAATATAGTTTCTATATTGTAAGCAACAAATACAATTAGCCTTGATCGTAAATCTACAACTTAAAACATTCTTACAATTCATTCCGATGTTTTCAATTTTATCGATAGCCTTTTCCTGTCAAGAAAAAGATGATATCAAATCCAAAACTGAAGATGAATTTGAAACCAGTATTATCAAATATGGTGTATCAAAAGAAACCCTATTGAATGCCAATAGCTTTAATATAGTATC
>NZ_JAGEVG010000008.1 GCF_017581925.1 Gelidibacter pelagius | reverse complement strand
TTTAAATTTTAAAAGCCACATTTTAAATGCTCTAAGTTTTTTAGTCTTGGTTCTTGATTCTTATAGCGCAGCGGTCTTGATTCTTATATCGGACGCTACTGAATCACCAATCACCAATCCCTACTTCAAAATCTCCAATTCCTATCAAATCATACTTAAACCCTCTCATACTCCGGAATATCCTTCAAAAACAGATAACTCTCTTTCTCAAAATCCATCTGACAGTAATAGTGTTGCAGGCCATTGGTCACCATCAAGTATTTTGCTTTTAAAGTAAGGTTGTACCTTGCAATTTGATCAAATGTACTTTGGTCGATTGCAATTTGGGGTGCTTTGCATTCCACAATCAAATGGACATCACCTTGCGTGTCGAAAACAACTATATCATATCGTTTTTTTAGATTGTTGATGGTCAATTCCTTTTCCACGTTAATTAATGAATGCGGGTATTTCTTCTCATCCATCAGGTAATGCACACAATGTTGGCGTACCCATTCCTCTGGTTGTAAAATCATAAATTTTTTACGAACGACGTCGAAAATAGATACTTTATTTTCGCTATTTTTGAATCGGAACGAAAACTTTGGAAAATTGAGTGGTTGCAAGACTTCTAATTTAGACATTGCCAAAGTTAATCTTCAATAACTAAATACCAAATTCCCCAAGGTAAAATCGGAATCTGGTGCTTGAAAATTTCAAAATTCACAAAGTTTGGACGAAGTTAAACAGTTAGCTGCCGATATTAAGAGCAGAAAGTTGAAACCCATTTATTTTTTAATGGGCGAAGAGCCTTATTATATTGATAAGATTTCAGATTTTATCCAAGACAATGTGCTTACTGAAGAGGAGCGTGGCTTCAATCAGATGGTGCTTTATGGCCGTGATGTATCCATAGATGATATCGTGGGCAATGCGAAACGCTTTCCAATGATGGCAGAATATCAGGTGATTATTGTAAAAGAAGCCCAAGATTTATCGCGGACTATAGAGAAGTTGGTCGATTATGCCAAACAGCCACAGCCTTCCACTATTTTGGTGATGAACTACAAGTATAAGACGATTGATAAGCGCAAATCACTTTACAAAACCTTGAATAAAATGGGTGTGGTTTATGAAAGTAAAAAACTTTATGAGAACCAAGTGGGCGATTGGATAAGACGTGTGTTGGCGCCTAAAGATTATACCATTGCTCCAAAAGCATCACAAATGCTCGTAGAGTTTTTGGGAACTGATTTGAGTAAGATCAACAATGAACTGGATAAACTTCAGATTATTTTACCAAAGGGCACGCAAATATCGCCAGATCATATAGAAGAGAATATCGGCATCAGCAAAGACTTCAATAATTTCGAGTTGCGCAAGGCCATCGGGGAAGGAAATATCAAAAAGGCTCATCAAATTGTAATTTATTTTGCCGAAAACCCTAAGGATAATCCCATGGTAGTTACAGTATCGTTGTTGTTTAATTTCTTTTCACAATTGCTGTATTTACATGGAATGAATGATAAGTCACCTAGAAATGTCGCTTCTGCCTTAAAGATAAATCCATATTTCGTGAATGAATATATCACCGCTGCGAGAAACTTTCCGATGAGAAAAGTGAGCAGCGTCATTGCTACCTTGCGCGAATTTGACGTTAAAAGCAAAGGTGTGGGCGCTTATGCCGTGCCTCAAGGGGATTTGTTGAAAGAGCTTCTGGTGCGGATTATGACGTGAGTTTAGAGTTTTCAGTCTGCAGTCGGCAGTCCTCAGTTGGCAGTTTTTAGTCGGCTGTAACCGCCTTTTTTCAGCCGTAATTTAAAGTTTAAAATTTAGGTCTTTCAATTTCCCACCTCGACTTCGCTATGAGTGGCCAATTTTCTGTTTTTTCAGGAGCTCTTTCTGCGAAAATCCGCGTCATCTTCGGGAGAAAAAAAGGGAAGTGGATAGTGGTCAGTCGGCTGGCATCCATCTTCCGTCATCGGTCATCGGTCACCCCTCATTTAAAATTCAAACCCTTCATTTTTACCATTTTATATACAGGCGAATTCAATTTCCCGCCTGCGCTAAAGTTACTCGCTTTCACTTCGCTGCCCGCCTCCACAAAAGCTGCGGACGGGCAAGCAATTTCGACTTCAATTTCGACTTCAATTTCAACTTTTAAAACGTGTCAATTTTTCCAAAGTGTTTCGGCGTGAGCAATAAAATGATGAGCGTGAGTAGGCCCACGGTCAATAGACCAATAAAAACCGTGTGCGTCGAATCAAAAAAGGCATGTTGCAGATAGTTTTGAACGCTATCGTCTGAGTGGGCGGATTGCAATACCTCTACAACTTCATTTACTTTCGGTAATGCGCTTTGTAAATTTTCAGGTGCCTCCGTCATTTTATCAAATAATACTGAATTGAAAATAGCGGCAAAAACAGCCGCGCCTAAACTTTGTCCGAAATATCTCGAGAACATACTGGCGCCTGTTACAACACCTCTCTTTCCCCAGTCTACGGTAGATTGCACCCCAACCATCAAGGGTGTGGAAATCAATCCAAATCCCGCGCCCATAAGCAGCTGGATAGCCACCAATGTCCACACCGAACCAGGGTAGGGCATGAACAAGAAACTTGACACAGCGATGATTACAATGGAAATACCGCAAAGTGCTGTGTTTCTAAAGCCAATCCGTAGATACAATTTTCCAGAAAGTGAAGATGATATTGGCCAGGTGATACTCATGCTCGCCAATATAAAACCTGCGGTAATAGCGCCAACACCTATGACAGATTGTGCGAAAACGGGTAAGAACATATTGGGTCCCATAGTCATACAGCCCATGCCTATGGTTGCCAAATTGGCGCCTACAAGAACGCGCTTCCGCCACACCCATCTGGGCAGGATGGGACTTTCGGCACGCGACTCGATCTTCATGGTTGCATAAACTAAAATGGCTGCGATGCCTGTGAAAATGAGCGTTTCATAAGAAATCCAATCCCATGATTGTCCGCCTTGCATTAATCCGAACATGATAAACCCACCGGTGACCAATAGCGCCAAAGCACCAAGCCAATCGATCTTTGCGTATTTAATCGGTTTATTTTCTTTGAGAAAGATGCTGATCATGATAATTGAGCCAATCCCAATAGGAATATTGATCAGAAAAATCCACCGCCAAGATGCATAATCGGCCAAGGCACCACCTATCGTTGGGCCCATAATCGCCGAAACACCCCAAACACTGGAGAGCCAACCCTGGATTTTAGCGCGCTCTTCAAGCGTATAGATATCGGCAGCAATGGTGTTGACCGTCGCCATAATGGCACCAGCGCCAACGGCCTGAAGACCTCTAAATACAATCAGGCTGATCATGTCCCAAGCCCCGGCACAAGCAGCAGAGCCTAACAGAAATACAATAACTCCGTAGATAAGGATGGGTTTGCGTCCGTATATATCGGCGAGTTTTCCGTAAATGGGAATCGTAATGGTTTGGATCAGAAGATAAATAGAGAATAACCAACTGAATAATGAAAATCCACCCAAGTCGCCCACAATTTGCGGAATCGCCGTAGCTACAATCGTATTGTCCATGGCCGCCAAAGCCATGGTAATCATTAAAGCCGCTAAGATCCAACCTCTACCTTTTTGGCTTTGGACGTCGTGAGTCATAAAATTATTGCGATTTAGTTTAATTCGCGCAAAGTTAAAACTTAATCGAACATGGGTTGGCTCTTATCGGGATATTGTTCATGATGGAAATTAAATGAAATAAACGAATTTTAGAGTCTAATACCGAATCCTACATTTTTGAAAGAAATCTGATAAAATTGAAGATCAGAACAAAAAAATGCCAATATAGATTCAACCATCTAAACGATGACATGGTATCTGCAAATAAAATGGTAAATTCAAGAGATTATTTTTATTTCCTGCTGCAATAAATACCTTGAATTATATGGTTATATTCATCCACATTTTCATGCCAACATGATCAACTATACCACAACATATAGAAATAAGGGCGATTTGGAAGGTATCTCCACTTTGCAAAAAGCCAATTTGAAAAAGAATCTATCAGATCAGGAGATTGAGACCTATGGTTTTGTGACGGTAGACCATAGCCTGAAGATGCTTGAAAACTTAAATGCCATTGAACCCCAGATTGTTGCCAAAGACGATAAGGAAGTTATTGGGTATGTTTTGGCGATGACAAAAAAATCAAAGTCTGATATTCCTATAATTCTCCCAATGTTCGAGGAATTCGAGAAGATCGATTATAACGGTCAATTGGTATCCGAATTTAATTATATGGTTGTTGGACAAGTTTGTGTCCACAAAAATTACAGAGGCAGGGGCGTTTTTGAAAAGTGTTTTGAACTTTATAAAGACACATTTGCCAATCGCTATGACTTTTGCATCACCGAAATCGCCTTGACCAACCATCGCTCAAGAAATGCCCATAAAAAGGTGGGGTTCAGGGAAATCCATATCTATACTGATTCGTATCAGACCCAATGGGTCATTGTGCTATGGGATTGGAGCGATTCTTATCCACATATCTAAGGTTGGAACCCATAATTTAGTGCCAAAATACTTGTAAATAATATCATAATTAACTCGGCATAAATTCTAAATAGACGAGTGGATTATGGAATGCACAGAGAAGAAAAACTTCGAATCAATCCGACTTGTTCTGGATCATAATGAACATAGCATCTATTTTGTTCAAATACGGGCCAAGGATGCCAAAAGTGTTTCCAGTTTTATAAATAAAAAAGGATGCATCTTGAGCCATGGCGCCGTTGTTGGTGTTTTCCACCAACAATCATGTCTTAATTATCGAAAGCTCATCGACCATAGAGACACTTATTTATGATATAAATCGGTTGTCCTTTTAATCACGGTGTCAAATGTTGTTTTACGACTCTGAAGATTATTTTAGAGTAAAAATGACATTGAGATAAAAGCTGAGGCAACCTTAGCTTAAGCTCCGTAAAATGATGCTAATGGATACTACTTTTAAGCCCATTGAAATAAACTTCTAATTCTTAGAAACAAAATAATTAGCAACAAAATCATAAATTGTCGTAAAATCCTACTAAATTACCCCCGTATTTTCAAAAATATAAAGTTAGGATCATTTTAGATGATGATCTCTTGGTCCATATTGAATAGTTTTAGACCTATTTGATATTTTAAACTAACAAAACAAGAACACTCGGAGTACTAAATTGATTTTCACCAATAGTTCTTAATTCGCACCTCTATGATACGTTATTTTCAAACTCTAAACATTTTGATTTTTGGATTTTTAATTTTGGGATGTTCCTCCATAAAGAGCCCAGTTGAAACGCCTTTAAAGAGTGAAACAGTAGCTATTATTCCAAAACCACAAGTATTGACGCACCACAAAGGTGTATATCAATTACCTCACCAAAACACCATCTCTTTTTCAGGATCTGCAGAAATAGCAGCACAATGGCTTAGTAAATTACTTCAGGATGCCAACCTACAAAGCACCATACGGGCCAACTCCAAAAAAGGGAACTTTAAATTGATTCAAGATCCTGCTTTGATCGGTCAGTTAAGTGAAGAGGGGTATTCTTTGGATATCGATAAGCAAGGTGTAACGATTAAGGCAGCGGGAGAGGTTGGGTTATTTTATGCCATACAGAGTTTGACGCAGCTTTTGCCAGCAAATTTGAAAAGCATGCCAATGGATTCGAAACCCTTGGTACTGCCTCAGCTTCATGTGGAAGATTTTCCAAAGTACAGCTGGCGAGGTAATATGATTGATCTTGCCCGTAGTTTTTTTGGTGTGGAATATTTAAAACGGCATATTGACAGAATGGCGCTGTATAAGATGAATCGTTTACATTTACATTTAACGGACGATCAAGGTTGGCGTATTGAATTAAATAGCAAACCACTTCTTACAGAAATTGCTGGTAAAAGTGCCGTTAAAAATGGTAAATCTGGCTTTTTATCCATAGAAGACTATAAGGAACTGCAAGATTATGCGGCAGATCGGCATGTTGTGATTATACCAGAAATTGATCTGCCTGGCCATATTTATGCAGCCTTGGTGGCTTATCCAGAGCTTAATTGTGATGATTTGAGTAACCTTAATCCGAAAATGGCCACACCACCAGAATTATTTGACGGTTATAAAGTGGGATGGAGCAAATTATGCCTCACAGACCCTGAGACTTATAGCTTCGTAGCCGAGGTTTTAAGAGAAGTGTCGGCAATGACTGTGGGTCCTTGGCTGCATATTGGTGGTGATGAAATTAATGATGACCTCTATGAAACGTTTGTAGTAAAAGCGGACTCCATGGTAAGAAGTTTTGGGAAGATCCCGATAGGTTGGGAGGAAGTTTCTAAAGCTGATGTAAGCCAGGATTTGATAGTTCAGAGATGGAATGGCAAAACCACACCATTAAAAAAATCAAAAGTTATTGAGTCCATTTGCACGAGTTTTTACTTTGACCATGCCAATGTAACCGGACAGGAAAAAACCAACAACTGGTGTCAAAAATCTGGTGTGTCATTGGAAGATGTTTATAATTTCAACGATAAGGCCGACGAAATCATTGGAGTGGAGGCACCCGTATGGACAGAGTTAGTAGTTTCGGATGCCATGTTGGACAACCGACTTTGGCCTCGATTGATGGCAGTTGCGGAAATTGGCTGGTCGTTGTCCCACGATGATTTTAAAGAGTTTTCCAAACGTTTAAGCCTGCATAAATCGAGACTGGAAGCTCTGGAAATAGACTTTTATCCTGCACCAGAACTTAATCCATAATAAGTATGCATTTGTGAGCATTCATTTGATCTCTCTATCTATATATCTTAACATTTGATATAAAAATTAGCGGCACATATTAGATAAGTATAACACGACGTCGCTCATGGTCAAGATCTATTATTGATTCTGACCGATCTTTCTTTCTCTGTTAAAGGTACATCATCATATTCTGATAAGATTTTGATTGCATGAAGATGGAGGAAAACCCTTCATCCAAATCTTTTGTGATGTCTGTTGAAAAAAAACGGCAATCTTTCCTTAGGGTTGATTTTATAAATGAGTTTTATGGGCCGTGGCGTATATTATTTATTAAGGAAAACAACGCTAATCACTGCCATATCTATCCCATATCAAATTTTTAAAAATGCGTGTTTGACGTATAAATATGGCATAAATGTCGAAATAGGTCTCATGAAATGTGCATGTTTTTGGTTTTTTTCGTAAAACATCTGCAATTTTAACATTTTTTAAGAAAAAAATCCTTAATATTGATAGTCTAAAATTGCTTAGTCAAATAGTGCCGTGCAATTTGAATATTTCAATATCAACTAATAACAATTTATTAAAGGGGTTCACATTATGGAAAAACGATTACTTTTAATTTTACTCTGCTTTATGGGATTTCAAGCTTTTGCCCAAGAGCGGATCTTGACCGGAAAGGTCATTGACGAGAAAGGTTTGCCGGTTTCAGGGGCTTCAGTGTATATCAAGAACACGAGTAAGGGCACCGTGAGCAATATGGATGGAAATTTTACTTTTGGTGCACCAGATAATAATGATGCAGTATTGGTGATTTCATCCATTGGTTTTGACACGCAGGAAATAACAATCGGGACCCGTACCCGGTTTGATGTCACGTTAAAGGAAGACTTGGAAGGCCTTGATGAAGTGGTGGTCACTGCATTAGGGATCAAACAAGAGAAAAAAGCCCTTGGATATGCCGTGACAGAAATCAAAGGCTCTACCTTGGCAGAAACACAACGTGAAAACTTTATCAATGGTTTAGCCGGAAGGGTGGCTGGTGTTGAAGTCAACAGTACTTCGGGACTTCCCGGATCTTCTTCATCTATTGTCATTAGGGGGATCAGTTCATTGAGTGGAAACAATCAGCCACTATTTGTAGTAGATGGTCTTCCTATCAGTAACAATACCACCGCCACTTCAGTTTTTGCTTCCTCTCTTAATACGGCAACCTCTTTTGAAAACAGAGGTATCGATTTTACCAACAGAGGTGCTGATATCAATCCTGAAGATATTGCCTCGGTAACCATTTTGAAAGGTCCGGAAGCAGCTGCGTTATATGGTATAGAAGCGGCCTCAGGAGCTATTGTGATTACTACTAAAAGAGGGCAGGCTGGTACGCCGCGAATCGATTACAGTACAAGTATGAGAGTGGATCGGATTGTGGAATATCCGGAAATTCAGCAAGTTTATGATAGAGGAGCCAACGGATATACCAATGAAGGCAACGAGGAACTGTATTATTTTGGACAACCTTATCCAGCAGGAACACAATTTTATGATAACGTGAAGAGTTTCTTTCGTGATGCCTACAGTCAGAAACATAATATTTCGGTTTCTGGAGGGAGTGAGAAAACCCAATACCGTGTATCTGCATCCAATACAAGTTCAGAGGGATTTATTCCCAACACAAGCTTGGAGAAGTTGAATTTGACATCTGCCCTCACTGCAGAATTCAACCGATTTCTATCTGCCGATGTGACTTTTGATTATACCCGATCAGATAATGATCAAACTTTTAGAGGTGCTGGTGGTCCTTTATTACACTTATTGTTATGGCCATCTACAGATGATGCCAGTAATTATTTGACGCCATCAGGCAAAAGACGGGATTACGCCGACTATTCTAATGCGGTTGAAAATCCATTCTTCAATGTCAATAAGAACATTCTCAACTCCCTGACCGATCGTTATAAATTAAACACAACACTCACAGTAACCCCATTAAATTGGTTGAAGTTTGTGGGGCAGGTAGGAATTGACTACTTCACTACCAAAAGCACCATTGTAAGACATCCGGAATCAAACACCGGAAAAAGTCGCAACGGTATATTTGATCAAGCCTTGGTAACTACCAGAAATTTGACATTCCAATACTATACACAAATTACACCACCAAAGTTGTTTAATGATAAAATCACTACGGATATCAAGATTGGTAGTGCGGTGTATGATTATAATACGTTCAGTGCTGCTGCCGGAGGTGAAAACTTTCAAGCTCCCGACTTATGGTCTATTAATAATACTGATTTAAAGACCCATAGGGCATTCAACAATTTGACTGAACGTCGATTGGTTGGTGCTTTTGCTACTTTTAACGCCAATTATGACAATATGCTTTTTCTTAGTTTAACCGCTAGGAATGACTGGAGTTCCACCTTGCCCAAAAAGAACAATTCCTTCTTTTATCCATCCGCAGGTCTGAGTTTTGTCTTTACGGAATTGGAGCCTTTAAAAGGCATCAAGGATGTGCTGTCTTACGGTAAACTGAGAGCTTCTATTGCTCAAGTGGGAAAGGATGCGAATCCGTATAACATTCGACCATTTTATACCAATGCGTTGACTACGGGAGGCGGATTCAGATATGGATTTACTGGGCCAAGTTTGGATTTACGACCTGAGATGACCACCTCTTATGAGTATGGTATTGAGCTAAAATTATTTAAGAACAGGTTAGGGTTTGATGTCACCTATTTTAATAAAAAATCTGTAGATCAAATTGTCCAGAACTTAAGGCTCAGCTACGCTACAGGTTTCGTTCTTATGACATTCAATGCCGGAGAGATCCAAAATGAGGGTATTGAGCTTCAATTGAATGCTACACCAATAAGAACCGACAACTTTAGTTGGGATATTTTGGCCAACTATACTCAAAACAAGAGTGAGCTTGTAAAACTTCCGGGCGATGTTCAAGAATTTTATAATTCTGATACCTGGTTATACGGAAACGTACGTGTGGGATCGAGAGTGGGTGGTCCTTTGACTACATTCACCGGATACGATTATCAGCGTAATGACCAAGGAGAAGTGTTGATCAATCCTTCCAACGGATTACCAATATTGAACACGAGCGAATGGATCATTGTTGGAGATAGAAACCCTAAATTCACCATGGGTCTCACTAATACCTTTAGATATAAGAACTTCTCATTGAACTTCCTGTTGGATTTCAGAGTTGGCGGCGATGTCTATAATGCTACGGAACATTATTTAACCACCAGAGGATTAAGTAAAAGAACCTTGGATAGGGAAGTGCCACGAATTGTAACAGGGGTGCTAAAAGACGGGAATGAAAATTCCGCCAATCCTACCGAGAACAATATTCCTATTGATCTGTACCGCAACTCAACCTATTGGAGTTCAATATATCCACATCAAAGTTTTATTGAAAAGGATATCAATTGGGTGCGTTTAAGAGATGTTACCTTAGGTTATAACTTGCCAACAAGCTTCTTGGATAGAACTAAGTTCTTAAGAAGTGCCAGTTTATTCATCACAGGGACTGATTTGTTCTTATTTACAAATTATTCTGGTTTAGATCCTGTGGCTAATGGAAACTCTGCTGCTGTAGGTGGTGCTGGAGGTGCAGGATTGGATTACGGAAACTTTCCGCTTCCAAGGGGATTGAATTTTGGATTAAAAGTTGGATTTTAAATAAAAAAAGCGATGAAAAAATTACTATATACATTTTTAATAATTACCGGTACATTGACCTTCTCGGGGTGTTCTGATTATTTGGACGTCAATACCAACCCCAATGGACCGGATGCACTTTTGCAACCTGAACTTTTCCTGCCTCAGATACAATCTGAGATGGCAGTTGCCGTACAATGGGACGGACGATTTACAGGGTTTTACACTCAAAACTGGGCCTATACGTCTGGAGCAAGTTATTCTCTCAATCTCCACAACAATCCGTTGTCAGACTCCTATGCGCAACTTTGGAGGGCAATTTATTGGAGTATGGGATACAATCTATCCGATATGATCGAAAGCGGGGAGCTCAATAAAAAGTATGATTTTGTCGGAGTAGGGCATATCATGAGAGCTTACGGATGGCAGATGTTGACCGACTATCATGGGCCTGTTATTGTAACAGAAGCTTTTAATTCCAGTAAGCGTGTTTTTAATTACGATGAACAACCGGTGGTTTATGAAGAGATTAAAAGGCTTTTGCTCTTAGGAATAGAAAACTTGGAAAGAACCGACGGATTGAGTCCTGCCGATTCTGGCTTACGCGGAGCCGATCTTATCTATAATGGCGACCGTGACAAATGGATAAAATTTGCTTATGGCTTGCTTGCCATGAATGCCCACAGGCTAACCAACAAAAGTTCTTATAACGCCGACCAAGTGATTGCCTATGTTGATAAGTCATTGGCCGGAAACCAAGATGATGCCAGCATTGGTTTTGATGGAACGATTAGTTCTGACACTAACTTTTTTGGACCTCTGAGAGATAATATCGGATATTACCGTCAGACAAAATTTATGGTAGGGCTTCTTGACGGTACCAATCCAGAACTTACAGATCCTAGTCTTATTGGTGCCGATCCATTGCCTGAAAATTCTGCCGAACATCTTAAAGATCCGCGTATTACCGCTATGATGGCACCATCTCCAGATGGACAGTACAGAGGTGTTTCTCCTGAATTAGGAATCAACGAATGGTCTTCCGCAGAGGCAAGCCAGGTGCCTAAAAATTTCTGGAACGAGGTGGGCTATAAAGGCTCATCGCCATCACCTCAAATTTATATCTTTAACAATTCAGAGAGATTTCCATTGATGACCTATGCACAATTACAATTTATCAAGGCAGAAGCTGCATTTATCTCAAATAAAAAAGACGTGGCCCTTACTGCCTACCAAGAAGGGGTAAAATCGCACATGGAGTTTTCAAAACAATATGCGCCGGATCCTGCAATTTTTGAAGAAAGAAAAGCGGTTTATTTGTCCAGTACCGAATTGTTTCCAGTGGCAACTGAAGATTTAACCTTATCCAAGATCATGCTTCAAAAATATATTGC
Organism: Gelidibacter pelagius; assembly: GCF_017581925.1. Classification (GTDB taxonomy): domain Bacteria; phylum Bacteroidota; class Bacteroidia; order Flavobacteriales; family Flavobacteriaceae; genus Gelidibacter; species Gelidibacter pelagius. The sequence goes on along the minus strand of NZ_JAGEVG010000008.1, from coordinate 171,060 downwards.
TACTTGGGGATGGGGCTTTTTGGAAACTTGGTCTGACATGAGACGTTATCATTATGATGTTGATGCTGCCGATCCTGTTTATAAAGGCTTTGAGCTTCCAGATCCACTGTATATCACCAATAATGATAAGCCTGCCTACCGTGCCAGACCAAGGTATAACTCAGAATACATGTGGAACAAAGCAGCATTAGAGATTATTGGCGCATATGAAGAAGATTATCACACTTATGAAACTTGGTTTAGCAAACCTGAATAACTATAAAATTATGAGAAAGTCATTCAATACTATACTACTATTATTCGCATTAAGTCTCGTTTTTAATGCGTGCGATGAAAATGCAATTCCTGAGGTTACAGAGAACGTTCCTGATGCAGGTACCTATGCCAAATTCTTTTTTCATGTACAGGACGCACCAGCGGTAAACTTTTATTTTGATGAAAAAAAGGTGAGTTCAGTAGCTTCATCCACATCAGATGAAGTCAAGGGAAATGTCTACGGTTCTGTTTTTCCTTCCAACGCCTATGCGTTCATCCCTTCTGGCACTTTTAATGTATCGGTGCGAGATTTGGAAGGAAATACTGTAGCTGCCAATTCCCTGACCTTTGCTGCTGATTCACATCATTCAGTGTATCTTGGGGGTACCGAAGGGAACTATGAGATCTTTACTATCGAAGATGATCTTCCGGAAGCTAATTATGAAAAGATCTATTGGAGATTTGTCAATTCCATGGCCAATATGCCATTTGCTGTTGATGCGTATGCGGTGAGAGCTGCTGTTCCAGCCACTGAGGATTCACCTGCAGAACCTGTTGAGATCGTTACTCTTGGTACTGGGATAGCTTTTAAACAAGCAGGAGACTATAAAGAATTAAAGACTGGGAAATACAACTACAGAATTTTTGAATCGGGGACTGATTATGATGTGGAAACATCGACACCTTATATTCAAAACACCATTACGCTTGGAAGTTTGGGTAGAGTATATTCTACACAAATTAGGGGAACCTATGCTCCAACACCAACTTCAAAAAATATTGATTATTGGAGAGAGCGTTAAATCTTATTCAAAAACCTTAAAAATGAGAAAGAGACACTTAATGTGGCTCTTTCTTATTTAAATAGGATGGAAATAATTTCAAAAGTTCAATTCATTCTAATTTTACTTTCTTATGTCAACAAACATTCGATCTATTGTGTTGATGCTGCTCTGTGGTATCGTTCTAAAGTCATGTAAGTCTATAAAACCTTCTACATCTACTCCGAAAACTGGCGTGGAATTTCAACAAGAAGCAAACGTGGCAGGTGAGGACCACATGACCTTTACGGAGGAACAATTCAGGAGGAGTCCTGAAGTGATGCGCGAATTTAGAGCGGCTTGGATTGCAACGGTCGCAAACATCAATTGGCCCAGCAAACCCGGACTGTCCACCCAAGAACAGCAGGAGGAAGCCCTGAAATTACTCGATCTTTTAAAGGATCACCATTATAACGCCGTAATTTTTCAAGTTAGGCCCCAGGCAGATGCCTTATACAACAGTTCCTTGGAGCCTTGGTCTTACTTTCTTTCGGGAGAAGTAGGGAAAGCTCCAGAACCTTGGTACGATCCACTCAGTTTCTGGATCGAAGCTGCGCATGACAGAGGTTTAGAGCTGCACGTATGGTTGAATCCTTATCGTTCACATCATACAACAGGAGGTGAATTGAGTCCAAAATCGTTGGTAAATACACACCCGGAAATTATGGTGCCATTGAAAAACGGAATGTGGTGGATGGATCCTTCCAAAAAAGCGACCCAAGATCACTCCGCAGCAGTTGTTATGGATATCGTAAAACGATATGATGTTGATGGGGTTCATTTTGACGACTATTTCTATCCATACACCTCCTATAATGATGGACAGGATTTTCCAGACTCCATAAGCTATCAAAACTATTTAAAAACAGGAGGCTCACTGTCAATACCGGATTGGAGGAGAGATGCGGTCAATAGTTTTGTGCAGCGGATCTACAACGAAATCAAAGCAGAAAAACCTAAAGTCAAATTTGGTCTGAGCCCATTTGGGATTTGGAGACCTGGCCACCCAAGTTCTATTGCCGGTATGGATCAGTATGACGCCTTGTATGCTGATGCCAAGCTTTGGCTAAATATGGGATGGATCGATTATTTCACACCGCAATTGTATTGGAAAATCAACCAAATTCCACAAAGTTTTCCAGTGTTGTTGGGGTGGTGGAAAAGTGAAAATACCTTAAACCGCCATTTGTGGCCGGGAATCAGCCTATACCATGGTGGTGGCGCTGAAAATGTTGATGAAACCATCAATCAGATTATGATAACCAGGGGCATGCTTCCAGAAAGTATGGGCACCGTCCATTGGAGTATCAGTCCGTTGACCACCTATCCCAATCTCGCGCAGGGCATATTAAATGGACCTTACAAAAAACAGGCCTTGGTTCCTGCGAGTTCTTGGCTCAACAGTAAGCTTCCCGATGCCCCAAAGGTCCGAACCAAAATTGAGGGACAAAAAGTGGTTGTCTCTTGGGACCCAATAGGATCTGAAGAAGTCTTTAAATGGGTGGTTTTCTATAAATATGGCCAAAATTGGGAGTATAAGATTTTGGACAGGACTTACAAGGCAACGGAATTGCAATTGCATAGAACCACCAATGAAAATCAGCTGGCTTTGTCGGCCATTGGGATTACGGCGATAGGTAGAACTGGAAACCAGAGCAGTTTTAATGAGATTGAAATGTAATAGTAAAAGAAGTTATGAAGACCAAGGGAACTCACCAGATACGAATATTGAGCATTTTGTATCCTCTAAATGTCAGTTTTATGTCTATAATCTGGAAGACGAATCAATTTTAAATATGATTCCATTCTGTTATCTATTTAGATGAGATGGTTGGCTTAAGTCAACCAGCAGTCATTATGTAATTATTCCATATTTTATCGTCTCATCAATCATCTCACTTATTCCCACTATTGGGTTTTAACTCCTCGTGGTCTTGTTTCACCGCGCCAGTCGGACGGGCCCAAAGTTCTTGATTGGTAATCGAAATCGCTTATTTATTAAATAAATCAATCGTCTTTTCAATCGCTTTATCAAAATTATCCCATGACTCCTTAGAGGTCAGATCAGTGGTAATAAACTTTTTGTTGAATTTGGACAATAGCGTAAAATATACGTAACCTCCAATCATTAATTGAAAGGCGTGGTTAAGAGAACTGTCCTTATCCGAAATGGCGAACATTTTACCTATTTCTTTATTGCTGTACTTAAATAAATCGCGCGTCACCTCGTTATTTTCGAGCAATTGCCAACGCAAGATTTCCTGTGTGAGTTTATTTTCTCGCAGCTCTTGGGTTCCTGCTTTCGCAAATTCCTTTAGATCTTCCACTGTGGCTAAGTCTTTATCGTGAAGGGCCAACATCGATTTAAAAAAATCACCTTTTTTGGCCAGTTGGAGAAGTAAACCCTGCAAACCTCCAAAATAGCGATAAATGAGTTCTTTGGAAACCCCTGCTTTTTTAGCAATGGCATTAATGCCGACGGCTTGAGGTCCTTTTTCTTCTAAAAGGCTTAAAAAGCTTTCGTATATTTTATCTTCGGTAGCGGCTCTGTCTTTTTTCATTGTTTTATAAAGTATTGAGGTTCAGTACTATTCCTAATTCAATATTTTTTTCTCGTAAAGGAGGATAAGTGTCTTTCATTAAATCGAACATATAGGCTAACGGGACGTGATCAAAGGCACCATAATCTTCTAAATACTCCATAAATACAGATGTGCCCGAACTATCATACGCCTGAAATAAAGAATCAGTTGTCCCATCGAAATCTAAGGGTGCGACATTCAGTTTTTCGCATAATGATTTATTGAACGCCGGAGTTGCTTTCACCCATTTGCCGTTTAAATAGAGTTCAACATAGCCGTGTGGCACCAAAACATCATTACCGAATTTTTCAATAATGTCTTCAACGGCAATATGATTTTTAACTTTCGCCAGTCCTAGTCGCGCTGGGATGTTTTTGGCACGTAAAACACTGATCAATAGAATGGCTTTATCTAAGCAATGTCCAGATTTATGTGTGCAAATTTCAGACGCACGCCAATCGTTTTCAACTAAACTGAAACGATAGGGATTGTAGGGCCAGGCATCTCGAATATAGTGATAGGCTTTTAGGGCAAAATCAAGGGGAGAGGCATCCGATGCGCCGTCCTCAATCTTTTTAACTAAATCCTGAATACCCTCAGAGGAATAATCAAAATTAGGATTCTCTTCTAAATAAGTCGGTTCCATATGTTTTAGCTTTAATTAAGCGATAAATTAGCAGGGAGTTGCATGTCATAAATTTGTAGTCAATCTTAATATTTACTGATGTTTTATACCGATTATGATTTTAATTGTCGCTAAAAACGCTCGTTAAAATCTATATCGGCATTATACCTCATAAAAATGAACACGATTTTAAAAAATTAAATTAGTATTATTTGACAAATATAATTCTTTTGTATAAGTTTGTAACCACTTGGTCACATATTTTTTTTCTTTCCATGTTACCACTTAGTAACTCTAAACAATTTGACATAATGGATGCATATATTTATGATTCTGTAAGAACGCCTCGAGGAATCGGAAAAAACACAGGAAGCTTATCTCAAGTAAGTCCCGTACAATTGGTAACAACACTGCTTTCAGCATTAAAAGAGCGCAATAATTTGGACACCTCTTATGTGGAAGATTTGGTATTGGGCTGTGTCACACAGGCAGGGGAGCAAGGTGGGAATATTGCCAAAGTAGCTGCGCAGGTCGCGAATTACGGCGATCATTTAGCGGCAGTGTCCCTAAACAGATATTGCGCTTCTGGATTGGAGGCGGTCAATCAAGCTGCGGCTCGTGTAAGGTCCGGATGGTCAGATTTGATCATTGCAGGTGGTGTAGAATCCATGTCGAGAGTCCCTATGGGCATTGACGGTTCGGCTTGGGTCATGGAGCCGGATGCTGCTTTTGGTAAGTTTGTACCCCAAGGGATTTCAGCTGATTTAATTGCTACCAAATACGGCTATTCAAGAAAGGATGTGGACACCTTTGCTGTAGAATCCCAAAAAAGGGCAGCAGCGGCTTGGGCTAAGAAAGCATTTGATAAATCGATCATTCCGGTCAGGGATCTTAATGGATTGGAACACTTATCAAAAGACGAATATATTCGTGCAAACACCACCTTAGAAGCTTTAGGGAAATTAAATCCATCCTTTGAAATGATGGGCGAGCTATTATTCAATCAAACGGCCTTGGACACTTATATCGAGATCGAACGCATCAACCACGTCCATCATGCCGGAAATTCGTCTGGTCTTGTAGATGGTGCTGGATTAATGCTCATTGGTACCAAAGAAATTGGAGAAAAATTAGGTTTGACCCCAAGAGCAAAAATCAGAATGGGGAGTATCATTGGTTCAGAACCATTGATTATGTTGGAAGGGCCAACCCCAGCCACTAAAAAAGCCTTACGCAAAGCAGGAATGACGGCTTCAGATATCGATTTGTGGGAGGTCAATGAGGCTTTTGCCGTAGTGCCGTTGCGCCTTATGGAAAACATGAAGATCGACCACTCCATCGTCAATGTCAACGGAGGCGCTATTGCTATGGGTCATCCTTTGGGTGCCACAGGCTGTATGATTCTTGGAACAGCCTTGGACGAATTGGAACGACAAGATAAAAATAACGCTTTAGCGACGCTTTGCGTTGGTGGCGGTATGGGTATTGCGACGATCATCGAACGTGTATAATTTCTAAAAAAAAAGACAAAATGCAACATATAAAATATTCAATAGATACTGACGGGATTGCTTTTATTACTTGGGATGTGGCCAACTCTCCGGTTAATTTTATGAATGAGCAGACGATGTCAGAATTCTTGACTACTGTAGGCAATGCATTAGCAGATGATACCGTAAAAGGAATCGTTATTAACTCGGCGAAAAGAGATTTTATTGCTGGAGGCGATTTGAATTGGTTCTTAAATTATGACCAATCCAAAGAAGAGTGTTTTGAGTTGCTCATGAAAACCAATCGAGCCATGCGTCAAATGGAGCTTTCTTCCAAGCCGGTGGTAGCAGCACTGAGCGGACTGGCTTTAGGCGGCGGCTTAGAGATCGCCTTGGCTTGTAATTATCGCATTATGACTGATCACCCTGCCAATAAAATAGGCTTGGTAGAATGCTCTGTGGGCTTGTTTCCAGGATCAGGTGGAACACAACGTTTTTTGAGAATGTTGGGCCCTCAAAAAGCGATAGAATACATTACACAATCGCGAAAGCTATCCGCAGCACAAGCTTTAAAAGATAAATTGGTCAATCAAATCTGTAGTCCAGAAGACGATATTAATGCCTTGGCGAAAGCATGGATCTTACAAAACCCAGAAGTCAGACAACCTTGGGATGACAAGCGATTTGTAGTTCCGGGAACCCCAAATGGCATCGGACAACTATCTGGGTATACTGAGTTTTACTCGGTCTCAAATGCCATGGCCTATAAAACAACCCATGGCAATTTGCCGCACATCAAAAACGTATTGAGTGCCTTATACCATGGGAGTTCTACGGGAATTGACAATGCTTTAGAAGTTGAAGCGCGTTATTTTGTGGATACCTTATTTACTAAAGAAACCAAAAATATTATTAGAGCCTCTTTCATTTTTATAGGCGATGCTGCCAAAGGAAAAGCGAAACCAAAAGGCTTTGAGCAAGCAAAATTCAAAAAAATTGGTGTTTTAGGCGCGGGAATGATGGGCGCAGGAATTGCTTATGAGTCGGCAAAAGCAGGCTTGGATGTGGTGTTAAAAGATGTATCTTTAGAAGGCGCTGAAAGAGGAAAAGGGTATGCAGCAACTATTGAACAGCAAAAAATAGGGAAGGGAAGAAGTACTCAAGAAAAAGCAACGGCGATTTTGGATCATATCATCCCATCGGATAGTGTGGGCGATTTAAAAGATTGTGATTTAATTATTGAAGCTGTTTTTGAAAATGAAGCCTTAAAAAATCGGGTCACCAAAGAAACGGAAGCGGTCATAAGACCGGAAGTCGTTTATGCGAGTAATACTTCAACAATTCCAATTACCAGCTTAGCTAAAGCTTCATCTAAACCTGATAAATTTATAGGCCTACATTTCTTTTCTCCGGTAGATAGAATGCCTTTGGTTGAGGTTATCGTTGGTAAAGAAACGTCTGATGAAACCTTGGCAGCGGCTATTGATTATGTTATTAAAATACGAAAAGTACCTATTGTTGTGAATGATGGTCGTGGATTTTTCACTTCTCGTGTTTTTGGAAAATTTGTAAACGAAGGCATCACCATGTTAACGGAAGGCATTCCGCCAGCAGTCATAGAAAATGTTGCCAAGAAGATTGGCATGCCGGTAGGTCCTTTGGCCATAGCTGATGAGGTGAATTTGAAACTCATGTTAGATATCATGTCTGAAGATCCCAACTTAACTGATTTTGAAAAAGAATTGCAAGACACAGCTTCTACGATAGTCCATACCCACAAAAGAATAGGGAAAAAGGAAGGTAAAGGCTTTTATGAGTATCCAAAGGGAGCAAAAAAATACATTTGGGAGGAGTGGAGCAACATTTATCCAACTGTAGAAGACTATGACGAAGAAGAAATAGGAAGACGTTTGTTATTCGCAATGGTCATCGATTCGTACAAATGTTTGGAAAGTGGTGTGTTAAAAGAAGCTAAAGATGCCGATGTAGGTTCTATCTTAGGACTTGGATTCCCAATTCATACTGGAGGCGTCATGTCTTATATCGATTATATAGGGGCACAAAAGTTTAAAGACTATGCAGCATTTTTGGCGCAAAGGCATGGAGAGCGTTTTCAATTGCCAGAATCACTTTTACAGCGTATTCAAGATGCGGGTACTAATCGGGTGTTCTATAAAAATTAAATAATAACGAATAATAAAATATAACAGCCATGTTACAGAACGTATTATTAGAACGGAAAATATATGCCTCAGAAGAACACAAGATGATGCAGGGCATGATTCAGGATTTTATTAAAAATGAAATCCTGCCTCAAATGGACGCTTGGGAAAAGGATGGCATGGTGAGTCGTGACATCTGGAAACGGGCAGGGGACTTGGGTTTGCTGTGTATAGACATGCCAGAAGCTTACGGTGGCTCTGGATTGGATTTTAGTTTTAGCGCTTTGTTCATTGAAGAATTAGCTAAAAAAGCCATCAGTGGTCCTGGATTTTCATTGCACTCCGACATTATTGCGCCCTATATATTAAAATGGGGAACAGAAGCTCAAAAGCAGCAGTATTTGCCCATTATGGCCACCGGAGAAATAATCACCGCCATTGGGATGACGGAGCCAAATTGTGGTTCAGATTTGCAAGCCCTTCGCACAACAGCGGTAGATAAAGGCGACCATTATTTGGTCAACGGACAAAAAACATTTATCACCAATGGCTATATGTGTGATATGGCCATTGTGGCTGTAAAAACCAATTCAGGAACTCCTGACGAAGGCGTGTCCTTATTGATTATGGAAAACAAATGGGAAGGCTTCGAAAAAGGGGTGCCTTTCCATAAAATAGGAATGAAAGCACAAGACACCTGCGAGCTCTTTTTTGACAATGTCAAAGTGCCCAAAGAAAACCTCTTGGGCAAAGAAGGCGAAGGTTTTGTGATTATGATGAAGGAATTGGCACGAGAGCGTTTGTCCGTAGCTTTAGCGGCCATTGGAGGTGCAGAAGGTGCCATCGAAGAAACCATAGACTACACCTCTACCAGAACGGCTTTTAAACAGCCGATCGCAGGGTTTCAGAACACCCAATTCAAATTAGCTGAGGCTACGGCGCAATTACAGATCCATCAAGCCTTTGTGGACCGTTGTACAGAAGATTTAGCACAGCATAAACTCTCCGCGGAAAGTGCATCCATGGCCAAGTTTTCGGCAACCGACATGCACAGTAAAGTTGTTGACGAATGTTTACAGCTCTTTGGAGGCTATGGCTATATGTGGGAATATCCTATCGCGAGAATGTACGCCGATAATCGAGTGGCACGGATTTATGCCGGAACCAATGAAATCATGAAATTAGTGGTGGCAAGAGGCCTATTTAAAGAGTTATTTGCGCAAATGAAGGCCGCGCGTCAGCAAAAAAAGAAATAATGCGCCAAGTGACTATAGCAGATTTTAAAATTCAAACCACTATTGTTGTGCAATGGGGAGAAATGGATGCCTACCAACACGTGAATAATGTAAATTATGTACGTTGGGGAGAAACCGCTCGAGTGGATTATTTTAGAGCTATGGGTTTTATTATAAATCAGGAACCTAAAAAGATGCTCTATGCACCAATCTTAGGGTTTCAATCAGTAAAGTATATTGCTCCTGTGGTGTATCCGGATACTATAGTTATTGGAACAAAGACCGATGCCATTAAAGACGATCGATTTGTGTTAAAATCTTACTTTTTCAGTACCCAGCAAAACCGATTGGTTGCAATACAAACACACGAAGTTGTAATTGTCGATTATAACAAGCAACAAAAAATTGCAATCCCTCAAGCGATTTTAGATGAGATCCATCAAATAGAAGATTAATGCAAGAAACAAAGCCACTGCAAGGGATTACCATTATTGATTTCACGCGTTTGTTGCCTGGGCCTTTGGGCACGCATTTATTAAGCCAATTGGGCGCTAAAGTCATCAAAATAGAAAGTCCCAAGCGATTGGATTACACCCGTTTTTACGAGCCTAAAATAGGAGATAGTTCGCTCATGTTTCATGCAATGAACCATTCTAAGGAACAGGTCATAATCGATTATGAAAATGAAGAAGGCTATCAGAAAATAAGCGATTTAATAGCCACTGCCGATGTGTTGATCGAACAGTTTCGTCCGGGTGCCATGGCCAGTTTTAATTTGGATTTTGAGACGGTAAAAAAAATCAACCCCAATATTGTTTATGTCTCGGTTACAGGCTACGGACAAAATGGAGATCTGCATACAAAGGCCGGGCATGATATTAATTATTTGGCTACGGCAGGCTTATTGGATTTGAATAGGGATAACCAAGGGAAACCCGTTATTCCTGGTTTTCAAATCGCCGATATTGCCGGCGGATCGTATATGCTGATTTCGGCGTGTACATCTGGTCTGTTAGCTCAAAAACTACAAAATAAACCACAGTATATCGATCTTAGCTTACTCGATGCCACCATTCCTTTAAATGCCATTGCCCACAGTATGTCCCAAGGCGGTGCTTCTTATAAAAAAACACCTATTTTAAGTGGCATGCTGGTCAACTATAATGTTTACGAATGTTCAGATGGGAAATGGGTAGCCTTGGGAGCTTTGGAACCTAAATTTTGGAATGCCTTCTGTGAGATGGTGGATAAACCAGACTGGAAAAGAAAAACAGATATGGAATTGATCGATGGCATTTTTCCCAAAAAGGATTTGGAATTGCTTTTTAAAACCAAAACAAGGGACGAATGGGCCCGTTTAAGCGCTACCCACGATATCTGTTTGTCACCAATTCTCGAAATAGACGAAGTGACCAAGTACAGACATGTAATGGAACGGAATATATTTAATGAAGGCACGATCAAGAATCGCACGATAAAAACCTATGCGGCTCCTTTTAAAACGTATAGTTAATACTATAGAAATCGAGAGAATATTACTTCGAAGCCTATCCAATGTCAGGTTGAACGTAATTGTCAGGTTGGGCGCAGTCGAAACCTCTTTAAATTAAATATTGTTTAGTTAAGCATAATTGTCAGATCGAGCAGGGTCGAAGTACATTTTATGATAATACAAAGTGGCGGACATAGTAAAAATCCCAAAGGGATGACACCTTTGTAACAAGTGTATATTTTATCACAAACAATCTCATGGGGGCGACATCTAAAGAAACAGTAATATTAAACGTTTGAGAGTGTTCTAAAGTTTTAACAAACCATACCCTACTATATCCCTTGTTTTGCAATCCATACAGAGTTATAGTAAAGAAGAAAGTCCTAGTACTGAGATCTCACTTGCGCTCTTTCAATGACCAAAAGGAATTCCTTTAAATCTCGTCCTTTACAAATATTTCTTATAAAGATTATTGAGCACTTTTAAATCATAATCTGTTAATGTAGTATCGACTTCCGTTTGTATAAAGTGGAGTTTAAAAGCTTTGATTGCCGCGGGGAGATCGGTCACATCGTAACCAATTATTTTTAGAGCAACCCGAGGGCTTACATCCAATAATTCAGGATTTTGACTTATTGAATTAGGGCTTGGCGTTGAATCGTTGCTAACGCTACCGAATTCTGATGGTTCTATTCCAACCGCAGTGCTGCTGCCTTCCACTGGCTCACCAATAATATCAATAGGTTCATCATACCACAATCCAAAACCTTTTAGGGCGAGCAACTTCCATGGAAACGTTCTATTCGGATCATTTTTACGGGTAGGTGCAATATCCGAATGGCCAATAAAGTTGGCGGCCGGGATTTTATATTTAGTTTTGAGATCTTCCAAAAGGTTCAGGAGGCTGGCCATCTGCAATGGTGAAAACTCTTCAAATCCATTATTGTCCAATTCGATACCAATAGAGGCGGAATTGATATCGGTGTTGGAGCCCCATTGGCCGTTTCCAGCGTGCCAAGCCCGATAAAGATCGTTGAGCATATGATACACTTCACCGTTTCTTCCAATCACATAATGCGAGCTGACTTGCGTCCGTGGCAAGGTAAATGTTTTAAGCGTCTGGTCAACAGAGTTTTGAGCGGTATGGTGGATGACCACCAAATTAGGTCTTCGTAAACTGAAATTTGTAGTGCCCACCCAATCTTCGGCATAATTATACTTGGCCGTAGTTCCCGGTGAAGGTGGAGGTAGGACTTTTAATTCTTTACTGAGTGCCTTAGCCTGCTTTTTATGTACTCTATTTGTGGGGGCATAAGGATTCGAGGCGCAAGAGATGATAAGTGTTCCCGTGATTAGCAAAGCCCCTATATTATTTCGGTATTTCATTCATGAGGGTTTTAAAGTATAAAAATGGACCTACTGCCAGCTTCAAACTGGACGTGCTAAATTACACAATTAGTTTGAGTATTAAAGTGAGTTGGATATGGAATAAATTACCGATTGGATGTAAAAAGGGGAGGTCTAAAGGTTTAAAGTTAGGGATTCCAAAAAATTGAAAAAGCACTTCAATAATAAACTTTGATTTTATGGAGTATCGGTTGTGTAACCTTTGTCAATGTTAGCAAAAAGAATTATTCAAACAATCTGTTTTCATTATTTATTTCTCTTTTTCCATCCTCTGTCATGTACATAGTTTTGCAGGACGGACAAAACAGATAATATTCATAATAATAGGATTGATTTGCTTTAATCTTTTTGTTTTTTGGTGTTTTCTTTATGACAGATTCCCCACATTTTCGACATTCATCTCCAACATTTTTTATTTTAACTTTGCTGTTCTTGGTAAATGTTGCGTTAGAACTTGATTTGTCGTCTTTACTGAATTCCTGGGGTTCATATCCGATATCCTCAATAAGTTCTTTTGAGTTTATCCCATTATTGGCAAGAGTATCACACCGTTCATTTTCTATATGCCCTGAATGACCTTTAACCCAATTAAATTCTACATTGTGTTCAGAAATTACGGTTAATAATTTATCCCATAAATCGCTATTAATTGCTGGTATGTTTTTTTTTCTTTTCCAACCATTTTTTTTCCAGTTTTCTGCCCAACCTTTTGTAATTCCGTCAATCACATATTTGGAGTCAGTAAAAACTTGAACATTAGATTTTGTCTTTAATTGTTCAAGTCCGAAAATTACTCCCATTAACTCCATTCTGTTATTAGTGGTTAATCTATAACCTTTAAAAAACTCCTTTCGCCTCCCTTTATATGATAATATCACTCCGAAACCTCCTTTCCCTGGATTTGGTTCGGCTCCTCCATCAGTAAAGAGTTCAATATTTGGAATTTCACTCCATATTTTCGTTGATGCGGACATATATATGCTACATTTTAATTTATGAGATTTGAAGTGTTTAAGCGCCCGTACGAAGTGTCCAACAGGGGCATCTTTTATTTATTTGAAAGATACAAAATTAATTGAGAAGGTGCGTCGCTCGGTTTGCCGGATGGGAGCAGAAGTGACTTATTTTCCGGATACTGTTTTCCTACCCATTAGTCTTTTTTAATGTACTCTAATATTTGCTTTTGGGTAGATTGACGATGAGTTTGAAATGTATAGGTTTTTTTCTGAAAGGTTCGGCGAGGCACGGTTTAGGTTTTACGGATCTCAAGAGACTAACTCTATGATTTTCTAAAATTATATTGAATGTAATTGATGAAATTTCGGAGCTTTTTAGCGCATGTTATAATAGTGATTGTTGGCACCTTGTGCTTGCATTCTTTTTAACCTTCATTCGGTTGTTTCTCAAAATAAAGTTCGGGAAACATAATTTTCACTTCTTGTTCAGTTCCCTCCTTTAACCAGTAAATAATGAAATTTACTTTTGCACTTTTCAGTTTATAATTCCTCTCCCTTAAGCTTTCAATTTGTATCAAAAAGGACTGTGAAAATTTCAATATTGATTGTCCGCTTGTATTTAAACATTCATCATCTTTCAGAGTTAAAGTATCTCCGCTTGAGAGTTGAGAAATTAAATGTTGTCTTTTTAGGAAATAGTCGAGCCAAACGTCTTTGTAAGTTAAATGCATGACCATCTCTTTTGGTGGCAAATAAATTTCCTGATCTTCTGTCCGTTTTAAATTTTCGGCTGAAAGATTGTCGAGGATGTTTGTGTTAAGGTGTATGGTCAAATTCTGCTTTGCCCGAGTCATGGCCACATATAACTGCCTCTTGGTTTCGTCTGTAGTCGAATTAAAGTATTCAAGCATCAGAAAAACATTATCAAACTCCTTACCTTTTGCTTTATGAATGGTTGAAACATAAATTATTTCACCATTCTCATTAAAGAAATCTTCAAGTTTCGATTCGCGAATAAAGACTTCTAAATCAGATTTATATTTCTTTTTTGGATTGGTTGCTTCAAAATCCTTAATGATGTTAGTGCACACCTCCAAATTTGTACTGTTGCGAAACTCGTTTATCAATTTTCGTTTGGCATTTTGCCATGAATCATCGCTGATTATAAAAACATCATCACTCAAATTCAGCTGATTCAACAAAAATCTGACTTCCAAAAGATTATATAAACTGAACCCGTCATTTGTCTGAATCAATTTTGCTGGCATATTCTTTTTTAATAGCAGTCCTGTGATTTGAAGTGCTTCATTATTAGTCTTTGTGAGCACACAGGTAGTTCCAGTAAGCCCGGTGGTAAGAATATCATGAACAAGCGGTGTGATAAGATTACCACATTGATAACGGATCAACTTTATGTTTCCATTGTCGGTTTGTTTGGCAATTATTGGAATGCTTTTTAAACGATGCTGAATTGTTGCTAAAAACTGATTTGTAAATTCTACAAGATTGTTTTTGCTTCTATAATTCTCGACCAGCTCATACTTGGTGGCTTGGTTTGCTTTAATAAAGTGTTCAAGATACTTTGAACTTGCACCCCTGAATCCATAGATATTCTGGTCGTCATCACCCACTGCAATGACTCGCATTTCATCGTTATGTTCCATTAGAGTGCTAATCAAATTGAACTCGTCTTCGTTCATGTCTTGTGCTTCATCGATGACTAAAACAGTTTTGGTAATCCGACTCGGCTCAACTTCTCTATTCTTTATTTTATCAATTGTCTTTTTTAAGATCGCATCTGATTTTTCCAAATTACCAACCTTTCCCAATAAATCAAAACAATAAGAATGAAAGGTTTTGATCTCTATATAGTTGGCAGCGTTACCAATCAGTTTTAATAATCGTTTTTTAAATTCGGTGGCTGCCGCTCTGGAAAATGTCACCATGAGCAATTGCTCGTGTTTCACATCTTCCATCAAAAGTAACGAGGCAAGTTTATGAACCAACACTCTTGTTTTTCCGCTCCCGGGCCCGGCAGCAACAACAATGTGCTTAGACTCATTGTCATTTATGATTTTCAGTTGTGTGGGTGAAAGTTCTCCAAAGAGTTGCTTAAACTTGGCAGGTGTCAAGTTGCGTTTGATTTCATTCTGACGACTACCTTTGAAATACTTATTGAGAAACGACTGGTAATTGAGTTGAAAATAATCTTCTACAAACTGTAAAGCATCTTTGTAATCACTTATCATTTTATTGGCATACTCGCCAACAATATGGATTTGCTGAACTTTGTTTTCATAAAACTGATTCAGCTTTTGATAATCTTCAACTTTATAGCGTATTTTATTATCCTGCTCTAATCGTTCAATCGTAAGTCGGTTATAAACCACAAGAAAACCACCTTCAATTTTGATAGCCTCAATCCGTGAAAGATAAAAGAGAGTATCTTCTATGTCATCAATGCTAATATCATGTTTGAATAGACTTTGATGGTTTTCATAAGCGGATTTTAATTCGTGAACTGAGAACTCAACCAATACTTCTTCCTTTTCAATCTCATTTGGGATCACATTCTGATGGCTTTTACTATGGAGAAGTTCTATAATGAATTTTGCTAATTCGTGCCGTTTCTCCAATTTCTCTTTTAGGGTTTCCTTGCAATAAAGACAAAGTACCGCAACATGGTTCTTTGAATATTCTAAGTTCTGACGCTTGATCCAATTCTTGATAGCCCAGAAATTGATGACTGTTTTTAGTTTATTTGGGGATACATCGTCACAGCCTTTATGTTCGGCTTCCTCATTTAACTCTTTGATGTGAAATGTTTGTTCCTGCTCTTCAAAAACCGACAACAGAAAATTTTCAATTTTGCCGAATGATTCAACAATGTTGAGAGAACGGTTCTTGCTTTCACCCTTTTTGATGAAGGCAGACAAATCTTTTGCATCGGCCAAAATATGTTCCTCACGAAGAAGATTGACGATGTTTATCACTTCTTCTTTCACTATTCCGAGATGATCGCTGATGTAGTCCACTCTTGACTCAGCAGGATCTTCATTAGATTGCTTTCTGTTTTTACTTGAAAAGAGCTTTTTGATGATCCGGATTCCTTTTTCTTTTTGCTTCTCTTCAAATCGTTCTGAAGCATTGATTTTATCAATGGCCTCTTGCGAATTCTTAGAGAGGATACTGTTTGCAAAAATTCTAGGCATATTTTGGCCTCGTCTCAAATAACCTGCATTTTCTAAAGCCGCAATAGCGGTCGTTACCCGGGTTTCAATTTCTACTACATTGTCATCCCATCCTGCCTTTCGTGCGATTTCTAAAGCAGAGTTTGATACTTTTGAGCGGAATTTGGTAATATATTTAATGGCTTTCCATATTTGTTGTATTTCTTTGATGGAAAGTTTTGTTTGATTTAAAAGAATGAAATGTTTACTGAGGTCTTCTTCATTGAATAATACGAAGCAATCCGCAACAATATTTTCATCCCTACCGGCTCTTCCTGCTTCCTGAATGTAATTTTCAAGTGAATCGGAAATTTCGTAATGGATTACCATGCCAACATCTTTCTTATCTACTCCCATTCCAAACGCTGAGGTGGCTACCATAATTTGGGTGTCACCATTAATAAAAGAATCTTGATTTGCAGATTTTTCTTGCTTTTCCATTTTTCCATGATACGGCTTGGCGTTGAAACCATCCTGTTTCAATCGTTCTGCAAGCAGATAGGCTTTTCTAGTTCTTGAAACATAAATGATGGTTGGGCAATTCTTCTCCTCAATCAAATCTCTGGCGGTCTGATATTTTTCTTCCTCATTACTCTTTTCAAAAACTTTGTATTCAAGATTTGTTCGTGATGCCTTGGAAGAATATACTTCAAGGTCAAGGGAAAGCTTTTCTTTGAAGTACTCACAAATATCTTCAATTACCTTTTGCTTTGCGGTTGCGGTAAAACATGAAACAGGAATTCCATCCTCAAGATTTTTTTTCTCCTGAAGTTGTCTAATAAAATCACCAATATACAGATAGTCCACTCTGAAATCTTGACCCCATGAAGAAAAACAATGTGCCTCATCTATAACAAAACGAACAATTTTTCGGCCCAAAATCAATCGTTCAATAGTTTTTGAACGAAGGGATTCAGGTGATATGTATAGCAAAGTTGCCGAACCATCTTCGACACGTTCGAAAGATTTTGCTCTTTCAATCGGATCAAGTAAGCCATTTATTGTTACGGCTTCTGTAATTCCAATTTTTTCAAGATTATCAACTTGGTCTTTCATCAGCGATTGCAAGGGAGAAATCACAACCGTTAGACCATTGACAGCTTCTCCACTTATGAATGCTGGCACTTGAAAAGTGATTGATTTTCCGCCGCCAGTCGGAAAAACAGCTAATATTGATTTGTTATCAATTGCAGCTTTTACCGCTTTCTCTTGGAGCGGCTCACCGCCATAAGTTCTATAGGTATCAAAACCAAAAAAGCTTTTCAAGCCCTTATGTATATCCAAAGCTTGATTACAATACCCACAACCGCTAACGCAAGGTCGGTTTCGCAATCGAAACATAATTCTTTCAACTTCACGGTAATTTTTGAGGACCCAAGGCGGGGTGATCGAATGAATTTTTTTGTACTGAATGAATGAGTTTACAAGCGATAAGCAGTAAGCAAGCTCTATGGGATACTCTGAAATTATTTTAGGAAGGTTAACATGATTGCAAATTTCGCCTTCAAATTTTTGACGAATAAGTTGTTCTATGTCGTTGTTTTCGGTTGTAAATGCTATAAAACGAAAAAAAGACTGGAATTCATTCTTGTCATTCAACAGTAAAAAGAGAATTTGTTTAAGGGTTTCGTCAGTTTCATTAAAGGCAGCAATTTCATCATAAAACAAGTCTTTTGCTTTAATGGAATCATTCAAAGGATTATTTGTGTCTTCTGATTGTAGCTTGTCGTCTTTTAATAAGGCATGATACGGTTTGGTCGGAAAAAGTAAGGGAGAGAGAAACAACGTGTCGATAATGTTTGACGGATTAACGCCAGAATCGATGAGTGTTTTACCAGTATACTTGATGTCGTGAGCCAAAATGTTGTGTCCACATATAAACTGCGTTCCGTTCAAAAACTGGATGAAGTCACTCATCGAATTTTTGTGAAAAGAACTGCCATCACCCTTGATACTCCCAATATCAAGAATCTTTCGGTTCTTTGGATCAATCTCGATATCAATAAATGCAATTGATTTCATTATAGGTTGTTCAGATTCTATTTTGTTGTCATTTTCGCTGTTTTACTCGGTTTTTGCTTGTGCACCACAGCAAGTATTTACTCGCGCGAGATTTCGAAGATATAAACTTCCGATCTGATCTAAAATGTTTTGTTAAAATTTTAAAGTCCCATATTGCCAAAACTCCGATTATATGCTATAATTCAGAGAATTCCATCATTTCTTGAGTAACACCACAAAACGTCTGAATACCTGCATCAAGAAGAATCTGATAATTGAAGCGCATAACTTATCACAAACGAGCCTCATAGGAGCGACATCTACAAAAAACTATATTAATGTTAGCGTTTTTAGCTAAGAGTCTTCACCTAATTCTAAATTCCTGAAATCATTAAATAGACTTGTAATCTGTTGCTTTGGTATTTTCTTGCCTAATTGTATAGAATTTTGTGGGCCAATTTTTGAACAAAAAATAAATGTATAATTAAGGTTTGATATACTTTTACTATGAGGTTAAAACTTTACAGTTAGTACAGATTGTCAATGTACAGACTTACTATTTAACGGTTAAGTAAGTCTATAAGTTTACTTTTTGTTTGTATAAGTCAATGCATAGGCTTACTTTTGATTTAAATATATCAGAAAAAAACATTAAGATATGAATACAAAGAACTTACAATTAGAGCAACTTGACCGAAAGTTAAAAGGCTTTAATACCGCGGCGAAAATCACGCCACCTCCAACCGGCTGGATTAAAGCGGTAAGAACTTCTTTAGGAATGACAATGCTACAATTAGGCGATAAACTATCTATTACTAAACAAAGCGTGCGTGAGATTGAGAAAAGAGAAAAGGAAGGGAATGTCACGCTTAAAACCTTAAAAGACACTGCTAACGCTCTTGATATGCGACTCGTTTACGGTTTGGTTCCAAAAGATGGAACTTTAAACGACTTAATTGATCGCAAAGCTCGCGAATTAGCTATCAGAATTGTCAGTAGAACTTCTAACACAATGAAGTTGGAAGATCAAGAAAACTCCAAAGAGCGTCTTAAAATGGCTATAGAGGAACGTACAGCAATTATCAAGAACGAAATGCCTAAAACACTGTGGGATTAGACATGGATTACAGAGACGGCCAAACTCCCCTTGATGATGAAGAAAAGGAGGGCTTATTGGTAGAAACCATCTCTACAATATCTGAACTGGATGAATTTGAACAGCTTAATATTGAGGAAGCAATGCAATGGGTATTTAGCAAAAAGTTCAATGCAAAACACGTATTTACTGAAAAATTTATTTGTGATCTACATAAGCGGATGTATGGTAATATTTGGGTTTGGGGAGGGAAGTTTAGAAAAACAGAAAAAAATATTGGAGTAGATAAATATCAAATCCCAACACAACTTAAAATGCTTTGTGACGATGTCTTGTTTTGGATTGAAAACAGTACCTATCCACCAATAGAAATAGCCATTCGTTTTAAGCACCGTTTAGTGAGCATCCATTGTTTTTCTAACGGTAATGGTAGACACAGCAGATTAATGGCAGATATTATTATTGAAAAACTCTTCTACGAAGAGCCTTTTTCTTGGGGAGCCTTGAATCTCTCTAAAGAGAGCGATGCCAGAGCTCATTATCTAACAGCCATAAAACTGGCCGACAACAACGAATATCAACCTTTAATAGACTTCGCACGTTCCTAATTTTCGCTGTCCTCCATCTCTTCAGGATCCTTATATCGAACTAAGGTTATCAGGAACATGATCAAGTTGCCATTCAGCTATTATTGGTTTTTTTCCCAACATTCTTTCCACCAATAATTCTATCCATTTCAATGTTTTTAAACCAGCGCACTTTTACCCTTATCCACATCAAAAGCCTTAAATAACCAATTAATCATAAGTTATAGAGAAAACAACAATTATATATGCTTACTTTTGCCAAATATTTGAGCTCATCCGGGATCCACTTGGGAAGTCCATTTATGTTAATTAAACCCATATAATCTCAGTCCCCATTATGAGCCAAAGAATCTATTCCAATACCGAAATTCAAGAAAAAATCGCCGCTGCCATTAAAAAACTATCCGATGCCGATGTAGATAAGTTCTGCAAAAAATCGCATTCAAAAACGGTTTTCGATATCAGTACGCCACTATTTTTAAAAGTACCAGAGCATTTTACTGAGACTGAAAAAGCGAATGCCTTAAAAGATGAAAAAGGTGTGATCCGATGGACCTGGGATTTTGAGTTTAATCGCAACGGATATTTTTATGCCATGAATACACAATGGTATGCGCGAAATGACGACTATGTGCAACGCTGGTTGCAAAGTGTTGAGTAGTTTGGAGGATTTTTATAATATGCTTTCGAGATGTCTTTCACGATGCATTCTAGAATTACTCTGCCTACAGGATTAAAAACATGTGCCATTGTTGGTGTTTTCCACCAACAATGCTGTAGCAAATGAAAGATTCATGATACTTTTATTCATGCGCAGTTAAAAAGCTCCGATCGCGAATGACTCTTTTTTTCCAATACCCAGTTTTGAAATAAATAAAGGCCACAGTACCGGCGATAATGTTGGAGATGGGGAACGCCCACCAGATTCCCACCGGGCCCATCGCTAAAGTATAGGACAGGATATAGGCTAAAGGAAACCGCACCACCCAGAGGCCCAAGATGGAAATAAACATGGAGGCTTTGGTAAACCCCGCCCCATTGAAGGTGCCGTTCATCACCTGTTGTAGCCCCATGAAACCAAAACTTATGGACATGATCTTAATGAACAGCGCCCCATCTTGGATGACTTGGGGATCATCGGGAATAAAGAATGCTGTTAAGGGTTCTGCCACCAAAAACATGATCAGTCCCATGCCTGTAAACCCGAAGAAGGCCACTTTGGCACTCAGATTGGCCACTTTTTCAGCTCTTTTAATCTTCAGGGCACCAATGTTTTGGCCCACCAACGAAGTGGTCGCAATGCCAAGTCCCAATGCGGGTACTACTATAAAGCTCAGCATGCGCGCGCCAATTCCGTAAGCAGCTACAATATCACTTCCAAAACTGGTCACGATCACCATCATGAACGTCATTCCTAAAGCCCTCGTGGATTGCTCAATGCTTGCCGGAAATCCAATGGTGAAGGTTCTCCTTAGATTTTCCATATTGAAATACATGGAGGCTAAAGAAATTTTAATACCGTGTTTCCCCCTGAACATAATGATCAATCCGATAGTGGCTGCAATAGCTTGGGTAACGACACTTGATACTGCCGCTCCGGCCACGCCGTAGCCCGGGATAGGACCATAGCCATAGATAAACAACGGATCCAATCCTGCATTGAGGATCACCGTGAACAACACAATATAAACAGGAAGCATCACGTTTCCGATACCGCGCATAAGCGATTGGAAAATAAAAAAGAGGAATAGGAACACAAAGCCCAAGGAAGAGACTTTAAAGTAAGTGACCGAATCCTCGATAATGTCCGGCCCAGCTCCAATAATTCTCATTAAGGGGCCAGAGGCAAAATAACTTATGATGGCCAAAAAGATGGAGGTTAATAAAATCAGAAAGACACTTTGTGACGAACTGAAATCGACCGCCTTTTGGTTGTTGGCACCTTTATAGCGTGCCACCATAACGGTTCCGGCCAAGGTAAGGCCTGAGCCAATTGAAAGCACTAGGAATAGCAAAGGAAAACTAAGACTCACGGCAGCAACGGCATCGGCACCCAACCTTCCCAACCAAAACGTATCGATGAGCTGATAGGCAGATTGAAGAATGTTGGCAAAAATAATGGGCAGCGCCAAGCTTAATAGCGAGCTAAATATTTTCCCTTCTGTAAACTTATTTTTAGTTG
Source organism: Gelidibacter pelagius (assembly GCF_017581925.1). Taxonomy (GTDB): domain Bacteria; phylum Bacteroidota; class Bacteroidia; order Flavobacteriales; family Flavobacteriaceae; genus Gelidibacter; species Gelidibacter pelagius. The sequence goes on along the minus strand of NZ_JAGEVG010000008.1, from coordinate 148,939 downwards.
TGGAACTCATTGCTGCAAAATTATAACAACCTTTTCGATGTGACGCTTAAATTAGTCTTAATACTTAAAATATCTTGGATCAATACTCAATATTTATACCTGATATATGGGAATAAGGCGAATTTATGATCGCTTTTACACTGGCCGATTATCGCTTTAAAAATGATTATCTTTGTGAGTTAGTGAAACTCCAAGCTTAAAAGCGAAGTACATTAAGTTTTAATGATTGAACCCATTCTGTTCTTTAGCGATCATCAAGGGGCATACCTACGGGATTCTCCTGAGTATATTTGCAAAAAAGGTTTATATTGCCCAAAGATAAAAGAGCTGTATTTCCGAACAGATTCTGTTGCAGAAAATAGAGCTCAAAAATATATTAATAAACACAAACTAAATTAAATTGTCGTAGAATGAATCTGTTAAAAAGAATCCATCTATTTAGCCTATTAGGAATTTTAATACTGGCGTCCTGTAATGAGAATAGCAATAAAAAGGAAGGTAATATAGCTGAAACCTACATTGCCGATATTAAACAGGAGTTTGCTCCAGATAAACGAGTGGCCTTATTTGATATTGATGTTGAAAAGTTAAAGGGTGACTATATATTAAAAGGCGAGTCCAACTTACCAGATGCGGTAGACGCGCTAAAGCAGAAATTGGATGAGGAGTCTATTTCATACACCGATAGCATTCAGGTCCTTCCAGTTAAAGAGGGTGGAAAGTCTCGAGGCCTTGTAAAGATTTCTGTGGCCAATTTAAGAGGTAAGGGGAGTCATTCGGCTGAATTGGTAACCCAAGCCATGTTGGGGACGCCTTTGACAATTCTTAAGCACACGCCGGGTTGGAGCTTAATCCAAACGCCTGAAGGTTATATTTCTTGGGTAGATAATGGCGGCATCGTGAGTTTGACCGATGAAGAATTCGCTGATTGGAAGGCTGCTGATAAACTGATATATCTCAACTCATACGGCGCATCTTACGTCAATCCGGACACAAAAAGTCAAGTGGTTTCAGACTTGGTGGCAGGCAATATTATAGAAGTGGTTGGCGACCAAAATGGATTTTATGAGATTAATTATCCTGATGGTAAAAAAGCTTTTATTGAAAAAGACAAGGCTAAACCTTATTTAGAGTGGGTGTCGTCCGTAGACCAGTCGCAGGAAGACTTGGTGGCTTCTGCCAAAAAGATGATGGGCTCGCCATATTTGTGGGGTGGTACCTCGCCTAAGGGAATGGATTGTAGCGGATTTACAAAAACGGTTTTCTTTTTGAACGGCTTGATCATTCCAAGAGATGCCTCGCAACAGATCCATACTGGCGAATTGGTGGACTCTACCAAAAACTTTGAAAACTTAGTTCCTGGAGACCTTTTGTTCTTTGGAAAGAAAGCGACTGATACCTCAAAGGAAAGAGTCGTTCATGTGGGTATGTGGATTGGCGATAATAAGTTCATTCACGCCATGGGCGATGTCCATATCAGCAATATGGATACTAGCGCTGATGATTTTGATAAATACAATTACGATAGGTATTTACGTACCAAACGAATTATCAATCAGAAAGATGAGGGATTGTTATATTTAGCAAATTCCGATCTTTATATGGCTAAAAATGATGTGGAACCGGTAAAGAATTGAGTCTATGTAAGACCATTTCTAACCTCAGAATAGAAATACGTAACGAAAAACCTGCAATAATAATCGAAAAAAAAATGCTCCTCAACAGGAGCATTTTTTTTAATCATATAACATTTATGTACAATAAAATAGCAATTGTCTAAATGGGCATTTGGACTTGAACTTCCCTGATTATTGTTGCCCCTTATTCAAAAATCTGTCGATCACAAATCAACAATCTTCAATCTGGTAGACTTCATCCGTCCCCCGTCATCCGTCACCTGTCATCGATCATCAATCTCTCGTCATCTACCCTCTACCCACTACCCACTTCCCTCTAAAAATAACTACTAAACCCCATATACCAAGTAGCCGCTCGTTCGGCAGGATTGTTAAGGATGTCTGTTTTCCATTCGTAACGGTAGTTGATCCGGAACACCGTCTTTGGGGTAGGCCTAAAGCTAATGCCTGGGGTGACCGCAAGAATCTGATCGCCAATTTTTGTATTCGTTTCCTTGAATCGACCGACATTCCAGTCGACATAATCAAATCGAGCGGCAACGTTAAAAGTGGCATCTTCCCATTCGAAAATTTTATTCTTGTAAACCGGTTGGACAATATCCATAAACACGCCACGCTGTTTATTTCCGTATTGCTGGGTGTAGGTGTCTGGGGTCTCCGCCCAGATCCATGCAGCTTCTCCCACGATATACGTCCCGGTAGCCTTGATGGTCGTGTTCCAGTCTATGGCGAAAACATCCACTTTTGCCTGATCTTCTACCTCTTCGCCGTCATCTTCAAACTTATTGTAAGTGCCTCCCATATAAGAAATACCAATTTCGCCGATTTTTCTGTTTTTTATAGCGAGTTTTCCAGAAAACATCGCTTTTCCGCTAAAGTTATCCTCAAATAGATTATCGCCATCTTTATGTGCGGGCAAATAGGTTTTATCCTCTTCATTGGAAATGATCCTGCTGCTAAAGCCATTGGTCAAGTAGGCCTCATAACCAAAGATCCAATTGCCCGAATAGGTTTTTCCGTACATTCCAAATCCAGCGTTGGATAGGGTAGCGGCCAACATATTGACGGCAACATCAGGGCGTTCCACGAATTCCCATTTAGGGCCGTCATGGTTTTCATTAAAGGCTCCGATGGGATTCATCACAATCCCCCCTCTAAAGTTGAACAACGGATGGAAGGCCACATCCAACGCTGCAAACTCAATGGCGACCTCTTTCCCACCATCCTCGAATTCTATTTCGGTCAAGAACTTAATCCGCTCCGAAATGGAAGCGGCCATAAATATGGTCAATCGCCGTGCTTGAAAAGACAGGCCATCGGTAATGCCTTCCTCGGTTCTGTGCATGGTATTGGCTTCCAAATACCCGCCAACGGTTACGGGAACTTTATCAAAGCTCAATGTGGGTCTGCTAAAAACCGCGTCCATATTTAATTCTTGTTCGTTCTTTTCTTTACTCTTTTCGGGGTCTTCTTCCTGGGCATTTACCAAACCAAAGCAGAACAATGCGATGATTATTAGATTGGTCTTAAGAAAGTTCAATGTAGATATTTTCATTTTGAATGCTTGTTTTGAATGTTTTTAAATCTTGATCGGCTGGTCCTTCCAAAACTCCACCTTTGGTATCAAATTCGCTGCCATGGCACGGGCAACTGTAGATGCCGCCGCCCACATTGAGCTCACACCCGCGATGGGTACATTTCATCAGTGACGCTGTATATTCATGGTCTCCAGTTTTATAAAGACAAATGGGAAAGTCCTCTCGGGAAGTCTTGACCAAAACAAAAGTCCTATAGGTCGTCGTATTTTTTTTGACGATCTCAAACTCCGAAAGCGGCACAATAAGACTATTGTTTTTAATGCTGCTGGTGGCATAATAGATACTTTCACAAGAAGTTAAGAGGGCGGAGGCAAAGGGAAGACCTATCAAGCCCATCCCGCAGGTTTTTAAGAATTTTTTCCGATCCATAAGTGTGGTTTTATAAGGATTCAATAAATTTTAAGACTTGATCTTTTTCAATTTGGCTCAGGCCGCGATACAAGTTCTTAGAGTTTTCAGCTTCGCCGCCGTGATATAAAATGGCCTCTTCAATGCTATTGGCCCTTCCGTCGTGAAGTAAGAAATACTGACCTCCTTGCGAATCTTTAGCCAAGCCGATGCCCCATAGTGGTGGTGTTTTCCATTCATAGGAATGCGCGTAACCTTCGGTATAGCCATCATCGAGTTCTGGTCCCATATCATGTAACAACAAATCGGTGTAGGGATGAAATTCTTTATAGGAAATAGCCTCAATTGGTGAATATCCGGTGCTTAAGGTCGGCTTGTGACAAGCGGCACATTGGATATCACCGAACAAAGCTTTCCCAGCCATGACATCGGGGTCATCTTGGTCTCTTGGGATAGGTGCTTTTAAGGTTTTTAGGTAGAACACCACGTCGCTGATCGTCTGCCGGTCTATTTCCGAAGGCATTTTGTCGCCACTATAGGTGTCGTAAGGTTCGAAGTAGGAGGTAATGCCAATGTCCTGATTATATGCGTCGGCAGTTTGATGCAGAAGATCATACATTTTGCCTTTTTTCCCAAAACGGGTGATATATTTTCCGTCCTTACTAATAGTTTCCGGGCGGTCACTCACATAATCCGGTCTGGTGTTCCAATGCACCCGTCCGCTAATGCCATCACCGTCCAAATCATCAGGATCTGACATATCGATAAGATCCTGGTCCCTCACAGCGTCCAAGAACCCCAAGCCCGTAACAATTGGCGCAATCAAGTCGGTATGCGCTGCACCTGGTGGCAGAGTTTCTGGTTCATAGCCTGGAATGGCTCGGTTTTGCAATTGGGGACCACCTTGTTTCAAATACTCATTAACGCCAGGAAATGATTGTCCAAACCGTGTGAATTTTACAAAAGGATGTCCTTTTCCGTCCCCAGCATGACAGCTCACACAGCTCGTTCCTGTAAAAATAGGACCCAATCCTGTTTCTACGGTAAAAATCTGATCGTTAAAGGCGACATCGCCCTTGATAAAACGCTTGGCCTCTGCCATGGTCAGATCTTCTACTGGGCCATCGAGCAATTCATATTCTTCAGGTTCTTGTGGCGCCAGAACCTCACAAGAAAAAAATAATGGAAGTAGCAACAGACTTCCCAATAGGTAACTTTTCATTCTCATTTTGTTGTAGTTTTAGGCAAAGCTAAACATTATGTAAGAATGAACAAATATATTTTTAGATTAATCTAAAAATTATTAATGCATTTGTCTAAAGATGGAAGATGGAAGATGGAAGAGGGGAGACCGAGGACCGAGGACGGAAGACGGAAGACGGGAGCACTGAACATTACAATAATCAACGATCTACAATGGTTAAATTCCAAATTCTAAATTCTGAGTTCAACCTACAAAGTTTCCATCCTGATCAAATTTCACTATTTGATATTCAACCTTCTTATGGATAAATTCCAAACATCAATCCCTGTCAAGAATTCAAAATTCCATATTCTTCAACCCGTCCCGTACTGACTAATATGCGGATTCATTAGGGAAGATAAGGGTAGGTTCGGGCAAGTCGTTAAGCCATCCGTGCCACCCGTCTGGTAAAACCATTCGGGCAGGAAACTCCACGTTCGGACGGGTCAGCAATCAATAATCAACAATCTTTAATAGATAATCACTTTCTGATTCCAAATTCCAAATTCAACCTACAAAGTTTCCATCCTGATCAAATTTCACTATTTGATATTCAACCTTCTTCTGGATAAATTCCAAACATCAATCCCTGTCAAGGATTCAAAAATCAACATTCTTCAACCCGCTCCGTACTGAATATTAGGCGGATTCCATTGGGGAGGTAAGGGTAGGTTCGGACAAGTCGTTAACCCATGCGTGCCGCCCGTCCGGACAAATCCATTCGGCCAGGAAATGGCACGATCTGACAGGTGGTCGTCAGTCGTTAATTTTTGAACATCCCTGATTAGAGTCGACCGGTATTCGTTCATTAATCAACAATCAACAACTCGCCCGTATCGGCCGCCTGAACGAAATCATTCGGGCAGGAAAAGGCACGTTAGGGCGGGTCAGCAATCAATAATCAACAAATAACCATCTTTAATAATTACTTATTCCCTAATCCCTAATCCCTAATCCCTAATCCCTAATCCCTAATCCCTCTCACCTCTCACCTCTCACCACTACCCACTCATCTCATCCATCTCCGTGCTTCCAACTTCGTGCTTATTTCCTAATCCCTAATCCCTCATACCTAATCCCTCTCACCTCAACTCATAAAACCCCCGTTTCCCCACCTTGATCCGTAGATTCTTTTTCAGCGGAATACTCTGGAACGGATCGGTTATCTTTTCAGTATCGATTTGAATGGCGCCACTTTCAATCAGTCGTCTTAGCGCGGACTTGCTCAAATCATCTTTTAGTTGGCTGCATAAATCAATGAGACTCAGGCTGCCGTTTTCAGAAGTCATGGACGACATGGATACCGGTTCAAACGCTTTCTCTTCAAATATTTTATTTTGAAATTGATTGGTGAAAAAATCTTCAGCTTCCTGGGCTTCTTGTTCACTATGGTATTGGCTAATGATGTTTTTGGCGATGATCTTTTTGAGGTTCATCGGATTTTCTCCAGATACCAAGCGCTCTTTTAAGGCCTGCTTCTCTTCAACAGAAAAGTCGGTGGTCAGCTCCAAAAACTCTGTAATCAGCGTATCGGGCATGGACATGGTTTTACCAAACATCTCATTTGGTGGGTCGATTAACCCGATGGTATTGTGCAGCGATTTGCTCATTTTTTCCTTGCCGTCCAAACCTCTTAACAAAGGCATGCACATGACGGTTTGAGGCGCCATGCCGTAGGTTTGTTGCAATTGCCGTCCCATTGTACAATTAAAGAGTTGGTCGGTACCACCCATTTCAATATCGCAATTGATTTTTACGGAATCATAGCCTTGCAAAATAGGGTACACCAATTCGTGCATGGCGATAGGCGTGTTTTCGGTAAACCGTTGGTTGAAATCCTTGCGGTGCATCAATTGGGCCACGGTCACTTTGGATAAAATCTGAATGATTTCAGAAAAGGACAGTTGATCCAACCAATCGGAGTTGAAAACGATCTCACTCTTTTCAACATCAATGATCTTGGACAGTTGAGCGATATAGGTTTCCGCATTTTTAATCACCTCGTCGTTGCTTAACGGTTGGCGGCTTTTGTTTTTCCCAGTCGGATCACCAATTCTGGCGGTAAAATCGCCTACCAAAATTACGATTTGATGCCCTAAGTCCTGAAACTCCTTTAGTTTTTTCAGCACCACTGCATGACCCAAATGCAAATCCGGGGCGGTGGGGTCAAACCCAAGTTTGATGATGAGTTTCTTACCTTCCTTTTCGGCCTGTTCCAACTTCTGGTCCAACCCATCTTCTGGTAGAATAATTTCTACATTGTCTTTCAATCTGCCAATTGTTTTCATGTCATTTTTGAATAAAAAAAAGCCCGAGCATTTTGCTCGGGCTTTAGGTATGTTACTATATGTTGTTGTTTTTAAATCAATTTCAAGTATATGTATAACCTATCCGAGCAAGTATTAGTATAATAATAAGTGCTGAAAAAAGGAAGGCGTAATATGTAGTTCAAAATTTTCATTTCGCGGGCAAAGTTAGGGAATCTTATATGATGTGCAAGTTGTTTTAACTTAATGTAAAGGATTTTCGATTTCCGGTTTCATAAAAACTGAGGATGATGAAGCCTATTATGAAGACCTAAAACAGACCAATTTCCTCTAAAGTCAAAACCAAATCTTCTCTCAGTTTGAAAAGGTAGAAGGTAGCTATTTGCACATTTCAACCCATATTTACATGCCCTCCAAGGATGTTTTTCGTCTCGTTATTCTTTCAACTTTTCAATAGCCTCCAAACATTAAATTAAATCTGATTTTGACCTTGTTCAGGGTATCAAATTCTAAAATGTCGTTTAATTTGATGGAATTTATTTGCGATGTCGTTTTTTTAAATCATCAACCAATATATAATGTTTCATCGTATTGACAAATACAAAGCTATCCATAAGTATATGAAACGATGTTTTATATAACAGTCATATCAGTCTGGGGAAATCGGTAAATAGCCCTTCGTAAGTTCTGAAATTTCAGAATTATGCGATAATATCTTGAACAAAACCCCTACAAACCTCAAATACTTTTTCACCTTCGAACTAAAGTTTAAAATTTTGCTTAATTTTGTAGGCTATCTCGATGGTGTACAAAATTAAATCTGTTTTAATAGTCATGCTCTTTAGTGCAGCACAAAATTCTTATACATCTCCCAAGGTTGTATCAAGTCCTACATCTTCAAAAATGGAAGGAGCAGGGTTGGATGTCACATCGAAATGGTCAATTCCTGTAATCAAAAAAGAGAACAAAGCAGAAGCATCTAGCACTGTTGTACCTCTATCAAAAGAGAGCTCTTCTGTCATGCGCGAAAGCCAGAAAGCTTGGGTTGCGGCCGTAATACATAGCAACTCGCCAAGTACGATTGGTCTGTCAACAGAAAAACAGGTTAAAGCTGATATCTCAAGTTCCAAATCCCTACAAAAAAGTTTAATTAATCAAGTGTTTTAAATTATGACATTACACGAAGCGATACAACAAGCGCTATTAAAAGCTAAAAAATCCTTAACGGCTCCAGAAATTGCTGAAGTTTTAAATGCGAATAGCTGGTACAGTAAAAAGGATGGCTCTGACATCAAAAGTAGTCAGGTCGCAGCGCGCGTTAAAAGCCATTCGCATCTATTTAGTAATGCCAATAATCTGATTGCCTTAAGAAGTTCAGAAGGCATCGTTGCCAAAAAATCAACACCCAAGCAAAAGCAGGTGTCGGTAAAAAAAATAAACTTGGATCCTAAGTTGATGATGAAGGTTTTGATCAACGAAAAAAACTTTAAATCCATTACGGAGTGTGAGCAGAACGTTCCAGAAGGACCAGGACTTTATGCTGTTCGGATAAAGGACATCAAAGCATTGGATATCGTATTTTTAAATGTTTTGGCAGAACGCAATCACACCATCATGTATATTGGCCATGCTTCCAAAAACTTGCGAACACAGTTTTATGAGCAAGAATTAAGGGCCAAAGGACACGGTACTTTTTTCAGGACCATCGGAGCGATTCTTGGCTATGTGCCCGAGAAAGGCTCATTGATAGGGAAGAGCAATCAAAATAATTACAAGTTCGCTCCTGAGCATGAACAGGAGATTATACAATGGATTGAAGAGCATCTGATTTTTAACTGGATCGCCACTGACACCGATCTTCAGGAAATGGAGGCGAAGCTGATTAAGGAACATTTGCCATTATTAAATCTTGCAGGAAATCCGGGCGTTATCAATAATATCAGAATGTTGCGGAATAAGTGCAAGGAGATTGCACGGGGCAACAAATAAAATTAGGATGGAATAAAACAACATCTGAATTGACACCCGTATCAACTTTAGTCAATAGCAGGCGTTAGTTTGATGCTTACCATGGTCCATTCCTTGTAATGTTGACAAAATTTCCATTTTCATAGCGATAAGCACCCCCAAATCCAACAAACCAAAGACGTTCTTGTTGATCCTCGTAAATTTGAAAAGTGGCTGGGCCAGTAGTGCTTTCTTCAATTTGATAGGTAGTGAAGTCTTTTCCATCATAGCTGTATAAACCACGCCCTTTTGAACCAAACCAAATAGTTCCCTTTTGATCTTCCAGTAGCGTTTCGATTCCCGTATCAGCACCAAGTATTGCATCAGTAATATTGGTAAGGGTATCACCATTATAAAAGAAAAGACCGCTATGAGCCGTTGAAATATAGAAATTTCCGTCGCGGTCTTCAATAATGGAATTGACAAAATTGGAACGAAGTCCGTCTTTCTCGGAGATGTTGGTCAATACAGTGCCATCATAGATATAGGCGCCGCCATTTGTACCAAACCACATCCGTCCTGTGCTGTCTTCCATGATGGAATGTACCATTCTGGAGGTGCTTACACCTCGGGTTGGATCTGCCTTTCCTTCAGGAATTTCAAAGTGCGTGAAAACTTCCCCATTAAAAGTGTAAACCCCTTGAGTAGTCCCAATCCAAAGCAAACCGTTCTTATCTGCCACCATACTCCACAAGCCACTTTTTATAAGGATGTCTTTTTCATAATAATTGGTAAAATAAGCACCGTCATATTTTGCAATTCCCCCACCATACCCAATCCATATAGCGCCTGATTTATCTTCAACGATGACATACACAGTGATGCTCTTTCCATCTTTATCGGTAATATCAAAGTAATCAAGGCCCTGTGAATTATATCGGCAGAGACCATTTTGCGTACCAAACCATAGATTTCCATTTTTGTCTTGAAAAACCGTGCGCACGACACCACTGATTTGGTTTCCCTGATAGTCTTGTTCGTTTGGGTTTGATAGGAATTCGGGAAGAGTTTCAGCTCTTAAGACAATGTTGTCTTCATGTACTTTTAGCTGTTCTGGAGCGATTTTTAATAGTGCTGTATTTTTTTTAACCTGTCCGTCACAGGAGGTAAAGAAAACAGAAATTAGGATTGACAGGCCAATTGTTTTAATAGCGGAATAATTTAAATTCAGGTTTTTCATATGTCTGAGTTTATGTTTTCAAGTCATGAGGGGCGGTAACGAGATGCATAGCGTTTAGGTATCCTTGTAGTGTGCATCGGCACAAACTTCAAAAAAAATGGCTTTCAAAACCCCAGAGGATGCTCCAAGTAGGCTCTCAATAAGCCATAGTTGAGGATAGGGGTCAGTCACAGTTTTTATGCGGATTTTGGTTTTAATACGGTTTCTTCTTTTACAAAATAGCTCACGTAAATTAAAATAAAAACCGGAACTAAAACCCATCCAGTTATAAAATTAACAAAAGACATCCAATCTGTTAATTCATTTCCGCCTTGAGAAATGAACACTAATTCGCCCAAAGGCCCTTTTGAAAATAGGGTGTTATAAGTAAAATTCCAACCCAAATGAAGTCCGAAAGCGAGCATTATAGACTTGGTTTTTGAAAAAGCCCAAGCCCAAGCGTAGCCCATTAATCCTGTTCCGATGAAAACTAAAATCATTGCCATTACATTTCCTAAAACACCGTAAGAGAACCAATGATAAATTCCGAATGCAATTGCGGAAATCAAGATACTTTTATGTGAACCTATTTTCTGGATGAGAATGTATAACAATGCGCCACGAAAAATGAGTTCTTCTGTTAATACAGATTTAAAATCCCACCAAAATGATTTTAAAACAATTTCGTTGGAAATATGGTCATTCAAAATCCAAGCCGATGATTTCAGGTACGCCTCTACATATTGGACAAGAACACAGAGGGATCCAGTTACTAAGAATCCGATTGAGAATTGTTTTAATCTTTTGGCAATTGGAAGAAATCCTAAAACTAAAATATTCTTTTTTTCGATTAAATGTAAAAGCAACCATGAAAGGACAATTGCAATTAAAATTCCTATCATTTATTTGGTTGGTTTTAAATTATGACAAACAATTGGATCTAACATATGGTCCGTATTCAAAGGCGATGTTCGCAAATTTAATGGAATTTTAAAGAAATCAAGACCTATCATAGGCCTATTCTGGTCTTGGTTGGCATGAAATTAATGGTTTAAGTAATATTAATCACTCAATCTGTATCGTACAGTAAGCACGTCACCATGTATCCAATACGTCATTGCGAACGAGGCACAAGCGCGGCAATCACATGTGTCAATGGTCACCAACTATAGGCGCCACCCATATTAATCTCAAGAAGCCGCTGTAGATTAATCGTGATGGAACAATGCTATTTGGTGTTACCAACCAACATCATTGGCTTTGATTTTATACTCACCACCTCAGTTTTTTTCTTTTGCAAATAGATTTTGAATGCTGGATTAAAAGTTTAAAATTTGCCCAATTATTTGCCTTAACTCTATGTCGTTTCAACTTAAACCTATTTTGCTGCTCATACTCCTTGCTGTAGCGTTACATTCCTGTAAATCTCCCAAGGTAGTGTCACGACCTGCACCTCCAAAAAAGGAAGCGCCACGAGTGGTTGCAACACCTAAACCGTCACGTCCTGAAACTAAAACAGAGGTCAAGGAAGACGTCAAAAAAGAAAATAAGGTAGAAGTTAAAGAAAAAGTCAAGGAAGTAATTAAATCCGAAGAAAAGACCGAAGTGGTTTCGTCATTCAATCAGAGCCCCTTTGTCATGCGTGAGTTTCGCGCAGCGTGGATTGCTACCGTGGCGAATATCAATTGGCCAAGCAAGCGTGGTCTGTCCACAAAACAACAGCAGGACGAAGCCCTAAAACTATTGGACTTTTTAAAAGCCCATAATTATAATGCGGTCATTTTTCAGGCCAGGCCACAGGCGGATGCCTTGTATAAAAGCCATTTGGAACCTTGGTCTTACTTTCTGTCGGGTGAGGTGGGTAAAGCCCCATCGCCTTATTATGATCCGCTTCAGTTTTGGATAGAAGCAGCCCATGAGCGAGGAATGGAATTGCACGTCTGGCTAAATCCTTATCGCTCCCACCACAGCACGGGTGGTGAAATAATGCCAAAATCTTTGGTAAAAACAAATCCGGAACTTATGGTGAGTTTAAAGAATGGCATGTGGTGGATGGATCCGTCCAAACAGGCCACACAAGATCATTCTTCGGCCGTAGTTATGGATATCGTGAAAAGATACGACGTGGATGGCATTCATTTTGACGATTATTTTTATCCTTACGCATCCTATAACGGAGGGCTGGACTTTCCCGACACTGAAAGTTATCAGAACTATATAAAAGCAGGAGGGAAGCTCACCAAACCCGATTGGCGAAGAGCAGCAGTCAATGGATTTGTAAAGCGCATCTATCAAGAAATTAAAGCTGAAAAGCCAGAGGTGAAGTTTGGCATCAGTCCGTTTGGGATCTGGAGGCCAGGGTATCCTAAATCCATTGTAGGCATGGATCAATATGACGAATTGTTTGCTGATGCCAAACTATGGTTGAACGAAGGGTGGATTGATTATTTCACCCCTCAGCTGTATTGGAAAATCAATCAAGTGGGGCAAAGTTTCCCTATACTATTGGGATGGTGGCAAACTGAAAATACCCAGAATCGCCACTTATGGCCAGGCATCAGGATCGATTATGGTGGGGATGCCGACAATGTGGATGAAACCATCAACCAGATTATGTTGACCCGTGGCATGGTGGCAGAAAGTAAGGGCACCGCACATTGGAGCATTAGTCCGTTGTTGAAATACCCGAACCTTTCAAAGGCGCTGGTGAACGGTCCGTATAGAAAACAGGCGTTGGTACCCGCAAGTCCGTGGCTCAATGCAAAGCTGCCAGAAGCTCCTGTGGTTGACACAAAAGTTGAAGGCAGTAAAGTCACTGTTTCTTGGAGTCACCCTAATGCAGAAGCTGTTTTCAATTGGGTGGTGTTCTATAAATATGCCGATGATTGGGAGTACGTCATCTTGGACAGAACCAAAAATACTTTCGAATTGCCACTCTATTCAGAAGAAATGGATCGAGACCTGCTCACCAGGATCGGTGTCATTGCAGTAGATAACACTGGAAATCAGAGCAGCTTTAACGAAGTGAAGATAGGCGCTAAGTTGTTGGGTGAGTTTTAAGGGTGATCACATCCTCTTTTCGGAATATTCATTCAGGCCATGCAACTGCGTAATATAAACTAGCCTTCCACACGATTTAAATAGATGTTTGGCAAGGGTGTATTTAGTGTTTCATGATAATCCAAATATCTTGTGGCACCCATGCTCCATTTTCGGGTTTCGTTTCAATATGTTTTAAAATCTCAACATTGCTGAATAGTTTTTCCATAAATGCTTTTGGTTGAAACGTAGAGTAAGTCCTATGGCCCTCTTTTACCTTTCCCCTAACAACCAGTTCGTCTTTATTGTATGTGTTCAATTCGGACTCCGTTAGTTTGACCTTGAAATTATCGCCGTGAGTCGTTAGGAACATGATGCCATTGGGTTTTAAAATTCGGTAGAGCTCATTGTACCAGTCGTAATGGAGTTGCTCAGAAAGGTGAGTGAAAATTGAAATGCCATAAATAATATCTATAAAATTGTCATCATATGGTAATTGGGCCTTCAGAGTATTGTTGTTGAAGTGAATATCGGGCAAGTTTTTTGAACACCAATCAATCGACTTTTCATTATAATCGGTGCCATAATACTCACATCCATTCCCTATTATATTTGGTAAGTGGCGAATTAATCGACCGGGACCACAGCCCCAATCCAGTATCTTTTTATCTTTTAATTCAATATGTTTCTCAAAATGGTTGGTCAGCCACTTCGCGGTATTGATACTCTCGGTGTAATATTTCTGGTAATTTAACTGGAAAGATTCATAAATCAGATAATCTGGTGGCAACTTAACCTCAGGATTTTTTAATTTAAAAGTCTTGTTAATCTTCCGATTTTTATACTTTTCAAAATGATATCGCATCCGGTCCGCTGAATATAGTAATCCGAGTTGACGTAGTAAGTTTGAAATCTCTCCTTTTTTCATCTTTCTTATGACCCTTAAATTTTCGCCTCAAATATAAGTGTATTCCCTTCACATTAGAAAAGAGGTGATAGTTTCTATGGTGTTTCTTCCATGGTTGCCCAAAATGGGGCTATGATTATTGTTGAATCTGCCTTTAGCAAAAAGCGGTATGGATTTAGGCCACTAGTCCTGCCATTGTTGATGGTTCCCACTAACAATTTATTCTTGAGTTTAAAAAAACAGCGCACTTTGAGAACATGTTTTTTGGTATGTTAGACCAACAAATAGAGGTGTTTGTGTGCTAATCTAATTAACTGATTATCAATGGGTAAAGTTTGGAATTGCAGCCGAGACCTCCGGTTTATATAGGCAGCTTAGAAATCTGTTAGCCCAGTTTTTATAAGGGATTCAAGCATTCGCTGTTTGTGGTCGTGTTCCAAATCGTGTTCAGTTTCGTGTTCACTTTTGTTCATAAAAATATCTTAATAAATGTAGGTAAATAGGTGCGGAATAAACAAGGTTTTTTCAATGAAATTTTGAGGTTCAAAATGAGCGGCTTTTTATAAATAATTTCAGTAGTTTTAAAAGAAATATTTATCCTATGAAAGCACTGGAATTAGTAGAGAAAATAGCAACAGGAGAAGAAACAAAATCGCACCTCTTAAAAGTTTTGGATGCTTTCCAAAATTTGGACTATCATGCCTTAAATGATTTATTGGATGATGACGCCTATTATGAAGACCTGAAGAAAACAAGTTTCATCTACCGACAAAAAGAGATCTTCTCTAAGTTTGAAAAAATAGGGGATACCTACCTCAATATTTCAACAAATATTTGTACAGGCTGCTTGTGCAGTGAACCTGTTTTTGTCTTTTCAGGGAATACTTCTGGACATAAGTATGCCATCTACGTAGAATTCACCCAATACGAGATCACAGATATTTATAGGTGTTCGGAGCAATCGGATTGGTTTGATACGGATATGCCGTTTTGAGGTTGTCATTTCAATTTGATCATTTTTTCAATTGAATAGTCGTGTTATTTGATAAATAATAGTCAAGCCTTACGGAAGAATCCCTCATAGTCCTATACGTAGTTCTACGTATATTCATAAAAATTTCACGATTGGAATTCAAGAAGCTTGATAAATATTGAAAAATCTTCATATCTTGACCTTTCCTAACTTATAAAAAACGTAAAGCGCTCATCTTGTTGTAAGAGTGAGTGTTATGCTATGTTTTTATTGGCTTTCAATCAATTTCAATGACAAAAACTAAATTAACCTTATCTCAACTCGAACAATACTTATCAAAAGCAGCTTGGATTCTTAAAGGTCCAGTTGATGCTTCCGATTTTAAAGTTTATATATTTCCGCTACTATTCTTCAAGCGGCTATCCGATGTTTACGATGAAGAATACCAACTCGCATTAGAAGAATCTGATGGTGATGTAGAATATGCTTCTTTACCAGAATTTCACAGATTTGAAATTCCAGACGGTTGTCTTTGGAAAGATGTAAGAGAAACAACTGTCAATGTTGGACTGGCCATTGAAAAAGCACTTCGCGGAATTGAACAGGCCAATCAAGAATCTCTCTACGGTATTTTTGGCGATGCTCAATGGAGCAACAAAAACAAGTTGTCAGATCGTTTATTGACTGATTTAATAGAACACTTTTCTCAATACACCTTATCCAATTCTTTAGTTGAACCAGATATTTTAGGCAATGCCTATGAATATCTTATAAAACACTTTGCTGATTTAACCAACAAGAAAGCTGGCGAATTTTATACGCCGCGTTCTGTGGTTCATTTGTTAGGATTAATATTAGATCCGCATGAGGGCGAAACCATTTACGACCCTGCATGTGGAACAGGAGGAATGCTTTTAGAATGCGTAGATCATCTTAAAGAAAACAACGAAGATTATAGAACTCTTAAATTATTCGGACAGGAAAAAAACTTAACCTCCAGTTCTATTGCCAGAATGAACATGTTTCTACATGGCATTGAAGATTTTCAAATAGCAAGAGGTGATACTTTAAGACAACCTGCTTTTTTTGCAGCCGATGGTTTAAAGACCTTTGATTGCGTAATCGCCAATCCACCGTTTTCTCTAAAGGAATGGGGAGCAGAAAACTGGACCAATGATCCTTTTGGACGTAATATTGCAGGGGTGCCACCAAAAGGAAATGGCGACATGGCATGGGTGCAACATATGATTAAATCTATGAACAGTACCGGCCGAATGACCGTTGTTCTTCCTCATGGTGCCCTATTCAGAAAAGGAGCCGAAGGCAAAATAAGACAGAAATTATTGGAGGATGATTTGTTGGAAGCCGTAATTGGTTTAGGTCCTAATATTTTCTACGGAACTCAATTAGCCGCTTGTGTACTTGTTTTTAAACAGAACAAAGAAGAAAGTAAAAAGGATAAAGTCCTGTTTATTGATGGTTCTGACCAGGTTAGAGTAGGGCGTGCGCAGAACTATCTTGAAATAGAGCACGTACATCAATTATTTGATTGGTATATTCACTATGATAATGTTGAAAACTATGTAAAAGTAGCTTCCATGAGTGACATTGAAGAAAATGACTTTAACCTTAACATTCCGCTATATGTTGAAAAAATAATAGAGGACAATTTACCAAGTGTAGAAGATGCACTTAAAGATTTGAAAACAGCTTGGGCGGAAAGTCAAAAAGCAGAAGAGAAGTTTAAAACTATTTTAAAAGAGTTTATTTAATGGAAAAGAAGATATCAGAAGTTTTACATTCAATAGATAACGGAGAATACAAAATACCAGAATTTCAAAGAGGTTATGTGTGGAATAGCAAGCAAGTGAAGGAATTTTTCAAATCACTATACTTGGGATATCCTTCAGGTTCATTCTTAATATGGAAAACCAAAGACCCTTCAAAAATTAGAGGAAAAATGACTGATACAAACTCTGTGTTTCATCAGTTGATCTTAGATGGGCAACAACGCTTAACGACAATTTATACAATATTTAGAGGACAAACTCCAGATTGGTATGAAGGCGTTTCGTTACGAACGGATTTATATTTTAATTTGGAAACAGAGGAATTTGAATATTTTATGCAGAAAAAGATGAGTAATAATCCTGAGTGGATTAATGTATCGGACTTTTTAAGTAAGGGTGGTGTAAGTACTTTTATTTCTCAAATTCAAACATTAGAAGATGATGTGAAAAATTACTATTTAAGTAAAATTGTTACCTTAAATAAATTGGGGTCCATACAAGATTATGGCTATTATATTAAAGAAATCACTATGTCTGAATTAGACAAAGTTGTAGAAATTTTTAATTTAGTTAATAAAACTGGTACTACACTTAATGAATCCGATTTGGCATTGGCCATTATCACATCAAATTGGCCAGAATCTAAAGACAGATTTAGAGAAGCCTCTGTAGAGTTTATCAAGTATAATTATGATTTTACTTTCAGAAATTACACTCGTTTACTTAATATATTTACTACAGAGCGTGGAAAATATTCTGATGAAATAGGAGCGATAACACCTGAAACATTTGAAGCCGAATGGAAAGAAATCAAGAAAATTTTATCCTATTTAATTAATATTTTAAGGGATAAAGCATTTATAGATTCATCAGATAGTTTTAGCTCTTTATATGTATTTTATGTTTTAGGATATTATTTGAAGAAAAATGGCGGTCAGTTTAAATCTGAAGAAGAAGCAAACAAAGCTGTTTATTGGATGTTCACTGCCTTACTATGGGGGAGATTTAGTGGTTCATCAGAATCTTTTTTAGAAAAAGATATGAATGCAATAAAAGAACATAACTCAATTGATGCACTTATAGAAGAAATGCATTTGTTTAGAGGTACAAATTTATATCTGCGTCCAGAAGATATTTCAATGCAAGGAGTGAGAAGTAGGATATACAATCTTTTTTATAGTTCAGTGAGAGCTCAAAATGCTAAAGATTGGACTAATCCTGTATTGAGTCTATATTCTAAGAGTGTTGGGTATAATAATAAGTTGGAGAGACATCATATTTTCCCAAAGGCATTTTTATACAAAAAGTATAATTCGTCAAGTTCCATACATAAAGCAATGGTAAATGAAATATCCAATATTGCATTTATTACTCAAAAATCAAACATGGAAATCTTGGATGGTGATCCTGCCGAATATTTACCAAAAATAGATCCAGAACAGTTGAGAAAACAGTTTGTACCAACAGATGCTTCGCTTTATACCTTAGATAACTATGACACATTTCTGGACGAAAGGAGAAAAAAATTAACGGATGGAATAAACAATTTTTTGAAATCATATTACGAAGATTATTCTAAGGATGTTAAAAACCAGGACCTACAGCATTTTGATCAGGAAATTGAAAATATTGAGATTTCCTTACGTAGCATTATAGCCGAACGACTTGAGTCGGCAGCAGAGTTAGATGCTTATCAAGAAATGATTCCAAATCATATTAAAGAGAAAGTCAACGCAAGAATTAAAAATTGGTTAGGTAAAAACCCAGGGGAGGATAAAAATCAGTTTTACGACTTAAGAAGGCGTATGGACTTTTTTGATATGCAGGAATATAAAGATATTATTGTATCCAAACCTGCTTACGCCTCTTTTGAAGAGATTTTTGGAAGTAAGGGGACTTTAGAAGTTCGATTCAATCAAATTGCGGAATTGAGAAATTCAATAAGACATAGTAGAGACATAACAGATGCTACTATAAAAGATGGGGAGGCTGCTATTTTATGGTTCACTTCTATCATAAGACCATATAAGAAAAGAGCGGAATTAACAGTAGATAACGAATAGAATGACCCAAAAAGAATTAGAAAAATACCTCTGGGGAGCAGCAACCCAACTACGTGGCACCATCGACGCAGGCGATTATAAACAATATATTTTCCCATTATTGTTTTTTAAACGCATCTGCGATGTGTATGATGAGGAATTTGAAAAAGCACTTGAAGTGAGTGATGGCGATTTGGAATATGCCGCCTTCGCCGAAAACCATCATTTCATAGTCCCAGAAAACGCACATTGGAATAAAGTTCGCGAAACCACAGTAAATGTTGGTATTGCTATCCAAGATGCCATGCGCGACATTGAAAAAGCAAACCCTGAAACCCTCTATGGTATTTTTGGTGATGCTTCCTGGACCAATAAATACAGATTGAGTGATGAAACACTTACTAATCTTATAGAACATTATTCGCAACACAAACTTAATCAAGCCAATGTTCCTGATGATCAGTTAGGAAACGCTTACGAGTATTTAATAAAAGAGTTTGCAGATGATTCTGGCCATACTGCGGCAGAATTTTACACCAATAGAACGGTTGTGAAGTTGATGACCATGATTATGGACCCACAACCAGGAGAAAGCGTGTACGATCCTACCTGTGGTTCTGGAGGTTTATTATTGAACTGCGCCTTGCATTTACGTGATGAAGGCAAAGAATACCGCACCCTAAAATTATACGGACAAGAAATAAACTTAATTACCTCGGCCATTGCACGTATGAACATGTTTATGCACGGCATCGAAGAGTTTAGTATTGTACGTGGCGATACCTTGGCGCAACCTGCTTTTTTAAAGAACGACAGCCTTAAAACCTTTAATGTCATATTGGCCAATCCACCATACTCCATAAAATCTTGGGACCAAAAAGCGTTTACCAACGATCCTTTTGGGCGTAATCTTTGGGGAACACCACCACAAGGCTGTGCCGATTATGCGTTTCAGCAACACATACAGAAGAGTTTAGATGCTGAAAACGGACGTTCCATTTCATTATGGCCTCACGGTATTTTGTTTAGAGATGCAGAAGCCGACATGCGTAGAAAAATGATTGAGGAAGATTTGGTAGAATGTGTTATTGGGCTAGGCCCAAACTTATTTTACAACTCTCCGATGGAAGCTTGTTTGTTAATTACAAGAACTAATAAAAGTGAAGAAAGAAAAGGTGAAATATTATTTATCAATGCTGTTAATGAAGTGAAACAGGAAAAGACTATATCTTTCTTAGAAGAAAAGCATATCAATAAAATATTCAATGCTTTTAAAAACTATGAAAGTCAAAAGAACTTTTCTGTCTTGGTAAGTGCGGAAGATGTACTTGCTAATAAAGGTAATATGAATATTAGTCTTTATGTACAACCTGAAAAAGAAGAAGGAAGCGAAATCTTATCCTTTGAGCAAGCATATGATAATTGGAACAAATCAGGAAGTAATCTGAAATCATCGATGGATGATTTATTTAAAATATTGCAAAATTAATGGAGACGATGATAAGTGAACAAATATCAATAGATAAGAGTGATTGGACTCCAGTTAAATTCGGCGATGTAGTCTTTGAGCCTAAAGAATCATCTAAAGACCCAAAAGCAGATGGCATAAAACATGTAGTTGGACTTGAGCATATAGAATCTGAAGATATCCATTTACGTCATTCAGCAAATCTTGATACTTCTACAACATTTTCAAAGGGATTTGCGGAAGGTGATGTATTATTTGGAAGGCGTAGAGCATATTTAAAAAAAGCAGCGCAAGCTAAGTTTAGTGGTATTTGCTCAGGAGATATAACTGTTTTGAGAGCAAAGGATAATTTACTTCCACAATTATTACCATTTATAGTTCAAAATGACAAGTTTTTCGATTATGCTATTAAACATTCTGCAGGTGGTTTATCTCCCCGAGTAAAATTTAAAGACCTAGCCAACTACGAATTCCTCCTCCCACCAAAAGACCAACAAGCCAAACTTGCTGAATTACTTTGGGCTATGGATGAGGTGATTGAGAGGGAGAATGAGGTTTTAGAGAAAATTGATATTTCAAAACGGACATATGAAAAGAAATGGCTTAATAAATATACAAGTGGAATAGAAAAAAAACTTCCGATAAACTATAAAGTTTATCGACTTTCGGAGATTGCTGAAATAACAGGAGGCTCGACACCATCAAGAGATGTGAAAGAATTTTGGAACGGTGATATTCCTTGGTTAACACCAACAGATGTGACAAATCATAATAGAATAACGCTAGACAGAACTAAAGAATATATTACAGAAAGTGGGTTGAGAAACATCTCCAATAGACTTTATCCAATAGGATCATTACTGTATTGTTCAAGAGCAACTATTGGTCATGCAATTATTAATGATGTGCCCATGGCGACTAACCAAGGTTTTTCAAATTTCATTTGTAACGAAAAGGTCACTAATTATTTTCTCTATTTTCTCTTAAAATATTTAACGAACGAATTGACTAGACTTGCTGGTGGAAGTACTTTTTTAGAAATTTCAAAATCTTCTATAAGGAGATTTAGGGTTGTGATTCCTCCAAAAGGTGTAATGAAGAATATTACAGGGAAATTATTAGAATATGAAAATACCAGGTTGGAACTTGAATCCAAAATCTCCAGTTCCAAAGCCTTACAAAAGAGTTTAATTAATCAGGTGTTTTAGTTATGTATAGAGGTCCATATAAATATAAAATACTATTAGCTGGGGATGCAAATAATAGAAAAATAGGAAAAAAGTTTTATAACGAAAAGGAGGTTAATTTCACTGATCCATTAACCGATAGCGCTCTGCCTAAACTATATGTTATTAGTGTGGCTAATGAAATCGTTTACATTGGCTTTACGTTTCAATCAATTGCAACACGTTTAAATTCCGGTTTAAAAGCAAAAGAAAATAATCGCGCCATTGGCTATAAATGGAAACATATACAAGAGGAATTAGAGTTAACTGTTTTTGTGTTTCAGAATCTATTTGGTAAGGGCGCCGAGGAGAATAAGTTTGTCTGTCAACATTTAGAAGCTGTAGAATCAGAATTGGTATATCTCATCCGTAACAAAACAGGTAAATGGCCAAGATTTCAAAACGACCTGCAAATACATTATGAGTCATATAAAACTGCAAAAGAAAAAGCATTAAAGATTTACAATGAAATAATGGAATGATATGCGCTTTAAATAGCCTCAGGGTCTTGAGAAACAATTGTACGGAAATAGCGCGAGGTAATAAATGAAATAAAGTATGAAAACAAAATCTCAACTTATTGCAATAATTAACGAGCGTCATAATGCAGGCCTAAACAGTTCAAATACGTCATATTCCAAGATTAATAAATCTAAAGAGGTCTGGTGGTTTAATGTTCATGTATCAAAATTTGCCAATGATGTCCATCTTTTATTAAATATGACGGATAGCGCCATTTGGATAAAATTACCAAAAGGATTTGCGAAAGGAATTCCATTCAGGATTCGAGAAGATAAAAACGCTGTAGACTTGGAGATTTCCGCCGATAGGAATTTTAAGTATTTAAAGGATGTGAAGTCTGGTGGGAGTGGGTTTGATTTTCAGCATTACGTTATACATAGAATTAATTAACACTTTATAAATGGCCAAGCGGGAGTTGTCTTTTTTACAAAAAGCGTACAGGGAGTTCTTCCTTGCAACACTTGCTAACTATAATGTAAGCTCACCTGCTAATCTCACAAAGGAACAAAAAAGCGAGTTTTTTACAAGTATAAAACAACAGTGGAAAGTAAAAAAGAGGGAACTATCCGGCGGTAATGAAGTAAAGCGTCCAATCTCTAAAAAAGAGCAATACGCAAAAGTTAAAGTGTCAAGACCTTCTATAGCAATCGAACCTGCTGCTACGTATAAGAAAGTAATTAAATCAACTGTCGTAGGTAATGATACAACCAAATTACATTCTGAAAAAAATCCAAATCAAACAGATAATCTAAAAATTAATTTCTATCCTAATCAATTTTTTGAACAAGGAGAAGTTTATGAGTATCCTGTTGTAAAAATGCCTAAAGAGGAGTCATTTCTTAAATTACCTAGAAAAGGTAGAGCTCTGGGAAAAGGATACAAAGAGCAAGATTTTTATGAGGCTATTTGTGCAAAAATTCATGATATGGAAATTGCAATGGATTTACATATGGTAATTCCATTTTACAACAAACCTTATGAACCAGACATTGTTTTAATAGATAAAAATATAAATCTATATATCGATATTGAGATAGACGAGCCTTATGATGGGTACTATCGTTTCCCAACTCATGAGGAAGAAAAAGATGATACTAGAGATTTGTTTTTTACAGAAAGTGGATGGGTAGTTATTAGATTCACTGAGCGCCAAGTACATCTTCAAGAACAGGAATGTATTGCATTTATAACGGATGTCATAAATTCCATACGCAGTTATAAACTAGAACAACTCTCCACTTGTGCCTCTGAGCCACAATGGTCTTATCAACAAGCAGTAAGATGGCAAAAAGACAATTATAGAGAACGGTATTTAGGGATTGAGAAATTTGAGAAACAAAATAGATCTTCAGAAATTTTAGTAGATATATATGATATAGATGGTATTGAGAATCAATTAGAAAGAACAAAAAAATTTAAATCCGCTACACTTCAAGAAAATATTGCTTTTGAAGATGAATCTCATAAATACCATCATCCAAAAGACGAGACTGGGAATGCCGAATATATATCAGTGACTACAGTAATTGATAGATTCTTTCCATTTGATATGGATAGGTTTATTGAAGTTAAAGCCAAAAGGGAAGAAAGAACAGAGGAAGAGGTTTTAGATGAATTTCTTAAAATGAGGGATGAGGCTGCAGAAAGGGGAACTTTTATGCATGAACAAATTGAGAACTTCTTAAAAGGCGAAAAACATGATGCCAACTCTAAGGAGTTTAGATTATTCAAAAAATTTTATGAAGAAATTGTTGTAGAAAAGGGATTTGAGTTTGTTGAGGCAGAAAAAAGAATTCTGCTGGATGAATTTAATGTTGCCGGAACCGTAGATGCGCTTTTTAAAAAGCCGAACAAAGAGGAGTATCTAATTGCAGATTGGAAACGTAGTAAGAAACTTGTGGTAGATGGATATCCGAAAAAATACGGTTACGGATATGCTATGTCAGACTTAAGCCATATAGATAACTCGAGCTATTATAAATATGCTTTACAACAAAATATTTATAAACACATACTTCAAAAAAAGTACAATATGCCCATCTCATCTATGAATTTAATAGTGCTACATGAAAACTATGAGGATTATCATAGGGTTAGCCTTGTAAATATGGATAAAGAAGTAGCTATAATATTAAATTCCATTAACCATAAAATATAAATATGTCAGTATTAACAGAGTTTAGGCAAGCGATTTCAATCCAGCAAAATAAAGATGATGAATCTTATGAAGAGCAAATAAACTTGCCTTTAGATGAACGTGTGGCAAAGGGAACAACTATGACCAACCTAAAAGTTGTGTTTAGTTTTTTTGATCAGGCACCTAACCAATGGTGTCAGCAATTAAATTATCCTATAAAGTTCATTCAGTCTGCTAAAATTTACTGTGATAATAACATATCTAAGTTTAGAGAAGGTGGCTTAGTGGTTCTTAGTAATGGTAATATAAAATTCAAAATGGAGATTATTGAAGACTCTCTTGATAATTTCATACTAGCACCAAATGATTTCGATGTTAAATCCTGTTATATAGATTCAGAAAATTACAATCGGAATCACTGGGAAATTAATATTGTAAAAACAGATATCACGTTAAAATTATTATCAGCAACAGCTGGCAATTTAGAGAATGACAGTTTGCGTCTTAACAAAATTGAGAATTTACTCAAGGGAGAATTAAGAAATTTAAGTAGTAACACATTTAATTATATCCAATTAAATGACTCTCAGAATAATGCGGTAAACAGAGCTATTTGTGCTCCAAATTTTCATTTGATACAAGGTCCACCAGGTACAGGTAAAACAGAAACTATAGCACATATAGCTAAACTTTTAGTTGATGCAGGAAAAAAAGTATTTGTATCGGCACCAACACATACAGCCATCAATAATTGTTTAAACGCAATATCTAACAAAATAAAAGATAAATCTAAAGTTGTCAAAATAGGAGAAAAGTACCAAGCCGCTGAGGTTATAGGAAATGAAAATTTGACGAGAATGATTAGATTGCCTATGGATAAATACGCGTTTAACACTCATGTAAGCAAGGAAGGCATAGTTATAGGTGGAACGCCATACTCGATGTGTTACCCAGCTTCTAAACGCTTAAACAATTGGGAGTTTGATGTTGCTATTATAGATGAAGCTGCACAAATGAGTATTCCTATGGCAGTTTCTGTAATGTCAAAATCAGATAAATTTATTTTTGTTGGTGACCACCAACAGCTTGATCCAATTATGCCATCTGGTACGGGAGTTTCAATGTTCTCTGAATCTGTTTTTAGTAGATTAGTAAGGTTGTATCCAAATGAAAAGTCATTATTAAATATTTCATACAGATTAAACGATAAACTTATCAGGATACCTAATACTTTATTTTATAATAATAATCTAACGTCTGCTCGTCCTTTTGAGTCATTTTATATAAAAAGCAATGGGTTTTCAAAAGTAATTAATCACCCAGATTCGAAGGTATTGTATTTACATAAAATTTTTGATTCTCAAGGAAGGTCTCAACATGAGGCTAATATTGTTGCTGAAATAGTTAATGATTTAATAAATGATGGTGTTGATTTAAAGAATATTGGGGTATTAACTCCATATAGAGCACAAGTTAGAGAAATTAAAAAAGCCCTGAATAAATTTGTTCAAAATATTGATGCAGAGCCTATTTTTATTGATACTGTAGACAGAATGCAAGGACAAGAGAGAGATTATATTATTTACAGTATGTCTAACTCTCATCCTTTAGAGTCTAAAAGAAGGCTGGACTTTTTTTACAGTCCAAATCGTTTGAATGTAGCTATTACAAGAGGTATGATAAAATGTATTGTCATTGCAAATTATAAAGTGTTTGATATAATTGATGAGGAACTTGTGGAGTTACCTGAATTTGAAATACTGAAGCCAAGTTTAGATACATTCAAAAATTATTTTAAACTATCCAGTAAAATCGAAGAGGTATTGAAAGAGGATAATTGGTAGATTATTAACATAGCCCAATACATTGGGATTTAGCTAACCGGTGTTATATATTTAAATTATGACTGTAATAAATGGAGCCTTTTATATAGATGAATTAAATCAATACCTCAGCTCACTTATAGGTACTGAAAATGTTGCAGAATTTTATACGAAAAATAGTTCGTGTTCAATTAGTAATGCGCCAAATTATATAAATCAAAGTGAAGTACCACCTCTACTTAAAACAGGTTGGAACATTTTAAATAGGGGCGATGTAACACGAGCTTCGTTAAAAATAAGTACATATCTACTTAATAGGTTTTTTTCTGATCACCAGCCTTTTAACTTTTCGAGACCAGAAATTAAATCGAAATTAAATTGGGATCAAAATGTTAATACGACCGATCTTACTTTGGTAATGCAGCAATTTGGTTTTCTAGAAGAAAAGCAGGTTTATGATCTAAATCACTCCATTTTCAATATTTTCAAATGTTTAAAAATGGGAATCACATATAACCAACTTCAAAAAACCATGTTGTTGGTGCTTATGTCAAATCCTGTAGAGACTTCTTTTAAAATAAAAGGACTTACTGATCAGGAAAATAGCTTATTACAAGATGATTTAAATGAACTGTTCAGCGCGTTGAATAACTTATCTGATAAAGATGAGATTAAAATACCACTTTTAGGAAAGAATCAATTGAATAATGAAGTACTGATATCAATAAATGACGAGAATGAAAATGCAATAGTATTGTCCTCCCTCACAGAAGGGAAGAAATCTTCTTTAAATTTCAAGATTCTTACAGACCGTCAAATTAATTACAAAAAATTAGGAAAAGTTGTCATTACGGAAAAAGAGATGACAAACGGTAAGCGTAGGGAATTACATAGTTTTGAATATTACACTCAGAAACAGAAAGACGCTTTACAATATATCTTACAAAATATTTTTAGAAAAGCTCATTTTAGGCCAGGCCAAGAGGCTATTATTAATAGAGCGCTAATTGGTAAAGATGTAATAGGCCTGTTGCCTACCGGTGGTGGTAAGTCTTTAACTTTTCAAATTTGTGCATTGTTGCATCCAGGAGTTACCATGGTGGTGGATCCTATTAACTCTTTAATGAAGGACCAATACGATAAATTGATTGATAATGGTATTAGTAATGCAAGCTATATCAATTCTTTCAATACTAAGGAAGAACGCGAAGAGCGTATGGTAAAACTTATAGAGGGAAATTATTTAATTCTATTTGTTTCTCCTGAACGGTTTCAAATGGAGAATTTCCGACAGATATTATCAAGTTGTCGAGATTTAAATGTGTATTTCAGTTATGCAGTAATCGATGAAGCACACTGTGTATCTGAATGGGGCCATGACTTTAGACACGTGTATTTAAACTTGGCCGAAAATTTAAAACGACATTGCTCTGCCAAGAAAGGTAAACTTACCATTTTCGGACTTACGGCTACAGCATCATTTGATGTGTTAGCTGATGTACAGCGAGAATTGGACTTGAATGAAGAAGCCATAATTAGCTTAGCCGCAGAATCCATTGACAGAGCAGAGCTTAATTTTAATATTATTCCTATAAAAGCTGAAGTTCCAAACGGTTTAGAATTTTACGAGAGAGAACGAAAACTTGGGCTCAGTAAATATCCTGTTATTAAAGATTTCATCACGGCTATGCCTAATAGAATCCGTGCTTTAGAAAAACAATATGGATATATCAATGAAGATTTAGATTTTTTCGGAAAATCAAATAATGAATATAAAAATGCTGGTGTAATTTTTTGCCCAATAAAATCAACTAAACTGCCCAATGGAGTAATGCATTTAGCTTATGGCAGAGACAATTTTGGTGGAGGTCTTAAAGATTTGTCATTTTTAGATATTAGAACTTTTTTTGGTGGTGGAGATGATAATGTTATCAAAGATAATTTAGTGGAATCTGAAGCTGAAGAATCATATGGTAATCAAGATGATTTTATTAAGAACAAAGCCAACTTAATGATAGCAACTAAGGCTTTTGGAATGGGAATAGATAAGCCTAATATTCGTTATTCGATACATTACTCTTTTCCTAACTCTGTAGAAAGTTTCTATCAAGAAGCTGGTCGAGCTGGTCGAGATGGAAATCCTTCGTTATGTTCCATTCTGTATCATCCCGCAGATGTTGAAACTAATTATGATTTTTATAAGAATGCCTTTAAGGGTATAGAGCGAGAAAGACTTATAATAGATGAACTTTTAGAAGAAGTTCAGTATGAAGATAACTTTTTCGTAAATGTTTTGAAGCAACAGATTACAGATAAATATCCAGAGGTGAAATCGGTGAATCTATATAAAGATCGGTATGTTTATGTAAACGGGCCTTGGCACGATAACGCAGATGTGCGTGTAAAAATTGGATTATTAGATTTGGAGAGGAATCTGCGCAGTTATCCAGATGCCACACAAAACTTTAATATTGAGAAAGCAAATGAGATACTCGAATTTGCAAGAAAGACCTTAAAAGATTCTTGTGAGAATAACGACTACTTAGGCTATTTTAAAACTAAAACAGCAGATGGTATAAGAACACTTATTGAGAGTGGTACAAATGATCAGTATAGATTGAAAATAGGTTTTACAAATGGAACAGTTTCTAAAATGAATGAAGTTATTAAAGGAATTGGGTATCAGGATTTCGAAGAGCGGATTATACGAGCTGCTTATAACTTTAGTACTGATAAAGATGATTTTTCAGAAAGTATTAGATATCAATATTATAAATTTCAAATCAATAAGTATGGCGTAGCAAAACGGGAATTTTCTCCAAATAGCGATACTGAAAAGTTTTTGAAAGATAATTTTTCAAGGATAAGGAATGCTCAGGACACTCAACGTGCTGTTTATCGTTTGAATATTTTAGGGATAATTGATGATTATGTTATTGATTATGTTGGACAATCTATTGAAGTACGTTTTAAGGCAAAAAGTGATAGAGAATATAGAAACAACTTTAAATCTTATTTAAGAAGATACTTGGGAATAGAAACCACCAAGCTGTGGCTTAATAAAGTTAGAAAAGTCAAAGAAAACTCTATACTTACTAAGGTATTGTATGTGTTAATTGAATTTATTGAAAGCGAGATTTCAGACAAAAGAAAACGTTCAATAGATTATATGCAAGAATTGTGTAAGGTTCACTTAAGTGAGGGGGAGGATGAATTTCGTGATCGAATGATTAGATACTTTACTTCTAAATATGCTCGCCAAGATTATCTGCCTGCCGACACTGAAAAAGGAACTAAAGAAAATTGTGCTATTGTAAAAAAATACATCAATTTTATTGATAAACCACCAGATGGGCTAGGAGGACAGATTGATAACGCCAAACACTTGAGAGGTGCCTGTGATAATTTACGGATTAACATGGTGGATAATGCTAGTGTTGATTTATTAACCTCCTTTAGTTTATTTGCTTTGGAGTTGAAGGAAGAAGATACCTTAGAAAGTGCTAATACTAAGCCATTAGTAGCTACAGCAATTGATTTATATAGATCAGGATTTAGGCGTATGTTGCGCATTGACTCATGGGAGGAGGTGATGTCTTTAATTGATCTATTCAATAAAAAAACCCTTGATTTTAATTCAGAAATTGAAACTTTAATGAATGAACTATCTTCTGAATTATTGGTGAACAGAACACATTTTAGATTAAAAGAACTTCTAGATAAAATCACAGAATAATGGCTAAAACTATAAAATTACAAGAAGAATTTGAAGCGCTAATAAATGAACTTGAGCGTTTAAAATCAATAAACGAGATAACATCGAAAAATAGCGAAAACGCAAAAAAAACAATTGATGAAATTGAGTCTTTTGTACAATCTGTACAAATTTTTAAGACATCTATTGAAAATGATTATCAATCTAAGAAAAATGACTTTGAAGTTATAAAGAAGTCTTTGAATGATGCATTAATAACATTAAGTAGCAATGTTTCGGACCAAAGCCATAAGTTTGAAACTTTAGCTAATAATTATGAGGAATCAACTAATCAAACTCTTGATTCAGTTCTCGATAAGTTTCAAAAAAAGGTTGATACCTATTCTGCTGAACTAAAGAGCCTTAAAGAAGTAGTTAGTGAGGATTTTAGTCGTTTTTCGAAATCAACTTCCGGAGAAATTGATATTAACACTAAAAAACTTAATAAATCAATAACGGATAGTCAAAGCAGATTATTAGAACAACTACAATTAGTCGATGAGAAGGAAAACGAAGTTTTGAGGCAAATGGTAAACTTAAGTTCCAAATTAGATATGAATAGGAAAAAAATAGATCAGCTTTTACTATTTGTTGTATCTATTCTTATAGTTACGGTGGTAAGTTTTGGATTTATGATGTATAAATTATTATAAAAATGTAATATGAGCTTCAACGAACTAAACAGTGTAGAAAACTACATCATCAAACAACTTACGGGTGTTAATTTAAATACTAATGAAGTATCTGAAGATTCAACATCGTATCCGAGGTTTTGGAAATATAAATCTTCCCAAGAATTACAACGTTCCGTAAATGAGGTGTTGATTGAATCAAAATTAAAAGAAGCATTAATTCGGCTAAACCCTGAAATCACACAAAACCCCGATTTAGCTGATGAAGTAATTTATAAGTTACGGGCTATTCTAATTTCCGTACATCAAGTTGGGTTGGTTCGTGCCAATGAGGAGTTCTTTCAATGGTTACAAGGTGATAAAACCATGCCTTTTGGTGAGAATAATCGACATGTGCCAATTAGGCTAATCGACTTTGAAGAATTGAAGAACAATAGTTTTATTGCAACTTCTCAACTAAGAATTCATCACAGAGAGACCAAAATACCAGATATTGTCTTATTTATAAACGGAATCCCAGTAGTTATAGGGGAAGCAAAGACCCCAATTCGTCCATCGGTCAGTTGGCTGGATGGTGCCTATGAGGTTCATGATATTTATGAGAACTCTATCTCTCAATTATTCGTTCCTAACATATTATCCTTTGCAACGGAAGGGAAAGAGCTCTATTATGGGGCTATTAGAACACCCTTAGAGTTTTGGGCGCCTTGGCGCTTAGAGAATGATGAAGATGCCATAGCCAAGCGTTTGGGTTTAGGTGAGATCGGTAAAGAGTTATCAGATTTAATGCATCCCAGACGTTTATTGGATATACTCTTGAATTTTTCACTTTTCACCACTAATAATAAGAAGCAACGTATTAAAATTATACCGCGTTTTCAACAATATGAAGGTGCCAATAAAATTGTAGAACGTGTTAAGGAGGGTAAAATTAAAAAAGGTTTGATTTGGCATTTTCAAGGGTCTGGTAAATCGTTATTAATGGTTTTTGCCGCTCAAAAATTGAGGCGCGAAAAAGACTTGAAAAGTCCTACGGTAATTGTCTTAGTGGATCGAACGGATTTAGATACACAAATTACAGGAACGTTCAATGCAGCAGATATTGCAAATGTTGAGACTACCGATAATATCAAACAGCTTCAAAAATTATTAGAAAACGATACCAGAAAGATTATCATTTCTATGATTTTTAAGTTCAGGGATGCAAAACCTAACATGAACACCAGAGACAATATTATTGTTTTGGTTGATGAAGCGCACCGCACACAAGAAGGTGATTTGGGTCGACAAATGAGAGCTGCATTGCCGAATGCTTTTCTTTTTGGATTAACAGGAACACCAGTCAACAAAGCAGATAAGAATACCTTTTGGGCATTTGGAGCTGAAGAAGACAAAGGGGGTTACATGTCGCGCTATACCTTTCATGACTCTATTAGGGATAATGCTACTTTACCATTACACTTTGAACCCCGTTTGGTAGATGTACATGTGGATAAAGAAACAATTGATAAAGCTTTTGAGGAATTTAGAGAATCGTCAGCACTTACAGATGAAGAAGCAGATGCATTAAATAAGAAATCGGCAAAGATGTCGGCGTTTTTAAAGTCACCAGAGCGTGTCGATAAAATCGTGAAGGACATCGCTATTCATTTCAAGGAAAAAGTAGAACCACATGGTTTTAAAGCCATGATTGTTACACCAGATAGATATGCTTGTGTTCAATACAAAGAAGAGCTAGATAAATACTTCCCTGTAGATGCCAGTCGCGTCGTGATTTCAACTTCAGCAAATGATACTTTGGAGTTTAAACAAAAGTGGGCTGTTGATAAAGGACAACAAGAAAAAATTGTAGACGAATTTAATGATCCATTGGGTGATTTACAGTTTATAATCGTTACCGCGAAATTATTGACAGGATTTGACGCGCCTATTTTGCAGACTATGTATTTAGATAAATCAATTAAAGACCATACACTTTTGCAAGCCATCTGTAGAACAAACCGCTTGTATAAAGGAAAATCCTTTGGTCGCATCGTAGATTATTTTGGCGTCTTTGATGATGCAGCTAAAGCTTTACAATTTGATGAAGAAAGTATTAAAACAGTTATTACAAATCTATCAGAATTAAGGGAGAAATTACCTGATGCCATGAAAGATACTTTGTCACATTTTGAAGGTGTAGATAGGGCCATAGGTGGTTTTGAAGGGTTGGAACTTGCCCAGAATGCAATAGGTGATAACAAAAAGAAGGATGCTTTTGCTAGTGATTATAAATTTCTTTCCAAATTATGGGAGTCACTATCACCGGATAACGTTTTAAATAGTTACCAAGAGGATTATAAATGGTTAAGTCAAGTCTTTGAATCCGTAAGGCCCGCTTCAGATAATATCGGGAAATTACTTTGGTTTTCATTGGGTGCACAAACTACAAAGTTGATTCACGATAACATTCATGTGGGAGAGGTGCATCAGCTTGAAGAATTCAGGTTAGATGCTGATATAATTGAAGATATATTTAACAACCCAGATCCACAGAGCGTTAAAAAACTTGAAAAGATATTAATAAAGCGTTTCAAGAAATTCGCGGGAAATCCAAAATTTAAATCACTAAGTGAACGTCTTGAAGATTTAAGGAATCAAGCCGAACAAGGCTTAATTACTTCCATAGAATTTATTAAGGAACTTTGTAAACTGGCCAAACAAACTGTAGAGGCAGAGAAGGAGCTTGAAGAGCTTCTCATAGAAAGAACACCAAAAGCAGCATTGACCGAATTGTTCTTAGAGCTTAAAACCGACCAAACACCAGCCGTAGTAGAACGTATCGTTGAAGACATTGATGCCATTGTGCGGATAGTTCGTTTTCCGGGTTGGCAAGTGACAAGTTCTGGAGAGCGTGAAGTTCAAAAGTCGTTACGTAAGGCACTTTTAAAGTACAAACTGCATAAGGATCAGATCTTATTTGAAAGAGCTTGTGCTTATATAAAAGAGTATTATTAGTTCTTAAAACTAATTTAATTTTGCGTTAGTATAGCTCTTAATTTTGCCACAATTCCAGGTTTGTGCTTAGAGGTAACTACAAAGCTTTCTCTACAATCCTGTAGTCTAATATGCATGTTATCACGTTCTTTTAAATAATCCATGTTAATTATATTACTCTGATCTATCTTCTCAAAGTTGTAATCTGCTAATTTCTCATAAAGGTCTTTTATAGTAATCCTTAGGTTCGCATATAAAACAACATCATTTTTCCCATATAAATGTACATGATTTTTGATGGGCTGTTCACCATTATCAGTTAATGATTTGCTAATGTAATACACTTGATTCGTTAGAAAACGCACATCTTTGTTAGCGCCAATGTTCAAGGTTATTGTGTGAGGTTTTAAATATGCTTTGGAAGAATTTATTTTGCCGATAATTTTATGTTTAATAATATACTTAAATTCCTCTATGTCAAATGGTTTACTTAAATATCCGGAAATATCAAGGGTGTTAATCACTTTTTTTTCGTTATCAGTCGTGGAGGTTAAAAAGATAATTTTCTTGTTCTTTCCAATTTTTCGAGCTAATTCAAGACCATTATACACTGGCATTTCATAATCTACGATCAATAAATCGTAATTACTCTCGTTCACTTCTTCAAACGCTTTTTTAGAACTGTCATAGCTCTTTATATGTTGCAGATCATAATCTTTCGGTAAAGCTTCTATTTTTGTTTTTACAGAATGTAAAACACTTGGATTGTCGTCTACTAGAATATAACGTATCAATTAATTCAGGTTTAAAGTTAGTTCAGATTGATATTGGTTGTTTGGTAATATTTTGTGTTCTAATTTGCTATTAGGGTAGTAGGCATTTAGCAACTGTTGTAGTGCATTTAAACCAAAATTAGCAGTTGGTGTGACTTTACTATCGCCAGCTCCTCTTTGTTCAGCACTATTCACCAGGCAATAGATTAATTGTTTGTCTTCATTTTCCTTTAAAACAATTCGTATAAAAGAGTTCTCATTATTTAAGCTTCCATGTTTTAGAGCATTTTCTACAAATGGAAAAAATAAAGTAGGTTTTATTTTTAAAAGTCTTTTTTGCTCTATACTTATCTGGGTTTCTAATTTGATGTCCGTATTTGGTTTAAGATATTGAATTAACTCCATAAACATTTCAATATGTCTCCATTCCTCGTCTAAACTGATGTGTTCTTTATTTATAGCGTGAACATTGTAGTCTAAAAGTTTAAAAATATGCTTTAAGGCGATCAGAGGGGGAATCTTATTTTCTGTATTTTTAAAACTGTAATAAATGCCGAAAAATGATTTAGGGTTATTTTCTGCTGTATCTAAATCAATATAAATCTGACTTATCACATTCTTAATAAAATGTGCACCAAGTCTGGTATTGTTGGTTTCAACGTTTTTAAAATTAACATAACGTTCGTAAGCTATTTTCTGATGATTAATAATGTCCTTTTGTTCTTCTATTTCTTTTTCTTTTTGGCTTAATGTGGAATAGAATTTCTCCTTATAGGCTCTTAGCTCGTTATCTAATTGAGTAATTGCTGCTTGACTGAATTTAAGTCGCTCTTCAATAGCCTTCGTCTTTTTCACTTGAATGTTAAAGTTCGAAATATCACGTTGATGTGCTTTTAACTGTTCTGTCAGTCGTCTATTTTCTTTTCTTAAACTACGTTTTTTAAATAGGTTGTACCAATTCCTAAAAACAAGTATTACAAATAGACATATAAGAACTAAAAAAAGGGCAATAAATTGATCACTGGAGGCGCCTAGATCATATGGTGGGTTTTTCATTAATTTGGGTGGTTAAGTAGGCTTCACAAATTAAAAGAGAAATGACATTTGTTATTCATCTCATCTTAAAATCACAAAAAACAGTTGCGATATCCCAAATATAAGCGCTCTATCACAAACTGAAAAATTTAAGTTAAGTTATTCTGATATTTGAATTTGAAACCGGTAGTAGTGGAGAAAGACTTCATAATTACTACCATTCTTAATCAATAATTAAAATATAAAAAACATGAGTAAATCAAAATCAATGAGTAGTCAAGCAGCTTCAAGAATCCAAAGTTCTTCAGCCAAAAGTTCCAATTCAGGTGGTGTGGCAAAAGGAAGTTTTGCCTCTCGAGCGCAAAGTTCCGCATCTAAGAATAGTAATAAATAATTTCAACTTCTAAATTCAATACTTATGAAATCAAAGAACGACAAAGGAAACAATCATCCAGACGATGTTAATCATGGAAATCAATTAAATCCAGATCACGAAGAGTACCACCACTCAAGGGAAGAAAACTAAATTAAACTCTTTGATAACAATCTCGCTTATTCAATTATGATGGCGAGATTGTTTTTTTTAATGTTGTTTTAATTTACATTTATCTTATCAAGTATAGTTTTTAGGAAAGGTATAATATTTACTCAAATATTTGATTCTTTGACTCACTTCTTTGTCAGTCCTTTGGAGATAAGATTCAGCGATATCTTTTATCTCAATATTTAACATACAACAACTGAATAGAATATCATTTTCTATATCATCCCAACTAGTATAAGCAAATCTACGTGTTTTTCTCGCTTCTTTAATTTTGTTTGTTTTTATGAGAGATTTTTTCCTTGTTAACTTTTTTTTGAAATCGATAATTTTTATATCCGGTAATTCATTAATTAACTTAATGTCATCTTTCCCTAAATCTGGTGAATTGAGAAAATTGAATTTATATTTAGACAGGTTTTCTCTTATTTCAATTTTTCCTAAGAAACACATACCTTCACCATTAATGTGAGATGCAATATTGTAGTTTTTCTGGAAAGTAGTTTGAATTTTTGATTCTAAAGCCAGTGCTCTTTCTTGATCTCCATACATGTTACACGTCCACACTTCAATATTCTTCACAAAAAATGTTGATGAATATTCTTTCCAAGTATTTTGAAAGTTCTCTTTTGGATTTAGATCATTAAATTTTAAATCTTTTTCTATAGTAGTACTTGCCCATAATAGTCCTTTTTTCGCCAGAGAAGCATAATACTTAAATCTACCAACTCTTCCAAGTCCTTGACTGCTCATTAGTTCATAGATGTCTTCTGATAAAGATGTTTTCCATAAAGTTCGATTTCCATTCAGGTATCCAATTTTATGTTGAAGTAATCTTTTCGAAAAGCAGTGAGTTGTTCCAACATAGATTATTCTTTTAGGTGAACCTTTAAATACTAAAAGATAGACACCTCCATTACTATTCTCTGAAAAGTCATCTAGGGTATTACATAAGTTCCAGCTATAATTTGGCATTATTTCTTTAAATGTATTTGATTTCAAATAAACAATTTCATTTATAGGCCTTTTCTCAAATATCTAAATTGAGTTTGATTTAAATTGGAACCTGAACCTTTACTGCCAGTAAATTGATTGATATCAAATTCGTTGTCTGGTTCTTTGGCTGATAGTAGTTTGTTATAAAATGAAAAACTGTGTTCTGTATTTATTAATTGCATTTTATTGTTTTAATTAGTCATCCAACCCATTCATATTTATTGGGTAGAGCCTGTTACTTTTTACTATTTTGTGGAATAACTAATTAAAAACCGGGTTGTTTTTTGAGGGAGGGTTTAAATATAATAATTATATTATATATGTTGGGATTTTACTTACAAAACTAACAGGCTAATATGATACTATCAGCAAGATTAGGTATTATTAAAACGAATGTGCTGAATGCAGATATTAAATTGGATCAGGGAATAGGGGAGCGGATATTGGGGAGTTTTAAAAGAGAAGGGTTTCTTGGTTAATATTTTTCGGTCTAATCACCCGTCATTGCGAGCGAGGCACGAGCGCGGCAATCTCATGTTCAATGGATCCCATTTCAGAAGGCTTCCAATGCCACATTACTTCGGATCAAGTCAAAAAGTTGTGGGATTTTAGGATTATGCAAATATTGTTCCTTCAATCAACCGCTCTAATCATAGTGCATAGATACTCCATAGATACTCCATAGATACTCCATGGATAGTGTATGGATAGTGTATGGAATGGAGTAATACAACGAGTTAAAAGAAATTTTACGGTGTGAGAAAGACAGGAATGAATTTAAAATGTCTAAATGTTTTAGCAAATAAAAAAGTCAAGATGTAGATATCTTGACTTTTCCTTCGTTTACAATGTAGCGAGAAGGGGGCACGATCCCCTGACCTCCGGGTTATGAATCCGACGCTCTAACCAGCTGAGCTACCTCGCCATTAACTTATTTTATAACGCCCATCAGATATTGAATCCAATGTTTCCATTTCGAAGCTGACTTCGGATTGGACTGACAAGCCATAAGGCCATACTGCCATAATTTAAGGCTGCAAATATAAAAACAATATTAATCTCACCAAACATTAAAACCATAAAAATGCGATAAAATTATTTTAGTCAATTTGTCTTTAAACTAAACAATTAATTATATATTGAGCGGGTTAACAAAATAGACCTATGCAAGAAAAAATTAAATTTGAATTGGAGTTTCCCATTCAGTCATCTCCTCAACTATTATATCAATATATATCGACACCTTCAGGTTTATCTGAATGGTTTGCAGACAACGTAAACTCACGTGGGGAGTTGTTTACGTTCATCTGGAATGATAGTGAAGAGAAGGCGAAGTTACTCAGTAAAAAAAGTGGTGAGCGCATCAAATTTAGATGGATGGTCGATGACGATGAAGGGGATTCTTATTATTTTGAAATCAGAATTCAAGTGGATGAAATCACTAAGGATGTGTCAATTATAATTACTGATTTTATTGATGAAGATGAAGTTGAAGAAGCCAAAATGCTCTGGGAAAATCAAATCTCCGATTTAAAGCAGGTTTTAGGCTCTGCTTAGTCCGACTCTTTTTTATAAATAGTATATTTGTCTCGATTTTTTAAAACTTCGAGACTTTTTTTATGGTTAATTTTAACGGTACCCTTCACGAATCTTCTTCAAATCTATTGTCCCTTGAAAACAGAGGTTATGCCTATGGTGATGCACTCTTTGAAACCATCAAGGTAGTGCACGGGAAAATCCTGTTTTGGGAAGATCATTATTTTAGATTAATGGCCTCCATGCGGATTCTGAGAATGGAAATTCCTATGAATTTTACCATGGAATTTATAGAAAGTGAAATCTTAAAGACGGTTGAAGCCAATCAATTGTTGAAGAGTTCAGCAAGAGTGCGTATGAATGTGCATCGTGTGGAAGGCGGAAAGTATGGTCCAACATCCAATGATATCAGTTATAATATCATCACAGAAAAATTGGCATCTGATTTTTATGCTTTAAATACGGAACAGTACACGGTTGAATTATTCAAGGATTTTTATGTTGCACCTGGCTTGTTGTCCACCCTAAAGAGCAACAATAAAAACATTAATATCTTGGGAAGTATTTATGCCAAGGAAAATAATTTTGAGAACTGTTTATTGCTAAATACCGACAAAACGGTGGTTGAGGCATTGAATGGCAACCTGTTTTTGGTCAAAGACAGGGTCATTAAAACACCACCTTTGTCTGAAGGATGCCTTAAAGGGGTGATGCGAAAGCAAATTATAGAGCTGGTTGAAAAGCTTGAGGGCTATACTTTGGAGGAAGCACCTATTTCGCCTTTTGAACTTCAAAAAGCCGATGAGTTATTTATAACCAATTGCATTGTAGGGATTCAACCCATAACCAATTATAGGAAAAAGGAATTCACACGAGACGTATCAAAACTGCTCATAGAAAGACTTAATACTAAGATTAGGCTGTCTTAATTGTAAGTAGGGTTTTCGGGAGCATTTGACCAAATACTATAGTCGCCACCTAATTCCAACATCTTTTCTTTCCAAAAACTGTCATCCTTTTTTTCAATGATGGACTTTTTGTAGATGTTTTCAGTGACGATCCATGAATTGGTTTCCAGTTCACTTTCCAATTGAGAAGGTTCCCAACCAGAATAGCCAAGGAAAAATCGAATGTCGCAGGCTTTAATCACGCCATTATTGATCAGCGCCAGGACCACATCAAAATCGCCACCCCAATAAATACCCAAAGAAATTTCGATACTCTCAGGTATTAAATCTGGAATTTTATGTATAAAATAGAGATTGTCCTGTTCAACAGGACCTCCGTTATATACTTTTAACTCGGCTTTGGTATCTGGCACTAAATCTTTTAAAGTGTATCTTAAAGGCTTATTTAGTATAAAGCCTACAGATCCTTCACTGGTATGATCTGCTAATAAAATAACGGAACGGTTAAAAGATGTGTCTCCAATAATGGAGGGTTCGGCAATCAGAAGATGTCCTTTTTCGGGTTTAATTGTAATCATAAGTCATGATTTGGAATTAAATCTAAAACATATTTTCTAAAAATCCAATAGATTTGTTAAAAAATGTCATAAAAAAAGTCCACTCAAGTGAGTGGACTTTCAAATATATTTAATGTGATCTTAGTTTACAGCACTGCTTAAATCAGAACCAGCTTTAAACTTAACTACGTTTTTAGCTTTGATTTGGATAGTTTTACCTGTTTGTGGGTTTCTTCCCTCTCTCGCTGATCTTTTAGAAACTGACCAAGATCCAAATCCTACTAAAGATACTCTATCACCTTTTTGTAAAGAACCTTCGATATCAGTTAATAAAGAATCTAATGCTTTTTTAGCTGCTGCTTTTGTAATTCCAGCATTTTCAGCCATTCCATTGATTAAATCTGTTTTGTTCATAAAATTGAAATTTTAATTATTAAATAATAGTTGGGTTAACATTTTGTCAAATCCTCTTACAAAATTATACGGAATATTCATTCACGCAAGTAATGACAAGGGAAATACGGATTTTTGTTGATAACTTTGGCCATTTGTTAATAAAGCTAAAGGGTTTTAGTCGATTTCTTGCAATATCAATGCCCATAAGGGGTTACAGCATTTTATCATCCTCAGAAAAATTAAAACCATTCAAAAGCGACTTGATATCCATTTTTCGCTTTCCAGGGAGCTGCATTTCATTAATAAAAAGATAACCTCCTTGAACTGCGACTTTTAACTCATTTTTACTCGAAATGATCGTTCCAGCCAATTCTGAATGCGATAAGTGCTCTTTAGAAACATCAAATAATTTGACCGTTAAATTCCCATCCCTAGTGTTAAGATAGCTCCAAGCTCCAGGAAATGGATTCAGGCCCCTGATTTTGTTGTAGATGGCATCCAGATTCTGAGTCCAGTCAATCTGACAATTCTCCTTATTGAGTTTGTAAGCGGTTTTGGGCTGCTCTACTTTGGGTTGGATCGTGGTCTTGACATCACCGGTTTCTATCAATTTTAAGGTATCGATGACCAATTCACTTCCAATTTCTTGGAGGGTATCATGCAAGGTGCCAACGGTTTCATCATCTTTAACCTCAACTTCTTTTTGTAAAATTATGGCACCTGTATCAATTTTATCGTCAATAAAGAAAGTGGTCACGCCCGTTTTCTTCTCACCATTAATCACCGCCCAATGGATTGGCGCAGCGCCTCGGTAATCGGGTAGAAGGGAAGCATGCAGATTGAAAGTGCCGTATTCTGGCATTTTCCATACCACTTCGGGCAGCATTCTAAACGCAACGACAATTTGTACATTGGCATCTAAAGATTTTAATTCCGCTAAAAAAGTGTCGTCTTTTAAATTGGTAGGCTGTAAAAGTTTTAAATTTTGGGAAAGGGCATATTTTTTTACATCAGATTGGTGCAGTTTTTGACCACGTCCCGCAGGTCGGTCAGGGGCTGTGATGACACCGACAATCTGATAATCGTTTTCAACCAATAGCTTTAAAGTGGCGACCGCAAATTCTGGGGTGCCCATAAACACAATTCTTAAATCCTTCTTTTTCATGTATGTTTTATTTTGTACGAATTGTTAGAGGTGATTTCCAAGATATTATTGGCAAGCATCAGTTTAAGTGTTTCTAAAATTTCTTGTTCTGAATGCTGCATCTGTTCAACCAATGCTCTTGAACTCAAAGGTTGGTTTTCTAAAAGCAAAATGATCTCGTGTGAAACACTTTTTGCGGACGAGGTTTTGGCTTTTGGTTTTTGTAAAATACAATAGGAACAAATACCACAGGGCGTGCTGTTCTTCTCACCAAAATAGTCCAGCAGCATCATGCTCTTGCAATGCTTTTCATCAGAAATATAATCAATAACCGCGTCAATTTGATTTTCTTTTAAGCGTTGCTGTTGTTCAATAATAGAGGCTATTCTGTTGATGGTCTTATCGTCTTCACGAGGTTGTAGGAAGGTCA
This sequence comes from Gelidibacter pelagius, assembly GCF_017581925.1. Classification (GTDB taxonomy): domain Bacteria; phylum Bacteroidota; class Bacteroidia; order Flavobacteriales; family Flavobacteriaceae; genus Gelidibacter; species Gelidibacter pelagius. Next base: position 107,075 of record NZ_JAGEVG010000008.1, on the reverse strand, counting down.
GTTCAGAATCGGTATTGGAGTGTTGAAATTCCACAACCCCATCCTTATCCAATTGCTGAAGAATATTTAAGACTTTATTTTCATCGACATTCGACTTCTCGGAAACCAAATTGAGATTGATTTTCAGTTGATGCTCAAAAATACCACCGTAAGTGCGTAAAATAGCCTTAATAACAGGTTCAAAAGATTTATGGGTGTTCAGATAGCCAAACAACGCTGGACTGCTAATTAGGAACTGTAGTTTGGTTTGATAATTGAACTGCTGCGATAAACTAATGATGCTGTTGCTGTCCAGAATTTGAACCGCGTTGTAGGCGGTGCTTGTCGGAAATCCGTAGGTTTTACAGAAGACATTAAAATTAAATTGATGTTGTGTCAAGTGGCCTTCACCATAAGAAATCTGAAAATAATTGCACAGTTTACGATACACTTGTTTGATAAAATCCACCGAAGGCAGGGTGCTTAAAAACTGATGTTTAAGTTGTTGCTCGTCGGAAGCATTTTTTAGAATGACAGCAAAGGCCTTCTCGCCATTCCGACCTGCACGCCCTGCTTCTTGGTAATAGCTTTCTAGGCTTTCGGGCAAATTGATATGGATAACGGTTTTGACATCGGCCTTATCAATGCCCATTCCAAAGGCTGTTGTAGCGACCATCACCGTTTTTTGGTTGTTGGTCCATTGTTCCAAATGCGCATTCTTTTCTTTACTACTTATCCCGCCGTGATAGTAAGTGGCAGAAATGCCCTTCGATTCCAAAAACGAATGAATCTCTAAGGTCGCACGCCTTGTCCTGACGTAAATAATGGACGTCCCTGGATATTTTTTTAGGATCTGTTCAATTTTGTAGTGCTTATCATTGGTGTCCAAAACCATATAGGCAATGTTTGGTCTTTTAAAGGAGGCCTGAAAAACCTTTGGCGCCATAAAGTCCAATTCCGTCATGATTTCTTGTACAACTTTAGGTTTCGCCGTTGCCGTAAGTGCAATCACATTGACTGACGGATGTAATTGACGTAAAACATTAATGTTTTTGTAGGCAGGCCTGAAATCATTTCCCCACTGACTGATGCAATGCGCCTCATCAACCGCGATTAAATTGACCGGCATTTGTTGGATCCTGTCCTGAACCAAGGATTGTTGTAAACGCTCTGGAGAGAGATAGAGGAATTTATAATTGCCATAAATGCAATTGTCCAAGAGGGTATCTAAAGTGTTGTACGGAATACCACTGGTAATTGCCATGGCTTTAATGCCCTTGGCTTTAAGTTGATCGACCTGATCTTTCATTAAGGCGATCAGTGGAGAGACGACAATACAGATGCCATCTTTGACTAAGGCGGGAACTTGAAAGCAAATGGATTTTCCACCGCCTGTTGGCAGTAATACAAAAGTGTCCTCGTTATTTAAGACTGCCTCGATAATCTCCTCTTGCAATGGGCGAAAAGAAGTATGGTGCCAATAGCGTTCTAAAATGATTATAGGATGTGACATCGCTATAAATTTAAGGAATCTAATATGAAGTCTGCGCGTTTTTTTACGGTATCAAAAGGAATAGGGACCAAATGATACCCGAATTTTTTATAAGTGTTCAAGAGTTGCTCATGAATCTGCTCTGACTGTTCGAAAGTTTCATAGCGGACATTGTCACTTTGGAAAATATCTTTCCAAGGCGTCACAATAAAAACGGTGTCATAGGTGCTGTTTTGGCAGACTTTTACAAAGCTTTCAGGATATTCACTGTCATAAAAATCCATATATGCCAAAACATCAGGCAGGCCCCGATCGAGAAATATAGTGGTGTTTTCGTAGGTATCGGCTTCAGTAAATTGTTTTGCCCTGCCTTCTAAAAGCAGTTTGCTGAAGAGCAGGGGTTGTGACAGGAAAAGCTGTTCTATGCCGTTCTCTCGCGCTTCGAGCGTTACTTGTCTTGAGATTTCTTCAAAGCAAATATGTCCTCTTTTTTTTAATTCCTCTATTATTGATGATTTCCCAGTGCCTGGTCCCCCAGTAATAACAATCTTCTTAGTGCTCAATTTGGCAGGATTTTGGATGCAAAAATCGTAATTTTAATAGAAACTAAAAAATGTAAAGTAAAATGTATCTTTGCAAATGAATAAGAACCATTATGAGTACAGAGAAAAATCAAGACGAATTTTACGATAAATTACGATCACAGCTTTATGCAACGGCAAGCTGGCCATCGGAATACCTTTATAAGTTTATCGTCGTATCAGAAGGCGATAAGGTGCAACAAATAGAAACTGTTTTTGATAATATGGGAGCGGTCATCAAAACCAAGCCCTCAAAAAACGGAAAATATACCAGTGTGTCCATTAATTTGCAGATGTTGACACCTGAGAGCGTTATTGAAAAATATAAGGAAGTGACGGAGAATGTGGAAGGGGTAATTTCGTTGTAGGGGGGAGTTCAGAGTTATGAGTTCAGAGTTATGAGTTATGACGGAGGACGGATGACGAGTGACGGGTGAGTGATGAGTGATGAGTTATGAGTGATGACGGATGACCGGATCACTGAAGACTGGCGACTGAAGACTATTTCATATTGTTCAGAGTTATGAGTTATGAGTTATGAGTGATGAGTGATGAGTGATGACGGATGACCAGATCACTGAAGAGTGAAGAATGAAGACTGAAGACTGGCGACTGAAGACTGGCGACTGAAGACTATTTCATATTGTTCAGAGTTATGAGTTATGAGTTATGACGTGTGCCCGATGACAGGTGACCTAAGACGGATGAGGGATTACGGAAAATGAAAGATCGTTGTCAACTGAAACTGTCAACTGCCGACTGCCAACTGAGGACTGCCAACTGATTTCCGTCTTTTTTCGAAACTTTTATAGCACAATTAAACTTTCCTTATTTTTTTTCGTATTTTGCAGACATGCACAAAGTACTGCGATGCATAACATTTAATACTACACACTAATTATTTTGATAGACAATTTAGAATACAATACTGAGCGTGAACATTTGATTATTCCTGAATATGGAAGACATTTGCAGAAGATGATCAATTTCGCCAAAGAGCGTGAAACAAAAGAAGAACGCAACAAAGTTTCGAAAGCCATTATTTCTGTAATGGGCAATCTACAACCGCATTTAAGAGATGTTCCCGATTTTCAGCACAAGCTTTGGGATCAGCTGTTTATTATGGCCGATTTTGATTTGGATGTGGATTCTCCTTATCCGAAACCATTAAAAGAAGAATTACAGGCACATCCTGAACCTTTAAAATACCCACAAAATTTCCCGAAATACCGTTTTTACGGCAATAATATCAAAACGATGATTGATGTTGCCAATACATGGGAAGACGGCGATTTAAAAGAGGCTTTGATCTATACGATTGCCAATCACATGAAAAAATGTTTCTTGAATTGGAACAAGGACACCGTGGAAGATGATGTCATCTTTAATCATTTATATGAATTGTCCGGCGGGAAAATCAATCTGAAGGAGGAAGATGAAGATTTATCTGACGTTACGACGTTGATGAGAAACAAAAAGAAATACTCTTCAAGCACTAAGAAAACACACTCTAAAAAAGGCAGTTCCAGCCGCAATAGAAAACGCTACTAAATATACATGACAACATTTATAATTGAAGGAGGTCATCAATTAAAAGGAAGTATCCAACCTCAAGGCGCAAAAAATGAAGCACTACAAATTTTGTGTGCTGTTTTGCTCACCCCCGAAATCGTCACCATCCATAATATTCCCGATATCATCGATGTCAATAAACTGATTTCGCTTTTAGAAAACTTAGGAGTCAAAATCAATAAAATTGGTCCTGGTTCTTATGAGTTTCAAGCGGATGAAGTGAATATGAAATACCTTGAATCTGCTGAGTTTAAAGAGGACGGAAAAGGATTGCGTGGTTCCATAATGATTGTAGGACCACTTTTGGCACGTTTTGGTAAAGGCTATATCCCGAAACCTGGAGGTGATAAAATTGGACGTCGAAGATTGGATACCCACTTTGAGGGCTTTATAAATCTGGGAGCGAAATTCCGATACAACCGTGAGGACCATTTTTATGGTGTGGAAGCAGACCGATTAAAAGGAACCTATATGCTATTGGATGAAGCTTCCGTAACCGGAACGGCCAATATTGTGATGGCTGCTGTGTTGGCCGAAGGTACGACCACGATCTACAATGCTGCTTGTGAACCATATTTGCAGCAACTGTGCAAAATGTTGAACCGGATGGGTGCTAAGATCAGTGGTGTTGGTTCCAATATGTTGATCATTGAAGGTGTCGATTCATTAAAAGGAACAGAACATAAGATGCTTCCTGACATGATTGAAATTGGAAGCTGGATCGGATTGGCGGCCATGACCAAAAGTGAACTGACGATTAAAAATGTCAGTTGGGATGATTTGGGACAAATTCCCAATGTCTTCAGAAAACTAGGCATTACCGTTGAGAGAGATGGTGATGATATCCATATTCCTGCACATAAAGATGGTTACGAAATCCAAAGTTATATCGATGGTTCCATTTTGACGGTTGCCGATGCCCCATGGCCTGGATTTACTCCAGATTTGTTGAGCATCGTATTAGTGGTTGCCACACAAGCAAGAGGCGCTGTTTTGGTACATCAAAAGATGTTTGAAAGCCGTTTATTCTTCGTGGATAAGCTGATTGATATGGGCGCTAAAATTATTCTTTGTGATCCGCACCGTGCTACAGTGATAGGTCACGATTTCAAATCGACCTTAAAAGCCACGACAATGACGTCGCCAGATATTAGAGCTGGAATTTCTCTGTTGATTGCTGCGTTATCGGCAAAGGGCACGTCGACCATTCATAATATCGAGCAGATTGATCGTGGATACGAGCGTATCGATGAACGTTTGCGAGCTATTGGCGCGAAAATTAAAAGGGTGAATTAATTGCCTTTGCCTATAAAAACTATGGATATGAATGCCTCGAATTTTTCGAGGCTTTTTTATGCTTTAATTTCAAGCTGTTCATCCAATTGTCGATTGATCAACTCAAACTTTTTGATCAAGGTGTCCAATTTTTCTTCTTGTTTTTTGATCATCTTTGGTCTGAGATAAAACCAATTGAATGCTATCCACAACAGGGTTAAAGCATACACCAATAGCCCTATTGCTGTTGGCATCTTGTTGACATATTCATAAAGATATAAACAAACCCCAAGGGAGAGTAAAATAAAATAGAACTGTAGCATTTTAGTTTGCACAAACTTTTGTTTGCGTTTAATAGCAATTAAATCCTGCAAATACGCACGATTACTTTCAGATTCAGAAGCCGCTTTATAATATTTAAACAGAGTATTGTAGGCAAAAACAAAAATAACCATAGCTAATATGGTAGTTATAAGTCCGATTTTGGTGGTGATCATTTGAGGTTGAAAAAAATACCAAATCAACACTAAACACACTATCGTAATGAATAATAAAACATTGGTTAATACTAAGCGTCTCAGACCTTTGTTTTTGTAACGCTTTAATGTTAGCAGTAAGTCCGCGTGATTGGGTTGTTCAATATCTTGCTGTTTCCAAAGATTTTTAAAATCGATATTAGCGTTCATAAACTTTGAATTTTTCTGTTAAAATAGCTTTGATACGATGAATTCTTACTCTGATATTGCCTTCTGATAACCCGACAATTTTAGCGATTTCAGCCTGTTTGACATCTTCTAATTCCAATGATATAATAATACGATCGGTTTCTGGAAGATTAGAAATGCAGGTATATAAAAACTGAATTTGTGGTTCTATCGAAATAGGAACGTCTTCCTTTATTTGAAATGGCAGTTCTGATTTTTGAATCTTTTTGTCTGTTTCAAGCTGTCTCAAGCATCTATTTGAGGCAATTCTGTAAATCCATGTTCCGATGCTTGATTCTTTCCTGAACTTTGGTAATTGTTGCCAAACGATGATGAAGGTCTCTTGTGCCAAATCTTGAGCCACGGCATGGTCATTCACATAACCCATGCAGAGACGGAAAATTTTTGACCAATAGTGATTGTAAATATCTTCAAAAGACATTAATAGGCTGTAATAAATTGATTTAACTCGTTTAAATACCAATCGACATCATCATACATAATAAAGTGTAGGCCTTTATTGGCATATCGGAACTGACCTGTTTTTAATTCTTTGTATTGTTCTTCAATTGCTGGTTTGAAATTTACAAAATAAGACTCCAAAAGCACGAGTGTAGGACACTCAATCCGATTAAGTCGAGATCTCAAATCGGTATTGGAAAAGTCACAGTACATTTTGGCAAAGGTTTCCCTATCTGATGCCATACTCCAACCAAGAACGGTGTCATGCATCTCCACATTAGCCATTAAGATGGGCATGCTTGATTTTTGCATTTCATAAAATTGTTGGTTGCTCATTTCTTGAAAGTGCTTGACCTGTTCAGAACAGTCTAAATTGTTATTGGATTTAAATTCGGGATTGGTCAGCGCCATTAAAGCTGGAAGAGCATCTACGATAACAATTTTCTCAATGAGCTCTGGATAATCTGCGGCAATGGCCATGGCTAATCCACCTCCCATACTATGGCCAACAAGGATAAGCCCTTCAATGTTTTCGTTTTTGATGTAATTGGCAATTTGGGACTTCCAATGTTCAAAAGTGATTGGACTTTGAGGTGCCGCTCCTGCAAATCCCGCCATGGTCAAGATATGGCATGTAAAGTTGCTCTCAAATTGTTTTACGGTGTCTTTCCAGACCTCACCTGAGCTTGCAAATCCTGGAATGAAAATGATCGATTTATCGCCTTGTCCTGATATTTGGACAGTAAAGGGATAGCTTGTGGGAGTGTCAAGAGAAGGGGTATAAAAATTAATAAGACACATGATTAAGGCAATGCTGATTTTGATGTTCATAATAGTCTCAAAAGATTAAATTAAGGTTCGTTTATTTTTCTTTTGGATACGAGCATCTTAAAAATGTTACAGTATTTTTTGAATTATTTTTATTACATAGCTATAATTAATCCTAAAAAAAATTAAAATTGCTCATTTAAAATCCGAATAAACCTTAATCCTCCCAATAGCTATGGATACTAAAGGGTGGCTTATGCTCAAATCAATTATTCATTGATATTTTTTGCTCCTTTTAGTCCCGATCTACCGGGAGGGCAAACAAAAAATCGGCATTGTATTTTCAAGTTTTGATTCCTTTGATCAAAAGCGGATAAGCAATTATTTTTTAATTTTCAATGGAGTTCAAAAGATAGCGATCAATTTGTTACCTCATTAGTGACAAATGCGGTTAACAATTCCATCTAATGAAAATAATATAAAAAGATTATGTAGTTTTTTTATGAGGAAGTGTCCTTAATCTAAGGCACGTTTATAAGTTTCCAAACAACGCAATCGTGCTTCCTTATGATCTACCATTTTTTCAGGATAGGTCAATTCTTGAAACTCAGGGACCCATTTGCTGATGTATTTTAAATCTTTGTCAAATTTCTCAATCTGCGTGGTTGGATTAAAAATTCGGAAATAAGGAGCAGCGTCTACGCCACTACCGGCAACCCATTGCCAATTTCCAACATTACTTGACATTTCATAATCGTGCAGCTTTTCGGCAAAGTAGGCTTCACCCCAGCGCCAGTCGATCAAGAGGTGTTTGCATAAAAAACTGCCGACCAACATCCGCACACGGTTGTGCATAAAACCTGTCTCATTCAGTTGTCTCATCCCAGCATCAACGAGCGGATATCCGGTATGGCCTTCACACCAAAGCTTGAATTCTGCTTCATTATTACGCCATTCAATGCGGTCATATTTCGGTTTGAAACTATCGTTGACTGTATGTGGAAAGTGCCATAGAATTTGCATAAAGAATTCACGCCATATAAGTTCTTGCCAAAATACTTCATTCTTTTCAGCAATGGCCTTTTTTATCATTTTACGAATGCTGACGGTTCCAAAACGCAAATGCGGACCCAATCGTGACGTGCTGTCTTGGGCAGGGAAATTTCGGGTTTTTTCGTAGTCTTGAATTAAGGTTGGCGTCACCTCATAGTCGGCAATCTTTTGTGATGCTTTTTTAAACCCGATTTCGGATAGGCTTAAGTTTGGTAAGCTCGTGTTTTTAACGAGATTATGGAGATGGGAATTGGTATAGAAAATCTTAAGCTCCATAGTTCTGAATTTCTCTTTCCAAACCTTCATATAGGGTGTATAAACCATATAAGGTTTGCCATCTTTTTTTACAACTTCGTCTTTCTCGAAAATTACCTGATCCTTATAGGTGTGAAAGTCAATTTCCTTTGATGAAAGGAGATTTTTTATTTCGGTATCCCGTGATTGAGCGTAAGGCTCGTAATCGTGATTGGTGTAAACTGCGGCAATATCAAAATCCTTGACAAGTTGTTTGAAAATATCCAAAGGTTTTCCGTGGTATAGGGCCAAACTACTATTGTGGTCATTTTGTAAGCGGGTTCGCATGTTTTGAAGCGAATCAAATATAAAGTTCACCCGAGCATCATCCTCAGGAAGATCCTCCAAGATTTCGGTGTCAAAAATAAAGAGAGGCAAGACAGGATATTCCGATTTCAAGGCCTCATAGAAACCGACGTTGTCGTCCAATCTCAAATCACGACGGAACCAGAAGATGTTGATGGGGTTTTTCATTGTTTTGGGTTTCAAGTTTCGAGTTCAGAGTTCAGAGTTTTTGCGAAGTTCTACTTCATCATTCGCTATTCAAAATTCGTTATTCGGTGTTCAAAAATTAAGGGTTCAAATTCTCAGCTCTTTGCATCGATTTAGGATTCAGAGTTCAGAGTTCAGAGTTTTTGCGAAGTTCTACTTCATCATTCGCTATTCAAAATTCGTTATTCGGTGTTCAAAGTTTCCCGCCTCCGCTTCGCTTCGAACGGGCAGTCGAACGAGCAGTTATACGTTTGGAATTCGATCTTTATAAACCCCAAACAGCGCTTCCAGTTTTTTCGTTCTATAATTGAATATTTCTTCCAATTTTGGTTTGACAATGATAGGGTGTACCAACTGACCTAATATACCGAAGGGTAATTTATAGTCAATAATATCTTCCATCTCCACACCACCGTCTATTTCTTTTATGAAATGTTTATGGTGCCACAAGGCATAAGGTCCATAACGTTGCTCATCCACAAAATATTCATTTTTAACGCTATGGGTAATCTCCGTGACCCATTTGGTTTTAATACCCAAAACCGGTGTCACAATATATTGGATTATTTGACCAGCAAACATGGGTCTATCCGCTCCAGAAAGAATATGGAAACCCATGTATTCTGGCGTAATGGTTTTTAAATTTCTTGGATCAGAAAGAAAATTCCATGCAGTGTCAATGCTAATGGGTAAGTTCTGTTTTTGGTGGAGCGTGTATATTTTCATGGTAATGCCCAAAAAAGTGGGATCTGTTTATTTGTTTTCTTTTATATTTTCATTTCTTCAATCCCAACAACGATCGCGAGGAACCCTTTTGATACAGTGAATTGCATTTGAAACATTGAATCGCTCTCAAAGATTTTTCTTTAATTATGTATTAAAATGTACAGATTGAGTGAGGTCGCAATACATATCCAGACAAAATACGGAAGGATCAAAAATGAATAAGCTTTCATCAACTTAAAATATGTGACTAAAAACACGGTAATGATAAATGTCAAAGCGATAATAGTTGCCAACCCAAAGGCAATCAAATGCTGATTGAAGAAGACGAAGTTCCAGGCAATATTCAAAACAAATTGAATGATAAAAAGAGTGATGACTTTATTGGTGGGTTGCTTAAGATAAAGAAAGGTCATGTAAAATGAAAAGCAGAGCATGATGAATGTCCACGCCGTTCCAAAGACCCAATTGGGAGGTGTCCATGGCGCTTGGCTCATAGAAGTATACCAATCGCTCGTTGGGCCGTTTCCCATGAATAAAATGCCAAGTCCCAAGGCGCCAAAGTTGAGGATTAAAAATACGAAAAGTGGTTTTAAAAACTTCATTATTTACTTTGAATTATTCGTTGCATCTTCAAGGGTAACAATCCCCAAAGTACGTTTAGAACACTATTGATTTTTGAAAGAGTTTATAAAAAAATAAAAATTCTATCTTAGTATCGTCTCTAATATTAACGATGCTCCTATAGAATATTTTAAATAAAAACCCTGACCCTTAGCTACAGAGTTAAAGAACATTTCATATTCAAATGCTGGGATTGTATTGAGTTACTTTAGCCTAATGTCTAAATAACTCAATACGGTCCCAGCTAAATACTTTATATATTACCTAAGCAGTAAGTGGTTTTCCCTTCAATCGTTTTTCCACTTTCTGTTTGATGACCGTCAATCGTTTCATAATATCCATGATCTGTTCATCTTTTTTACGTTTATAAATTTCATTTAAGCCTAAAATTAAAGTTTTGGCTTTTCTGGAAATTTCTATTCTGTCACTTGTAGAAAGTGATCTTAGTTTTTGTTGCTCAAATTCGAGTGCTTCATTAATAAGGTCCATAATGTCAATCTTTTAAATAATTATGTAATTCGGCGATTTTTTCAGGTGCGCCAAACTTTCCACCGTAATATGAGGTAATTGTTGTTGAGGATTCATCTTTGATGCCTCGTGAGGAAACGCATAAATGTTTGGCATCAATAATGACGGCAACATCTTCAGTTCCTAAAATATGTTTTAAATCTTCTGCAATCTGATTGGTCAAACGCTCCTGAACTTGCGGACGTTTTGCATAATATTGGACGATACGGTTCAGTTTTGATAAGCCAATAACTTTGCCAGAAGAAATATAAGCGACATGGGCTTTGCCAAAAATGGGTACAAAATGATGTTCGCAGTTGGAGTGGAAGCTAATGTTTTTTTCCACCAACATTTGATTGTACTGGTAGTTGTTGTCAAACAATGTGACTTTTGGTTTATTGGCAGGATTTAAGCCAGAAAAAATCTCATCCACATACATTTTAGCGACCCGATTTGGAGTGCCTTTTAATGAGTCGTTGGTGAGATCCAATCCTAACACTTCCATGATTTCTTCAAACAAAACGGAAATCCGCTCTTTCTTCTCCTTATCAGAGAGTTTAAAGGCATCGGGCCTCATTGGCGTCTCCAATCCCGTATATAAATGATCGTCACCGATATCATTGGCATTGAAATCTTTGATGAGCTGATTGACTCTAAATATATTTAAATCTTTTTCTGGAATCATTTGGTCTTTTTTATGTGCTGTCATTGGAGTTTGATTTCCAAAGCAAAGCAACGATTGGTTTTAAAAATTAAATTGTGAGTCAAGTGTTTCATTGAAATGACGGGAGCGTATGGTATTCAACTTCATATTTTACTTTTTCGTCCAAGAGTTTGTCAAAAAAAGCTTTGTTTTCCCTAAGATTCGCGTTCGGTCTGAAATTGATGAACTTTCCTTCAGCATGAATACTGCTACCGTTGCTCTTATGAATGGCCAACTTATAATACGGAATGATCCATGTATAATTTTTCAAGCCTTTATTTATTCTGACGAGCACGCCTACCGGACGCATTTCCAGATTGGCATAATTGACATCCGATACGGTATTGAGATATTGATTCATATTTGGGCTCACTTCTTCAATAATCATTCGTTTGGAACCGATCCCTCTCATCGTGATGGATTGCCACAAACTAAAAGGTTTACCCACCAAATCATTGATGAGTTCATCGTGCTTTTTATTGGAATATGTGGTGTTCAAAATCATGGTCTAAAGATAGTTAAATAAAATCTGCGTTTACAGTTATGGTCAAAACATTAAACAATAATTAACACATTGTTTAGAGAATTTGGCGTATTACGCGTTTATTGGAAATAAATGACCAATATTGAACTGAAATCTATCAATTCTCGATTGTGGGGAAAGAATATGCCATTGTGGTTATTTCAGAAAATTTCTGATATACATTAAATACGTTAGGAACAAAGTAGGTTGTACGCGGTCAAATTAATGAAGAAAATTATTCTCGTGATTTAAATACGTCCTAAAAACTTATTCTTTAATTTCTACCAGCTTATTGATCATTCCTTTAAAGATGAATCCATGAAAAGGCAACACGCTATACCAATATAACCTGCCTGCCAATCCGTGAGGTCTAAATGTAGCGGTTTGCTTCAGGAGTCCGTCTTCAATCTTGAATTCAAGCCATGCTTCACCAGGAAGTTTCATTTCGGCGTAAAGCAATAGCTTTCGGTCTTTTTTATCGCTGAAAATCACGCGCCAGAAATCCAGGGCATCTCCAGCATTTAATTCAGAAACATGGGTTCTGCCACGTCTTAGGCCAATGCCACCAAATAACTTATCGAGATGGCCTCTTATTTTCCATAAATAATTCCCATAATACCAACCGGTAGATCCGCCAATGGACCAGATGCGATTAATGGTGATATCCATATCCAAAACCTTCCGCTCTTTGTAATCGGTGAAGCATCCGTATGTAGGGACATTCACATATTTGTGAAGACTGTTTTTGAGTCGGCCACTACTGACCATGGAATCCTTCCAACTTGAAACGATACTGTTTTGCTCAATCTTTTCAAAAGCCAATGCCACGGCTTCACGATAACTAATGGGTTGTACGTCAAGCAGCTCGTTAATGTTACTTTTCTTACCAATAATTTGGATCCCCATACTATCCACAAGAGAGGCGGCGAGCTTATAGGACGTAGAAGTCACAAAATAAAGCCAATAGGAAGATAGTTTTGGAGTCATAATAGGCACCGTCAAGATGTATCGTTTCAAATTTCGGATTTCAGCAAACTTGAGCAGCATCTCTTTGTAGGTCATCGTTTCCGGACCAAAAACATCAAAACTTTTATTATACAATTCTTCTCTGCCTTTGGCTTTCGATAAAAATGATAGCACATCTCTGACTGCCAAGGGTTGTGTTTTTGTGTTCAACCATTTGGGAGCAATCATCACAGGTAGTTTTTCAACTAAATCCCGAATGATTTCAAAAGAAGAGCTTCCAGAACCTACGATAATACCGGCTTTGAATATGGTAAGTGCATAATTATCTGATGCCAATAAATCTTCTACATTTTTCCGAGATGCTAAATGCTTTGAGAGGTGTTCTTCGTTGGTGATGCCACTCAAATAAATCACTTGTTTGACACTGGTGGTATCAAAATAGGTTTTAAAGTTTTTGGCGCATGCGGCCTCCAATTTCTCAAATTCATCAGAGGAACTTGACATGGAATGAATTAAATAATAGGCAACATCAATGTCCTTAGGTATATTCTCGAGGGTCTCAGGCTTGAGAAAATCGGCTTCCACAATAGAGACATGACCTTCTTCGAGGAGGCTATTGTCTGCTCTCAATTTATCCCGTACGGGACAAATTACGTCGTGACCTTCATTGATAAGAATGGGAATCAATCTTTTTCCGATATATCCGGTAGAACCGGTAACAACTATTTTCAAGTGTGTAGATTTTCAATAAATATACGAAATGTCTAATGAAATATTACAAATGTTAAACAAAGATATAAAATGAAGTTTAAAGGATGAAGGTGCATCTCAAAATGAAGTAGATCTCGAAAATTTGAATGATTGTTGATGAGGCAAAGAGATTAAGCCTAATGTTTGAAGAGATTAAAATCGATTTTCTAACTCTTCCATAAGTTCTTGCACCTTGGAAACAGAAAATGGTTTTACGATATACTTATTGACCATTTTATAGCTCTTTGCTCTTTTAATATCGCGGCTATCCACAGATGAACTGACGATATAGATTGGTATGTTCTCTGCAACTGGACTTTTAACGAGTTCGTCCAGAAACTGCCACCCGTCCATCACTGGCATGTTTAGGTCTAACAAGATGACATCGGGCAACGTATTGTTCAAATGTAATTTAGGCAATAAATTATCGAAGGCGTCCTTTCCATTTTTATAGACCAAAAAATTAAGTGAATTTTGAACGCTTTCCATCATTTTTTTGGTTCCAAATCTAAAGATCGGGTCGTCGTCTATGATGCATATCGTCTTAATTTTTTTCATCTTTAAAATATATTGTGAATGTAGTTCCAACATCAAGTTGACTTTCAACTTCAATGCTACCTCCCATGGCTTCTATTTGGTTTTTGGTAATAAACAGACCAATGCCTCTAGCATTTTTGTGCTCATGGAATGTTTTGTACATACCAAAAATCTTTGAACCATTTTTTTCGAGATCAATCCCCAAACCATTGTCCGAAATACTAAGGAAGGTATGGCCATCCTTTTGTCCAGCTTTTATCTCAATTTTTAAAAGTCGGTGATGGGATCTGTATTTTATGGCGTTGGTGAGTAAATTCAGCACGATGCTGTCCAAATAGGAGGGAACCGCATAGACCATGAACTCTTCATTAATCTTAATGGTCATCTCACCGTTAACTTGGTTCAAGGTCGATTTAACGTTTTCTATCGCTTTATTAACACGCTTTTTTAAATTTTGGGGTACTAATGTGTCTTTAATGAGGTTGTTAATTTCGACAATCTCACTCAAATGCTGCACCGTCTCATTCATGTTGTTGGAGGCTGATTTGATGTGTTCATACAATTCATCATCATAAGTTTGATTGTTGTTGATTTCAGTAAGCTCCAACAGCATAGACAGGTTTCCTGTATGCGAACGTAAATTATGCGATACGATATGGGCATAATTTTGAAGTCGGTTATTGTGTTCCTTAAGGCTTTCTGTCAGCAGTTTTTTATCGGTAATATTACTGACTTGTAGTACCAGATGCGTTGTTTCTCCTTGATCATTTTTAACGGCAGAAATGGATAGGATGGCCCAAATCAATTTTCCGTTTTTATGGAAATAGCGTTTTTCCTGTTGAAAACTCTCCCGCTCGCCACTTAAAACTTCTGCAATTAATTTGTTTGAGAGTTCTGTATCCTCTGGATGGGAAATAACATGCTTGTCTATTGCAATCATTTCCTGTTCAGTATAACCAAAAGTTTCACAGATTACCGGATTGACTTTAATAATCTTACCGTTTAAATCCAGTAAGGCCATCCCAATGGGCGCATGCCAAAAGGTTTGTCTGAACTCCTCTTCGCGAAGTACAATTTCCAATTGCGCCTGTTTGAAATCGTCTATATCTTGAACTAATCCATGCAGCATTTTGCAGGTGCCGTCTTCAAAATCTGAGATACCCAACAAACGCATCCACCGTAAGCCTTTGGTCGTTTTAAAAGGAATTTCAATATCGAAATTAGAACCGTTATTTACGGCTTCTTGTACTAAAATGAGCAGTTGTTCATGGTTTTTCTCAAGCGCAAAGTAGTTAATGAATTCGCTTAAATTTTGCGGTATAAATTCTGTGTTACCAAGCAAACGTCCAAGGTTTTCGTTCCAATTTAAGCTTTTGGTTTCCGGATCCATTTTCCAAGATCCAATTTTCGCCACTTTATTTGAGCGCTCTAAACTTTCTTTGTACTCTTTTAACAAGAGTTGATTTGTTTTTGATTCCGTAATATCAACCACTTGAGCTACCATGTGCGTAAACTCATTGTAGTCGTTTTTCACGGCAGAAACGGAGACATTTGCCCAAATAATCGATCCGTTTTTATTCAGAAACCGTAAATCATCCGTGAAATTGTCGCTCTGTCCATGGATCAAATCGTTCATTAATTTGATGTTGCTTTCAAGATCTTCGCTCAAAGAAATATCTTTGATGCCAATCTCTTGCATTTCCTGCATACTATAACCGAAAATGTCACATAAACTTTTGTTGACATTATCCGCTTTGCCATTAAAGTTAATCAATGCCATCCCTGCCTTGGCATGGCTAAGAGTGGTTCGCCACTGTTCTTCTTTAACGGTAATACCTAATTGTGCCTCTTTAATGTCATTTATATCTTGGATAAGACCATATAACCTTATGCACTTGCCATCTACAAATTCTGAAATGCCGATTATTCTCACCCATTTCTGCTTTTCACCATAAGTCTTTGCCAGCGTTTCAATATCAAAGTTGATCCCTTCCTTTAAACTCTTATTTAATGCGGACTTTAAAAGCTCTTTCTGTTTTGGATTGCTGGTGAAGTAATCAATGGACTCATTAAAATTAGGAACGAAATGCTCTCTCGTATTCAGTATATTATGCATGGATTTGCTCCAGGAGACGGTATGATCACCAACATTGATCTCCCAAGACCCGATTTTTGCAACATAATTGGAGCGCTCAAGCAAGTCTTTATAATTGACCAATAGCAATTCATTCTTTTTTCGTTCTGTAATGTCTTGAACCTGAACTACAAAGTGTGTGATTTCAAGCAATTCATTTTTAACCGATGATACAGATAGTTGAGTCCAAATGGTTGCACCATTTTTATGGATATAGCGCTTATCCAATTTAAAACTCTCTCGCTTTCCTTTTAAAAGTTGGCCTACAAGGTCGTTGGATATATTTGTGTCGTCAGGATGTGAGAATTTGTTGAAGTTGTTTTGTAAAAGCTCTTTTTCGGTTTGGCCCAGACACTCGCATAAATTTTTATTGACTTGGGAAATATTTCCTTTCAAGTCGATAATTGCCATACCTACCGGTGCATGTGCGAATGTTTTTCTAAAGAGTTCTTCGTTTAAAGCCAGCTTTTTTGATGCGATGGTCTTTTCGTGAATGTTTTGAAAAAAGCCGAATAGGCGGGTGCATATACCGTCTTTGAATTCTGAAACTCCAATGGACCTTGTCCAGATGACTTTATTATCTGCGGTGATCGATTGCAATTCTATATCGTAATTCTTTCCGTTTTCGATGGCGTTTTGAACCGCATCAATCACTTTTTGGCGACTCTCACCTTCCTTGAAGAAATCAAAAATATCTTCAAGAGTTGGTTCGAAAGACATGGGAACTCCAAACATTTTTTTAATTTCCGCACTCAAATAGACTTTGTCAGTTTCTAAATCAACTTCCCAAACACCAATTTCTGCAGCTTTATTGACACCTTCTAATAGTTCTTTATATTTTTGTATTTGAAGCTCGTTGTTCTTCCTGTCGGTGATTTCGTATAGTATGCCTTCCAATCGTTTAGGCTGGTGATCTTTGGTGTAATTGATAACTTTTCCTATCGAGGTTACCCAAACCCAATGGCCTTTCTTATGCTTTATTCGATATTCATTGTTAAAACAAGATGACTTAGACCGGAAGTGTTCCTCCAATAGTTGATTTGCCTCCAAAACATCATTTGGATGAGTTAGAGTTGTCCATGTATCAATATTAAAATTCTTCATCTCATCGGCCGTATAACCGATAATAGTGGCCAAGCTTTCATTGCTGTATGATTCTCCAGTAATTAAATCGCACTCCCAAGTCCCAATGGAGCTGTCACTAAGGATTTCATGAGCCCTTTCTTGTTGATGAATTAACTCCAATTCTGAAACCCTTTTTTTAGAGTTGTTTTTAAAAGCAATAAAAATAAATTGGGAGTCTTGTTCAGCTTGTGGCTTAAAGTATATATGAGATTGTAACCATAAGATGTCTCCCGATTTATGGATGAGCCTTAGGTCTTCGTTGATACCAATCTCATTTTGGCCACAAATGGTAGAGAGGTGTTTTTGAAGTTTATGGATATCGTCGGGATGAAGAATAGCATCCCATAATAGTTTTCGATTTGGCTCGTAGCCCAGTAAAGCATTGAAACGTTTACTGATGAAAATATGTCTTGAGTGTGACTTTTCACAATACCAAACACCATCATAGAGCTCTGAATTGAATAACTCATAGATGGTAGAATCAACAAGTGAAAACTGTGCTGTTTGGGGATTTATATTAATCAAAGTAAGTAGTGAGTTCGCAGGTTTCAACGGGCTAAAGATATCCAAAATTAGCAGGAAAACAATAGAAATTTAAAAATAAACTGGAAACCGTTTGACAGTACTTTATTGCAATTTGACGTCAATCAATTATGCCGATGGCTAAGACGAACGACAGCTTAAAAGTATTTGAGTAGAATGAATTTGTTAAGATTTTTCCCTCACTATTTGATCTTAATATCCTGAATCTTCCATCAATCGAAATGACTTTTTTGATGTCCATTTTGTGAGGCGACACTAAGCTCTTATTTTGAGTAAATTAGGTTATAGGGTTGTGAAATTATTGATTTTGATGTCTTTCGCCTTTAGATCAAACATAAGATTGTATAAGCCAAAAAACGTGCGGTTCATATAGATAAAATGCTTGGAACCTCGATTGCCGTTCATTTTTCTCAGTTCCGTACTTTTTGAATACCGTTGTCCCAATTCTGTGATCTTTCCAAAGAACTGAGTATCAGAGAAATCAAAAGTCTCTGCATGAAAGGGTTGTGTAAACAGGCTCAGTAGTTCGTGGAACATCTCGGAGAAAAACAGCACTTCTTCTTTTGAATCATCTTCACGAAGGATCTCCAATTGGTATAGTTTTGAAGTAAAGAAGGCCTTATCTGTGATGTTTTCAGGTTTTGCCAATTCAAAATAAGGGACATAAAAATCGTCGGGAATAGATTTCATGCAACCAAAATCGAGTGCGACTAAATTATGATCTTCAGATACCAAGAAATTTCCGGGATGCGGATCGGCATGGACTTTTTTAAGCTTATGGATTTGGAACATATAAAAGTCCCAGAGGGCCTGACCCAGTTTGTTGGCCATTTTTTGATTCGTATTTCTGGTCGTAAATTCCGAAAGATGCTCACCCTCCATATAATCCATAGTAATGATTCTCTCAGAGGATAAGTCTTCATAATATTGAGGAAACAAAAGGTTTGGAATATGCGCACACGCTGCGGCAATTTCTTTGCTTTGCTGCATTTCCAAGATATAATTTGTTTCCTCAATAAGCTTTCCTTCAACTTCCTTAAAGTATTTGTCCGAATCCTTACCCTTAATATTGAACATTTTCATGGCAATAGGTTTTACGAGGGCCAGATCAGACGAGATACTTTCGGCAACTCCAGGATATTGGATTTTCACAGCAAGTTTCTTCCCGTTTTTTTCTGCAATATGGACTTGTCCGATACTTGCAGCATTTACCGAAGTTGTGTTGAAGGAGTCATAGAGTTCATTTGGCATCTTGCCAAAATAGGTTTTAAAAGTTTTGATGACTAACGGTGGCGACAGTGGAGGTACTGAAAATTGGGCCAAGGAGAATTTCTCTACATAAGCCTGTGGCATGATGCTTTTTTCCATGCTCAACATTTGCGCAACTTTGAGCGCACTGCCTTTAAGCTGTTTTAAGCTATCGTAGATGTCCTCTGCATTGTTTTCATTCAATCTTGAACGTGCTTCATCCTCAGTTTTCGTAATTTTATCACCATAATATTTGAGGTAATTGACCCCAACCTTAGCGCCGGTAGTAACCAATTTTGAAGCTCTTTGTATTTTTGATGTGGGGATTTTGTCTATTGTTTTCATCTATTTCATGTGCATTTTTTCCTTGAAGAGAAATTTCCCAAGATCAATCACGCTTTTTAAAGGGGCTATATTAAGGACGTCAAAACTGGTATTTACTGATTTCTCAATAAAAACATCTGTTTTTTCAAACGAAGCTGAAGTATCATCCATCCAAAACTTCATGGTCAACAACAGTTGTACCCAGGCTGATTCTTGCAATGCCCGATGTTGTAGTTTATCCATGCGTTCTTCTTTTAGATCTAAAGTTTCAATATCTAAACTATCAATATATTTTATAAAGCCTTTTTTCAATTCGGTTAAAACCGATAGGTTTTTTAATGCGTTTTTATGTTGTTGCAGGGCAAATAGTACATAACTTCTATTGGCAGTCAAATTCTCAAAAAAAGTAAAGTAAAAGCTTAACAATTTATTGCGAGGATCAAATGAGTTATAATCTTCACTTTTATTCAATAGATGTAAGGTTGTGTCAAAAAGTGCTCTGAAAATTTGTTTCTCAACGGCTTCAAAGGTTCCAAAATGTTCGTAAAATTTTGATTCTTCAAAGTTATTGGCCTTACTGAATATGTAAACTGATTTAGGTTGTGCACCATGTTCTAAAACATAATCCATATAAAAAGAGATGATGTTTTGATCTGATATGTTTTTCTTTTTTGCCATGACTATTAATTTACTGTAAAGATACAATATGTTTAACTTTTAATGTATTAGATTAAACAAAATTTAACAACGGTTTAAGACTTTTGAGTGCTGTTTTAAATGAATGCATTTCAGTAATTTAGCTTTCGGACAGTTTTTATTTTAAGATTTCGTTAACAATTGAGGGTTTTAAAAAATGTAATTTTGTTTTTTGAATAAAATAATCAACTAAAAATAAATTATTATGAAAAAAATTATGCTATTTATTGGCGTTTTAGGAATGACCTTTACAACAAATGCCCAAATTCAAACACCACAACCAAGTCCGTTTTCTAAAGTGGAGCAAACTGTGGGATTGACTGATGTAACCTTGGAATATTCTCGTCCGAATATGAGAGCACGTACTGTTTTTGGCGATTTGGTACCTTATGGCAAAGTATGGCGTTTGGGTGCGAATGAGAATACTAAAATAAGCTTTAGCACAGATGTTACCGTGGGAGGGAAGTCTTTGAAAGCTGGAACTTATGCGCTTTTTGCGATCCCGAACGAAAATAATTGGGATATCGTATTTTATTCAAGTGCTGAAAATTGGGGAGCACCTCAAGAATTGGACGAATCAAAGATTGCTGCCAAAGTAAAAGCAGAAACGTATCCATTACCAATGAATATCGAAACCTTCACTATGGGCTTTGATGATTTGTCAAGTACAGGAGCCACTCTCGGGATGATGTGGGCCAATGTATATGCTGGTGTGAAATTTGAAGTGCCAACCGATAAAATAGTAGCGGCTTCAATTGATAAAGTGATGAACGGTCCAGGAGCTGGCGATTATTATGCTGCTGCCGTATACTATTATCAAGAAGGAAAAGATATCAACCAAGCCAAAACATGGATGGATAAAGCGATGTCAATGATGCCAAAACCAGCTTTTTACCAATTGAGACAACAGTCGTTGATATATGCAAAAGCAGGGGACAAGAAAGGAGCGATTGAACTTGCCAAAAAATCTTTAAAAGCCTCAGAAGAAGCAGGCAATCCTGATTATATTAAAATGAATAAGGATTCATTGAAAGAATGGGGAGCGAATTAAATAATAACTACATAATATTTATCGTAGCCCCGCAAAATTTTGTGGGGCTACTTTATTTCAAATAGTGGGTTTTAATACCCCGAGGTTCGTGATTTTTAATCGTATTTTAGATTGATTAAATATCTGACATCATCTAAAATAAACATCAAGTCCCTACTAAAATCATGGGTCATTATCGGGCTTTCTGTTTTGTTGTTTCTTAGCAATTCATTAAAATGCTCCGTTTCATAACTATACCCTAATGTGTGGCAATCAAAATCATGTGTGGCTTGTTTGCCATTGTAGGTAATGGTTACCGTAGAAGGTCTATGAAACTGCCCGTTGATTTTGATGATTCCCTTTTCGCAATAAAAAATAGCTTCGGTTGGTGTTTCCTCTAAAAACGAGCTTTTTAAGAATGCCTTGACGCCATTATAATAATTAAAGATGATCTTACAGGATGCGTCAACGCCATTATCAAAAAACCTGGCTTTTGCCTCCACGTCAACGGGTCTGCCCAAGGTAGATAAAGCTGCAAAAATAGGGTAGATGCCAATATCCAGTAAACTGCCGCCTCCAAGCGCTTTATTAAAAACCCGAGAATGCATATCCATCTTTGGCTTAAACCCAAAATCGGCTTCCAGTTTATTGATAGAGCCATACCTTCCGGTGTATAATTCCTTTAAGACAAATTGGTAGTGCGGCAGAAAATACGTCCACAAAGCTTCCATCAACAATACATTGTTGGCGTTTGCCACAGCAATCATTTCTTCGACTTCTTGAAGATTCATGGCCAATGGCTTTTCACATAACACCGCTTTTTTATGATTTAAACATAAAATGGCGTATTCTTTATGGGAGCTATGCGGGGTGGCGATATATACGGCATCAACATTTGGGTCGGCAGCCAAACTTTCATAATCACCATAAGACTTTGTGGCATTGTATTGTTTGGCAAATGAATTGGCTTTTTCCTGATGTCTTGAGGCCACTGCATAAAGTTCGCAATGGGCAACGGCCTGTAGATCGGCAGCAAATTTATTGGCGATTTTACCAAGTCCGATAATTCCCCAACGTATGGTTTTAGGCGTTTTCATTTTGTTGTGAGTTCATAAATTGAATTATAAAAGCGATTGCAATGACTAATGCACATCCGAATAGATTCAACCATAAATACGGCATCCAATCGTACCACCAGCCCGTAATTACTATAACTTGAGTAACTAGAGCGGCCATAAATACGGCATTCCCTTTTATATATTTGAAGAAAAATGCCAGCAGGAAAATCCCTAAAACGTTCCCGTAAAATATGGAGCCGATGATATTGACCAATTGTATTAAATTATCTGCCAAATAGGCTACACTTGCAATCAATATGGCTAAACTTCCCCAACCTAAGGTAAACCATTTTGAGGCTTTTAAATAATGATTCTCGTCTTCATTTTGTACAAAACTACGTTTATAAAGATCCATAGTCGTGGTTGACGCCAATGCGTTGAGCTCACTGGCAGTGCTGGACATGGCAGCGCTTAAAATTACTGCCAACAACAGTCCGATTAAACCTCGAGGCAGATTATTTAAGATGAAGTGTATGAATACGTAGTCTTTATCATTGGTTTCAACTGAGAGTGTCCGTTCTTCATTTGCTTTGACAATCAATTCTTTGGCCGCCTCTCTGTTTGCTCTATCACCTATATTATAGGAAGCAATCTGTTGGGCAATAGCATCAGATTTTGTTTCTGCATAAGCGCTCATCAAATCTTTCTTCTTTGTAAAAATGGCATCTTGCTCGTTTTGCAATGCGATATAGTCCTCAGCGTAGGAAGAATTCATCACTGTTTCGGTTGCAGCAGGATTAAAATTAATCGGAGACGTATTAAATTGATAGAAGACGAAAACCATCACGCCAACCAGCAAGATAAAAAACTGCATCGGTACTTTTAATAAACCATTGAAAATCAATCCCATTTGCATTTCTTTTACCGATTTTCCTGAAAGGTAGCGTTGCACCTGACTTTGATCCGTACCAAAATAGGAGAGGGCCAAAAACGTTCCACCAATAATTCCACTCCAGAAAGTATAGCGATTGTTAAAATCGAATGAAAAATCGAGGATGTCCATTTTCCCGCTGGCACTGGCAATCTCCAAAGCATTAGTGAAGGTGATATTTTCTGGAAGATAGCTCACGATTAAAAAGAAGGCGATAAACATGCCCGTAAAAATAACCGCCATCTGATGCTTTTGCGTAATACTGACTGCTTTTGTACCTCCAGAAACAGTATAAATGATCACCAAAATACCGATGATGACAATGAGAATATTCAAGTTCCAACCCAAAACGGCGGATAGAATAATGGCCGGTGCATAAATGGTGATCCCGGCCGCCAATCCGCGTTGGATCAAAAATAAGATAGCGGTCAGGCTTCTGGTCTTTAGATCGAACCGATTTTCTAAAAATTCATACGCCGTATAGACTTTGAGTCGGTGATATAAGGGAATAAACACCAAACAGATGATGATCATGGCAATGGGCAATCCAAAATAGAATTGGACAAAGCCCATCCCATCATGGAAAGCCTGTCCGGGAGTAGAGAGAAATGTAATCGCACTGGCTTGGGTTGCCATAACACTTAAGCCAATAGTCCACCATTTGGCCTCATTGCCACCTTTTAAATAATCTTCAACATTCTTATTGCTATGTCGCGTTTTCCAAGTACCATAAGCAACGATGGAAACCAGCGTTCCAATAAGGACAATCCAATCTAATGTCTGCATTTTAGAAGGATTTCATGATAAAGTAAAACAATACGATGTAAATGGCGTTGGCAACCAACACCAAGGTGTATGATTTTTTCCAAGGCTCTTTTGGTGGTTGATTCGTTGGTTGGTTCTGCATAATTGTTGTTTTTGTAAAAATCTCAAAGGTTTAAGCTTTAGTCTTTTAATTGAACATCAGCTTTGATTGTTTCTTTCCCTACAGAAAGCATATTGGCAAATAAACGGTAGGCGCCAGCCACACCTTCTGGAAATTCTCTGAAAAAGCTCAATCCGGTATAAATATAATGCCCTTTTCCGTGTTTGGCCACCAATAAGCTGCCTTCTTTTGGTGATTCATTTTTGTCGTGCATGGATAATAAGGGCGTAAATTCTTTTGACCATTTATCTGGAAAATAGAGGCCGCGTTCTTGCACCCAGCCTTCAAAATCTTTTTGGGTAATCTTGTTGGGATAGTTGAGCAGCTCGTGGGTTGTGTTTAGCAATACCACTTTTGAGTGTTCATCGGTCACACGATCTCTTGATAATTCCAATGGATATGGCGCCAATTGCTCTACTACAAGACCACCATTAGTGTTGTACTGGACAATTAAATTACCGCCCTGTTCTACAAAATCGAATAATTGTTGCTGTTTGAATTTTAAGGCATCCACTGTATTGTAGGCTCTAATACCCACCACAATGGCATCAAAACGGTTTAGGGTTTCGGCGTTGATATCTTCGGGCTTGATGATGGCCACATTGTACCCAATTTGTCGCAGACTTTCTGGAACAACATCTCCAGCACCTTCAATATAACCAATGTTTTCACCTTTTTTCTTGATGTCCAATCGGACCACTTTACTTTCACTTGGCAACAATACCATTTGAAATGGAATATGGTCATAGTTGATTTCAACAAGTTTTTTAGTGAAAATATCGTTGCCTATATGCACCATGGGTGTCATTAGGCCTTCGCTTTGGTTTTTTGGAGGAATGACGGTGAAGGTCAAGGTTTGTTCTTCGCCTTTATTGGAGATGGCTATATTCTGTTTTTCAGGATACACCTGCCATCCTTTAGGATGTGCCAATTGAACAAAACCTTCTAAATTTGTACGATTGGCCTTTACCACCACCTGGATATCCTTTTGTTGGTCATCGGCAAAAATAATGACGGGTTCAGCAATGTGGGCCGAAACTTCCGGAACAATTTCAAAAGGCTTATACACTTCACCTTTTACAGGATCGTTGGTTTTATAAACGATTGGTTTTGTGTACGCTAGTGTTTCTCCTTCAATGGAAACATTAAATGTTGCAATGATCTCTTTTGGCGTTTCGGGCAAGCCGATTAAACTTTGATCATCGACTTTGTACATGCCTAAAGTGCCTTTGGATTCCAACCAATATGGAGTGGAATAGGATGTGGTTGAAGGGATGTTTATTTGGGATTCAAATCGGTGGGACTCATTGAATTTTAAATCTGTGTTTTTTTCAATCCTTGTGCCGTCAGATAGGACTATAGACGTTAATGCCATGTTCTGGGCACTGCGGTTTATGGCCTCCAATTTCAATTTTATGTTGCTGTTTGGCGTTGCAAGATTGGACTCCGCCACGGCTTCCACAAACAATCCAGCGCAAGCAGCAATGACATTTTTAAGATCTTCGGACTTGATGGTTTTCCAATGAGAATTTTCGAGTTTTTGAACCAATCTATAGGCCTCAATCAATTTTGGAATGGAGGCTGACGGATTTTTAAAATTGTAATGGTACTGAACTTCTTTCAACAACACTCCAATGGGTTTACCACCTTTGACACGGTTCCAACTGGTATCAATGCCTTCAAAAATATTATTTTTGTCTTTTGGAGCCTCGCCTTTAACGAGTTCTAAATATTCAAAATCACTTCCTCGGGTTCCTGTGTTCCCAAAACCCTGCGATTTATGTGCACTTCTGCTCAAAGCCGCAATTTCAGGATTTGACAAGCCTAAAGCGGGATAAAAATCGCCAACTTCCACAGCATACTGATTGGTTTTATCAGCAGCATCAAATTTTTCTTTACTGCCATAAAACCACCAGGACGTATTGAAAAATTCGCGCTTTGCTTGCCAAACGTCAACGGATTTCAATTGATTTGGGAATTTTGATTTATCGGCAGCACTATCAAAAGCTTCCATGCTCAAGAGCGCTGAACTTGTGTGATGGCCATGGGTTGTACCTGGACTTCTATGATCAAATCGATTAATTATAATGTCTGGTTGGAACTTGCGAATGGCCCAAACCACATCGCTAAGCACCTCATTTTCATTCCATATAGCCAAGGTTTCATCTGGATGTTTGGAGTAGCCAAAATCATCGGCTCTTGTGAAAAGTTGCTCACCGCCATCAATTTGGCGTGCGACCAGTAATTCTTGGGTTCTGATCACGCCCAATAGCTCTTTAAGCTCTGGCCCAATAAGGTTTTGTCCGCCATCTCCACGCGTTAGGGAGAGATACGCAGTTCTTGCCTTTACGCCATTGGCCATGTGGGAGATAAGTCGTGTGTTCTCATCATCTGGATGCGCCGCAACATAAAGCACTGAACCTAAAAAATTTAGTTTCTCTATGGCTTGGTGAATTTCTGAACTTGTAGGCTTTTTTGGATGTTGTGCTTGGGCGGGAAAGCAATAAAATAAAATAATAAATAGGAAAAAATAGGGTCTGAACATTTTTTGGACTTTAGCTAATTCCTCAAATATAAAAAAGAAGCATCGTAATTTCCGATTTTAGTTTTTATTTAACTCAAAATCTGAAAGATTGGATTTTCTTTGAAAGGGCGTAAAGAAAATGAAATAAGATTGAACGGAGAATGAATCCTATTT
Source organism: Gelidibacter pelagius (assembly GCF_017581925.1). Classification (GTDB taxonomy): domain Bacteria; phylum Bacteroidota; class Bacteroidia; order Flavobacteriales; family Flavobacteriaceae; genus Gelidibacter; species Gelidibacter pelagius. Next base: position 80,358 of record NZ_JAGEVG010000008.1, on the reverse strand, counting down.
TTCGGCTTTTATTAAATCGGTACTGTCATCAATGACATCGTAAATGGCGTCCTTTTTGATTAATGTGACTGGTTTTTGGAGCATCAGGTTGTTAGGGTAGGTGATCAAATCGCCATTTTCAATTCGCAAATGCAATTGAAAAGCTCTAATGTCTTCGATTATCCCTTCCAAAGGGAAATCGTGGTCGTGAATTTTTATTTTATCACCTACTTTATAAGGAAACGAGAGGAACATAATAATTCCCGAAGTGATATTACTTAAAATAGACCAAATTGCGAAAAGACCAATCCCTATAACTGCAAATACAGAAGAAAAAAGTACGACCAAATCGTTGGCCTGAGTTCCAAAAATAAATGGAATGATTAAAAAAGCAAGCATGAGCAATGCCACACTCACGTAACGTTGCATTAATTGAGTACGTGCTACATTAATTCCGTTTCTTCTTGATATTTTACCAATAAGTGCGTTGATGAAGTATCGGGTAACCAATAAAAAAATAAGAACAATGCCAGTATAAATGAACTCTTGTTGATAATTTTGAAAAAACATAATTTTTTGGTGTAGAATTATTTGCAAAGATACACAGAAAACGTAGAAGTCTAATTTAAACCAAGGCTTTCTCTAAGTGAAAAATCGTCATTTGTGGTCTTGTTCCAATAGTCGGATTTTATGGTGTTTATTTTAGTCGCTTTGGTGGTCAATGGCTTGGCACTTTCACCATAACCACTGATAAACGTTTCTTCCCAAGAGGTAATGTCAAAGGGAAATTGCGGATTGAAATTGATGCTGAGACTTCGGTTTAAATCTGGATAAGTGATGGTGTAGGTGCCGGAAAGCAATTCTGCGGAAGCGGCATAGGCTTTAAAAGGGATATGTCTTAGGCGTAAAAACTCAAAAGAAGGAATGATTTCCAAATCGCCAGTTGGTAAACTTTCCGGATTGATGCGCAACTGTGTCCATAATTCGTTTTCTAAGATGGCTTTGCCCAAACCAAAACTCTCGTCAGCTTCACCTTCAAAATAAGAGTGGGAAACCACTTCAAACTCCGATCGGTTATTGAGTTGCGTATAGACATGACCACACCATTCTTGCACAGAGCTTGATATCTTTAAGGCATGCTGATTGTTTGCCAGGGGATAAAAGATACTTTGCATAATGCTATACGGGTAGATGCCCGTATTGAAGTTTTTTGTGGCATTTAGTTTTAGTACAGGAATGTTCGTGGAAGAGGCTTCATCTGCTTTAACTTGTTCTTCTCTTAAAAATGGTTCGGTGACAAACACCAATACGGCATTACCTTCTCGAATTTCGCCATAGCGACCTTGCTCCAAAGTGTAAGAGGTGATTTCGGCCTCATTGTTAAACCAATAAGTTTTGAACTTGTCCGATAACGGTTGAGCGTCTTTTAGGGTTTCTTCCGTAGTAGACGATATAATTTCTTGTGGCTTTTGAGTTTCTTTTGTCTCGTCCTTACATGAAAACGTTATGAGAAGAAGGATAGAAGTAAAAAATAATGGGAGTGATACTTTCATTGAAAATCGTTTTGACTAAAAATACAATGCTAAATGCTTTTAACCATGTCATTTAACGTTTCATAAACAAGATGGGTTGGCAAGCCCATCACATTAAAATAGGAACCTTCAATTTTGGTCACCCCAATTTGACCAATCCATTCTTGAATACCATAGGCACCCGCCTTGTCGAAGGGTTTGCACGTGTTGATATAATAGTTGATTTCTTCATCAGAGAAGCGTTTGAAGGTCACTTTTGTAACCGCATTCACCGTTTTTTCGAAGGAGAGAGAGGTAAAGCAAACTGAGGTAATGACCTCATGTGTGGCATTGCTCAATGATTTTAAAATTTCAAAAGCTTCTGCAGCGTCTTTTGGTTTACCCAAAGCTTTATTGTTGAGCCAAACAATGGTGTCACTGGTAATGAGGATATCATTAGGCTTTAGATCTTTCTTAAAGGTTAAAGCTTTAAGTTGTGCCAGATAATCACTGATTTCAAAATGTTTCAATCGCTGTGGATATTCTTCATGGACAGGTTTTAAGCGAATTTCAAATTGTAACCCCAGATCTTTGAAAAACTGTTGTCGCCTTGGGGATGCCGAGGCTAAGATGATGTTGTACTGTTTTAGTTTTTCGTTGAGCATTTTTTTTAGTCTTCAATGAGCAGTAGGCAGTCTTCCCGCCTCCAATTAGTTACGGACAGGCAGGCAGTTGGCAGGTTGTCAATGCCCCAATGGGGTTGATCAGCTATTCTTCGTGCTTCTATCTTCCAGCTTCTATCTTAAAATCCTCTGCGAGAAAACACTTAAGAGTTTCTACTTCAGAACAATCGGATAAAGTAGTAAGGACAACATCCCAAATAACATGACCAATTTAAGCATATTACTAATATGATGGTAGTGTTTTTTCGTTTTTGCATTGAAAGATTTTATGGCAATATAAATTAATGGTACGATAATCATCACCAAAAAATAGCCGATAAACAATTCATATTTTAAAAGATAAGAGGCAACATAATATATGGAGCCCAATAGCGGTAATAGGGAAGCAAAAAACGCTATTTTTGAAGCTCTATCACGACCGATAACTATTGGCAGGGTGTTCATGCCAGATTTATAATCGCCATCGACATCCTCAAGGTCCTTGATAATTTCGCGCACAAGGTTAATCAGGAAAGCAAATAGGGCATAGTCAAAAAGAATCTTAAAAAAAGTCAATTGTGTGGCTTGATTTTGATCAGTAATAACTGGCATCAACTCGAAGACACCAACGATAAGAATACTCAATCCTACCAACGCCGAGATCAGAATGTTTCCTAATAAAAGCATCTGTTTGAGATAGGATGCATAGACATAAAGCAGTGCGGAGATGATGACGAAAATGGCAAAAAAACCACTTCTTCCTACCAAATGTGATAGGTAAAATCCGATCAGAACGCCAATCACATTGAGTGCAATGAATAGGGTATAGGCCGTTTTCTCAGAAATCTTTTTACCGATAATCACTTTTGTTGGTCTGTTGACCAAATCCGTTTCAACATCGTAAATATCATTGATGATATTTCCTGCTGCGGCAATACAAAGTGTGGATAGCACTAAAAGTCCAAATCCAAAACCATTGAGTGTAATAGTCAGTTCTGTGGTTTCTAAGAATGGTTGAAATAGGGCATATTTAATGAGCAATTGCACAAAAGCAATCATCAATAAATTTTTCCAGCGGATTAAATTTAGAATGTTCAATTGGTTGGTGGTGTTAGGTTTAAAGTTATGAGTTATGTTCAGAGTTATGAGTTCGAAATCCAAATTCATTCACCTCATTTTTTAAGTTTTTTCCTGCAGATATTCGCAGACTTGACGGATTTGATTATCAAATAATCAGTGTATTAAGTTAAAAGCGGATTCTAAATTATAGTCTTCAATCAAAAATCGATAATCTCCAATCCCCAGGGAGTTTCCCTTAGATTCGCGTAAATTACTTAGTCGTAATGATTCGAGATTTTATTAGTCATACTAATCCCTCATGCCTGGTATCATCCGTTCATCAGTCACCCGTCCTCGGTCTTCCAACTTCAAGCTCCGTGCTTCAAGCTTCATGCTTCAAGCTCCCTCAGTCATACTTCGCATCAAAATTCCCATTCCATTTTCCCTGGACTTTTAATACCTGCTCAATCACATCTCTCACGCAACCTCGGCCGCCATTTTTATGGGAGATATATTTGGAGATGGCCTTGATTTCTGGGACTGCATCTTGAGGACAGGTGGGCATTCCAACGAGTTTCATCACCGGATAATCAGGAATGTCATCACCCATGTATAGCACCTGTTCATGTTTGATATTATTTTTGTCCATATACTCGTTCAATTGGTCAATTTTATTGTGGGCACCCAAATAGATATCGGTAACTCCAAGTGCGTTTAAGCGCTGACGGACCCCTTCATTACTACCTCCAGAAATGATGCACAGGTGATAACCAGCATCTATAGCGGTTTTCATGGCAAATCCATCTTTGGTATGCATGGTTCGTAGCATGTCGCCATTGGTAGTCAATAAAATTGTGCCATCGGTCAGGACACCGTCTACATCAAGAACAAACGTGGTGATGTGTTCTAGGTATTCTTTATAACTTTTTTCTTCCATTTACATTATTTTTTTTTCGACTGGGCCGTTGCACCTGTCGAAACACCATGTGTTTGCTGGATATTTGCTGTCAGCAGTTCATAAATAGCTTTATGCTGCTCCTTTTTCAACAATTCTATATGTTTTTTTATGGTTTTTTTATCGTTGCGTTTTGCTGGGCCAGTTTGCGCCATATAAGGGGAAAGGTTTTGGACTTTCTTTGCGGTTTCTAAAATCAGCGGTTTTAAAATATCAAATTCCACGCCTTCTCCTTCAGTGATTTCATGAGCCACACGATACAGTTGATTCGTGAAATTATTGACAAACACAGCTGCTAGATGCAAGGCTTTACGTTGCTCGGTATTGACCTTATGGCTTTTGCTGCCAATCGCTTTTGCCAGTGCCTTTAAAGTTTTAAGATCAGCTTTGTCGATGGCCTCAATACAAATGGGCACATCCGCAAAATTTAACGCAGCACTTTTACTAAATGTTTGTAAGGGATAAAATACCCCACGTCGGTTTTTCTTGTCAAGATCGTGAATGTTGACCGTGCCAGAAGTGTGGACCACCAATCTGTTTTCAAAGAGTAATTGCTTTGATAGATTGGCAATTGCATCATCACTGACAGCAATGATATAAACGTCTGCATCTTTTAATTGCGATACATCGTCAATAATCTCAACTTTATTTTTGTAAGATCGTAATCTGCTGATACTTCTGTTAAACCATTGGTTTACAAAAATAGCATCTGCGTTGTCAAAAGCGTTGAATAAATGTGTTGCGACATTGCCTGCCCCAAGAATAACCACTGAAATCATGCTGCTAAATTAATGAAGAAATAGGAATTAAGAATTAAGAAACAGGAATTTTTGGATATCTCCCTGTATTAGCTTTGCGATTGGTTCTAATGCATTGAAATTTTTGGGCATTATTTATATAAATACCTTTCGGTCAATAATTGATAAAGCTTTTGATTTTTCGAGTTTTTTAATGGCTCGGATAACCGTTTCCACTCGTAATCCGGTTAATTCTGAAATTTGTTGTCGTGTTAAAGGCACTTCAAAAGTTCGATCCCTTTCTGTACTTCCTTTAAGATGGTGCAACAAGGTTAAAATACGATGTTCTGGCGGATAAATAGATACCTCTCTTGCTATTTTCGCCTTGTAGACCATACGTTTACAAATTAATTTTGTGAATTTTAAATGAATGTCCGGATGTGTTTTCAATAGTTTAAGAAACGAAGCCTTCGGAAGCACATAAATTTCAGATATCTCAAGGGTTAGTGCTGTTGCCGGATATTTGAAAGCTCCAAACAGAGGTGGTTCTCCAAAGGAGTTGTCGTTCTCAAAATAGCCTTGGACAAATTCCTTTCCTTCTTCGGTCATGTTGAACATTTTGACATGTCCTGTTTTAATCTGAAAATAGAAATCGGCCCGTTCACCTTCATTGAAAATGGTTCGATCTTTGGAATAGTTTTTTAAACTGCCTCCAAAAGCGTAAATAATATCTTCAGGAATCATAATCTTATGATTTGAATCATAAATGTACGAAGAAACGTTTAGGAACTTTGTGAGAACACTAAAAATAAACAATATGACACTTTATGACAAAGGACTCGAAGATTTTAAAGAGCATTTGACCTTATATGTTCCGTTGACCATCATTTTTCAAAGTTGCTTAGGTTCTATTGCAGCGATGTTTATCATTATGAACAGTACCCATACCTTTCGTTTTTTAGATTTGATATTAGTTGTTAGCTTTGCAATGGCTTATAATGGATCTTTGTATGCGCAGATGAAGCCAAAAATCATCTATAATTTGTTGATCGCAACAATTTTAGTGCATTCTACGTTCCTCATCATTAATCTGATACGCTTGGCATAGCTTATAATGGAAAAAAAAGATATTGAGACTCGGGACGATGTATTTCTACTCGTGTCAGAATTTTATAGAAAAGTTAGAAAAGATGAAGTTTTAGGACCCTTTTTTAATCGTGTCATAACCGATTGGGATGCTCATATTGAGCGTTTGACCACATTTTGGGAAACCAGTTTGTTTATGACCAGAAAGTTGGAAAATCGTTATCATGGAAACCCTTTACAGGTACATATAGAGGTTGATCAAGAAAATGACAACACCATTACAGAACTGCATTTTGGCCTTTGGATGAATCTGTGGTTCGCAACTCTTGATGAGCTTTTTGAAGGCGAATATGCGCAAAATGCCAAAAATCGTGCGCGTAAAATGGGATCTTTCATGTATTTGAATATTTTTCAGGCGAGGCAGGGATAGGTGTCCAGAGTTTAAATTCCAAATTCCAAAGTTTAGAGTTCAAGATTCAAAATTGATGCCTTTCTGTGAGTGACCTGCATTCTTTTATTTCAGCAAGTGTTAAATGTGTTGTGCCTATTTTTAATGTAAGTCCTTGTCTTCTGGAGTAATTATTTGCAAGGCTACACCTTCTTTTTCCAAAACGTTTCTTCGAAACTTTAGCGCATCTTAATTATCTGAAATTTAACATTCATTATGCCTTCAAACATCAACAAAAAAGGCTAAATTTGCACTGCTTAAATGAACACGCAAAAATTAGTTTTTCTATCATGCAAAAAAGACTCGCTAATATTCTTTTCTCCACCCGTTTAACTGCCATTTTATTTGTTGTATTTGCCTTAGCTATGGCAATTGGGACATTTTTAGATGCCAATCAAGAAACTTCGCCTACACCTTACACACGACATTTGATTTACAATGCGTGGTGGTTTGAAGCCATCATGGGGTTTTTTATGATCAATTTTTTTGGTAATATGTTTCGTTATCGCTTGTTGAGAAAGGAAAAATGGGCCACCTTGATGCTACATTTATCTTTTGTTTTAATCATTTTCGGGGCATTTATTACGAGATATATCGGCTATGAAGGGATGATGCATATACGGGAAGGTGCATCTGAAAAACAGTTTTTATCACAAAAAACCTATGTTACGGCTTATATAGACGGTGATTACATGGTAAACGGCGTGGCGCAGCGGAAGATCATTGAGCGTGAGGTTGATTTTTCATACCGTTTGAACAATAAATTCCATGTGGAAACTGATTATGATGATATTCCGATCACTTTTGAGTTGGAGAAATATATCAAAAGTGCGGAAGTAGATATAATTCCGGACGAATCGGGTGAGTCGTATCTTAAATTAGTAGAAGCTGGAGATGGGCAGCCTCACAATCATTTCTTGAAAGTTGGAGAGGTTTCCAATCTCCATAACGTTTTGGTGGCTTTAGACAAACCAACACCCGGTGCCATCAATATAACCTCCACACCTGATGGCCTGACCATTGAGTCCCCTTATGAAGGGACTTATATGACCATGGCAACCATGGAAACGGGAACCGTGGTAAAAGACAGTATGCAGCCCTTGGTTTTACGGTCGCGATATCTTATTGGAAATATGTCAATGGTATTTCCAAAACCAGTTGAAAAAGGTGTTTTTGATGTGGTTAAAAAGTCAGAAATGTTAGCGGGAGATGAAGATGGCGTCGTGTTGAAGGTGACGGTTGACGGTGAAACGCAACGTGTGAACTTATTGGGCGGTCCGTTTAAAAACAACCCTTTCGAACAACTGAAATTCGGGAATTTGGAAATTGCGTTAAAATACGGGTCCAAATTGATGGAGCTGCCTTTTGAGGTGAAACTCAACGAATTTATTGCTAAGAAATATCCGGGTACTGAAAAAAGTTATTCGTCTTATGAGAGTAAGGTAACGGTTTTGGATGAAGAACAAGGTGATTATGATTATCATATCTATATGAATAATATTCTGGATCACAGAGGCTATCGCTTCTTCCAAGCAAGTTTTGATTCTGATGAAAAAGGAACAATTCTTTCTGTGAATCACGATTTTTGGGGTACATGGGTGACTTATATAGGATATATCCTATTGTATATCGGACTTATGGCGATTTGGTTTGATAAAAACACACGATTTGCAGATTTGAACCGTATGCTCGAAAAGGTTAAAAAACAAAAACGAAAACTAGCTACCATTTTACTTATAGGCTGTTCTACCTTAGGTTTCTCACAATCACATTCTCCAGATGATGGGCACAGCCATAATGACAGACCAACAAAAGCTCAGATAGATTCTGTGCTTAGGGCCAATATCACTCCAAAAGAAGAAGCAGATAAGTTTGGACACATGGTTGTTCAGGATTATAGCGGACGTATGATGCCGATGGACACTTATGCATCTGAAGTGCTGCGTAAACTTAGCAAACAGGATACTTATGAAGGGTTTGATGCCAATCAGGTGATGTTGTCCATTCAGGAAAGTCCATTATTGTGGTATAATGTACCAGTCATTTATTTGGCTGCAAAAAAAGCAGATACCATCAGAAAAATTATTGGAACTCCAATGGATCAAAAATATGTGGCGTTTATCGATTTCTTTACAGAAGACGGTACCTACAAATTACAACCCTATCTCGAAAGCGCCTACCGAGCGGCAATACCTAATGGGTCTCAAAAGGAATTCAAAGAAGCGGATCAACGCGTTAATTTGATGCACAATGCGTTGGAAGGTCGTGCCATGAAAATCTTTCCTGTTCCAGAGGACGACAATAACAAATGGATATCTTCAAAGGAATTTAGAGATGGCGGGTATCGCGAAAAAATGAGCGATTCACTGTTAGCAAATTTCATAAATAACGGTTTTAGTGCCTATTTATTGACGCTTAACCAGGCAAAGCAAGATGGTGACTTTTCTAAATCTGATGCGGTGTTGAATGGGATTAAAAAAACACAGGAGAAATATGGTAGTGAAGTCATGTTGTCTGATGAAAAGATAAAAACAGAAATCGCCTATAATAAATATGATATTTTTAAAAATCTGTTTAGTTGGTACATGTACGTGGGAACGCTCATGTTCGTTCTTTTAATTGTACAGATTTTTAACGGCAAGAATAAGTTCGTCAATGTTAGTATTAAGGTCTTCGGTTTTTTACTTTTAGGATTATTTATACTTCACACCGCAGGATTGGGTGTGCGCTGGTACCTTTCGGGGCATGCGCCATGGAGTGATGCCTACGAATCGATGATTTACGTGGCTTGGGCAACCATGTTCTTCGGATTGGCTTTCGGACGAAAAAGTGATTTGACCATTGCGGCAACGGCCTTTGTGACGGCCATTATATTGATGGTTGCACATTGGAACTGGATGGATCCTGCCATTTCAACCTTGGAGCCTGTATTGGACAGTTACTGGCTGATGATTCACGTTGCGGTAATTGTGATGAGTTATGGACCTTTTACTCTTGGGATGATCTTGGGAGCAGTCTCTTTGATCTTGATGATCTTTACCAACGAAAAGAATAAACAAAAAATGTTGCTCAACATTAAGGAACTCACTATCATCAACGAATTGGCGCTGACCACAGGTTTGGTGCTGTTGACCATCGGAAACTTTTTAGGTGGGATGTGGGCCAATGAAAGTTGGGGCCGTTATTGGGGCTGGGATCCTAAAGAAACGTGGGCTTTGATCAGTATTATGGTGTATGCTTTTGTCATCCACATGAGATTGGTTCCAGGACTTCGCGGACGTTTTGGATTTAACTTGGCTTCGATTATTGCTTTTGCAAGTATTATGATGACTTATTTTGGAGTGAACTTCTACCTTTCAGGACTTCACGCCTATGCCAGTGGTGATCAAATTGTCAGCTTGAAGTTTATTGCAATTACCGTAGGTGTTGTAGCTCTTTTGGCCTTTTTTGCTTACCGAAAATATGCCGTTTATTATAAGAAATAGGAACTAATACAATTCAGATATTATATCAGCCATAAACACTTTGTTTGTGGCTGTTGCAATTTAAATTAAAACTATAAAAAGAGATGGGGTTTTTTAAACAATTTAAAGAATTTGCCGTAAAAGGGAATATGATGGATATGGCCATCGGAATCATTATTGGTGCGTCGTTCAATAAGGTTATTGATGTCTTGGTGAAAAAAGTATTAATGCCTCCTTTATCTTTAATGACCGATGGCTTAAATTTTCAGGACAGGCGTTTCGTTTTAAGAGAAAAATTAATGGATCCTGCTGGGGAGTTGATCTCTGATGAAGTAGCGATTGGTTATGGCGCCCTTTTTGAAGCCTTTATGGATTTTTTAATCATTGGATTTACCGTTTTTCTGGTGGTCAAATTCATGAATAGTCTAAAAAACAAGGCTCATGATGTCAAAGATAAAACGATCAAAACACCGAAAGACATTGAGTTACTTTCGCAATTGACGGAGTTGATCCAGGAACAAAATGACTTGCTGAAAAAGCAGAAGTGATGACCTAAGTGTTTTTCTTATAGGAAAAAAAGGTGGTCAGTCTGAAACCTTAACTATAGGTTTTATAGCTCTGGATCTGTTTACGACGGTATTATTTTTCAGAAAGAACAGAACTGAAATGCTTAGAAATATTCTTATAAGAAATATCCTTAAAATCGTTCACGACCAAATCGGCAAGTGAAAAATCTTGATTAGAATCCAAACTATCATACCCCACGCAAAAGATACCAGCATCTTTCGCTGCTTTGATACCGTTTGTCGAATCTTCGATCACCATGCATTGGTCACGGTCAAATCCGGCAGCTTTTGCAGCATTTTCGAAGATTTCTGGATGTGGCTTAGACGCTTTTAAATCGGCGCCACTTAATTTGGCCACGAAATAAGGGTTCAAATTGAATCGTTCAAAAATATTATTTATATTTTCCATTGTTGCAGAAGACGCAAGAACCAAGGTCAATCCATTGTTGTAATAATCTTTGATCAGGTCTAAAACGCCAGGTAAAAGATCTAATTCGTTATCGTTTTCAAACAAATATTTGAAGTGATGGCGTTTGATTTCCTGTAAGGTCTCAGTGCCTAATGGTAATTTAAAATGTTTGATCAACATGTCGCAAATTGCCCTTGTGGACTGTCCTGTAAAAGTAGCATAGAGATCATTTGGCACCTCAATATTGACATCGTCAAACATGAGGGAATAGGATTTTTGATGTAATGGTTCAGTGTTAACAATAACACCGTCCATATCAAATAATACGGCTTTAAGCATTTGGAGAGTAATTTATTAATAGCGTCACGAATATAAGTTAAATGACTTACAATGCCTAAAATACAGATTTTAAGTTTGGATATTTTTTGTGATAATTACTTTTATATGTACTTATAAAGAGTTAATGGGAGCTTTTTTAAAAAATCACATGAACTGATCTTCATAGTATATATTGCGAAAACCAAATTCTAACTCCTAAAAGCACTTTGATATTTCTTCGATGTATAACCAAATATTCGTAATTTTAAACCATATTATAAATCAGAACTCATGTCAAAATCAAAATACGGATTAAATACCATTTGCACGCATGTTGGAGAAATCAAAGACGAACAGTTTAAAGGGGCTGTTTCGCCTATTTATATGTCCACGTCCTATCAATTTGACGAGGTCGATGTCAAACGTTATCCACGGTATTTCAACACGCCCAACCAGGAGTTTTTATCCAAAAAGATTGCCGCATTGGAGCACGCCGAATCAGGAATGATTTTTGGAAGTGGCATGGCTGCCATAAGCACTGTGTTTTTGGCGTTTTTAAAACAAGGCGATCATGTTGTCGTCCAAAATACCTTGTATGGTGGTACCAGTAATTTTATTCGGGAAGAATTTCCAAAATACGGCATCGAATTTACCTTTACGGATGGGTACGAAGTTTCTGATTTTGAAGCGGCCATCCAACCGAACACAAAACTCATCCATATTGAAACGCCATCCAATCCTTTATTGACCATAACAGATATAAAAGGTGTAGCCGATTTGGCGAAATCCAAAAATATCGTAACGACTATTGATAATACCTTTGCAAGTCCTGTCAATCAAACGCCAATCGATTTTGGGATTGACATTGTCATACATTCAGCCACAAAATATTTGGGAGGGCATTCTGATATTTTGGCAGGTGCAGTTGCTTGTAATAGCGTGCATATGAATACGATTTTTAATGTTGCCAAGAACTTAGGGGGCAGTTTGAGTGATATGACCGTTTGGATGTTGGAACGCAGTATGAAAACCTTGGCATTACGTGTCAAGGCCCAAAATAAAAATGCTAAAAAACTGGCACAATTTCTATCTAACCATAACGATGTCAAACAAGTTTATTATCCGGGACTTAAAAGTCATCCACAATATAATTTGGCAAAATCACAAATGAAAGGTTTTGGAGGCATGCTCTCTTTTGAGTTGGTTGACGGCTTGGATGCCATGGCATTTCAAAAGGCATTGAAGTTGATCAAATCGTCCATGAGTTTGGCAGGAGTGGAAAGCACAATGTTATCACCTCATAAAACGTCGCATGCTTTAATGACACAAGAAGAACGTGATAAAATTGGAGTGAGCGATAATTTGATCAGATTTTCAGTTGGAATAGAATCTAAAAAAGATTTGATTGCTGATATTGAGCAAGCCATTGAAGCCGTAAAAAGTTCAAAACTTCAAGTTCAGAATTAAAAGCTTCAGAAATAGAATAACACTATATATACCTATATCATTATGAACAAAGGTAGGATGGAAGCATTCACTGACGGTGTTTTAGCAATTATCATCACGATTATGGTGTTGGAGTTAAAAGTGCCTCACGGTGGTGAGTTTAAACATTTACAGATTGTGCTTCCTGTTTTTGGCAGTTATGTACTGAGTTTTATTTATGTGGCTATTTATTGGAACAACCACCATCATATGATGCAAACCGTAAAACAAGTATCCGGATCAATTTTGTGGGCTAATATCCATTTACTTTTTTGGTTGTCATTGATTCCTTTCGTGACCGGTTGGATGGGTGAAAATGATTTTACCACGGCATCGGTAACTTTATATGGCGTTGTGTTGCTATGTGCTGCCATTGCCTATTTTATGCTACAGAATTCGATCATCAAAAACCAAGGAAAAGAGTCTATATTGGCGTCTGCTTTAGGGAAAGATATTAAAGGTAAGATATCACCAATTTTATATATCTGTGGCATCGTCGGTGCTCTAATTGATGTTCGGATTGGGGGCGCCATTTTTATTCTGGTTGCCTTGCTGTGGTTAATTCCAGATAAAAGAATAGAAAATAAATTAAAAGAGCTTTCTCACTAAAACATAAATAATTTGCATAAAAACTCGCTTCACATTAAAAAATACGATTTTGATGTACTCACAAAAAACCATGAGGCTTTGAAATCTTATGTCTTTGTCAATGACTATCAAACCCAAACCATTGATTTCTCTAATCCTGATGCGGTAAAGGCTTTGAATACTGCATTGTTGTTTACCCATTACAATGTAAAATTCTGGGAGTTTCCTGACGAAAATTTGTGCCCACCAATACCTAGTCGTGCAGATTATATGCACCATCTGTCTGATTTATTAAGACGAAGCCAGTTAGAAACTGATATCAAAATATTGGACGTTGGTGTAGGTGCGAGCTGTATATACCCTCTATTGGGAAATGCTATTTATAACTGGAGTTTTGTAGGTACCGATATTGATGAAAAGTCCCTTCAAATTGCGCAAAAAATTATAGATGAAAACAATCTTGGGAATGCCATTGAATTGCGTCATCAAAAAGATTATCAGCATATTTTAAAGGGAATTCTTAAGTCATCGGATAAATTTACAGCTTCGGTTTGCAATCCGCCATTTTATAAAAGTCAGGCAGATGCTCTCGAAGCAACCAAAACCAAGTTGAAAGGGTTGGGCAAAGGAAACGATAAACTCGTTAGAAACTTTAGTGGTACGCCGAAAGAGTTGTGTTACGCTGGTGGAGAAAAAGCTTTTTTGCACAATTATTTATATGAAAGTTCACAGTATAAGCAGCAATGCTATTGGTATACAAGTCTGGTGTCAAATGTCAGTCATGTGCGATCCATGGAAGCTTCTTTGAAAAAATTGGGCGCAACAGAGTTTCAGGTTTTGGATATGATCCAAGGCAATAAAGTGAGTAGAGTAGTGGCTTGGTCATTTTTGACCAAAGCAGAACAAAACGATTGGATTAAAAATTAAACAGATGAAATTAGATATATTGGCTATTGGCGCACATCCGGACGACATTGAATTGGGTTGTGGTGCTACCATTGCAAAAGAAGTTCATAACGGTAAAAAAGTAGGAATTATTGATCTCACACGTGGTGAATTAGGGACGCGGGGAACTGCAGAAACCAGAAAGTCGGAAGCCGAAGACGGTGCTAAAATTTTAGGTGTTGTGGTGCGTGAGAATATGGGTTTCGCGGATGGTTTTTTTATAAATGATAAAGCCCATCAGTTGGAACTTATCCGAATGATCAGGAAATACCAACCTGAAATGGTCTTATGTAATGCTATCAGCGATCGGCATATTGACCATGCAAAGGGCAGCCAATTAGTTAGTGACGCTTGTTTTTTAAGCGGATTGGTAAAAATTGAAACAGAATATGACGGAAAAACTCAACAGCAATGGCGCCCAAAATTTGTGTACCATTACATTCAATGGAAAAATATTGAGCCAGATATTGTGGTAGATGTGTCGGGATTTATGGATAAAAAAATGGAGGCAGTTGCGGCTTATAAAACGCAATTCTTTGATCCTGAAAGTAAAGCACCCCAAACGCCAATCAGCAGTAAAAACTTTACGGATAGTATTGACTACCGAGCCAGGGATTTAGGGCGATTGATAGGAACAGAGCACGCAGAGGGTTTTACAGTGGAGCGGTATGCTGCTGTAAAAAGTTTATTCGATTTAGTATAATTTTTTTGGCAAAAGGCTTTGTAAACATTAGTAAATAAATTACATTTGCAGTCGCATTTAAGGATGCGGCTACATGGTGGTTGTAGCTCAGTTGGTTAGAGCATCGGTTTGTGGTACCGAGGGTCGCCGGTTCGAGCCCGGTCTTCCACCCAGAATTTAAGCCTTCAAAGTAATTTGAGGGCTTTTTTTGTGCGTCGTTGCTTTATAAAATACTGTTGGTGTAAAACGCCAAAAATGGCATTTGATTAGGACGCGAAATTATTACTAAACGAAGTCGAAGTAAGGATTATGATACTGTTCTTAAAACTCAAACACAATTCCTAAAGTAGGCAATGGATGCCCACTTTTATTATCTAAAATAATAGGAATGGCGTTGCTTCCGTCCATTTGAATTGGTTGCCCATCGGTAGTTTGGAATGCCGTGTTATCAGCATTACGTTGAAATGTGTAATCTGGATTCGATTCACTCTTTTGAATTAGTAAATTTTGAACATCCAAATACACCGCAAGTGATGTTTTATTGAAATTGAATTTTTTATCCACTCGCAAATCCAACTGGTTATAGTTT
Source organism: Gelidibacter pelagius (assembly GCF_017581925.1). Taxonomy (GTDB): domain Bacteria; phylum Bacteroidota; class Bacteroidia; order Flavobacteriales; family Flavobacteriaceae; genus Gelidibacter; species Gelidibacter pelagius. The sequence goes on along the minus strand of NZ_JAGEVG010000008.1, from coordinate 64,875 downwards.
AACAATCTGTTTTGATTGAGCAGGTCCACATCAAGCACACCTTGTCCCAGCAATAAATAATTTTGTTGGGAAGCTGGCATATCAAATGGGGTATATGGATTTCCTCCCGCAAAACGATATTTTAGGCCCAAATCCCAGTTGTTATTAAATTGATATCCTAAGGTCGCAGAAAATAAATGGCGATTATCCCATGATGATGGTTTTAAAATGCCATCAGCACCCGAGAACTTACTCACCACATAAGAATAGCTTGCAACGTAGAAGAGTCGATCTGTCATTTTTTGTTGCACGAAGAATTCCAAACCATAAGTTTGGCCATCACCGATAGATAAGATGCGTTCACTTCCCACCGACCCAAATTGTGTGCCTTGATTGGCTTGCGACACACCAGTAGATTCAGAAATTGGATAATCAGAATACTGCTTAAAATAGCCTTCAAATGTAAATCGTAAAGATCGATTAGGAAGGAATTCTGTACCAAGTACATAATGCGTGGAACGTGTGTATTCCAAATCCCGATTTATAAAATCGCCATTGTCATCCTTATAACCCAATGATGTATAAATTGGTACTTTGTAATACGTACCTAAAGACCCATTGATATTCCAACGTTCATTCAGGCTATAAGAGGCAGATAGGCGTGGTGATAAGGTTTTTAGAGGGTTATTGCCAGTATTGGTAAAGCTATTCATGTCCGTACGAATCCCACCGGAAATAAGGAGCCTTTCATTATAAAATCGTTTCGCAATTTGTGCAAACATGCCGTATTTAAAGAAGTTAATTTGGCTATTGAATGAAATCGTACGTGCAGGAGAGATGACAGTGCCATCTTCGTTTTTCAACTCGTTACTTATTTTATTAAAGACATCTCCAAAATACCCAACATACTGCGCATCCAATCCCGAAGAAAAACGCCATCCGTTTACAAATTTATTATAATCAAACCTAAATTTGTTTTCAATTTCATCAGAATTTACCAACAACGTCCTGTTTTGTTCTATTCTTTGCTCATTCTCAAATTTGTCAATAGTGGTGTGAAACATGTTTCTGCTCAAAGCAAAATTCATAAACCCATTTTCGATTTTTCTATTTAAGTTAAAACCCATAGTATAGGTCCATTGATTGATATATGGCGTTGAACGAAGGATGTAAATGTCCTCAGGTGTCGATTCTTTTGTTTTTGCAAAGCTGAAATCATCTATCGCTCCAAGGCCAATGGCAGTTAAAGTCGTTTTGTCATTAAATTCATGGTTTACCTTATACTGAAAGTCGTAGAAATCTGGGCGAATCGGCAAGTCTACAATATTAAAAAGTAGGCCTAAATAGGATTTTCGAACGGAACTTAAAAAAGTGGTCTTAGGAGATAGAGGCCCTTCTAAGGTTAAGGCTGTTTCCGTTAAACTTACACGAACATTTCCAGAAAACCGATCGGGATTTCCATTGCGCTGTTTGATTACAAAAGTAGAAGCAAGAGCATCGTTATACTTTGAATCGAATGCTGATGTTGTTAGTTTTAAACTTTCGATAAAAGACACATTCAAGATGCCTTGGGCACCGCCCGAACTTCCTTGGGTTTGAAAATGGTTCAAAACGGGAATTTCTATGCCGTCTAAATAATAAACATTTTCATTTGGTGCGCCTCCGCGAATAATAATGTCATTCCGCTCGCCAACGCCATTACTAAGACCAACTCCAGGCAAGGTCTGAACAACTTTCGAGACATCAAAATTGCCTCCCGGATTGGATTTGATTTCTTGAGAGGTCAATTGTTGAACAGATAGGGGCGTGACCATATCTGTGGTTTTTGCCGAAGCATTTCTGTTAAAACTAATGATTACGCCTTCAAGAACCTCCGATTCTGGCTCCATTTCGAAGTTAATGATCCGATCATTTCCCGAAGTTACTTCGATACTATATAAGGTGGATGTCCTGTAGCCTAAAAAAGATGCGGTAATAGAATAGGTTCCCACAGGCAGAATCAGATTAAAACGTCCAGTATCATCCGTTGTAGTTCCTAACGAAGTTTCTTCAACTAAAAGGTTGACACCCATTAGAGCTTCCAAAGTGTTTTTGTCCTGAATATTTCCAATAATTCGGCCTTCTTTCTGCGAAAAACTAGAGAAACCGATTATTAAAAAACTAGAGAAAAAGAACAAAAACTTATTCATTATCAATTAAGTTTAGAGGTGTTTAAATAAAGCCTTAATCACTATCGTTAAGGGCTGTTGTGGAAATTTATAAAATCAATTCAGGAATTGTAAAGATGAGATTAATCTAATGAAATAATTTAATCAATCTTTGAATTAATTGTATGGATATGTTGAAGACTAACTCATTCATGAAATACAATTAACAATGACTTGTAAGATTTCAAAAGTTACAATCTATTCTTTTCCTCCTCTATTCCTGTATCTCTACTTCTAGCTTTTTTAATGTCACTTCCACCAAAATTATAGGCGAGGTTAAATTGAACCTGTCTGCTGTCGCTTCCGCCACTACCATCAATTCTTAAATCACCAAACTGAGTTGTACCGCGCCATGATGACGTGTATAGGATGTCATTAAACCCTAATTTTGCTGAAAGTTTATCGTCAAAAAACTTCTTTTGGAACGCAATGTTTAATGCTCCTAAACTCTTAATTTTATAAGTTCCACTCCAAATGGCAGGCGAACTATACCAACCTGAAACTTCAGCATTAAAACTTTTGGTAATTTTAAAGGTGTTTTGCGCAAAGAGACTTAAAGTGTTTTGCTCAGTTGATAAAAAGTCTTCATTTGTGGCCTCATAAATACTTCTGGATGCATTGGCGGTAAAATAGATGCTCCACCAATCGTTGAATTTTGTAGGATAAGAAATCCCGAGGTTAATGACCTTCTGATTGGCCACATTTCTAGGACTCATAAAGTTCTGGTCATCGCCTACGGCTTCAGTGACTTGTGCTGAAAAACCCTTCACAAAACTGTAGCTTAAAGAGGTGTTCAATCTGTAGTTATAAGTGTGTGAAAATTTTATATTGTCCGTATATTGAGGCTGTAAAAATGGATTGCCCCTTAAGAATGTAAGTTCATCCACTTGATATTCAAAAGGGTTTAAACTTTGGTAATTAGGTCTTTGTACTCTTTTACTATAGATTAAGGCAAAAGAATTCGTCCGATTGTGCTGATAGGTTATGCCGCCACTTGGAAAAAAATCAATGTAACTACGATCTACTTGGGCATTTTGGTCTTCCTGTAAGCTTTTCAAAATACCATCTGAATTGGTTTGCTCCACACGCAAGCCTGCTTGGAAATTGAATTTCTCATAGGTTCTGTTGAAGTTCACATAAGCCGCATTGATGTTTTCATCATATTTAAACGTATTGGTTCGATTTACATTGATGATGTCCTCTCCATTGATTCTATCAAAAAAATCAAACTTATTGTCCGTTACAATTTTAGAATATTTTGCACCCAGTGAAAGTTTCCCATTTAAGAAATCTTGTTCATAATCTATTTTTGCGGTAACAATATCAATCGTTATTGGCGTATCCATAAAGTTGATGGATTCGCTTATCACTTCTGTTTCGGCTCCGTTGAAGTAACGGTTTGGCTGAAGGTTGGTCCTGTCTTGGGTGTACTTGCCATAATCCAAATCCACATTAAAACTTGTATTATTATCAAGTTTCAATTTATAGTTAAGATTGCCGTACAAATTTGACGTTTTTGAATGGGAATCAGTGCCTGCAACCAACACGGAGGTGGGATTGGTATTGCCTTCTGGAATAATAGGAGTTCTCGACTTACTTGTATTTTCGTTGTCACTAAAGTTCCCGGTTAAAATGATTCCAAAAGTTGACTTTGAAGTTGCGAAATAGTCAAATCCCAGACGTAGATTGTTATTATTCACATTGTAATTACTGTTAGTTTTAGAATCGAAAATAGTGTTGTTCTGCAGCCTATAAAGATTCATGTATCTTGTGGTTTCGCCAAATCGGTTACTATAGGAGCCGTACAAACTGGTTTTTTTGTTGCGATTATTTAAGGAGATTGAATTATTAAACGTCGCGAAATCACCAATAGTAACGCCAGAAGCCAAACTACCGTTAGTCCCCAAGGTTTTATCCCGTTTAAATTTGATGTTGATGATTCCGGCATTTCCCTCAGAATCATATTTAGAGGACGGTTGTGTGATAATCTCAATCGCATCAACATCGGTAGCCTGAATGGTTTTTAGATAGTTGACCAAATCTTCACCACGCAACATGGATGGCTTATCATCAATATAGATCAAAACGCCTGCTTTCCCTTCTACAATTAAATTTTCGTTATTGTCTATCAGAACTCCAGGTGCTTTTCGAAGCAGTTCAAAACCGGATTCACCAGCAATACTGATGGATTTTTGCACATTGAAAACCATTTTATCAGCTAATACCTGCACCATTGGTTTTTCGGCTTTAATAGTCACTTCATCCAAAGCTTCGGAATTGGCTTCAATAATAAAAGCGTCCAATGTTTTGTTGTTATCTGAAATAGTAAACTTTTTTGAGGTATAATCTTTAAAGCCCAAAGAAGTAATGAATAACTTGTAATTGCCATTGGCAATATTATCTATTTTAAAAGTTCCGTTTTCATTGCTTATTACTGCTTTTACGAAAGTTCCGTTTTCAAAAGTCAGTAAAGACAGAACACCTGCATTGACAGGATTATGTTCTTCGTCCAAGACTTTTCCATCGATAATATGCTGTGAGACACATAAATTAACAATTAATAATACAGCTATAGTTACAAGTGTTTTCATTTGATTTTTTTTTAATTCGATGCAAATATGAAGAGACTGCTTAAGGTATGCACGTCTATTCCGATGAGTTGGACAATTAAGAGTTAAATAGGCTTGGACGATTGGTCGAGCCATAAGTCCACTCGTCTCTTTTATGTTTTAAAATGCGTCGATAAGGTTTATATTTAACCCCTAATAAAATTTACAATCAATGAAAAACGTGACCAAAAAGGAAATCTTAATTGGTGTTTTATTTTACGTGTTTTTCTCGTTGTTGTATCGCCTCGTTTTGTGGGCCTACAGCGGAGGTTATGAGCGTGACGGGATTTTTGGCTGGGCAGATTTGAAAGGGTATTGGTTGGATTCTGGAATGCAATATTTATTTTATTTTTTTGCCTCCCTTTTGATTTGGTTCTTGGCCATTTACATGCTGAAAAACAAAAAGACCATTTTACAGATTGCTGTTGTCGTCATCTTGATTCCTATCGTAGTTTATTTTATCAGGGAGGGACGCTATGCCTTTATGGATTCAATTGGTGCTGATAGATTTAGAGGCGCAGGTACTATTTGGGATTGGTATATTCCTTCATTATTTATGATGATTCAGTTTGGTTGCCTTTTTGCCTACCGATATTTTAAAGAAAATCAAAAGAAAATAAAACTGGAAGGTGAGCTTAGAAATGCAGCATTAAAAAGTGAATTATCCGCAATAAAAGCCCAATTGAATCCACATTTTTTATATAACATTTTCAATACCATAAGTGCATCAGTACCTTCTGAAAACGAAAAAACAAGACATATGATTGCTGAATTATCAGATTTGTTTCGGTATCAACTTAAAGCATCGCAAACAGAATTAGTGCCTCTAAAAGATGAATTGGATTTTGTGAAAAAATATCTCGATTTAGAAAAAGAACGCTTTCAAGAGCGTTTGGAAATTGAAATTGATGTTGAAGAGGCCATCTTGAATGATATGGTGCCACCAATGTTGCTGCAACCTTTGGTAGAGAACTCTGTAAAACATGGCTTATCTTCTTTGATTGATGGTGGAAAGATTTTTATTGGCATTCATAAAGTAAATAACAAACTGATGTTTGAAATCTCAGATACTGGTGTTGGAATAAAAGATAAAAGTGATGTTTTTGATAAGGGTGTTGGTTTGAACAATACGCGTTTGCGATTGGAAAAGATGTATCAAAGCACATTACAATTAAATGATAATGAACCACAGGGATTAAAGGTGAGTTTTGAGCTATGAAAAAAGTAATTATTGTTGATGATGAATCTGCAGGAAGAAAGTTAATTAAGGAATATCTTGAAGACTTCATGGAGTTAATTCTATTGGGAGAAGCGAATAATGGGGTAGATGCCGTAAAGATTATCAACGAATTTAAACCTGATCTAGTGTTTTTGGACATTCAGATGCCTGGAATGACGGGTTTTGATGTTCTAAAGCATTTAGAGGAATTGCCTCAGATTATTTTTTCCACTGCCTACGACCAATATGCCCTAAAGGCTTTTGATGTACATGCGGTTGATTATTTGTTAAAACCTTATACTAAAGAAAGATTTAAAGTTGCGATAGAGCGCTTATCAAAGTCTTCTGAAAACAACAGAGCACGACCTTTAGCAGAAAGCTTACTTATAGAAACGTCTAAATATCCTGAACGTATTTTGGTTCAAAAGCAGAATAAACTTGTGACTATTGCTGTTGAAGATGTGATCAGAATTGAAGCTTATGGCGATTATTCTAAATTAGTAGTCACGGATGACACTTATTTAAGTAATTATGGAATTTCTACGCTCGAAGAGAAGTTGGATGATTCTGTTTTTATTAGGGTACATCGTTCTTCAATTGTCAATCTCAATAAGGTCAAAGAACTGAGTAAGTACACTAAAAGCTACGATATCACCATGGAAAATGGAGATGTAGTTAGGGTGAGTAGAGGATATATGAAGAATATTAAAAAATTGATGTATTAAAATCAATAGTGTACGAGAAAAGAGACGAGATGCTTCAAAAAGCTCAGCAATTTCAACTGAAATAAAAAATCAAGGGCTTAGGTTAAACGTGTAAATTCCTGGAAATGTAATTTTGGGTGTTAGTTCGGCAACTGCGATAAAAAACAGAAAATAATCTATGGCAGTTACTAAATGTTAATTTTAAAATCTTCTTCTTGTATCAAAATAAATCATTCAAGATCTTCGCTAATCTAATCCCTGCGATTTGCATTTGATCTCTTGCAACGTTCAGAAACTTATAGGAATAAGCATAGCCCAAGTTTTCATCTTCTTGGACGGATGCATACACATGATTTGCTAATTTTTGAGTGTCGTTGACCCAATCAATAACAGAACCTTGTTGAAGAAACTTAACTTGCTTTTTTGATAAAAATTCAGCGTTTTTAGCCAGTTCGCTATAACTCATATTATAAGATTCAATCATTTGACTATCCCATACGCGATGAAGATTGGTATCTTTATAATGCCATTTTACTTTGATATCGTTGCCACCTCGATCTTCTTCACGACCAATATGTAAAGGTTGGTGCAAATCGCCCAGCAAATGAATCAGCATCTTTAAATAAAAGGTTTTGTCGGCATCAGAAGCATTATCGTCCTTAATGACTTTTTTGCAATAGGCAATTCCGGTTACTAAATCGCCTTTTGGGTTTTTTTTGGACGATTCATAATTTTCGTCAAAGGACATGTTCACGTAATGCCATGTTTCAAATTCCTTATAGCGTGGATCTGCTTTGATTTCATCACCAAAAGTAGATACCAATGCCAGAGATTGATGATTTAATATTTTTTTGAGATGACGTTTTGTTTTATTATTGGTATGCTGATCTGCGATTGCGCCTACAACGCGATGTCCGGTGGGACCCCATTTTTTAGTGGCGTAACTATTGGAGTTAAAAAGCAGGACTGCTGTAAAAACAAAAACAAATATCGATCTCATAATTCTATAGCTATTTTTTCTTATTTCGTTTATTGAAATTTTTGTCACCTCTTGATTTAGGTTTTTTATATTTCTTCGCGATGTCTCTTTTGTAGGAACCTCCTTGATTGACCTTTTTGTTTTTCTCTTTTTTCTCATGAAAGGCAGGACCTGGAAGATCTTCATCACGTCTTTTTATGGGGTTATAGTGCTCCTTGTTCTGCGGACGCTCTTCTTCAATCAATTCTGTTGAAAGTGATACAGCATCAGGAATTTCTTTTAACGGGATTTCCATTTGCATCAACTCCTCAATAGCGATGACCCACTCTTGTTCAGCTTCTGTTGAAAACAATAGAGCTTGTCCCTCACGTTCCGCACGACCAGTACGTCCAATACGATGCATATAGTTTTCTGGAAAGTGTGGCGTGTCAAAATTGATGACGTGACTAATGTGGTCAATATCGAGTCCGCGGGCCATAACATCCGTAGCAATCAAGATGCGATTTTTACCTTCTCGGAATTGCTCGATACTCCGCAATCTGTAATTTTGAGTTTTGTTCGAATGGATGACGCAACTTTCAGTAGGGAAAAGCTCTTCAATTTTGTCGAATAATAAATCCGCCATTTTTTTAAAGGCGACAAAAATCAAGACTTTGTTGAAAGTTTCCTTATCGCTGAGCAAATGCTCCAAAAGATTTACTTTAGAATAAAAATTGGGCACATTATAACGCCCTTGATTGATGTTTTCTAAAGGTGTCCCTGAAACTGCAATAGTAATTTTTTCTGGTTCGGTGAAAAAATCAGTGATCAATGCGTCCACATCATCGGTCATCGTTGCCGAGAACATAATGTTCTGACGACGTTCCGGAAGAATATCGAAAATATTTAAAAGTTGGTACCTAAATCCCAAATCGAGCATGACATCCACTTCGTCGATCACCATTTTCTGAATGGACTTTAATGGTAATACATGGCTCACCGCCAAATCAAATAAACGACCGGGGGTGGCCACAATAATATCCAACCCCTGTGCAACAGCCTGTCTTTGAGTGTTGATGTTGACCCCACCATAAATACCAAGCACTCTCACATTGATATATTTGGTTAGCTTTTCAATCTCCTCAACCACTTGCACGACCAATTCACGTGTTGGCACTAAAACCATCACTCGCGGATTGTCCTGCTTGGAAAACGGCAAGTTTTTAAGAATGGGCAACATATAGGCGTACGTCTTGCCCGTACCAGTCTGTGCAATACCCACCACATCTTTTCCAGAAGCTACTACATTAAATGCTTGTTCCTGAATTGGGGTAGGCGAGGTAAAACCTAAATCGTCTAAGGCGTTATATAACGGGGTGTTTAAATTAAGGTTTTTAAAGCTCAAGGTGTTTGATGTTTTTTTTATGTTAAATTATTGATGGGTTATAACTTTTAATTTGATAGAGCGTATGATTTTATTTCAAACCGACAACCGACAACGGACAACCGACAACGGACAACCGACAACGGACAACCGACAACCGACAACCGACAACCCACCTTTATTCTCGCCAAAGTTAAAACTAATAAACAACTTATACTAAATGCCTATCGTGTATTTCAATGCTGTAAGATGCGCTGTAGGTCTTGTTTTTTCCTAAAGCCACGATACCTTCTTTGTCTTTAAATACATAATTGCTATCCTCAGAATCAGCTAAGCCTTGCCATGGTTCAATACAAACAAAGTTGGCATTCGGTTTTGCCCAAATTCCTAAAAAAGGAAAATCCTCGAATCCAAAATTTAAAATTTCACCATGATTTTTGCTAATCAATGCAACGTTTTTCGATATTAAATCTTTGAAAACCAACGCGTCCCTATCAAAGAGATGTGCATGTAGCGGAATCGTATCTGATGTTTTAAAAACAGTTTCTGTTTCCGATGTGAATAGCCCTGTATTTATATTCAGTAAATGCGTAGGGGAAGTTTCAGCATGTTCAAATTGCAAACTGTAGTCCTCATAAGATTCCCCAGGATATAAAGGACACTTAAATGCTGGATGTCCACCGACCGAAAAATAAATGGATTTATCATCTATATTTTTAACGGTATAGGTGATTTTAATTTGATTTTTAACCAATGAGTATCTCACCAAAAACTCAAATTTAAACGGATAATTGAGTAGCGTTTCTTCAGAATATGTCAATTTAAAACTCAAGAGGTTTTCACTTTGTTCAGTTAATTCAAAAGCGTCGTTGCGTCTTGCAAAACCGTGTCTTGATAGGTGATAGGTTTTGTTTTCATAGGTAAATCTACCATCCTTCAATTCGCCCACAATTGGAAATAAATTGGGTGCATGCCCACTCCAAATTTCAGGATTGCCATCCCACATAAATTCTAAGCCATTTTTCACAGCTGAAACTTTTTGTAATTCTGCGCCTACAGGATGGATGGCTATTTCCAGAAATGAATTCTTTAATGTAAACATGGATTTGCTATTTTTAACTAAAATACAAAGTTCTTAATTAGTTTGTAGAATCTCATTAACTTTACCTCGGAAAATTTAGCCTTGAGAACACAGCACACCTATACCATCCAATCCCCTAATTTTAAGACCCAGCTTTTGCAATGGAGCCAACAATTTGAAGAAGTTGTTTGGTTGGATTCCAATAAGCATTTTCAAAAACATGGCAGCTATGATGCGGTTTTGGCTGTAGATGCATTTACAGGGATCACTACAGATAGCCATCAGGCATTCGATAAACTGCACGAGTATCAAAGCGTGACCAAGGATTGGATTTTTGGCTATTTGACTTACGATTTAAAAAATGACCTTGAAGATTTACACTCCAATCACTTTGACGGCTTAAACTTTCCTGAATTATTCTTTTTTCAACCGAAGAAAATTTTTCTGATTAAAGAGGATGTTATTGAAATGCACTACTTGAAAATGGTGGATGACGAATTTGAGTCTGATCTTAAAGAAATAGAACAATGGACAAAGAATAAAGTTGATCTTGTTTCAGAAAAAATCAACATAAAACTAAGATTGACCAAGGACCAATATTCTGAAAAGGTCAATAAGATGTTGGCGCACATCCATAGAGGCGATATTTATGAAGCTAATTTTTGTCAGGAGTTTTATGCTGAAGACACGCAAATTGATCCGTTGGAAACCTATCAAAAGCTGAACAGTATCTCAAAAGCGCCATTTGCTACGTTTTTTAAAAATCAGCATTATTATGCATTATCGGCATCTCCCGAGCGCTATTTGCAAAAGGAAGGCACAATGGTGATTTCACAACCTATAAAAGGAACAGCTCAGCGTTCAACAGATCCAATAGAGGATGAACATCTCAAAGAGGAGCTCAAAAGCAATCAGAAGGAACGCAGTGAAAATATTATGATTGTGGATTTGGTACGGAATGATCTCTCACAAACCGCCATTAAGGGCAGTGTCGAGGTTGAAGAATTATGTGAAGTTTATAGTTTTGAGCAGGTGCATCAATTGATTTCGACCATCACATCTGTGGTTGGAGAAAAAACACCTCCTGTAACCATTATAAGATCTACGTTCCCTATGGGAAGCATGACAGGTGCGCCTAAAATTTCTGCAATGAAAATTATTGAAGATCTTGAAGAAACCAAACGCGGACTCTATTCTGGTGCCATCGGTTATTTTAGTCCGACCGGTGATTTTGATTTTAACGTCGTCATCAGAAGTATCCTATACAATGCGCAAAACAACTATGTGTCCTATTCCGTAGGTGGCGCCATTACCGCCAAGAGTGACCCTTTAAAAGAATATGAGGAGTGTTTGATAAAAGCGAAAGCCATGCGAGAAGTGCTTGAAAATTAGTTATATTTAGTATTGAGTATATTTTGAACTTATGAAAAAAATCATCCTGAGTTGTTGTGCTGTGCTGCTATTATTGTCTTGTAAGGACGACGTTAAAATTCCTGAAAACTTCGATTATGGTAAAATAGAAAACGGGGTTTATGATAACAAATTCTTCAATTTCGAATTGGCATTTAACGACCAATGGAGTGTTCAGACAAAAGAGCAAATGCATCAAATGAGCGAAAACAGCCGAAATACTATGGCTGGAAATAATCAAAATTTAAAAAATACGTTGCAGGCATCTCAAATCAATGTAGCCGATTTATTTTCAATTTTTAAGTTTCCAGTTGGATCCGTTACGGGTGGTAATGCTTCTTTGATCATCAATGCTGAAAACTTAAAAAGTTTTCCAAATGTAAAAACTCCAAGAGACTATATGGTCGCAGCACGTGAACTTCTTGACCAAACCTCACTCAAGCTGATTTATGAAAAAGAACCGTACACTAAAACTATTGGAGGCAAACAATTTATAGGTATGGAAATCTTTAATCAAGATTATAATTTAACGCAAGACTATTTTGTAACCTTACGCAATGGTTTTGCCATTTCAATGGTACTTTCTTATGATAATCCTGAAGATCAGCAAGAACTCTATAAAATGCTCGATACTATACAATTTGAATAATGTTACAAACTTTCCAGAAACATCTTGATAAGAATTTAGACATGCTCCACGGCAGCCGACTGCTCTTGGCTATTTCTGGAGGCTTGGACAGTGTTGTTTTGACGCATTTATGTCATCAGTTAAAGTTAAAGGTGTCATTGGCACACTGTAATTTTAATTTGAGGGCTACTGAAAGTGATGCCGATGAGGAATTTGTGTTAGCGTTGGCGGAAGATCTGGAATTGGACGTTTTTGTAGAAAGTTTTGAAACGGAAACCTATGCCAAAGAGCAGGGGATTTCCATTCAGATGGCGGCACGGGAGCTCCGCTATACTTGGTTTTTTGAATTGGCAGAGCAATTGGATTTTGATTATATTCTCACCGCGCATCATGCCGATGACAATCTCGAAACGTTTTTGATTAATTTGACAAGAGGTACGGGCTTGGAAGGTTTAACCGGAATTCCTGAAGTATCCGATAAAATCGTGAGGCCTTTATTGCCATTTTCAAGAGAAACTTTGGAAACCTACGCGCAAAAGAAGCAAATTGACTGGCGAGAGGATGCCACGAATGCGTCCACAAAATATTTGAGAAATAAGTTACGACATGATGTTATTCCGATTTTGAAACAGATGAATCCCCAGTTGCTTCAAAATTTTCAAACCACGATTTCCAATCTGCAGGACAGTCAGGATCTCATAGACGATGCGGTCGTAAAAATCCAGAAAAAGATTGTGACGGTAGACGACGATCAGATCAAATTGGATATCCGAAAATTGAAAAAGTTGTCCAATCCCAAAGCATATCTATATCAGCTCCTAAAAGATTTTAATTTTACTGCTTGGGATGATGTCGTCAATTTATTGAATGCGCAATCTGGAAAACAAGTGTTTTCTCCAACTCACAGAATATTAAAAGATCGCGAGTTTTTGTTGTTGAGCGAATTGAATTCTGAATCTGACGATCATCCAATTTCTGTTCAAAAAGAGGATAAAGAAATCACAACAGCTTTTGGCAGGTTGACTTTTAATGAAGTGGATGCCATTTCAGAAACCTCAAAAAATAGGATATTTGTTGATGCCGATCAACTCAAATATCCCTTATCCATAAGGAAGTGGATCGAGGGCGATTTGTTCTATCCTCTTGGAATGAAAGGCAAAAAGAAATTGAGCAAGTATTTTAAGGATGAAAAACTCTCATTGATAGATAAGGAAAATGTTTGGATCCTTTTTTCTGGCGATGATGTGGTTTGGGTGATCGGAAGACGTCCCGATGAGCGATTCAAAGTTACAGATAATACAACAACTATTTTAAAAATAGAAGTACACTAAATGAAGTTACAAGGTCAAATAGTCGATATATATAACAGACGGATTTTCAAAGGAGAAATCACGATACAAAATGGAAAAATCCGCAGTATTGAAGAAACAGATCATGAGCTTAACCATTTCATTCTTCCAGGTTTTATAGATGCACATATCCATATTGAAAGCTCCATGTTGGTGCCCAGCGAATTTGCTCGTTTAGCAGTCAAACATGGTACTGTGGCCACCGTTTCAGATCCACATGAAATAGCGAATGTGCTTGGCATTGAAGGCGTCGAATTTATGATTGATAATGGAAAGAAAGTGCCATTTAAATTCAATTTCGGAGCACCTTCATGTGTTCCGGCGACAGCATTTGAATCGGCTGGAGCCACTATCGATTCTGAAGGGATCAGAAAGCTTCTTGAAAATCCAGAGATCAAATACTTGGCAGAAATGATGAATTACCCAGGAGTTCTATTTGATGATCCCGAAGTGATGAAGAAACTCGAATGGGCGAAACATTTTAACAAACCCGTGGATGGTCACGCGCCAGGAGTTTTGGGAGATGACATTACTAAATACATCAATGCAGGCATTACTACAGATCATGAGTGTTTTACTTATGAAGAAGGCCTTGAAAAGCTTCAAAAAGGTATGAAAATCCTGATCAGAGAGGGTAGTGCTGCCAAAAACTTTGAAGTCTTGATTGATTTGCTGCCGCAGCATTTTGAAAATATGATGTTTTGCAGTGATGATAAACATCCTGACGATTTGCTATTGCATCATATTAATCACCTTTGTGCGAGAGCGGTCGCAAAAGATATGGACATCTTCAAAGTTTTACAAGTGGCCTGTATCAATCCCGTAAAACATTATGATTTGGATGTTGGTACATTAAACGTTGGAGATGCCGCAGACTTCATTGTGGTTGAGGATTTAAAAACATTTAAAACCATACAAACCTATAGTGATGGTCAATTGGTTTTTGATGAGGGTGCCTCTTTGATTGGAAGAGTATCTTTTAAAAATCTTAATAATTTCAACACGTCTAAAAAGGACGTGAGCGATTTTAGGTTTGAATCCACCTCTAAGAATATCCGTGTGATTGAAGCCATGGAAGGTCAATTGGTGACCAACGAAATTATGGTAAGTAGTTCGATTAAAGATGGTAATTTAGTTTCAAACGTAGAAAATGATATTCTAAAAATGACAGTGGTCAATCGCTATCAAAATCAACCGCCGGCCATCGCATTCATCAAAAATTTCGGATTGAAAACTGGGGCGATTGCTAGTTCTGTTGGTCATGACTCGCACAATATAATTGCTGTGGGAGCTTCCGACGAGGCCATTTGTAAAGCCGTCAACTTGCTCATCGAAAACAAAGGCGGTATTTGCGCCGTTTCTGATTCTGAGGAACAGATCTTACCATTGCCAGTTGCCGGAATTATGAGCGATCAAGATGGTAAAACCGTAGGAAAGCAATATGCTGCACTCGATCATATGGCCAAAGAATTGGGCAGTACTTTAAAGGCACCTTATATGACCTTGTCTTTTATGGCGCTTTTAGTGATTCCAGCGTTGAAACTCAGCGATAAAGGATTATTCAATGGAAAGGATTTTAAGTTCACTAGCGTAGAAATTGATTAAATGCTACTTTGAGTAACTTTGTGTTTTCTTTGCAAATTTTTGTGTAATAGCTTGTCTAATATAAATTGCATAATTTTGATGAGATCTCACGCAGATGACTCAGAACGCTATTTCGATTATACTTAAAACTTATAATTTGGAGCTATTCCACAAAAGACACCAAGAAGTCACAAAAGGCACGAAGTAGAAATTAAATAAAAACTCCGTGTATCTCTGTGTTTTCTCCGCGTAACTCTGTGTAATAACCAACAACATACAACTAAGAAATGCCCATCCTCGATTCCATATTCAAACCACCCTTTTATTTCCGTAAAAGTTTTGTCGCTACAGTCTATTCAGGATTATTCAGAAAAGTCAATTTAGAACAAACGCGCGAACGCTTGGAATTGGCAGATGGCGATTTCATCGATTTGGATTGGAGCTATGCCCAGAAAAAATCTGAAAAAGTCATCATTCTACTCAGTGGATTGGAAGGTCATGCCCAGCGACCTTATCTCACGGGAACCGCAAAATTATTCAACAAGAATGGGATTGATGCCATCAGTGTTAATTTTAGAGGCTGTAGTGGCGAACCCAACCGGAAATATTACGCCTACCATTCAGGGGCAACTGAAGATTTACATACCATTATAATGCATGCTATTAAAGATAAAAACTATGCTGAAATCTATTTATATGGCATCAGCTTAGGTGGAAATTTAGCCTTGAAATACTTAGGAGAGCGCGATGATGTGCCATCTCAAATAAAAGCCTGTATTGGAATTTCAGTGCCTTGTAGTTTGCAGCATTCCGCAAAGCAATTGCACAGTTTTATAAATAGACCTTTCCACGACCGATTTAAAAAGAGATTGGTGAATAGCTTAAGAGTCAAGCAAAGCCAATTTCCAGACCAAATATCAGAAGCGGAAGTGGATTCTATAAAAACCTTAAACGATTTTGACGAGGTGTACACTTCAAGAGCCCACGGATTCAAAAACGCCTTGGACTACTACGAAAAAAGCAGCTGTCTCCAGTTTTTGCCTAATATAAAAGTGCCATCCTTAATTATAAATGCACTCAACGACTCGTTTTTAACTCCAGAATGTTTCCCTGTAAAAGCTGCAAAAAACAATCCGAATCTCTATTTGGAAATGCCGAAGCATGGAGGTCACGTTGGGTTTATTAATCGTGGTGGCGTGTATTATAATGAGAAAAGAGCTTTGGAGTTTGTGAAGGAAAATACGAAATAAGTGAAGATCAACTTAAAGTCTCTATTGAAAAATGGACGTATAGGTTGTTGCACAGAGATTTTGGGAATTAGGCATTAGGTATGAGGCATTAGGTATGACATTGGGGATTAGCTATTAGGAATTAGTGGATTGGTAAGGGAAAAAGGGTTATAGGTTGTTTTAAGGAGAATTGAGGGAATTAGCGCGCTACGAGATCTGCGGAATCTGCGGAATCTGCTGGAAATAATGGGTGTTACGAGCTACAAAGTAAGGACTTTCAGTTTAAAGAAAAAGAATCAGTGATAATCAGTTACATCTGTGTTCCCAGCGATCAATTATCGCAGAGACGCAAAAGCTTAAAGTCGCAAAGTTATTTTTAGAAATTATTGTTAAGTTTTTATCCACAAAAAATCAATGATAATCAGTTATATCAGCGTCCTATTCAACTATCTTCAAAGCCTCCGGAAAACCTTCCACCGTCAAATCCCATAGCATCGGTAATAGAAAATATACAAACAGGGTCAAAACAACAATTGAAATTAGATTCATAATAAACCCTTTGCTTACCATATCTGGAATTCGCAAATATCCAGACCCAAAAACCACAGCGTTTGGAGGCGTTGCCACAGGTAGCATAAACGCGCAAGATGCAGCTCCGGCAGCGGCAACCATCAAAATGAAGGGGTGGATATCTACAATCACTGCCATTGGCGCCAGGACTGGTAATAGCATGGCTGTTGTGGCCGTATTAGAAGTTATTTCTGTTAAAAAGTTAACTGCCGCAATGAGCAAGAGGATGAGAATAATAGTGGTCATGCCTGCAAAAGTAGTCATCTGATTTCCTATCCAAACAGCCAATCCACTCGATTCAAATCCGCTAGCAATTGCCAAGCCTCCTCCGAATAGCAAGAGAATACCCCAAGGTAGTTTTACAGCGTCCTCCCAGGTCATCAAGTTTTGTTTTTTATTTTTTGCCGGGATTAGAAATAGGACAATTGCAAAAATTATCGCAATGATCGTGTCATCCAATTTTGGAATTAACTTATCAAACAAGAACGAACGGGTGATCCAAAAGAAGGCCGTTGTGCCAAAAACAACAGCTACCATTTTCTCTTCATAACTTATTTTACCAAGCAATGACATTAAACGCTTGATTTCTGCTTTGCCTCCTGGGAATTCCTTCTGTTTAAAACTAAAGGCATAAGTGGTCAAATATTTCCAACAAATAAAAAGTAACACGACTGAAATAGGAAAGCCAAACATGAACCATTGCAAAAAGGAGATTTCATAATCATAAATATTCGAGACTACCCCAGCCAAAACTAAGTTTGGTGGTGTGCCAATCAATGTGGCAATCCCACCAATGGATGCACTGTAGGCTATGGCGAGCATTAAGGCCTTTCCAAATAAATTGGTTTCGTTTTCAACAGTATTTGGATTGTCCTTAAGTTGAGTGATGATGGCGATGCCAATCGGCAACATCATCACAGCAGTCGCCGTATTGGAAATCCACATGCTCAAAAATGCCGTGGCTACCATAAATCCGAGAATGATCTTCTTAATGTCAGAACCTATAAAATTGATGATATTGAGTGCAATTCGCCTATGGAGATTCCATTTTTCAATGGCAATGGCAATGATAAACCCGCCTATGTACAAGAAAATATATTTATGTCCGAAAGATGCTGTTGTCGTTCCCAGATCCAATCCGCCAGACAAAGGAAAAAGCACGATGGGCAATAAGGCGGTAACAGCAATAGGAATCGCTTCTGTAATCCACCAGATGGCCACCCAGGCGGTGGATGCCAATACGGCCCTGCCTTCTTCCGAAAGGCCTTCAGGTTTAAAAAACAATAAAATCAGGATAAAAGCCAAAGGGCCGAAGAGAAAACCAATGCGTTTGGTAAGGTTCATTTGAAAGTTGATTAGTGCATCTAAGATATAAATTTATAGCGGTTTCAAATTGTTTTGTTCACCTATTAATTTTATATGTTACAGTGTTATTAAATGTTTTTATTGCCACCAATGGTTTTAATACCCTGAGGCTTGCCAAGCCCAAAAAGACAACTTTCTATCCATGCTTAGAGGGCTTGTCACGAGGTCCTTGATTGATCTATCATTTTGAATATCATTCATATATGCGGATAATAATTAGTGAAATAGATAGTTTTAAACTGATTTTTTCGTAGATTAGAGTTATGACTTCCCTAATGATTAATTAAAATTTAATTCTTGATTCCCACAAGAGTAGTAATTTTAAACAAGCTATTATGTTTCTAAACAATATAGGAAAATTAGCACTTCGCCTTCTTAATTTTGTCGACAATATTATTTCTGCCTTTGGGAAATTTGGTAAGTCTTCATATCTGAGTCTTCTCTTTCTTGGCATCATCTTGCTCTTGGTTCAGGCCATGGAACAGGCCAATACATTATTGGTGGATATGATAGAGCATGATAAGGTGTCATTGATCTGTTGTTTTATCCTGATTTCTGTTTTTGCCTCTGTACTGTCTCACTATCCTCGCTATATCTACTATGCCGAAAACATTAACGATAGTCGTGACGACCACCAATGGTACGCCTATAAATGGTTGGGGTATCCTATTTTTATTTTCTCAAAAATAGATAGAAGTTATAAACAGGATTATAAGGCAAAATTTTTCAGACATTGTTTGGGCTTGATTATTTTTATCATTTGGCATTATTATATTTACCAAACCTTTTATCCAAAGCTGGTTTTTAGTGACTACAATATTGGGTTTATTCAGGGTATGTCACTTTTGTTTATCCTTATTCCAGCAATTCTTTTAATTGTATTGTTGGATAAGTTTGATGATTATCAAGATAAAATAGTTGATGTTGAAGATGACGAGGAAGAAGTTAAAAAAGCAAAAGCCGAAAAAAGGAAATTCACCACTTTAGGTGTCACAGCACTCTTGTTGAGTATCTGTATAGTGATTCTTTATGTCTTTATTTTGGTCATCACTTTAAAGTTCAGCTATACAGGCTATTGGTTGCTTCAGGTATTTACATTTTTATTGGCAGTGATGTATATCTTATTCAGGGTGTTTAGAGTGCAGGTCATCACGGTATATTACAAGTTAAATGCCTTGAGCAGTAGTGTTGGTTATTTGAGGTATTATTTTGTTTTCGCCATTGTGGTTTTCCTGTTTTTAGTGTATAGCAATCTTGCTGTCTATTTCGCTTGGAAACAAGCCAACGCTATGTTGATATTGTTGAGTTATCTCTTTATTTTCTATTATGTATTGGCATGTTTGGTGAAATACTATTTTATGTTGTCAATTTTCAATACGCAGAAAGAAGACCTGGAAAAAATTCCTCATGTCACAACCAAAAGTTACTTATATACATCAGGTGTAAAAAAAGAAAACAGACATCATCTGGTTCCTCTCACGGAACAAAAATCCTTCTCTAAGCGCAGACGTTTGGTCGCTTCAGTAATTACAATGCTGGTCATTGTTTTAGGCATTATTTCATTAAACTCAGAAAGTGCCATCCATGAACTTCAAGTGTACCAAAATGTTAAGAACGAGAAACTCATGGATATGGACGCGTTTAAATTAAAACTCAGGGAACGCACCCAAAAACCTTTGTTTTTTGTTGCCGCACATGGGGGCGGGTTAAAGGCAAACATCTGGACCATGAAGGTTTTGAACGAAATACAGATGAAAACGGAAGGTGAATTTCTTAATCAGACGATTTCGTTTTCTGGAGCTTCAGGAGGTATGATGGGACTCTCTCTATATTCGGTTTTGGCAGGTGAATACACTGGCAATTTTGAAGCCATAGAAGCGAAAATAAATGAAGTGGCCACAGAAAATTTTGCCTCTAAGGATTTAGCCTTGACTTTTGGTTTTGATGGGTTTAGAAAATTGTTCCCTTTCAACAAATTGGGAAAATATCGCGATCGATCCTATTACTCAATGGTGACCTACCGAAATACTTTAGAGAACAAAACAACGATGACCTTGGACTCTGTATCGTTCAATGCCTATTGGAAAACCAATATTTTCGATAATAAAAATCAATACTTTCCCTCGTTAATTATCAATACAGCCAAAACCAATGGTAGGCGAGGGGTCTTCTATTCGGTGAAATACCCAAAGGATTCCACCTTATTTTATAATTCAGACAACTTATCGCAACTGCATAATGGCGCTATTGCCTTTTATGAAGCCGTATCGTCGACCAATAGGTTTCCTGCGCTCAGTCCTGCAGCAAAAATCAAGAATTACGGACATTATATTGATGCTGGCGCCATTGACAATAGTGGACTTTTAAGTTCTATAGACTTGCATAATTATTTGCTTAAGGATTCCACATTGAATACCACCAAAAAAGTATTTGTTGAAATTATAAACGGACGGGACAATTATATCTGGCATCTCATTCAGAAATTTAAAAAAGAGAAGGATGTAGATCACTTTATAATTGAAGAAAAGGAACAGGATAATATAGTGGCTGATCTTAAAACAGGTTTGAACTTAGATAAAATCCCGAATTATTTAAGTGATTTCCTAACCGATTGGAGCAAGAATCCCTTGGTCAGTTATATTCCTATCTATCTGCCTTTTCAGATTGAATTAAAAGAAGTAGAAGGCTTTTTGGGAGGAAAATTGACCGATCGTGATCAAATTATAGAGCTCAACTATTTTTTGGATCATGAAAATGCGAAGGTGAAAAAGCAGATTGACGACAACGGTACTGTTTGGCAGACTTACGAACCTACTTTGGCCAGACATTTAAGTAAAAGCACGATTATGTATTATGATCGCGTGATCCGAAGCGAACTAATTACCGATCAGATTGAGGAAATAAAAGCTGAATTAAAAACTAAAACCGATCGACCATGAAATCAATTAATTCCATTAACGGCATACCGTTACATTATGCCAGATTGACCAGTCATCCTTACGGAACCATTGGCGAACAGCGCAATTTTATGATAGAGAATAAATTTTTAAAGGTTCTTGAAAGCGCTTTTGATGAAGTCTTTACGCTCTGTCCTTTGGGGCCGCCTGAAGCCATAACAACTGCAGGGATTTTTGTTGCAAAATCGGGACAGCATGGCCACGGCCAGGCCTTCGATTTGGATGCCATATTTTGGAAGGATAAAACATTGGTCACCTTAAACTTTGTCCACCAAAAATTGCTCTATTTGGGTATCGAATCCATCCTTCGGAAACACTTCGGAATTGTCCTGAACCATCTCTATCCAAATCATGCAGACCATTGGCATTTAGATACGAGCGTTTCGGTCGATTATCACGAATCTTCAAAATCAGAAACCCTTTACCTTCAGATGGTACTAAAGTATATCTATGGGAAATCAGTAATTATCGACGGTATTTCCGGTCCACAGACCAGAGGATTTACAAAGGAAGTCTTTCAACGACTGAAAATTACAGAACCCATTACGACCATAGTCAACTATTTAAAATTTCTGGACATGACTGCTAAAATCGCTTTTAAACTAAGTGAAGACAAAGTTACCCCAATCCAATTGCTCGCTAACTTGGAAGCTGTGATAGAAACTTTACCAACTGCCAATAAGCAAGAAGTGAGACAAGCATTGAATTCCTTTTTAGATAATATGGACACCTCAAACTGGATCAATAGCATTAAGGATGACCATGATTTGGAATCTGTAATTGATGATGTACTAAAATCCTATAATCATAAATCACAAAAGAAATAGAAATATGGAGTCTTATCATGTAGGGACAAACGCTCCCATAAAACTAAAAGTGGCAATTCAAACTGAAGCCATACCCATGAGCTATGCATTTTTATATCATTCTATTAACGACAAAGCTTTTTATAGTTCCATTCCACCTTTTGACCCCACCCAAAAAACAGGCTGGAAACAATTGGACAGTGGAAATCCTGTGAATGGAACGGTTTTTAGGGTTCTTACTTTTTTGAGGTTTTTTAATAAGTTCCCCGATGAGAAAACTTTTAACCTAGCCATAAAACAAGTGGAAGACACTTATGAGTCTAGTGTCAATGGCGGCGATGATGGCCCTTACATTATGCCATTTAAATTGAAAGCATTTTATGAGACAAAAACCTGTGTTTTAGAGAGTGTTATTGAACTAACTTAAAACGAGACCTATGTACTATTTAAAATTTTTGAGTCTTCTGGTAACATCGATATTGGTTGCACAATCGGATACGAGTCCGACAGTTGGGCTGAAAAACCTCGCGCCTCCAAATTCTCCAGCTTTTGTATTAATGGATATTGCACCTTCCAATATTATTGTCCCCGACAATATCCAGGCATTTTCTATTCAGACGATCAATGCATTTTCAGGAAATGGTAAGGACGGATTGGGAAACAACAATTACGCTGTGGAATTTCAACCGTATTGGTATGTGAAACGAGAAAAGATGAACTTCTTTAAATATAATAATCTTAAAACAGATAAACCTGAAGGAGAGCATATAAGTGCCAATGATTATACCCGTTATAATATATTTGGAGATGCTTGGAAAAAAGCATCTGTTTCTTTGGCCTTGATGAACGGTATCTTTGATGTCTTTGAAGTACCACAATCTTATGTCTCAGTTGGTGCGAGAACACGGTTGTTGTCGGTTAAATCCAAAAATCAATTAGCCGATATTAAATCTCAATATACTTCGTATGAGCAATTTATGTCAAGCCCTGAAGTCATTGCGATCTTTGCAAACCCAAGTTTAAGTCTATCGGAGATAAACACCGCCATCACCAGCTTGGAAGGTTACCAGACCATAGTTCAAAATTTTGAGCAATCCCTGCAGCGAAAACCATTTTTTGCGTTGGATGTGGCCGTTGCTTACAGTCATTTTATGGGCGATAAAAGTCAGGATATGGATGATGCCTTTGGACGACTGGGTGTTTGGGCCACGGGCGATCTGGCATTTTATACCCCAACCATTGGAAAACAAAGCCATGTTCATGTTTATGGCGTATTCAGATACCTTAGGGATGGCTTAAATCTAGATCCGGATTCTGGCGATTTAAGAATTGAAAATGCCACCGACTACGGGGCTAAGATTGCTTTGGAATTGGATAAGCTGTCTTTTGGCTATGAATACATTGCAAGAGATTCAGAAAACAATAACGAAGAACGCTCCATAGGTAGCATCAGATATAAAATCAGTGAGGCCTTTACGATAAACGGTGGCTTCGGAAAAAACTTTAGGAGCGAAGGGTCAACCGTAGCGCTTTTTGGGATCCAATGGGGATTGGATTTTGACAGTTCGGTGGTTTTGGATCCGAATAAGTAGATTTAGGGATAATTGGAATCTTAGTAACTAATCAGTAGGAAATATAATATCGAAAAATCTAAAGTTAACAAGATATATTTTTTAAAGGAAAAGTCACGAAGGGTTACGCCAAGCTCGTATTACTTTACTCTATTTGTTTTTTGAAACCTTGCATTCTTTGCGATTTTCCTTGCGTTCCTTTGCGGTTAAGTTTTTGTATTTGAAATATATTCTTAACCGAAATCGAGTGGCTAATGTTACGAATCTTTCCTTTTTGTTGTATATAAGTGACTGCCAATTTCGGTGTTTTCAACAAGAAGGAACCCCACTTCAAACTTTCGACTTTGAAGTTAGAGGCATTCTTCATACATTTAACCAAACCAATCCTGCTATGCTCAAAAAAGTTTTCGGAAGTGCCGTTTTTGGCGTTGAGGCAACAACCATAACCGTTGAGGTCAATGTGGATAACGGCGTTGGCTACCACCTTGTAGGCTTACCGGACAATGCCATAAAAGAAAGTAATTTTCGGATTGCCGCGGCCCTTCAAAATAACGGGTATAAAATCCCTGGAAAGAAAATCATCATCAACATGTCTCCCGCCGATTTACGCAAAGAAGGCTCCAGCTATGATTTGACTTTGGCCATTGGGATTTTGGCCGCCACTGGACAGATTCAGGCCGAGAATTTAGAGGAGTATTTGATTATGGGCGAATTGTCCTTGGATGGCAATTTGCAACCTATCAAAGGTGCATTGCCCATAGCTATTAAAGCACAGGAGGAAGGCTATAAAGGTTTTATCCTTCCGATGCAGAACGCGAAAGAAGCGGGCATCGTTTCAGACTTAGAGGTTTATGGTGTTGAAAACATTAAGCAGGTCATCGATTTTTTTGATAAAAATGAGCCATTAGAGCGCACCATCATTAATGTTCAAGAAGAGTTTTATAAAAGTTTAGATTTTCCAGAATTTGATTTTTCGGATGTGAAGGGTCAGGAATCCATCAAACGGTGTATGGAAATTGCGGCGGCTGGCGGACATAATATCATTCTGATCGGTCCTCCAGGCGCAGGAAAAACCATGTTGGCCAAGCGCTTGCCAAGTATTTTGCCACCCATGACCATACGCGAAGCATTGGAAACCACTAAAATCCACTCGGTAGCTGGACGTGTCAAGGATAATACGGGATTAATGTCGCAACGACCGTTTAGAAGTCCTCACCATACAATTTCGAACGTCGCCCTTGTTGGTGGGGGGAGTTACCCGCAACCCGGAGAGATTTCACTATCTCATAATGGCGTCCTGTTTTTGGACGAATTGCCTGAATTCAAACGCGATGTTTTGGAAGTTATGCGCCAGCCTTTGGAAGATCGGGAGGTGACCATTTCACGCGCAAAATTTACGGTCACCTATCCCTCGTCATTTATGTTGGTAGCGAGTATGAATCCGAGTCCGGGTGGCTATTTCAATGATCCGAATGCCCCGGTAACCTCTTCGCCAGCAGAAATGCAGCGTTATTTAAGTAAGATTTCAGGGCCACTCTTGGACCGTATCGATATTCATATTGAAGTGACGCCAGTACCTTTTGAGAAATTATCGGATGAGCGTAAAGGCGAATCTTCCATCGAAATCAGAAAACGTGTGACCATGGCCCGAGAGCGACAAACCAAACGCTTTGAAGCGAATGAAAATGTTCATTACAATGCGCAGATGAGCAGCAAACAAATCCGTCAGCACTGTGTGATGGACGACGCCTCAAAGAATCTTTTAAAAACAGCTATGGAACGCTTAAATCTTTCGGCTCGAGCCTACGACAGGATCCTAAAAGTTTCAAGAACCATCGCTGATTTAGAAGGTGTTGAAGATTTGAATGGGGGCCATATCAGTGAAGCCATTCAATACCGAAGTTTGGACAGAGAAGGATGGTTAGGCTGACTAATTCCTGCCTGCCTGTCCGGCAGACAGGCGAAGGCAGGAAACCTTTAGGTTCAACAAAGTTAATCTCATGATCAAAAAGATAATTTTAATTCTATAAAAAAAATCGTTCACCTATAATCAAATCCTTAAATATGAGTCTTTCCGATCGAGGCAGTAACGGAATTTTCAAAGTGTTAAGAATTTTTGTCAATATAGTAGACGTTGAATATTTGAGTGGCGTCCATATCAGAAGTGCCATTCAACACCGAAGTCTGACCAAATTCCTGTGAAGACAGGAAACCTTTAGGTTCAACAAAGTTAATCTCATTATCAAAAAGACAATTTTAATTACATAAAAATCAATACGCTCACTATGATCCACTCATTAAGATACCTAATCCCAATTCTCCTCCTTTTTGCCTGCAACAATTCCAAAGAAAAAGAACAACCCATAGCAGAAGAAAAACCAGAAATTGTACACGTTGAAGCCCCAACCTTACATTTGGAAGAAGCCAATCGCTTAGCAGAATTACCCATTAATTGTGTGCAAGTTGAATACCCCAACAAACTCAATCAAACCATCGGCAGTGCCGGCGATTTAAAATCTCCTAAAGCCCTTCATCCCGCATTTTATGGGTGTTTTGATTGGCATTCTTCGGTACATGGTCATTGGAGCTTAGTGAGCTTGTTGAAGCAGTTTCCAGAGCTCGATAAAAAGGCAGATATTGAGCAGATGTTGTTGCAAAACATATCCAAAGAAAATATTCAAATTGAAGTGGATTATTTTTTTGGAAAACACAACGCTACTTACGAACGTACTTATGGTTGGGCTTGGCTATTGAAACTTGCAGAAGAGCTCCATACATGGGATGCGCCGTTGGCAAGGGAGCTGGAATCCAATTTGCAACCTTTAACCGATTTAATGGTCGAAAAATACATCGAATTTTTACCAAAGCTCAAATATCCCATTCGGGTTGGGGAACATCCCAATACGGCCTTCGGATTGTCGTTTGCTTATGATTATGCGAATTCTGTTGGGAACGAAACACTAAAATCCTTAATCGTGCAGCGATCAAAAGATTTTTATTTGAAAGATGCGAATTGTCCTTTGACCTGGGAGCCAAGTGGTTTTGACTTCTTGTCTCCTTGTTTGGAAGAAGCTGCCTTGATGAAACGTATCCTTCCTGCAGAAGAGTTTAAAAATTGGTTATCTGATTTTCTTCCCCAATTAAAAGACAGAAATTTTGCTTTGGAAACTGGAAAGGTAAGCGACAGAACCGATGGGAAATTGGTGCATCTTGACGGAGTCAATTTTTCGAGAGCATGGAGTTTATATGAGATTTCTAAAGACTTGCCGGAATATGCACATCTGAAAAATATTGCCAACGCTCACATTCTTTATTCCCTGCCAAGTATTGTGGGAGATAGTTATGAAGGAGGT
This sequence comes from Gelidibacter pelagius, assembly GCF_017581925.1. GTDB lineage: Bacteria > Bacteroidota > Bacteroidia > Flavobacteriales > Flavobacteriaceae > Gelidibacter > Gelidibacter pelagius. Next base: position 37,912 of record NZ_JAGEVG010000008.1, on the reverse strand, counting down.
CACTGGTTAGGTAGTTTTGCCATCTATGCGCTAAATACTGTAGCGCGTGATTAAAAACTGGTTTAAAAATATTGGTCCTGGTCCTTTAGTTGCCGCAGCTTTTATAGGGCCAGGAACAGTAACCGTCTGCACTTTAGCTGGTGTCAATTTCGGGTTTGCCTTACTTTGGGCCATGGGCTTGTCCATCATGGCAACCGTTGTTCTCCAGGAAATGTCCGCACGCTTGGGCCTTATTTCACAAAAGGGACTTTCGGAAATTATTCGATCAGAAATTAAAAATCCGATACTTAGAGGACTTACAATTCTTTTGATTCTCTCAGCAATTGTTATTGGCAATGCAGCGTATGAAGCTGGAAATATCAGTGGCGGCGTTTTGGGAATGGAAACAATTTTCGGAAATCCTACAGTGATTTTTTCCGGTTTTAATTTGAATGTATTGAGTGTTATCGTTGGAATTATAGCCTTTTCAGTGCTTTATGTGGGGAATTATAAAGTTCTGGAGCGAGTTTTAGTATCGTTGGTCATTTTGATGAGTATGTCTTTTCTAGTGACTGCAATAATCACACAACCAAATCTTTCAGATATTCTCAGCGGACTTTTTGTACCTCAGGTTTCGGAGGAAAATTTACTGACGATTATCGGGTTGATTGGAACCACGGTCGTGCCTTATAATTTGTTTTTACATGCCTCGCTGGTAAAAGAAAAATGGCATCAGGCATCCGACTTAAAATACGCAAGAAAGGATACCATAATCGCTGTCGTTTTGGGCGGCACTGTTTCCATGAGTATCATCATTTCGGCTGCTGCTATTGACACTCAGGACATTTCTAGTGCTGCCGATTTGGCCAAAGGCTTGGAACCCTTATTTGGTCGTTTTGCTAAGTATTTTTTGGCGATTGGCCTATTTGCAGCAGGAATCACCAGTGCCATTACCGCGCCTTTGGCAGCGGCTTACGTAGCTACTGGGTGTATGGGCTGGTCAACGAGTATGAAATCTAAACAGTTTAGAGCGGTTTGGATGTTCATTTTGGGTTTGGGTGTTTTGTTTTCGTCCATCGGATTTAAATCTATTGAAATTATCAAATTTGCTCAAATCACCAATGGATTGCTGTTGCCCATTATCGCGGGGTTTTTATTGTGGGTAATGAATAAATCCAGTATTTTAGGGAAGTATAAGAATACTATAATTCAGAATATCATTGGGTGTATTATTGTGGGAGTGGCGGTGTTTTTAGGTGCGAAGAGCATACTATTGGTGTTTGGTGTGATTTAAAATTCTCTCACAGAGACGGAGTTTATAATTCCAAAATTTATATTTCCGGTTGAATAGTTAGTAATTGGTGAAATTGGCATAATATGATGGATTTTTAGCTCTTCTCGCAGAGGCGCATAAACGCAGAGGCTAAAAGACACAGATAAGTAAAATAATGAGTTGCGAATTCGTGAAATACTCACCAAAACCAGTTATTAGAAAATCATCATCTTGAAATGGTAGCACCAAGTTTCATCAAAGCAGTAAGTGACAATTTGTGATCCCGATAGATTCTATCGGTAAGTATCTAAAAAAATCAGCGTAAATCACCAGTGTTATCATCCTGAACGGACGGGCAGATCAGCATCCTATTAAAAATCAATGTCTAAAGAAAACCAAATAACATCTATAGATTTCAATGCCGATGTCGGCGAAGGCCTCAATAACGAAGGCCAACTCATGCCGTATCTATCCTCCTGCAATATTGCCTGCGGTGGACATGCAGGAAACGAAATGACCATGACCTCCGTTGTGAAATTGGCAAAACAACATGAGGTTAAGATTGGTGCGCATCCATCTTTTCCTGATAAAGCAAATTTTGGACGACTTCCAATGGACATCTCTCCAGAAGAATTATTGGCATCTCTAAAATCTCAAGTAAACGATCTTGTCAAGATTCTGAAAACTAAAAACGAACCCCTACACCATATCAAACCTCATGGCGCACTCTATAATCTTGCCAATACCGAGAAGATTTATGCTGAAGTCGTCATCTCTCTAATGAAGCACTACGACAAGTCAGTCAAGCTTTATGCTCCATTTGGATCGATGGTGTCCAAAATGGCAGAAAAGAACGGTATTACGGTTGTATATGAGGTTTTTGCCGATAGGAATTATAATGAGGATTTAACCTTGGTATCAAGATCACATCCAAATGCACTCATTGAGGATGCGGCCGAATTAAGCGCCCATGTTCTTTTTATGTTACAACATCACAAAGTAAAGACTATCAATAGTGCCGAGAAATACATCAAAGCAGATACAATTTGTATTCATGGTGATCACCCTCAAGCCGAACATCATTTACAGGTTCTGACAGAAAAATTAAATAGAAAAGGGATACAGATTAAATAGAATTTTGAACAAATTTAAATTGACATATTCGCGGTTTTCAGAAACTTCCATTTTAGTGGAATGGCCACCATACATTTCACCTAAAATCCTTAATGATGTCCTATTGTTCAAAAATTATTTATTAAAAAATGATAGTGAATCAATCATTCAAATAACCAGTGCATATTGTTCTATCTTAATTACTTATGGATTTAATAGTGTCGATATAGATGCACAAATTGCATCATTGAAATCTAAATATGATTCAAGACAGGATTTTGAAATTCGACCCCAAAAATTATGGAAAATCCCAGTTTGTTATGACCTCAGTTTTGCTTTGGATCTAAAGGAACTTTCATTAGAGAAAAACCTGTCAATTCCAGAAATTGTCCGTTTACATTCTGAAGCCATTTATAAGGTCTATTTCATTGGGTTTCTTCCCGGTTTTTTATACTTGGGAGGATTGGACAAGGGTTTGTTCATGCCACGAAGGAAGAGTCCAAGACAGCATATTGAAATGGGAGCAGTGGGAATTGGTGGTGAGCAAACGGGAATTTACCCCATGGCGAGTCCCGGAGGCTGGAATATTATCGGAAATTCGCCAATAGCATTTTTCAATCCCAAATTAGAACAACCTTGTTTTGCCAAAGCTGGAGATTGTATTCAGTTTGTCCCCGTCGATTTTAAAACCCATCAGGAAATTTCATCACATGTGAAAAATAAAACTTATAAAATAGAAAGTGAGGCAATAGATGGTTGAAATCTTAAAAACAGGGCTATATGACAGTATTCAAGACTTAGGGCGTCTTGGGTATCAGGAGTTTGGTGTCCCGATTTCTGGAGCTATGGATCACTATTCGGCAAAATTAGCAAATGCTATTTTGGGAAATCAAGATGACGCTGCTGTGCTGGAGTTCACTTTGATGGCACCAAGACTTAAATTTCAGAGTGACACTGCCATTTGCATAACGGGAATGGAAAGTCAAGCTAAAATTAATGAGAAACCTATTGGAAACAATAGCTATACCGTAGTTAGAAAGAATGATGTCCTTTCCTTTGGCGCAAGGAAATTTGGCTGCCGAGGGTATTTGGCAGTACTTGGCGGATTTCAATCGGAAAGAATCATGGAGAGCAGAAGTTTTTACAAATGCATAACCAATCAGCAACGCTTAAAAACTGGAGACGTCTTAAAATTAACTGATCTTCCAATACCAATAAAAAGATCACATTCCATTTTAAAAACTCCTAAAACACATTTTGAGTCGGGAGTAATTGAAGTGTTTAAAAGTATTGAATATGAGTTGCTTGAGGCTGACAACCAAAACAGATTGTTTAATAACGAATTTACCATCTCAAAAGATAGTAATCGCATGGCTTATCAATTGGATGAGCGTTTTGAGAACGCAATGGACCCCATCATAACATCACCCGTTTTACCTGGGACCGTACAGTTGACACCTGCAGGGCAATTGATGATACTGATGCGCGATTGTCAGACCACAGGAGGGTATCCAAGAATTCTACAGCTTTCAGAAATGGCCTTTAACCGATTGTCACAAAAAACTCCGGGACAAACATTTCGATTTCATCTGTTGACATTATAATGATAAAAAATGATAGAATTTTGATAGTCCATAAACTGGTTTTAATATCCAAAGTTTCTTTATTCCGTTTTAACCAATTTTAATCCGAAAAACTTTTGAAACTTGTAATCATGGAAGCGTCATTTATTAATTTCATCAGGATTTTACCTGCTTATATCGAAATTTTCTATAATTTCATGGTCGAAACAATTAAAACCAACCCATTATGAAAAATTTTATAATGCTCATTTTAGGAATTGTTATTGGGGCCTTGGCAGTGTATTTCTATTGTTGTCAACCCAAAACAGAATTGATGGTCAGTACTCCCAAAGGACTCATTTCGCCTGATCAAGCAAAAACTTTAGATCAAGCTTACAATGAAAGGTACCGATTAATCAGTGATTCTTTAGTGAAAAGAGAGGGTGGCGATAACCGATCGTCGTGGTATGGCTTGGATGAAGTAAGAAATTATCTCAACTATGCTGAGAATGAAGCTAAAGATTTAGGATATACCATGGACGGTGTTCGAATTTATCTTGGTGCACATCCAAATGAAAACGGAAAAGCTGGTTATACCACGATGTTCTTTATGCCTACTGGTAAATCCAACAAAGCAAACGCGGGCTTATTAGATTTTTTCATGCAATCAGATGGTGGGGACATTCCTGGTGGTGGTGGATTGGATTTTGGAAATCATGGACATCCACCTGGTGCAAATTATCCTCAATAGAGTTTTATGTTGGAAGACTTTTTAATTGATTATCAGGGTATAATCACTATTTTTTTTGAAATTATAGCAGCACTTTCTGGGAGTTATTATTTCAGAAAAGTCAAAGATAATCAATTGAGAATTTTTGTTCATTACTTATGGCTTACCGTTATAGTCGAAATTGTTGGAAACTATAGTTATTTAATGTTGTATGATTTCGATAACGAATGGTTTAATGCGATTAAAAACAGTGTATTTCGTCGCAATACTTGGCTTTACAATATCTACTCTTATTTGGCTATCGGATTTATAAGTATTTTTTATTATAATTTAATGACCAATATTAAATCCAAGATTACCGTATTATCAACAATGGGTGTATTTAGCGTATTTTCAATTCTTTATTTTACATTAACTGATGCATTTTTTATTACCGCCCTGCCATATCACTTTTTTATTAGCGTTTCTATAATTTGTTTATATGTGCTATTGTATTTTCTGCAATTAATAAACAGCGATAAAATTCTTGATTATTATAAACTACCTTCATTTTATATAAGCATCACTTTGCTACTTTGGTATCTTTGCGTCATACCCTTATTTATTTTTGATGGTTATTTCAAATCAATAAGCTCAGATTTTGGAAGGTTTAGAACTTTACTCTTACTATTCATAAATATATGTACATACTCAAGCTTCGCTTTTGCGTTTTTATATCCACTATACAAGAGCAGACGATAAATAAAGAGGAAATTGCCCTAATAGGTTATATGACATTGGTGGTTGTACTACTGGCGACTATGGTGATTGTATTTTTTGTTGCTTTTCAGAAGCGAAAAAACAAATTGCTGATGGACAGGATAAAACAACAAAAGCAATTTGAAGAGACCGTAGCCAAGACCAGTGAAGAGATCCAAGAACAAACTCTTAAATATTTAGGTCAAGAGCTTCATGACAATATAGGTCAGTTGCTTTCTTTGGCAAGTATGCAAATGGGAATGCTGGGTGGCAAAATAACGGAGGATATTAAAGAGCCATTCACTGAGACCCAAATAATAATCAAGGAAAGTTTGGGTGAAGTCAGGGCCTTGTCAAAATCTTTAAATACTGATGTGATACAGAACAGAGGTTTTGAGAAATCGATAAATGCGGAGATTGTACGCCTCAACCGGATGAAATTGATTACTGCTAATTTTCTTGTAATTGGTGATGTCATACCCTTTTACAACAAAAAAGATGGGATTATCTTATTCCGAATTTTACAGGAGTTCATATCAAATACCGTAAAGCATTCAACAGCTAAAGTACTAAAGATTTCTTTGGATTATAGCCAAGATAACTTGTTAACTATTAAGGCCACTGATGATGGCAAAGGTTTTGATTTAGATGCAGTAAAGGATAGTTCAGGATTATTGAATATGAAAAATAGAGCAGAACTGACGGAATCAACATTCAGTTTGACGTCTCAACCCAATCAGGGAACACAACTCGAGATTCATTATCCAATTGCAAAACGTGCTCTGAAAATTGGCGACATATTGTAAATACTTGGTTCACCTGTAACTTGAAATAATATTATAGAGGTCAGTATATAAATACGTATCTTTATTGTCAGTAAATATATGATATTATGGATATTTTTAAAGGTCAAAATCTTCTAGAGTTCTCTGATCGGTTCAAAACTGATGAAGATTGCAAGAAATACCTAGCTTCAATCAAATCAAATATGGGCTATAAATGCCTGAGATGTAATCATACTGCTTGCCAAGTCCGCAAAGATTTTGCAAGGCAGTGCAACATCTGCGGGCATATTGAATCTCCCGCGGCCAATACACTTTTTCACAAGGTTAAATTTGGAGTTCGCAAAGCATTTTTTATTTGTTTTGAAATGGCAACATCAACAAAAGGTTTATCTGCCAGCTATATGGGTGTGCGCTATGGCGTGACGGAAAAGACAGCTCGACTTTTTATGCTGAAAGTCCGAGAAGCCATGGCTTCAAGCGGCAACAGTCCTATGGATGGTGATGTCCACGTAGATGAGTTTGTGCTGGGCGGCAGAGAAGAAGGAAAGACGGGAAGGAGCTACGACAGCAAGAAAAAGAAGGCGGTCACGGCGGTTCAGCTAACCAGGGACGGTAAGGTAAAGCGGATGTATGCCAAGAAAATAAATGATTTTTCAGCACAATCCCTGCAATACATCTTTGTCGACCATATAAGTCGGGAAGCCAATGTTACAACGGATGAATGGAGAGGTTATAGGCCTATAGCAAAAGTCTATAACATCGTACAGATAAAAAGTAACAAGGGGTTGAATTTTAAAGCGCTCCACACAATGATATATCAGGTCAAATCTTGGATAAGGACAACCTTTTCTTGGGTAAGTCCAGATAATCTAAACAGATATTTTAATGAGTTCTGCTTTAGAATAAATCGCTCACAAAGTAAAGCCACAATATTCAACAACCTTATTGTGAAAATGGTGGAAGGAGACAAAATATATCAGACAGAATTAATAAGCAACTAACTACTGACCTCTATAATATTATTTAAAAAATTCGACTAAGTGTAAAAATTAGTCTGTTCTGAGAATGTCAATTTTTGTTTTTATAGAGATCAATTGCTTTTAAAAATTTCATTCCACCAACCTCAGTTTGATCGTATATAAATCCGTTTAATTCAGGATGATTTTTATCAATCCAGCTTAAAAGTCCGTTTCTATTCCTTTCCCAAGTTGCTTCTTTAAAGTCCACGTATTCAATTTCTACACTAATTATTTTGTCGTTTTTGAATATTAGAGTCTGATTTGTTAAAAATGGTTCTTCGTGAAGAAAAGAGATTCTTTTGTCCATCTTTAAAATTTTTGCTTTTACAATTCCCTCCACTTCCTCAATTTCAAGTATGTTATATTTAGGGTCAAATACCGAATCCCATTTTAATAACTCCAAATAATCGCCTTTGGAATAGGTTTGCTTATACGCTCCTTCAATTTTAGTTAGGCTATCTGCAAACCATTCCGCCATTTTAGAATAGTCTGAATTGTCAAGAGCCTTAAAATATTGTTTGGCAATTTCAACTCTGTCAATTTCCTTTTCGCGATTTTCACAGGATACAAATCCGATGGTCAATAATAAAAGTAGGACGGCTTTTTTCATTGGTTACTGTTTTGGTTGGGATAAGACCATGTTTTAGGGAGAGAAATATAATGTCACATTCAGATATTTAAAAAAAGTGTAAGCTTTTGTATTCTGTGCCTTTAAGTCTTTGTTTCATGCAGCAAAGCGGTCTATCCTCATAGTTCTTTAAAAAGTTATAAGCACGCCTTCCAGAGCGGGTCTTCGGGCAAGGGAGCTTCAACATCAATCTTCTCGTTTGAGACTGGATGGATAAATGAAAGACCACGGGCATGTAGACTGATGCTGGCGTCGGGATTGCTTCTGTCAAAACCATATTTTAAATCGCCCTTGATGGGACAACCGATGCTTGATAATTGCGAACGAATCTGATGGTGCCGCCCAGTTTCCAACTGAATCTCAAGTAAATAATAATGATCTAAGTTTTTTAGAATTTTATAATGTAGAATAGCCTTTTTTCCATCAGTAATTTCCTTACTGTAGGCTGTGGATTTGTTGTTTTTTGGATTTTTCCTTAACCAATGGATGAGCGTGTCTTCTGTCTTTGGTGGTAATTGTTTAACCAAGGCCCAATAGGTCTTTTTGGCATCCTTTTCGGCGAATATTTTATTCAGGCGTGGTAATGCTTTGCTTGTTTTAGCGAAAACGATGACGCCTGTTGTCGGTCTGTCCAGTCGATGTGCAACCCCTAAATAGACGTTCCCGGGTTTGTTGTACTTTTCCTTAATATAAGATTTAACCACTTCACTCAAGGGCTTATCTCCGGTTCTGTCCCCTTGCACAATATCACCCGCTCGTTTATTGACAATGATGATATGATTGTCTTCGTACAAAACTTGGAGGTTGTCTTTATTGGAAAGGGTTTTTTCTTGATTTTTTGCCACGAATAGATGTATGTTTTATTTTGAAATATTAATTAAGTAGTAAGAAACAAGAAACAAGAAACAAGAAACAAGAATCAAGACTGTTTCATAACTTTAGACTCATAATCCTGAACTCATAACTCATAACTCTGAACTCACAACTCATAACCCAAAACACTAATACTGTTCCTCATCATTAGGGAAGTCTATGTTTTTCACATCTGATACATATTGTGAAATGGACTTGGTCATATCTTCATAGAGGTTCATATAGCGACGTAAAAAACGCGGATGGAACTCATGGGTCATTCCCAACATGTCATGCAGTACAAGCACCTGTCCGTCCACTCCATTGCCAGCACCAATGCCAATAACCGGAATGGAAACGCTCTCCGCAACTTCTTGTGCCAATTTTGCAGGGATTTTCTCCAATACAATCGCAAAACAACCTATTCTTTCAAGCATCATTGCATCTTCTTTAAGCTTGTCTGCTTCTTCATCTTCTTTAGCTCTTACGGTATAGGTTCCAAATTTATAAATGGATTGTGGTGTCAATCCCAAATGGCCCATCACTGGAATTCCGGCATGTAAAATACGTTTGATGGATTCCTTGACTTCTTTGCCGCCTTCCAATTTCACAGCATGGCCGCCGCTTTCTTTCATAATTCTGATAGCAGAGCGCAAAGCTTCCTTAGGGTCACTTTGATAGCTTCCAAAAGGTAAATCAACAACTACTAATGAACGTTCAATGGCACGCACCACACCGGCAGCATGATAGATCATTTGATCCAAGGTGATCGGTAAGGTGGTTTCATGACCTGCCATGACATTACTTGCAGAATCGCCCACCAAGATCACATCCACACCAGCACCGTCAACAATTTTTGCCATGGTAAAATCGTAAGCGGTGAGCATTGATATCTTTTCGCCATTGGTTTTCATATCCACCAAGGTCTTTACGGTGATTCTCTTGTAATCTTTTTTCGCTACTGACATAGTTTTTTATTTTAATGATGTAAAAATAACAATTAAGTGGGAAGTATTTAGAACAAAGCTAATAGAATTAAGACATAGACTACGATGATATAGGACTCGAGACTTTTTAATTGCGAATTTTTGTTGCCAAGACATAATTTTATGCACTAAATGATTTTCTTAATACTTAATACTATGTTCTTGATTCTAATTTAAAACTGGAAATAAATAAACGGTTGAAAATCCGTAGAAAATGCCTGATAACAAATGATTCCGACACTTGCTGCAATCAATACCTTGGCAAATGCCGGGCTTTTTGCATAAGCGCTTTCAATTTTATTTTTGGTAGATGCGGGTAACCAATGTGTGATATATCCTAAAATCATCACCCAGAACACCAGTTGATAGTGGATCAAAATATCCAAGGCATAATGCCAATCCATGTGATAAGCGACTTGCTTATACCAACGCGCAATATGATCCATGCTTTCGCCTCTAAAATAAATCCGTGTGAAGGTGATGAAGGTCAGCGTGACCAAAATCTTCCACCATCGCACATACCATTGGTTATTGGTTTCATAAGGACTCACTTTTCGCCAAAATTTATAAACCACAATTCCCAAGCCATTCAGTCCACCCCAAATCACGAATTTCCATGACGCCCCATGCCATAGACCACCTATGAGCATGGTCAGCATGAGGTTGATATTCGTATTGATTTGATTTTTTACAGCTGTGTTGAAAAGTGACAAAATATAAATGAGAAGAGCAGAACCCAATACAATCGATACGACCAACATGTCTTGATAAGCATAGAGAACACCCAACAGAATAATGCTCAAAATAATATAAGAAGCTACAGTGCCTTTCCGATTGCCACCTAAAGGAATATACAAATAATCACGAAGCCAAGTAGAGAGGGAGATGTGCCAACGTTTCCAGAAATCGCCGGCATTGGTCGCTTTGTAGGGCGAATTAAAGTTGATGGGCAATTTGAATCCCATCAATAAAGCCAATCCGATAGCAATGTCCGTATAGCCAGAAAAATCGCCATAAATTTGAAGTGAATACCCAATCATGGCCATAACGTTGGCAAAACCTGAGAACATTTCGGGAGCGTCAAACACACGATCCAGGAAGTGCATCGCGATAAAATCGGCAAAGATCATTTTCTTGATCAATCCTTTCAAAATCATGAAGGTTCCGGCATCAAAATCAGATTTCGTGATGACCGTTGGCTTGGAAATTTGCGGTACAAAATTCTCTGCTCTCACAATAGGGCCAGCAACCAACTGCGGAAAGAAACTTACATAAAAGCCAAAATCGAGAATAGACTTTAAAGGCACTAACTTTTTTCTGAAAATGTCCACGCTATAACTGATGGTCTGAAACGTATAAAAAGAAATCCCAACCGGAAGAATAATTTTATCAACCGTGAAATAATTCTGATTATTAAAACTGTTTCCCCAATGCGCCAACCAATTGACCACTTCAAAGTTGGTGTGGAATAACATATTGAAAGAGTCCGTAAAAAAGTAGGCGTATTTGAAATAACACAGCACGGTCAAATTGATGATGACACTTAAAGTCACTAAAATATAGCGCTTGGTTTGTTGTTGGCTTTTATGAATGTTCTTTCCGATAAAAAAATCAACGAGTGTACTGAAAATAAGGATCCCAATAAAAAAACCGCTGGTTTTGTAATAAAAGAATAGGGAAATTAAAAAGAGGTAGGAATTTCGCAGCGTAATTTTCTTGTGCACAAGGGCAAACAAGAAATAGACCACGGCGAAAAATATCCAAAAATTTGCTTGGGTAAAAATCAACGGATAATCCTCCGAAAATTTAAAAATATCGTACAGCCTATTCATTCAAGGTTTTATAGTGCTTTAACAATTCTTCTTTATTTCTATGGGTGGATTTTGCCCAGGCATCAATTAGCGCCTCCATGAACAAATCGGCTTTAATGCTATAGCCCAATTGTGTAAAATGAATACGATCACGAGGCATTAATTTGTTCTGGTACCATTTGTTTGATGAGCCCAGACCGCCCATGATGTCATATAAATCCCAAACAGCCATCTGATGTTTTTCTGCCAATTCCATGATCACTTTTTGTTGTGTGGCCGTATTTGGATTCGGGATTTTACGTTGGTAATAATCGTCATTGGGAACCATCAGTAAAATAGCGCAATCGGGATTGACCCGCTGGATCATTCGCATAAAGGCTTCGTAATACTCTCGAAATTTTTCAGCATCAAATTCACTTTTCGGCATATAGGCATCATTCGTCCCAATAGCAATGATAAAGAGATCAGGTTTATAAAGTTGCAATTGTTTTTCAAAATAGGCAGCGCGGTCATAATAGGCAAAACTCCCGCCATTCACACCGATGCTTGTGTATTCGATGCCGTCATTATCGTTCATGAATTCCATGCCCATCAACGCAAACTCAGGATTTGCAATACTATCATTTTTTAATTCCAAACAAAACTCCACTTCGTCAATCAGCTTATTGAATCGAAACTCCCGATACATTTTATCTGAATTCAAAGTGTCAGAAATCACAAGCTCAGGGTCGAGAACGGTCAGATTGTAATCTGATTTCCACGTATTGTAAAAAATCCTGAGCTTGTTGAACTCATAAGGCTGATTGGTATAATTTCGATAATTGGATTTCACAATAATCGTGTCTGATTTCTCTCTAAAGGCAGCGGTGACACCCGCCAATCCCCAAGCGATGCTATCTTTTCTGACTGAAGAACGATAGCCTTTCCATTTTGACTTTGTGGCTTCAATCCGATAATTGGTCGGATTGTTGGTGTGCGCCAAATGATATGGAAATACAAAACCGCGCTGACCTTGTGATACGGTATTGGTGTTTTGAAGATAGGTTCTGATTTTATTGGAATAAATATCCGCTTGAATATGCGATCCACCGATATGGAAAATATGTAGTTTTTGTTTTTCACCACTATAGACAGCATCCAATTTGGAGAAAAATTGACGGAAGGTTGGAGAGCTGTCTGCCATTTTAAAGGTGTTCGCTTCAAAGTTGATCAGATGGCCATATTTTGGTGTCAGACTGTCCAGAACATAGTTCTGTGCCAAAAGAGTCGTGGTAAATCCTATAAAAAGTAATACTAAACGGTGTTTCATTTCTTGTTCTTTAAATCTAAATAGAGGGACAGAAAAAATAATTCGGAGATGATTTTTGTACCTGAGGGCGAAAAGTGCGTATAATCATTAGCCGCCAAACCTTGATCGACCCAATGCTGCATGGAATTTTCTCCGCCCATCGCATCAAACATGCTCCAAAAAGCAATGCCGTTTTCTGTACACATCTTTTGTAAAGTCTGATTTAGATAAGGGAGTAGAGGATAGGTCCTCATCTTTCCATTTTCATTGGTGGTCATGTCTGACGGCCCGATAAAAATCACATTGGCATTATTGCTTTTGCGTTTGACCCAATTGATATGATTTTTTAGATAGCTGGCGTATTCTGCAACCTCCAATGAGTCTTTAATATAGGGAACTGAATTCCCGCCATATTGAAAAATCAATAGTTTGGGTTGCAATTGTTGATACATTTTTTGAAAATTGCCGCTATTGGTTCCCGCGAAGATTGTTCCAGAAGATCCTCTCATGGCCACGTTGTCCAAAGATATGCCACCTTTACCATCTAAGGTGATACCGTAAAAATCTGGACTTATTTTGCTTTCCAGTTCAATTTTTAAATGGGATGGGGTTTCGGCTAAGTGTATAGCTAATTTGTGGTAAGCGCCATCCGCAATCAATTGTTCAGACTTGATGAGCTGACCATCATTATACACTTTTACGGAAGTTGGCGCGAGCGCGTTTCCGTAATGTAAACCAATAGTGTTGAAGGTTCTTAGAAGTGGATAGGATTTCGTTGGAATGCCGATATCAATCGTGGCTTTTGATAATTTTAAAGAATCTAAGAGCAGACTGTCCACAGTTTCATAAGCCTCAGTAAATCTAGATAGCGACGAGTAGGCACCATATTTTTTATGAGGAAATTTTTGTTGGGTAGGATCAAAGTAGGCATGTCGCATCCAATTATCAGAATGTGTGACATTGGCACTGATTTGATCGTAAACTTGAACAATGGGTATAAAACCTGGGCCCGTGCCACCGTAAAGACCTTGAAGTCTGTTCCTCAGGTATCCTGAAATCCGGTCGCCCTCCAATTGCGAATCGCCATAATGGATGATGCGGCACTGATCACTTTGTAGATTTTCTCGTAGCTGTGCTATAAAAACCTGGCGATCTTTTGGATATTTGATGCGCTGTACTTTCGAAGTGTCAATTTTGGTGAAATCCGGAATTTTAGGTTTCAAATCGGATCCTGAGATGTCTTTGTCAAGGTCTTTGACCAAACCTTCTATATTATCGACGATACTATCCATACTCTTAAGTTTGGAAGGATCCTGACTTTGAACTTCTAAAAAACTTTCGTGAGTGGGATACTTAATGTGGACATCACCTACAAAAAAACCTTCTTGGGTTTTGCCATTGTCGAGCTGCTTGGAAGTACTGAGATAGGTCACTCCTAATAGCACCAAAAGTGCAGCAACAATATAAAGCAGTATTTTAAAAGGTGAATACCTCATTCGCGATTCGGGGACTGGTTAAGCTTTGATGTCCGAAATATAGTCACAAATTGGCCTAAAAAATGGTTGGAACGAAAAAAAATGAAGCTGGTATACTTTACTGATTTCAAATTAGAAGTTGTAAAACAATAAGATTTTAGAATTATTTAATTTCCGGTCGGAACTCTTGCTATTTATATGTATTAGAATTTTTACTACTTAAAAGTCTGATTTGAGATCCGATTGAAATAAAGATAATTATGTTCTTAACAATCTGACAAATTCACGCCAACTGCCAATCCACCTTCTGAAGTTTCCTTGTATTTGGAACTCATGTCCTTAGCCGTTTCCCACATCGTGTTGACCACTTTATCAAAAGGGACCTTCACGTTTTTGGGATCTGTACCCAACGCCAATTCTGCTGCATTAATGGCTTTAATGGCACCCATGGCATTTCGTTCAATACACGGTATTTGCACCAAACCTCCAATAGGATCGCAGGTCATTCCTAAATGATGTTCCATGGCGATTTCTGCGGCTATCAACACTTGATCTGGAGTGCCTCCCAGCAATTCACATAAGGCACCTGCTGCCATAGAAGACGATACGCCAATCTCTGCCTGACAGCCACCCATCGCCGCTGAAATAGTGGCGCCTTTCTTAAAGACACTGCCAATTTCGCCCGCCACCAAAAGGAATTTCTTAATGTCTTCAAAATCGGCTTCATGATTTTCAATCACCATATAATACATTAAAACTGCCGGGATTACCCCAGCACTTCCATTCGTTGGTGCTGTTACAACACGACCCAATGCCGCATTCACTTCATTGACGCTGAGGGCAAAACAACTGACCCAGGTCAAAATTTGTCTGAATTTGACTTCAGTTTTCCTAATGGTCTCTAACCATTCCTGTGGATTTTCATAGGGGAGATCACATTTTAGAGTTTTATGCATGTCAAACGCACGGCGTCTCACGTTCAATCCTCCGGGCAAATGGCCTTCCGTATGACAGCCAATATACATACACTCCAACATGGTGTCCCAAATGCGTTTCAATTCAAAATCGATAGTCTCCATATCCCTAATCGATTTTTCATTTTCTAAGACCACTCCTGAAATTGGTAAGTTTAATTCGCTGCAATAGGCTAATAGTTCAGTTCCCAATCGAATTGGATATGGGAAGGTGTTTTCGAATATTTCGTCCTGCTTCTTTGAAACTGTACGTTCTTCTGTGACCACAAATCCGCCACCAATAGAGTAGAAGGTCGAACTGGATTTTTGACCGTTGATGGTTGCAGTAAATATCATGCCGTTAGCATGATATGGTAAAAATTTTCTATTGAAAACGATATCCGTTTTAGCATCAAAAGCAATCGGAAGTTCATTGTTGAACCGCAAGGTATTAGTGTTCTTGATGGACGCAATAATCGTTTCGATGTCCTCTATTGGAATATGTTCAGGATCGGCACCGTATAATCCCAACATGACGGCGTAGTCGGTTGCATGCCCTTTGCCAGTCAATGATAAAGAACCGTATAGATCGACAGTTATATGCTCTACTTGGTCAAAGGTGTTGCTCTCCTTTAATTCTTTTATCCAACGTTCGGCAGCACGCCAAGGGCCTAAGGTGTGGGAACTTGATGGGCCAACCCCAATTTTTAACATATCAAATACAGAAATACACTCCATTGACGAAAACGATTTAGATTGACAAAGATAATCTCTTTTTAGGTGAAAACACAGTGGTGGAGAGGATGAGTTTTGAGTTGGGAATTTTAAGTTCAAAATTTAGTGTTCAACGCTCAGAGAATAGGCTATAGTGTGAACACTATCTGGGGAAGTCTACGATTTCTACGGGAAATATTCATACGAATTATAAGAAATGCCCTTACTTCACAATTTAATGACAATTTAAATCTGCCCCGTTACTGACGAGGCAGATTTAAACTGACTGTTAACTGCAAGAAACATCTTTATAAAAAAATGAACTGCTTTGAGTTTATTTCATCTCAAAACTTTCAATGTGATACGACTGCATGACTTCATTAAGATTTGAGATATCAATTCCGTCCACATTATCGGCAGGGATGACAACCACTCTGAAAACTTGGTTGTTGGTCCATTCTGTACCTAAGGTTGTGAAATCTACAGTGCCATCTAAAAAGAATCGTACATCAGTTTGAGTAAAATCAAAATTGTAAATAAGGTTACCATTATTAAAAGTTACCATCTGGGGCATCAAGCGCCAAATGTCAGTACCATCTATGGTGTCCCATAAAATATAAACCAGTGTAACGTCAGACTTTAACACTTCAAAACCATAGTTTTCTGTGAACGAAAACTCATTGTCAGCGTTGAAAGTAACATCGATTTCAAAGGCAGAGGAAGCAATAATACCACCATCATTACCTGGAGTTCCTGTATTTCCCGGAGGACCTGGAGGTCCTGGAGGTCCCTGTGAACCAGTACAAGCGGTCATTAGCATAGCTGTGACAAATAATAAGGATACAATCTTTTTCATGTGATTTTGTTTTGGGTTATTTGTAAAATTACAAATCCTTTTTTTATCTGACGCTATATCTACGCTGAACTTTTTCTAAAATAAATGACACCTTGTCATATTTTCTGTCATGGCACAGTCATTGACATATACAAAGAGAAATAAAAAATTAATAATTCAACACAAAACATATATTATGAGTAAAATAATTGGAATCGATTTAGGTACAACCAACTCCTGTGTTTCGGTAATGGAAGGTAATGAGCCAGTTGTAATTCCTAATGCAGAAGGTAAAAGAACTACACCATCAGTTATTGCTTTCGTAGAAGGCGGTGAAATTAAAGTTGGTGACCCAGCCAAACGTCAAGCAGTTACAAACCCTACAAAAACTGTTTCTTCGATCAAACGTTTTATGGGAAACAAGTATTCTGAATCTAAAAATGAGGCAGAACGTGTGCCATATAAAGTGGTAAAGGGAGACAACGATACGCCAAGAGTAGATATTGACGGTCGTTTATATACACCACAAGAATTATCGGCAATGATTCTTCAAAAAATGAAGAAAACTGCTGAAGACTATTTAGGTCAAACAGTAAGTGAGGCGGTAATTACAGTACCTGCTTATTTTAATGACTCGCAACGTCAAGCAACGAAAGAAGCTGGAGAGATTGCAGGTTTGAAAGTTAGACGTATCATCAACGAGCCAACCGCTGCTGCTTTAGCTTACGGATTGGATAAAAAAGGACAAGACCAAAAAATTGTGGTTTTTGACTTTGGAGGTGGAACACATGACGTTTCTATCTTAGAATTAGGTGATGGCGTTTTTGAAGTATTGTCAACAGAAGGAGATACCCACTTAGGTGGTGATGACGTCGACCAAAAAGTAATTGATTGGTTGGCTGACGAGTTCAAATCAGAAGAAGATATCGATTTGCGTAAAGACCCTATGGCGCTTCAACGTTTGAAAGAAGCTGCTGAGAAAGCAAAAATTGAATTGTCGTCATCTGCTCAAACAGAAATCAACTTGCCTTATGTTACGGCTACCGCAAGTGGTCCAAAACACTTGGTAAGAACATTATCACGTGCAAAATTTGAACAATTGATTGACGATTTGGTAAAACGTACCATTGAGCCATGTCAAAATGCAATGAAAGCTGCAGGTCTTTCAAAAGGCGATATCGACGAGGTGATCTTGGTTGGTGGATCAACACGTATCCCGGCTGTACAAGCTGCGGTTGAAAAATTCTTCGGAAAAGCACCAAGTAAAGGTGTGAATGCTGATGAAGTTGTTGCCGTAGGTGCTGCAATTCAAGGTGGTGTATTGTCAGGAGATGTAAAAGATGTATTGCTTCTTGATGTTACTCCGTTGTCCCTTGGTATTGAAACTATGGGTAATGTGATGACGAAGTTGATTGAAGCTAATACGACGATTCCTACTAAGAAATCGCAAGTATTCTCAACAGCTGCAGACAATCAACCTTCAGTGGAAATCCACGTATTACAAGGTGAACGTACTATGGCCGCTGATAACAAAACAATTGGACGTTTCCATTTAGATGGTATTCCACCAGCAAAACGTGGAACACCACAAATTGAAGTGACGTTTGATATTGATGCCAATGGTATCATTCACGTAACTGCAGGAGATAAAGCAACTGGAAAAACACAAGATATTCGTATCGAGGCGTCATCTGGATTGACTGAAGAAGAAATCCAAAAGATGAAAGCTGATGCTGAAGCAAATGCTGAATCTGATAAATTAGCGAAAGAGAAAGCAGAAAAATTAAATGCTGCTGATGCTATGATTTTCCAAACGGAAAGTCAATTAAAAGAGTTTGGTGATAAATTATCTGATGATAAGAAAAAACCAATCGAAGAAGCATTAGAAGAATTGAAAACAGCTTTTGAATCTAAAGATATCGCTGTAATCGATCCAGCTCTTGAGAAAATCAATGAAGCTTGGAAAGTTGCAAGTGAAGAAATGTATAAAGCGCAAGCAGATCAGGGTGGTGCACAACCAGGTCCTGACGCTGGAGCAGCTGGTCAAGATGGACAGTCCAATGAAGGCAGCGATGTTGAGGACGTTGATTTTGAAGAGGTGAAATAACAAATTTCTGCGAAGGCAGGAATCTCATCAAAAAAACGCAATCATTAACTTGGTTGCGTTTTTTTATGCGAAATCCAGACCCTTTCAGGGTTTCAAACCCTGAAAGGGTTTTGAGAACCTGAACCCTGTCTGCCGACACGTAGTCAAAACCAAAAGTAGAGCGCATTGGGCAAGACCTCACAGGTTTTTAAAACCTGTGAGGTCTTTTTTAGTTTAAATATGAATGATCATTTTTAAGAAATTTTCACATTCGTATAACCTTGTAGTTTATTATGCACGCATAACATATTTTCATATATTTGCCTGACTCAATCAGGATTTAAAGTTTTTAAATCCGTCAGGTCTTTAAATAAATCAAATGTCAGCACAACTCAACCAACTCCTTAATATTAAATACCCCATCATTCAAGCCCCAATGTTTTTGGTGTCCAATACTGCTATGGTCATTGAAGCTATGAAAGGCGGTATTGCGGGATGTATTCCTGCATTGAATTACAGAACCTTGCCAGAGCTCAAAGCAGCCATTCACGAACTAAAAGCGGCTAAGGTAGAAGGTGGTTCCTTTGGATTTAATTTGATTGTCAACAAATCCAATATAAAATATAAAGAACAACTCCGCGTATTATGTGAAGAAGGTTGTGACTTTATCATCACTTCTTTGGGAAGTCCAGAAGAAACTATCAACCAAGCGCATAAGGTGGGTATTAAGGTGCTTTGTGATGTGACCGATCTAAAATTCGCTCAAAAAGTAGAAGCTTTAGGAGCTGATGCCATTATTGCAGTCAATAATGAAGCAGGAGGACATCGTGGAGAAATTTCTCCAAAAGATTTAATTGCACTTTTGAAAAGCAATTGCAATATTCCTGTTATTTCGGCTGGCGGCGTTGGCACCAAAGAAGATCTTGATGCCATGTTAAGTTATGGCGCCGATGGCGTTTCTATCGGCAGTCCGTTTATCGCATCTGTGGAAGCGGGAGTTACAGAGGAGTATAAGCAAGCTTGTGTCGATTATGGCGCCAAGGATATTGTGATGACACAACGAATTTCTGGTACACCTTGTACAGTTATCAACACGCCTTATGTTCAGAAGATTGGCACTAAAGAGTCGTGGTTGGAATCCGTTTTGAATAGAAATAAAAAACTCAAAAAATGGGTGAAGATGATTCGTTTTTCAATTGGTATGCGGGCCACAGAGAAGGCGGCAAAAGAAGCGACTTATAAAACTGTTTGGGTAGCGGGGCCAAGTATTGAGCATACGACTGAAATTCTTCCTGTAAAATCTATCATACAGAATCTGATTACTTAAAAAGAGTTAATGGGTTAGTCTTTTTTGTAAATGAGTTTTCCAAATGGATTAATTTTGGCATAAAATCAAGAACCTCGTGGGCTTGCCCTATATATGAATAAGGAATCGTCTTTTCGATTGAGGCAAGCCTTGGGGTATGATAAAACCCACTGGTGGGAATTAAATTAGAATTTATGCGATTAACGTCTGCAGAACCTTTTTGGCTGGTTAAAAACGGCATTCTTAATTCCTATCCTTCGCTAACTGAAGATATTGAAACCAATATAGTTATCATTGGCGCCGGCATCACTGGAAGTTTAA
The DNA here is from genome assembly GCF_017581925.1 of Gelidibacter pelagius. Lineage (GTDB taxonomy): Bacteria > Bacteroidota > Bacteroidia > Flavobacteriales > Flavobacteriaceae > Gelidibacter > Gelidibacter pelagius. The sequence continues at coordinate 17,458 of NZ_JAGEVG010000008.1, read as the reverse complement.
TTGCACATCAATGCATTGCCGACGGCTACAAAACGGTGATTGTTGACAAGCGGGAGGTGTGCCATGGGAGTACATCGGCGACAACCTCTATGCTCCAGTACGAAATTGATAAACCACTTTTTCAGCTTATCGATATGATAGGTGAAAAAGGCGCGGTGTTAAGTTATAAAGCTTGTTTTGATTCCATAGACCAACTTCAAAAGATTTCAAAAAGCATTAAATCCTCGTGTGGTTTCACAAAAAAGGAATCCTTGTATTTCGCATCAAGAAAAAAGGATGTGCCGTGGTTAAAGCAAGAGTTTGAAGCTCGAAAAGAACATGGGTTTTCCGTAAAATGGTTGGAATCAGAAATCATCCATAAAAAATACCAGCTCGAGAATTCGCATGGTGGTATTCTGTCAGATCAAGGTGGGAGTATCGATGCCTTTCAATTGGCGCATGATCTGCTACATTATAATCATAAAAAGGGCTTGCAGATTTACGACAAAACCGATGTGGTTAAGATTGAATACCGCAATAAAGACGTTTTAGTACATACCGAATTCGAAAAGACCATTAAGGCCAAAAAAATCATCTTTTGCAATGGTTTTGAAAGCACAGAGATCATACCTGAGAAAATTGTCAATCTTTTGTCTACCTACGCCATAGTTGGCGAACAGAATGAAGATGACCAGTCACATTTTCAAAACACCTTGTTTTGGAATACTGCCGATCCGTACAATTATATGAGAACCACAGACGATAACCGTTTTTTAATTGGTGGTGAAGATGAAGACTTTGTCAATGCTGATAAAAGGGATGGTTTGCTCAAAAAGAAAGCGGGTAAGTTAGAAAAGACCATGTCTAAATTATTCCCCAATTATAAATTTAGAGTCGATTTTGGCTGGGCAGGAACCTTTGGCGAAACTAATGACGGATTACCTTATATTGGTAAGCATCCTGATTTTAAAAACGCGTATTTCGTCCTGGGTTTTGGAGGAAATGGGATTACCTTTTCAGTTATAGGTATGGAAATGGTATCGACTATGTTAAAGGGAAAAACACATAAACTCTCAGAATTTTTTAAATTTGGAAGATAAAAGTTTCGCTGGAAACAGGAACATTTAATTTAAAATTGCATCAAGCGATCTGCTTAATTAGTGTTGTATTGACTTCATGTTTGCCGTCAAATGGTATAATTTGCAAATCACAATGGCCAAACAATTCAAAGGCTCTGTTTTTTTCTAAGGACAGACGATCTTCGTCTAGGTACTCATCGTTAGTTCCATAAATCAAAGAGATTTTTGTCAATGGGTCTAAAAATTCAAAATCTGCAACAGTTAATTCCTTAGGAATTCCTCCGGACATCATCACGATTTGCGAGCAACTCAATTGTCTTTTTGCAATATATCTCAGTGCTATAGAAACACCTTGCGAATATCCTAACATAATGAGATTTGGTTTTTTTGAAAGATGTTCCGCTTCAAAAACAGCATCAAGATAACGCATTACATTTTCAGTTTCTTTGATGGTGTTTTCTTTGGTCAACCAACTGGCGCCAACATGCTTTAAACGGGAGCTTACATAATATTTGCTTTTCGCTTGAGGGGCGATGAGATAGTTTTCTTCGGGATTCAAATCCGCAAAATATTTCAAAAAATACCGACTTAAATAGCCCATGCCATGACAGGCGAACCATACGTTTTTTGTGCTATCAGATAAGGTGTTTAGAGTGGAGTAGGAGTTTGTGGTTTGGTAGGTGATTTCTTTTTCTGTTGGCTTCATGCTTTTGACATTTATTATTCCATAAAGATACTGAGATAAGAATTGATAAAAAATTCAGAATTCAAGATTCAGGATTCAAGACAAAACAGAAAATCATCTACTTTGAATACATAAGAACAACAATCAATATAGAAATGACCATATTTTTTTTTAAAAAACCCGAAACAAGAAACAAGAAACAAGAAACAAGAAACAAGAAATCTGAAACCTGAAAGATTGTTTTGTACCTTTACAATCTATATTTTAAAACCCAATTTTTATATGCATTTATCTAAAGAAGATATTTTGGCAAAAGCAAATAGTGCCAGTAAGAATACCTTAATGGAGACCTTGAATATTGAAATGATAGACTATGGCCCCGATTTTTTAGTGGCGAAAATGCCTGTCAATTCGCGAGTTTATCAACCTGACGGTGTACTTCATGGTGGGGCCACCGCTGCATTAGCCGAAAGTGTTGGAAGTTTTGCTTCTCATATATTTTTAGATACTGAGAAGTTGTTTGTCCGAGGCATCGAAATAACTGCGAACCATTTAAAATCTGTCAAAGATGGATTCGTTTATGCCAAAGCGACCTTTATTCACAAGGGAAGGACCACACAATTGTTGGATATAAGAATTACAGATGATCATGATAACTTGATCTCCATTTGTAGATTATCTACCATCAGCTTGCCAAAAAGCAAATAGAATGGCACTGGATCAATTTTTGGAGCAGATCAAAAAACAGTATGATGGGAAGTTGCCTTTTGTGGTTTATAAAAAACCGAATTCGTCAGAACTGAAGTGCATGCTTCAATATAATGATGCGTTACATACGGTTATTGATTTTACTGAAAGTGGCTTTGTATTTGCTCCTTTTGATAGCAATCAAGATGCGTTTATAATTCCCATAGACCATGCTGATGTCGTTTCTGTGGAATTTGATAAAGATGATTTTTCGGAATCAGAAAGTAGGAATCGTAAAACGTCCGCTATTGTCAATAGCAATAAAGAATCAGAGAAATTATCACATATCAGGCACGTTGAAAATGGGATTTCAGCTATCGAAAATGGCTGCTTTTCCAAAGTAGTGCTTTCCAGACGGGAAATTGTTGAGAATGTAGAAACTCACCCCATTGAAATTTTTAAACGTCTATTACAGCGTTATCCAACCGCCTTTGTATATTGTTGGTACCATCCAAAAGTTGGTCTTTGGTTAGGTGCAACGCCAGAAACTTTATTGAATGTACGAGGTAACCAATTGCATACCATGTCTTTGGCAGGGACTCAGGCTTTTGAAGGAACAGCGGAAGTTGTTTGGAAAGAAAAAGAGAAAGAGGAGCAGCAAATTGTTACTGACTTTATTGTTGACCGTCTGCGTGAATCAGTTGGCAAGCAGTTATCTTCAGATGATTTTATGAAAGTTTCTGAACAAAAAACTGTAAAAGCTGGAAATCTCCTGCATCTTCAAACGGAAATCTCAATGCGTTTGACACCTGAAACAAGAAACTTGAAACCAATCTTGGAGGCTTTGCATCCAACCCCGGCGGTCTGTGGTTTTCCGAAAGACAAGGCTAAAGCCTATATTATTGAAAATGAAGGATATCCTCGTGAATTTTATGCTGGATTTATGGGCGAATTACACTTGAAAGAAACCATAACAAGAAACCCCAACCGACGCAATGTGGAAAATAATGCCTACAGGGTTCAAAAATCGGTTACGGACCTTTATGTCAATTTGCGTTGCATGCAGATGAAAGATCAAAATATCTTTATTTATGTGGGGGGTGGGATTACTAAAGACTCTGATGCTGTGGCTGAATGGGAGGAAACGGTACATAAGTCGAAGATTATTAAAAGTGTGCTGTAGAGATCATGAGGCATGAGGGATTATAAATTAGGAATTTAGGTATGAGACGAGCGGTGAGATAGAAATTTGGAATTTGAATTTTCGATTTTTCAAACCTTATCGTTTTTCAGGCTATAATTTTTCAGTTAGCTCACCTAAATTCGTACTTTTGTGATAAGATTATCCATGAATGAAATATCCTAAGATTCCGCTTGCTCAGACCGTTATTCAGCTTTGCAAAGCAAAAAACATCAAACATATTGTCATCTCACCAGGCAGCAGAAACGCTCCTTTGACCATCGGTTTTTCCAACGATCCATTTTTTAAATGTTACAGTATTGTAGATGAACGCTGTGCGGCTTTTTTCGCCCTTGGTATTGCTCAGCAGATTGAGGCACCTGTTGTGGTAGTCTGTACTTCTGGCAGTGCATTGCTCAATTATTATCCTGCAGTTGCGGAAGCATTTTACAGTGAGATTCCGCTAATTGTTCTTTCCGCAGACCGACCGAAACACCTTCAAAATATTGGGGATGGGCAAACAATCAATCAGAAAAACGTCTTTGAAAACCATATTCTTCATTCAGCAAATTTAAAATTGGATTTAAAGGACGAACTGAATATTCCCGTAACTGAAGATATTCCCATCTTTAAGAATATTGAAGACAAATTGGAGCGTTTATTAGGGCTTCAAAAGGATATCCAAAAGTTTAATGAACAAGAATTGAACGATGCCATAAACAAATCCATCTTCAAAAAAGGACCAGTTCATGTCAACGTCCCTTTTGATGAGCCGCTTTATGAGATGGTTGACACCTTGAAAGTGACGCCCAAAAACATTCCCATCGAATTTGAAGAACCAAAAATGGATTCCTATATTTTGGAGCAATGCTTAAATGATTGGCGAAAAGCAAAGCGAAAAATGGTATTGGTAGGGGAGTACGCTCCTAATAAAATTGAACAAAAGTGGCTAAATTTATTGGCCAAAGATGATAGCGTTATTGTCCTTACGGAAACCACCTCCAATTTAGATCATGGCGCATTTATCACGAGTATCGACAAGTTGATAGCACCCTTACAAAAGGAAGAGTTTATCAAACTTCAACCAGAAATCCTCATCACATTTGGAGGCATGGTAGTTTCTAAAAAAATAAAAGCTTTTTTAAGGGAATATCAACCCAAAGAGCATTGGCATATCAGTGAAACCAGAGCTTATGATACGTTTTTTTGTTTGACCCAGCACATTAAAGAAACTCCCAATTATTTTTTTAGTGAATTTTTGCCAAAGGCCGTACAAGTAAAAAGTTCCTATAGGAATTATTGGACGGGAATTAAGATGGAGAGAAACAAAAAGCACAACAGTTTTTTGGAGGACATTTCGTTTTCCGACTTCAAAGTTTTTGACACGCTTTTCAAAACACTTCCAAATGACACGATTTTACAGATAGGGAACAGTTCAGCCATTAGATATGCGCAGCTATTTGACATTCATAAATCCATAGAGGTTTATTGCAATAGGGGCACCAGTGGGATTGATGGGAGCACATCAACGGCGATAGGATGTGCATTGGCCCATAAACGACAGACCACTTTTATATCGGGTGATTTGAGTTTCTTCTATGACAGTAACGCCCTTTGGAACAATTATATTCCGGATTCCTTCCGAATTATTGTAATCAATAATGGCGGCGGCGGTATTTTTAGAATTCTTCCAGGACACAAAAACACGGAGAATTTCGATACGTTTTTTGAAACCAAGCATAAATTGACCGCACAACATTTAGCCGAAATGTACAATTTTAAATATAAGAAAGTGTCCTCCCATAATGATTTGAACGTAGCACTCAATTCTTTTTATAAAGAAAGCAAGTCTCCAAAAATTCTTGAGATCAATACCGCTGAACATGCAAACGATAAAATTCTGTTAGAGTATTTTAAGTATCTTAAATAATCATTAAATCTGAGCAATATTTTTACGGATATGTTAAATTTTAGTATATTGAGACATTAATTAAGTAACTAAAAACTTTTCAATAATGAGTAAAAGAGATGAATTAATTACAAAGTATGCTGCAGACTTAAAAGAAAAATGTGGCGTAAATGCTGATATGGATTTATTGACCAAGGTAACCATTGGTTGTGGACCATCAATTTACAATGCTGACGCATCAACAGTTTCAGCTACTGATCCTAATGAAATCGCAACCGTTAAAAACAATTTTCTAATCAAGAAACTTGGATTGAAAGACGGTCCGGAATTAGACAAAGCGATTGATTCAGTTATGGAAACTTATGGCAAATCCAACAGAAATAAATATAGAGCAGTGGTTTATTATTTATTGACAACGCACTTTAAAAAAGAAGCAGTTTACAAATAATAAGTTCCAACCTTAAAGTCGAAAAAGCGTTACTCCTGAAAATTCAGAACGGTATCGCTTTTTTTGTGGGATAAACACGAATATACTTACCTTTGCATCATGATACATATTGGAGAATACAATAATTTAGAAATAATTCGGGAGGCTGAGCAAGGCGTCTATATTGCTGATACAGAAGGGGATGAAGTCTTGTTGCCAAACAGATATGTTCCTGAAACGTATCAAATTTGGGATAAAATTGAAGTGTTTGTTTATTTAGACAATGAAGAACGTCTTGTTGCGGTAACGGATAAACCCTATATAACACGCGGCGAATTTGCAATGCTGCGCTGTAATCAGGTTACTGATCACGGAGCCTTCTTGGACTGGGGCATGGTAAAAGAACTATTTTGCCCATTTAAGGAACAAGCTTTTAAAATGAAATCTGGCGGTTGGTATTTGGTGCATTGTTATTTGGATGAAAAAACTGGCCGATTGGCAGCTTCCAGTAAAACCAATCACTTTTTGGATAATAAAGACTTGACGGTTACTCAATTTGAGGAAGTGGACATCATTATTTCACATCCTTCAGAAATTGGTATGAATGTTATTGTCAATAACAGACATGCTGGATTGATTTTTCAAGATGATATTTATAAGGAATTAAGTATCGGTGATCGCATGAGAGGTGTCGTCAAAAAAATCAGACCTGATAACAAATTGGACATCACTTTAGAGCAGATTGGTTATCGAAAAATCGAACCAAATGCAGATGCCATCATGCATGAGTTGGAGGATAATGGTGGTTATCTCAATTTGACAGATAAATCAAACCCAGAGGATATAAAAGCGGTGCTTCAAATGAGCAAAAAGACCTTTAAAAAAGCCGTTGGAACTTTATATAAGCAACGATTAATCGAAATTAAGGAAGATGGCATCTATCTTATTTAATTCATTTTAAAAACATATTACATGAGTCAAATTAACTGGGAAACTGTAAAGGAATACCAAGATATCACTTATAAGAAGAGTAATGGAGTCGCCAGAATAGCATTCAACAGACCTGATGTTAGAAATGCATTCCGACCAAAAACTACCAGCGAACTATACGATGCGTTTTACGATGCCAATGAAGACGTAAACATTGGTGTGGTATTATTATCTGCTGAAGGCCCCTCGTCTAAAGATGGCGTTTATTCCTTTTGTAGTGGCGGCGATCAAAAAGCCAGAGGAAAGCAAGGCTACGTAGGCGAAGATGGCTATCATCGACTAAATATCTTGGAAGTACAACGCTTGATCAGATTCATGCCAAAAGCAGTCATTGCTGTCGTCCCTGGTTGGGCAGTTGGCGGTGGCCATAGTTTACATGTGGTGTGTGATCTCACCCTGGCGAGCAAGGAACACGCTATTTTCAAGCAAACAGACGCCGACGTTACCAGTTTTGATGGCGGTTATGGGTCTGCTTATTTAGCAAAAATGGTGGGCCAGAAACGAGCACGAGAAATCTTTTTCTTGGGAAGAGACTACTCTGCACAAGAAGCCTATGAGATGGGGATGGTCAACGCCGTGATTCCACATGCCGAATTGGAAAACACAGCTTATGAATGGGCACAGGAAATCTTGGCAAAGTCACCAACTTCTATTAAAATGTTGAAGTTCGCAATGAACTTGACTGATGATGGAATGGTAGGCCAACAGGTATTCGCAGGAGAAGCCACACGCTTGGCATATATGACCGAAGAAGCCATTGAAGGACGAAATGCCTTTTTGGAAAAGCGAAAGCCCAATTTTGAGAAAAAATGGATTCCATAAACCACCCAAAACTTTAGAATGGAAAGATTAAAATTGTGGTTTTCAGCGTTCAGATTACGAACACTGCCATTATCTATTTCAGGAATTGTTATAGGAAGTTGTTTTGCCGCTTATAATGGATTCTTCAATCCCATCGTTTTTATATTGGCTTTATTGGTAACGCTTGCATTGCAAATTCTTTCAAATTTGGCCAATGACTATGGAGACGGCACCAAAGGCACGGATAATGAAAATAGAGTAGGGCCAATGCGTGCCGTCCAAAGTGGAAAAATTACCCCAGATCAAATGTTTGAAGCCTTAAAAATTAACGTTTTGATTGTGATTTTCTTGACGGTGCTTCTCATTTATACTGCTTTTGGTCACGGCTATTTTTTATATTCCATCTTTTTTTTCGGATTGGGAGGGCTTTCGGTTTATGCAGCCATGAAATACACTATGGGGGATTCAGCTTATGGCTACAGAGGTTTAGGTGATGTTTATGTGCTAATTTTTTTCGGATTTGTAAGTGTTGTTGGTAGTTATTTCCTGTTCTCTAAGCAATTGGACCATATTGTAGTATTACCTTCTATTGCAGTTGGCCTGTTGAGTGTTGGGGTGTTAAATCTGAATAATATGAGAGATATTGAGTCGGATAAACTTTCTAATAAAATTACTACGGCAGTGAAATTAGGTAAGGAAAAATCTAAAAAATACCATCTATTTTTAGTCATAGGCGCTATGCTTGTTGGTGCTACTTTTGCGATTTTGTATTACACATCGCTTTGGAACTTTCTCTTTCTAATAGCTTACATTCCGCTGACAATTCACATTAAAAAGATTGTAAAAGCTCAGGTATCCTCTGACTTCGACTCACAATTAAAGGTGTTGGCACTATCAACATTTTTGTTTTCAATTTTATTGGGGGTCGGTTATATTTTGTAAAAACCACCTTTAATGTTTGGTTATCAATGATTTAAATTGTACATTTAAGAGTAATTTTTAAGCCAACATTCATTTTCTTATTATTAGTTGGTTATAAAATTTGGGGCTTTAAAACTCAGGCACATTCTTCAATTTGTCTGAGTTTTTTTAGTGAAACCCTATTTTGAAAAGCATGAAATGCGCATTCAAAATAGCTGGTTGAACTAACCCCGCTTTTTAGCGGGGTCTCAAACTAACAAACGCCATATTTCTGCACCCTATTTTGAAAAGCATGAAATGCGCATTCAAAATAGTTGGTTTCCCAACCCCGCCGAAGGGCGGGGTCTCAGGATGGCAAGCCGAGATTGGTTCTAATATCCCCGATTTTCTTAATTCTATGTTACGACCCAGAAACTACGTAATCAAAAGAAGCAGTTACTCCAACATTTTTTTAAAGTCAAGTTTCAAATTCCATCCCACGTCCATCGTACCGATCCAATCTTCCTATAATACCACTTTTTATCGCCCAAAAAAGGAGTCGTTCATAAATATTTTGAATATATTTAAGTCGTTCAAACAATTTATACAACAAATTTGCAAAATCATGAAAATCACATATTACGGTCACTCAAGTTTAGGTATTGAAGTCAATGACGTCAACATTTTAGTGGATCCTTTTATTTCAGCCAATGAGAAGGCGTCACATATCGATATCAATACTTTAAAAGCGGATTATATTCTATTGACCCATGCACATCAAGACCATATTTTAGATGTTGAAGCGATAGTCAAGCGCACCAATGCCATGATTGTGTCCAACTTTGAAATAGCGAGTCATTTTGAGGCTATGGGTTTTGAAGTCCATCCAATGAACCATGGCGGCTCTTGGGATTTTGAATTTGGAACGGTCAAATATGTTGTCGCTATTCATACCTCGTCATTTGCAGATGGCACTTATGGCGGACAACCAGGAGGTTTTGTTATTGAAGGCGAACGAAAAAATATTTACATTGCTGGAGATACCGCATTGACCATGGATATGAAACTTATTCCTATGCGTCTTAAGCTTGATTTGGCAATTTTACCAATAGGCGATAACTTTACTATGGGTATAGATGACGCCATCATTGCTAGCGATTTCGTCCAATGTGATAAAATTATGGGCTACCATTATGACACGTTTGGTTATATTGAAATCGATCATGAAGAAGCCAAACGTCAATTTTTTGATAAGAATAAGGATTTGATGTTGTTGGAGATTGGCGAGGGGATTGAGTTGTGATTCTCACTTCACCACACTCCTCAATAAATACCAATGTAAAAACCTCGGTAAAAAGCGCTTCAGATAAACCCCTAAAACCTCTGTTTTGCCAATATAAACTTCAAACTTTTCTTTTTCAATCGCTTTGAGCATCCGTTTGGCAAAGACATCCACATCCAATCCGTTTTGGGTGGATTCATCTTGGTGTTTTTGCTGGCTACCATCGCCGGTTAAAGCATTTCTTGCGACATCAGTATTGACAAAACCTGGACAGATCATGGTCACTTTTATATTGTTTTTGTCATGTTCCAATCTTAAAGTATCAAAAAAGCCGTGCAAAGCATGCTTGGCACCGCAATATCCTGATCGAAGCGGACTACTGAATTTTCCCATGACACTTGATACGGTTACAAATTGGCCCCTTTGGCGTTCCACAAAATGAGGCAATAGGGCTTTTGTAAGCGCCACCGTACCCAAATAATCGATATCCATGAGTTGCTTATATACATCAATATGGGTATCAATGACCAAAGACCGTTGACTGATACCACCGTTATTGATAAGGACATCAATTTTACCAAAACATTGTATGGCTTTAAGTGCAATGGGTTGCATCTGATTATAATCCGCTAAGTCGAAAGCCAGTACTGCAACACGATCTGGATTTTTGCATTGTTGTTTGACAGCTTCAAGCGCATCCTGTCGTCTTGATGATAGAATCAATTGGCAATTGTATTGGGATAACGTTAAGGCTAGAGCTTTTCCGATGCCACTTGAGGCGCCTGTAATCCAGATGGTTTTGTTGTTGAAATTCATTTATGATGAAGTTGAAATTGAAGTTGAAGTTGAATTTGACACTTGACTGCGCTTAGTGTGACAAAATGAAGTTGAAATTGAAGTTGAAACTGAACACACTAGTCAGTTTATTAGTTGTTACCGATTGCCGATCCTGTCGAAAGTGCCTTTTCTTCCTCGACTTCGTTCATGATGGCGGTACGGGTGGGCTGCTGACTGCCTACTGCAGACTGTTTACTGCCAACTGATTCTTGCCATTCCTTACGCAAATCATCACTCACTTTTCCGGTGCCATCATGTTTCCATCCGGGTGGTTTGACAATATATTTCGCGCGATCAAACACCGATTTTTTCCCAGAGAATACATCTTTTCCCATCGCCATCCATTCATGAAAGGCGACTTTTAATGGATTATGGGTGTTGATATTGGAAACCAAACCATAAACGACTTTTTCATCCCGGAGTTCTGGTTGGAAGGTGCCAAATAACTTATCCCAAATAATAAAAATCCCTGCATGGTTTCTATCTAAATATAGCGGATTGCTTCCGTGATGTACCCGATGATGCGAAGGAGTGTTCATCACTTTCTCAAACCATTTGGGCATTTTGTCGATCGCCTCGGTATGGATCCAGAATTGATACAGCAGACTCACCGACATCTGCAATAAGATCATTCCGGGATGAAACCCGATCAAGGGCAGCCATAACCAGAAAATAAAGGTGTAAAATCCACCAGACCATGTTTGACGTAAGGCAGTGCTCAAATTATAATGTTCGGAAGAATGGTGCACGACATGAGATGCCCAAAACAATCGGTTTTCATGCGATATGCGATGGAACCAATAGTATGAAAAATCATCGGCAAATAACAAGAGCACAAAACTCCACCAAGCAAAGGGGATAGTGAAAACTCTGAAGTTCTCATAAATCACCATAAAAACCAATAACACTACGGCTTTACTGAAAAAGCCCAAAAACACATTGCCCAAGCCCATCGCAATAGAGGTAAAGGCATCTTTAGTTTCATAGGTTTTCTTGTTTTCCTTGATGCTGACATAAAGTTCCAACAACATCGAAATGACAAAAAACGGAATGGCATAAAGAATAATATTTGGAAACTCAGGCATCATTATTAAGGAGTTATAAAAATTAAGTTTTAATATACATTGTTATACCTGGCATATATCGTCCCAAACATAAACAATCGAGAGTAAGTCCTCTTTTCAATTCTTAAAAATACAAAATTATTTGACTATTTTTGACCATATTATGACAGCAACCTACCAAAAACACACGCTCAACTTTAAACAAGCCAGTGGAACCTCTCGTGGCATCCTAAAAACAAAGGACACTTGGTTCATTATGATTGCATCTGAAGGCAAAAAAGGCATTGGCGAATGTGGCATGTTTAGAGGCTTGTCCGTAGATGATAGACCAGATTTTGAATCTGTGCTGTCTTGGGTTTGTAAAAATATTTTTTTGGGGAAGGACGTACTTCTATCAAAGCTTCAAGAATTCCCGAGTATTCAATTCGGACTGGAAATGGCTTTTCTTGATTTTGAAAGCGAGACCGATTTTGAATTGTTTCCGTCCAAATTCACGAACGGTGATGATGCTATTCCAATCAACGGATTGATTTGGATGGGATCGGAAGCTTTTATGAGAGAGCAGATCACATCAAAGATTGATGAGGGGTTCACCTGTATCAAACTTAAAATTGGTGCCATCGATTTTCAAACCGAATTAGATTTGCTTAAATCCATAAGAACCCATTTTTCAGCTACCGATATTGAATTGCGTGTGGATGCCAATGGTGCATTTTCTCCTGACGAGGCTTTAGAAAAATTAAAGCGCTTGTCAGACTATCATTTACATTCCATAGAACAACCCATTAGACAGGGGCAAGTGGAGGAGATGGCCAGACTTTGCCAAACCACGCCGCTGGATATTGCCTTGGATGAAGAATTGATTGGCATTTTTGATCTCTCAGATAAGTATGATTTACTACAAACCATAAAACCACAGTATATTATTTTAAAACCAACACTGGTAGGTGGATTTCATGGTAGTAATTCTTGGATTGAAGCCGCTAAAGATGGTAAAATAGACTATTGGATTACGAGTGCATTAGAGAGTAATGTAGGATTGAATGCGATTGCGCAATGGACCTACACTTTGCAAAATGATCGACCTCAAGGACTTGGAACTGGAAGTTTATTTGCCAATAATATTGCCAGTCCGTTGGAGGTAAAAAATGGTACTTTGCAGTATAATAAAAAAACAAATTGGAATTTTAATTTATAGGTTAATATGTATATAGCTCAAGCGTATAAAGGTTTACATGAGTGGTGGCGTTATGTGGTCGGTTTGATAATTGCCATCATGGGGGTGTTTATTTTTTCAATTCCACATGGTATTGCTATTATGTTTAAAACCATGCAAAGCGGTTCGATAGATCCGTCCCAAATGGGTGATACCGCCTATCTTATGGGATTGTTTGAGTCCAATGTTAATTTAATATTTATATTACTTCCTTTTGTTGGTGGATTCTTGTTTTTGCTTGGTGCCGTAAAATGGTTGCACAAACAGACCATTACTTCTCTGACAACGGCACGACCAAAGATTGATTGGAAACGTTTCTGGGTCATCTTTTTCTTCTGGGGTATTTTATCTTCAAGCCTGATTTTAGTTGATTATTACATGTCACCAGAGGACTATGTCTTCAATTTCAAATTACAACCTTTTTTGATTTTGTGCGTCATTGCCATTCTTTTGGTGCCGTTACAAACCAGTTTTGAGGAGTATTTGTTTAGAGGCTATTTGATGCAGGGGATAGGGGTGGTTACTAAATACAAATGGATTCCTCTGGTGATTACTTCTGTCATCTTCGGTCTGATGCATATTGCCAATCCAGAAGTGGACAAATTAGGACCAATTATCATGGTGTATTATATTGGCACAGGATTGTTTTTAGGGATCATGACCTTGATGGATGAAGGTTTGGAACTGTCTTTGGGATTTCACGCGGCCAACAATTTATTTACAGCATTATTGGTCACTGCAGATTGGACTGCATTTCAGACCCATTCTATTTTTAAAGACATGTCAGATCCACAAGCGGCAGAATTCATGGATGTTTTTATGCCTGTGTTTGTCATGTTTCCTATTATTCTGTTTATTCTCTCAAAACTCTATAAATGGACGGATTGGAAAGGGAAACTTTTCGGAAAAGTCATTGAGCCGGCAAAAGAAGATTACAGAGTACTGGAAGAGATCAATGAGATTGGAACTGAATAAATTTCAATATTTTTTCAGGATAAACAATCGGATTCTGCATGAAATCAATACCTTCGTTAACGCATATAATCATAATTAAAAAGCCCACAAAATGACGCCAACATTTGATAAAATCCATTTAAAATTCAAATTAAATGCCAATAAATACACTGCTGAAGAACTTAAAGAAGTTGCTTACAGCTTAGTCAAGGAAGGTGCGCCCTATGAAAAAGTCATGGGTGATTTTCTAATGGATTGGTTGGACGCCAAAGATTATATCAACGTACGGACTTCGGGATCTACCGGACAACCGAAATTGATGAGAGTGAGCAAGCAAGCCATGGTCAATTCTTCAATTGCCACGGGTGACTATTTTAAAATGGAACCAGGCCAAACGGCTTTACTTTGTTTGCCAACCCATTATATTGCAGGAAAAATGATGTTGGTACGAGCAATGGTATTAGGATTGGAACTTGACTTTGTTGACCCAACTACACAGCCTGTCTTCGATTATGGCAAGACCTATGATTTTTGTGCCATGATTCCCATACAATTGAAAAACACAGTAAAATACATCCACAATATCAAAACCTTGATCATTGGGGGAGCTGCTATTTCAAAATCGTTGGAAGCATCCGTCCAAGGCTTGAAAACTAAAATATATGCCACGTACGGAATGACTGAAACGGTGAGCCACGTTGCTGTAAAACGGATGAATGGGAAACATAAAATGGATTATTTCAAGGTATTTCCAAAAGTAAAAATTTCACAAGATGATAGGGGCTGTTTGATTATTGACGCTCCAAAAGTGACGTCAGAGCGGTTAATTACCACTGATGTGGTGAAATTGCATTCAGCTACAGAATTTGAATTGATTGGTCGCCTTGATAATATGGTCAATTCAGGAGGTGTGAAATTGTTTCCCGAACAAATTGAAGCCAAACTTGTGGATCAAATCAAAGAGCGCTTTTTTATCGCTTCTGAACCAGATTCAGACTTAGGTGAAAAACTCATCATTATTGTAGAAAGTGATAAAAACACTCTGAAAACTTCAACTTTTAGAGAGCTGGACAAATTAGAAATTCCTAAAGAAATTTATTTCCTTCCTAAGTTTAAGGAAACCGCAACTGGTAAAATCCAACGTAAGGAAACACTTAAATTGTTGAAAACAGACGTTCACTAAGCAAAACGTCCACTTCACTCATTTCTGGTTTTATAAGATGGTTTTAGAGTATAGTTTTACTGTAAACTAAAATCAATTATTATGAAAACAGTCATACAGTTCGTCTTTGTATTAATTATCTCAATACAATTACAAGCACAGCAAAAAACGATTACTGGAATAGTGAGTTCGTCTTCTGATGGATTGCCATTGCCAGGAGTCAATGTCGTTATAAAAGGGACCACAACAGGAACTCAAACCGATTTTGATGGTAAATATACCATAATGGCGACCGAGGGTGACATCCTTCAGTTCAGTTATATTGCCTTCAAGACCCAAGAATTTAAGCTTAGAAAAGAAACGGTGCTCAATGTTACTTTAGAAGAAGATAGCGCTGCCTTGGAAGAAGTGGTAATTGTGGGTTATGGAAACAATAGGAAGTCGTTTTTAACAGGCTCAGTAAGACGTGAACAATCGTCATCTCTCACTAAAAGAAAGAATGGTCAGGTTGCTCCACATGAGTATAGAAGACGGGGAATACTTATTGATACGCAGAGAGACAATTATAAACCACATCACCCTGAAATAGGAAACGAAGATTCTTATGCCGAAATCGTTGAAAATCAATTTGAACGTGTTTCGCTTTCTCCTTTGTCGACCTTTTCAATTGATGTGGATAAAGCGTCTTATAGTAATATTAGACGGATGATCAATAACGGACAGAAAATCCCTGCAGATGCCGTAAGGATTGAAGAAATGATCAATTATTTCAACTATAATTATCCACAGCCCACAGATCAGCATCCTTTTTCGATCCATACAGAGGTTGCAAAAACCCCATGGAATGTAGATACTAAAATTGTAAAAATAGGCCTTCAAGGCAAAACCTATAAAAATGAAGAATTACCAGCATCAAACTTGACTTTTTTGATTGATGTGTCTGGATCTATGAATAGTACAAATAAACTTCCATTATTGAAATCGGCATTTAAACTATTGGTCAATCAATTAAGAGAAAAAGATAAGATAGCGATTGTGGTTTATGCCGGAGCGGCTGGCATGGTATTGCCGCCAACTTCTGGTGCACATAAAGAAAAAATTAGCAATGCTTTGGACAATTTAAGTGCAGGTGGATCAACAGCTGGTGGTGCAGGTATTGAATTGGCGTACAAGATTGCTCAGGAGAATTTTATTAGAAATGGAAACAATCGTGTGATTCTTGCTACTGACGGCGACTTTAATGTTGGTGTATCCAGTGATAAGGACATGGAGAAACTGATTGAAGAGAAGCGTGAAAGCGGCGTGTTCTTATCGGTATTGGGATTCGGTTTTGGAAATTATAAAGATTCAAAATTAGAAACATTAGCCAATAAGGGCAACGGAAACCACGCTTATATTGATACGATGCAAGAGGCACAAAAAACCTTCGGTAAAGAATTTGGTGGCACTTTATACACCATTGCCAAAGATGTGAAAATCCAAATTGAGTTTAATCCTAACAAAGTCCAAGCCTACCGTTTGATAGGTTATGAAAATAGATTGTTGGCCGATGAAGATTTCATTGATGACACAAAAGATGCGGGCGAATTGGGAAGCGGTCATACAGTTACAGCGCTTTATGAAGTTATTCCTACGGGTGTAGAAAGTGATTATTTGAAGGATGTAGACGATTTGAAGTATACGAAGCCAACAGTAACAACTAATTATTCTGATGAATTGTTTACGGTAAAATTTAGATATAAAAAACCCGATGGCAATAAGAGTATCGAAATGGTACACGTTCAAAAGGATGAAGTTTCTGAACCTTCAGAAGATCTCAAATTTGCCTCTTCAGTGGCCATGTTGGGAATGCAACTTAGAGAATCGAAATTTGATAATAAGGCGACTCTAAAGGATGTTGCAGAAATGGCGAAACAAGGTAGAGGAAGTGATGCTAACGGCTACAGATCAGAATTTATAAGATTAGTGGAGTCTTATCAAAGTTTATAAGAAATGTGGCGAAAGAAGAGCGGCTTATAGTCGCTTTTTTTTACTAACTATCATTAGTGGCCTATAAAAAAATAAAAATTAACAAACCCATTAAAAAGATGGATTGTTACAGGACTTTTAAAATGACAATTTCTTTTTAGAAATTACTTATAGGAGAGTACTTGGACAATTATAATATAAACAGCAGATGTTGTCTATTTAGTTCAATCAAATCTTTGTTCTTTCCCGATAGCTCCTAAAATCCGCATGTCTATTTTAAAGGGTATCCTTTTTTAAGGATTTGAGAGTGGAAATGTTCCTGTTCCTTGTTTTCGAGA
>NZ_JAGEVG010000089.1 GCF_017581925.1 Gelidibacter pelagius | reverse complement strand
TGGTTTTATCTTCCCAAACATTAATTATTAGAAAAACTTCGTTGCTACAAAGCAAATAGCTCCGTAGGAGCATCATCTTTGTAGCAAATTTTTTTCATTTTTTGATGAATTTAAGATGTCGCTGCGCTGCAGCTTTAATTGATGTATAATCGTTGTGCTACAAAGATGGCGCAACTACATTGCTACACAAATTGCGAAACCTACGTGGCTACAAAGATGACGCAACTACGTTGCTGGTATGCAATTATTTTAAAGATTGTGTGGATGGTTGTTATGATGACTGGTGGTTGTTTTGTGACATGGTTTTATCTTCCCAAACATTAATTATTAGAAAAACTTCGTTGCTACAAAGCAAATAGCTCCGTAGGA
>NZ_JAGEVG010000088.1 GCF_017581925.1 Gelidibacter pelagius | reverse complement strand
GCCAAAAGATATTCTGGGGGATTAGCTCAGCTGGCTAGAGCGCCTGCCTTGCACGCAGGAGGTCATCGGTTCGACTCCGATATTCTCCACTATCTCTGAGAAGATAGAACAAAGAAAAAAGACAATAGACTTGGTCTATCCTCTATTCTCTCTGTTCTTTTCTCTCAAGGAAAACGTTCATTGACATATTGAAAAAAGATACATAAAAAAATATTACTGGTATATTCCTCGGAATATATCATAGTAACACGTAATCGGTCCTGGTTTACGAGCTAAGGACTGATTGCAAACTCATTAAAAGACAAAATGTACAATAAGCTACATAAGAGCGTATGGGGAATGCCTAGGCTCTCAGAGGCGATGAAGGACGTG
>NZ_JAGEVG010000087.1 GCF_017581925.1 Gelidibacter pelagius | reverse complement strand
GCCAAAAGATATTCTGGGGGATTAGCTCAGCTGGCTAGAGCGCCTGCCTTGCACGCAGGAGGTCATCGGTTCGACTCCGATATTCTCCACTATCTTTGAGAAGATGGAATAAAGAAAAAAGAATATAGACGATGTCTATTGTCCTTTATCTCTGTTCTTTTCTCTTAGGAAAACGTTCATTGACATATTGAAAAAAGATACATAAAAAAAATATTACAGGTATATTCCTCGGAATATATCATAGTAACACGTAGTCAGTTTTGGTTTACGAGCTAAAGACTGATTGCAAACTCATTAAAAGACAAAATGTACAATAAGCTACATAAGAGCGTATGGGGAATGCCTAGGCTCTCAGAGGCGATGAAGGACGTG
>NZ_JAGEVG010000086.1 GCF_017581925.1 Gelidibacter pelagius | reverse complement strand
GATTTTACGCCGGCCCAAAGAATGCATGCTCCGGAAGGTTCCACCCACGTAAGCCTAACCTCAGGATTCCTGAATTTAGACTTCAATTCGGGCGCCAAGGATCTGAGGCTAAGCCCAATTGCAAACTTGCCTATTGATCACACCACGGCAACGGTAACCTTGACACCTTCCGCTGTTCCAATTGGAGCCGGAGCGCAATGTTACTTTCTAAAAGTGGCGTTTTATCAAGAAGTCAACGGTATCCAATATCCATTGAACAATGGTGCCTATAACGCGCTCCAATTATTGGAAGTGCTATAATAACCGGAATACCAAAACTAAGCGGACCCCAAAAAGGTCCGCTTTTTTATTTTTAATAGTTTAACGAAACAGGCATTCCAAACCTCAATA
>NZ_JAGEVG010000085.1 GCF_017581925.1 Gelidibacter pelagius | reverse complement strand
TATTGAGGTTTGGAATGCCTGTTTCGTTAAACTATTAAAAATAAAAAAGCGGACCTTTTTGGGGTCCGCTTAGTTTTGGTATTCCGGTTATTATAACACTTCCAATAATTGGAGCGCGTTATAGGCACCATTGTTCAATGGATATTGGATACCGTTGACTTCTTGATAAAACGCCACTTTTAGGAAGTAACATTGCGCTCCGGCTCCAATTGGAACAGCGGAAGGTGTCAAGGTTACCGTTGCCGTGGTGTGATCAATAGGCAGGTTTGCAATTGGGCTTAGCCTCAGATCCTTAGCGCCCGAATTGAAGTCTAAATTCAGGAATCCTGAGGTTAGGCTTACGTGGGTGGAACCTTCCGGAGCATGCATTCTTTGGGCCGGCGTAAAATC
>NZ_JAGEVG010000084.1 GCF_017581925.1 Gelidibacter pelagius | reverse complement strand
GATTGTCTTTTGATGACGCCCCTATGGGGCTTATTTATTTGTCCGATTTTTTGTTACAAAGATAACATCCCTACGGGATTATGTTCAGCTCCAGAGGAGCTTCATCTTTGTAGAAAATAAGGTGAAGACATGACCAAGAGTTCCATCGGAACGGCATCTACCCCGCAAAATAGAAAACAATCATTGTCAGCATAGCATTCCATCCTCATTAATCATAGGATCATAGAGGCTTTTTTAAAAGGTAAATGCTGCTCACGACAGCTACTGAAATTACATCCCTACGAGATTATTTTCAGCTCCAGACAAGCTTCATCTTTGTAGAAAATAAGGTGAAGACATGACCAAGAGTTCCATCGGAACGGCATCTACCCCGCAAAAGAGAAAACAATCATTGTCAGCA
>NZ_JAGEVG010000083.1 GCF_017581925.1 Gelidibacter pelagius | reverse complement strand
ACTCTCCCACGAGATGCAGTACCATCGGCGCAAACGGGCTTAACTTCTCTGTTCGGAATGGTAAGAGGTGAGCCCCGTCGCTATAACCACCTTAAGTCATAGCTGCGGTGCAACAACAGTGTTGTTGCCTACAGCGTCACAAATGCATGTGACAAATATCGTGACATATTGAAAAAAGCACACCAAAGTGTGATTCATACATAAAAAAATTGTTGTACTCTACTAAAAAACAGGCGTACAATAAGCCTATGGGCTATTAGTATCACTCGGCTATGACATTGCTGCCTTTACACCTATGACCTATCAACGTGGTAATCTTCCACGGCCCTTTAAAGAAATCTCATCTTGTGGTGGGTTTCGCGCTTATATGCTTTCAGCGCTTATCCCTTCCGAACGTAGCT
>NZ_JAGEVG010000082.1 GCF_017581925.1 Gelidibacter pelagius | reverse complement strand
AAGCAGAAGACGAGGTGGTTTTTAAATTGCACAAGCTCAATGCTTATAACGATTCTTTTTTATTCCTAATTCCTCGCTTTAAAACAAACCCTTCCATCTTCATCCCGTATCCGCGGGATGAAGCCACATTCCCTTTGAAAGGGCAGGAATTAATTGGACCATGTATGATTGAAAAATAGCGCTGTGAACTTAACTTCATCCTTTTCCAATTTCCTACTCAACTTTCTGCTTCTGGCTTAATTTTGTTCTTTGTATACAGCTAAAAATTTGTAACATACCAAATTCTCCTCCTTTTTAAGGAGGAGTGGCTTCTGATTCAGTAAAGAAGCAGAAGACGAGGTGGTTTTTAAATTGCACAAGCTCAATGCTTATAACGATTCTTTTTTATTCCTAATTCCTCGCTTTAAAAC
>NZ_JAGEVG010000081.1 GCF_017581925.1 Gelidibacter pelagius | reverse complement strand
TCGGCATCATTCCGAATCTGTCTGCCGTCCAAGCAGAGAGCGACGTAGGAGCGACGCCCCCATGCGTCATTGCGAGGAGCGACGAAGGAGCGACGCGGCAATCTCATGGTTGGGTAGCCTAACAGACACAGATCGCCGCGGTCGAGAGCTTCGCTATGTACATTCAATGAAGCAGTGCTTCCTTCATGTAACCCTTGCAATGAAGCTTGGGTTGAGAATGCGAGTCCGTTGATTCAGTCATTGCGAGGAGCGACGTAGGAGCGACGTGGCAAATGCGAAGCATTCACGCCTGCCCGTCTTTAGCCTAAGCGATTGCGGGAATATCTAAATTTAAAAGTAATCAATTGTTAGTAATCTTTAAGTGGTACAGCCAAAACTTTGAGATTGCCGCGTCATTCGTGCCTCATTCCTCGCAATGA
>NZ_JAGEVG010000080.1 GCF_017581925.1 Gelidibacter pelagius | reverse complement strand
GCTATGCACATTCAATGAAGCAGTGCTTCCTTCATGTAACCCTTGCAATGAAGCTTGGGCTAAGAATGCGAGTCCGTTGATTCCGTCATTGCGAGGAGCAACGAAGGAGCGACGTGGCAAATGCGAAGCATTCACGCCTGCCCGTCTTTAGCCTAAGCGATTGCGGGAATACCTAAATTTAAAAATAATCAATTGTTAGTAATCCATAAGTTATCACGTCAAATCCATGAGATTGCCACGTCTCTGCTCGTATCAACACGTTTAGATAGTGCCTTCACAATCTCCAAACATTTCTCTGACTTCTAAATGCAAACCAGCCCATTTGAAGTTTAATTCAAGGCTTTAAGCACTGCATGGTTGACATAATAATTGGTACGTCCAATTTTATGTTTTACCAAATGTCCATCAGTAGCCAACTGA
>NZ_JAGEVG010000007.1 GCF_017581925.1 Gelidibacter pelagius | reverse complement strand
ATGCTTTCCCCTGTAGGACAACACCGGTGGGTCGGTTCCACCATCTTATAAACAGTTACGTAACGACTTTCAGCCGGTCGTTACTCTCGGCACACATAAGAATAGTAGCGGATTAAAATGCACTAATTTTCGGTTAAACACAGACCTTTTTTATATTTACTTACTTTGGTTTTAACACTAAAACCGCTATTATTTTTATACATTGTTGTAAGCTGGCTTTCCACGTTCTGCTTTGTTTTCTGAAGTTTTCTCTTAGTTCGGAAGTGAGCGTTGGCGAGACATACTCTTTTGCGATTTTTGGCGTTGCGTTGGCTGGTGCGAATTGCAAATGTGTATGGCTTTTTAGCGTTGGCTTAATTCATAATTTCTAATATTCTAACATATTTGTCTAATCCTCCAATTTTCACAGTATCTCCAACCGATTTCCCTTTTAAAGCAACTCCTAAAGGTGTTTTAATATTTATTTTCTGAATACCATTTGATTTCTCAAGTTTTGACACAATTTGGTCTACTAAATGAACCTTCAAATCTTTATCAATATTTAAATATTTTACTTTCACTTTACTATTAACCGTAATAGTTTCTTTAAATAATGTTGTTTGAACTTCCTCTTTTTTACTTACAGCTTCAATTGTTTCCTTTAAATTCTTATTAAGATGTGAAGAAGCTTTAGAAATTTCATTTTCGATAATCGTAATATTATCTGTAAATGCTAAACCTGTTCTTGATTTATCTTCAAAAATTGAAGGACTGCTGTTTTCAATACTTTTTATAAATTCAACTAATTTTTTCGTCTCCTTTTGTGGGTTTCTCCACCAATTTGTACTCCATATTCTATGAAACACAAAACCGTGTCCTTCAAGAATCTTTTGTCTGTGTCTGTCGTGCAAATATGCTTCTTGACTTGAATGATAAGCTGCACCATCACATTCTATTGCGATTTTTGGAAGTCCAATATGTTTCGTGTCGTAAACCAAATCAATTCTGAAACCTGCAAATTGAAGTTGAGGAATTATATTTTTTTCGTCAAAGTGTTCAGTTAGTGCTTCATAAACTTCTTCCTCAAATGGTGATTCGAGGTCTTCATTTAATTTGTCAATTGTAGTGCTTTTCGTAGAATTTTCTGCTAGTGTATTTAAGACTGAAATTCTAGCCTCATTGTCTTGTTCACTAACAGCTTTTGAGTACGCTAAATAAGCATATAGAGCACCTCTTCTGTTATTTGAACCTTCATTTATTAAGTGCTCTTTGTAATTTAAAAACACATCTTCAGGGATTGATGAACATACATATACTTTGTATTTTGCCCTTGTAACAATAACGTTTAAAAGCTTATAACCTTTTTGATGATTTATTGAACCAAATCTTTGAGCAAATTTCCCTTCTTTGTTAATACCATAAGTGGTTGAAAGAATTATTACATCTCTTTCGTCTCCTTGAATATTTTCTAAATTTTTAACGAAAAATCCATTTTCTTCGAGGTCAATTATTTTGTCGTTAAAATCAGTATATTTTTCAAATTTTCTTCTTTCATTAATCTTACCTAAAATTAGGTTTCGTTGATTGATGTTAAAAGTTGCCACTCCAACTGTTGGATATTCTCCGTTTGGAAGTCTTGAAATGTTGTTATCAATAATCGACAGAATTGTTTCAGCTTCTGCGTCATTTGAATTGTCGGAATAGGTGCCATTTACGGGAACATAATTTATTGGAATATAATCAAAACTATTTGGAAGTGGTTTTAACCGTTGATTATAAAAGGCATAATTTGAATAATCAATAAGGTAAGGATGTCTTGAACGATAATGAAAGTCTAAATGTTTTTTCTCAAAACCTAATTCGGAAGCAAAATCAAGAAGAGATTCACAATCTGAAAGTGAATTACTTATATCATTTTTAATTTTGTCTATTTCATCTTCAAATTCATCCTCATCGTCAATTACACCATCAAATATTTTGCTAAAATAATTTGAAGGTGGCATTTGATGTTCATCTCCTGCAATGACAATCTGCTTCCCTTTTAAAAGTGCTGGCAAATTATCTTCTAACTTTAATTGACTTGCCTCATCAAACATAACAATATCAAAATATTGATTTTTACCTTTAAATAGATTACTTGCTACGTCTGGTGTTGTTAGAATTATTGGAAAAAAAGTAGTAAATAAATCCATATCCAACTTTACTATTTCTCTTAAGGATAGTCTTTTATGTCTTTTACCTGCTCGTTTATTATATAAATTTTCAACTGCTAAATTAGGATTCTTATCATCAAACTCTCTTGTTGCATCTATTTGTTTTGAAAACCAATATTCTCTAATATATTTAATCTGTTCTCTTTCGAGTTCAGACAAAGATTTTCCTAATTCAATATGGTCATTATCATTTGTTGGTAAATCTGTATTCGCAGAATTTACAAGCATAGAATTAAGGTAGAAAATCAAAAATGTTTTTCTCCAATTAGTTTTCTCCTTTAATTGGTCAATTATTAGTTTATTATCTGCTGATAATGAATTGTAAAATTGAAACCACTTAAATTCTATTGAAAAGAGGTCGTTTTCATTTGCGAAAAAATGTTCTTTCGAATTTATTAAGACCTGAATTCGAGAGATTAACACATTATGGCAATCTCCATTCAATTCTTTGTTAGTCCAATTTTGTTCTTTGATTTTAGCCCTTAAATTACTAAAGTTTGTTTTTATTGCTTTAAGTAGTTCTGTGTCAAATTCCTTTTCAGTTGATTTAAGTAAGTTTAGGGATTTGTACTCATTTTCTATTTTAGATTGAAATTCATTTTCAATTCGCTCAATAATTTGTTTATAGTTTTTAAGAATGTCTCGATTCTCCTTAATTGAATTAGAGAAGTCAATACTTTCAAAATCCTTGCTATTATTAGTTTTTGATAAATAATCTTCAAAAAGTGAATTTATTGTTTGTTGGTCAGTAAGTGTAGTTTTCTTTTCTTTTGAGAAGATGGAAATAGTTTTAAATAAAAATCCATTTGTTTTTTCTTCATCAAAAAAGTCGTTGTTTGCTTTGTGTTTTGTTAGGATATTTTGGATAGAGTTTTCAATAGCACTAATTGAGGTTTTTTGCAAATTAAATTGTTCACTTCTAATTTTATAATATTCTATCTCATAGCTTGAAATATCATCTAATATTATTTTCAACTCTTTTTTATATATTGAAAAATCTTCTTCAATCTGCTGTTCTATAATAAATGGATTGTCTCCAACTAATTTTGCAGAGTTGATAAAAGATAGGTTTAAATGAGGTTTAAACTCGTCATATAAATTTTGTCCTTTTCTAATTAGTTCTAATAATTGATTTAGTTCAGATGATTCATAACTGAATGTGTCTTTTGCCAAATCAAGATTGTATTCTTCTGAATTGTCTTTTAATTCTGACAATAGTGAGCCGACAATGTGAGTCCAATTTTTATTGCCGACTAAATTCGCTCCTAATTTTTTATGTCTCTTATTTATTGAATCAATTAAGTTTTTCGATTTTTCAATTATGTTGTCTAAAGTTTCTTTAGAATAAGTGTATCTATATCTTCGATATGAGGAATTATCAACTCTATCTCTTACGGAATCAACTGCGACTCTTCTGTCTTTAACTATGTCTTTTAGCAGAACGCATTGATAATTAAGACCTTTTTCATTTAGGGCATTGTGAAGCACTTCTAGAGCTGTTCGTTTTTCACAAACAACAATTGTCTTTTTTTGATTCTCTAAAGCATTTACTAGAATCGCTGTAAGCGATTGACTTTTCCCTGTTCCTGGTGGTCCTTGAATTAAAATGTTCCGAGATGCTTTTAGAGAATGTAAAATTCCTTGTTGTGAAGGGTCGGTTTCGACTGATGATATTGGTTGAAACGTATGTTCTTCCATATCCTCAAGGTCAATTGTTGCACCTTGTAATTCTAGTAAATTCGCATAATCGTGAATAATATTTTGCTTCTGAACCTCAAAAATTGAAAAAAGTCCGCCAAAATCTATAAATGAATTATTAGATGTTAATGGTAGCTTTTCGTAATGTTTCTTCTCTGGAATAGATTTTATTTCATTCAGTTTTTTCTCAAATGTTTCACGAAGGTCATTTGGTATTGAACTGTTTATAGATTCAATGATATTTACACAAATATCTAAAAGTTCACTTTTGTCAATTAAACCGTCATCCAATAATTCAGTTGAAATTTGGTTAATTTCAATTTTGGAATCATTTTGTAAGTGATTTATTAGAACCTCATTTATATAAATTGGGTCATCCTCTGTTCGTAGTATTTCCCAAGTATTAAATTCTTTTGTTCTTCTTATTCTTAAAGACCAAATTAAAATTGGTGCAACTGTTAATTTGTTGTCTGATTGGTCTCGTCTTACAAGTATTGGAAAGCCAAAGCCGAAAGTATTTATACCTTTTTCCGATTCTATTGCATCTGTTTGATTAATTAGATTTTCAAAGGACTTTGTTATTTTCACTAATTGTGTTTGGTCATCTTCAAAAAGAGAATTCAAATCGGGGACATTATCTTTCCAACTAATTTTAAATTTTAATGGTAACTCGGTTAGTAAGGCATTAATAAAATTTGCGGGAAGATTTTCGTCTATATTAGATAATCTTGTTAAGTCAAATTTGTATCTTGAACGCGCTGGAATAGCATTTAAATGAACTCCTCTTCGGCTACCAACTTTTAGTCGGTTTTGTAATTCAATCAGTAGCTTTTCGGTTATCTCCATTTTTTCGGTTGGTTTCAGTCGCTTAAAATACGCTCTTTTTTTTAATTCAATTTACGGTTTTTCTCATTTCGTTCGAGCGTTGGCAAAGAACAGCTCTTTTGGTTTTTTCAGCGTTGGCTCGTGTGTCGGCAAAAACCAAATGTGCTGTTTGTGCGGCTGGCTTTTCAGCTTGCTTACAACTTACATTTATAAGCACCAAGAGTGATCATAACTGCCCTCAGCGTGCCAATAGGATCAACTGTAGTTATTTAACTATAGCGATCAAAATTTCCAACCTCCAATCTACCACCTTTCCCTAAACATTCCTATAAGTAGAACTACGTATATTTATTCAAATGCTTTTTCTTTCTTCATAGCACTTAAAACTCTTTCAACAACTTTTAGAGTAAGCCCTACTTGTGAGCCTCCTACACCCCAAATATTCTTAGTGTTTCCAATTATAACAGCAACAGGTTTGTCAAATTCGTCCTTTTTGGTATAAATTTCAAATACTAATCCAACATTATCAATGACATTTCTCGTTGTACTAAAAGTGTTAAAAGAATCTGTCCAACCACTATACAAAGAGGTTGTGGTTAATTGTGTAGCAGTGGATATGTTATTTAATTTTATTAAAATAATGGTTTCAATATTGTTTTTATTTAAGGCTTCATTCTTTTCGGAGTCTGAATATTCATAGCCAGGGATAAATAATTTATTCCACGAAATAGCATCTATCCATTCCCTTTTAAATCGACCTATAACTTTAACTTCTCCTTCTGGGTCACTTACGCCATAATGTATCAAGGTTTTCCCATTAATTGAATTCTCTAAATCTCCATAAGAATAGATTTTATTACCGATTTTTTTTTGAGCAAAAATTGCTGTTGAAATATATAACAGTGTAAAAAAAATGTAGATTTTTTTTGTTCATTGTTTTCTAATTTAATTATTAGGTTTTCGTTTATTCCTTTCTAATACGTGCTCATATCTGACTATATAAGCTGTGTAAATACTAATAAGACCGAACGAAAATATGCACCCACAAAAAATTGATGTTTAAACGATTAGGGGAAGTCATACAAACATAATCTTTATTTATAAAATTCATAATATTTGTGTTAAAAAAAGTCCAGCTGCTTATTAAAATAAGTTGAATTAAATATAAGTTTCACCAATGAAGATCAATAATTAATTTAAAAAGACCCATAGGATGAGAAAACGCAGTTCCACTCATCCTATAAAAAAAGAATATTGAAGAATAAAAACACAAGAAACATCAGTTGGTGGAAAACACCAACAGTGACGAAAAATCATATCTCGCAATTGTGTTAGGTCTTACGTCCTATTTTATTCCAAAAAGTTAAACAGCGCATACGCAATATTATTCACCGCATCGGTCATAATTTCAAAATCAAGCGTTTCAATGGTATCTGTAGCTTTGTGATAATTTGGATTTCCATGGCCTCCGGTGCCAATAATCATTACCGCAGGAATATCAAATTGCCAATAATTGCGATGATCTGAAGGTCCATTGTTTGGGTAGTTTTCGGCAAAAGAGATCCAGCGAGAGTCCATGCTCCCATTCGTTTTCAGCAGCTGGGAGATTTTCCTATTAAAGGAATCATAGCTTTTAATTCCGGAAACTATCAATTGGTTTTTATAAATAGAGACCTCATAAGACTCCTTATCTTCACGATAGTAGCCTATCATTTCAAGGGCAATCATCCCTATATAATCCTTGTTGGTATTGGTAAGGGAATTCGCGTGAATATAGCTTCCCATTTTTTTTGTTTTAAAAAACGGAGGTTCCTCTAAAGAATAAAACACAAAATCAATTCCGTATGCTAACTCCAAAGTGCTTTCAGTTAGTAGTCGTACGATTTCCAGCAAGCCGGCCACACTACTGGCATTGTCATCTGCTCCTGCTATGTCTTTATAGACGTCATAATGCGCGCCTATGATAAAGCGTTTTGTTTTTTGGGGTTGATAAGTAGCAATAATGTTGGTGTATTCATTCCCTTTCGCTTCCCATTGTTGTCTAACGGTCGGTAAACCAAAGTCCTGAATTTTCGCCTCAATATAAGCTGCTGTTTTTTGAAGGCTTTCTATATTTTTATAGTTCCGATAAGGGTATATGGAGGTCAAGAAAGCAACGTGTTTATATAAGTTTTCTGTATTGGCTTTCATTTTTTATTTCCGTTAAACTACTATTCTATAAGCATAAGCTGAACCGCATCCATCTAATTCTTGCTGTTCATCGATGACTATCTTTATTGCTTAAGTCCTGACGTTATAATTATTTTTTTGACCAGAATTTATATTTTATAAATTCCGCACTTTGGCTGTTTTTGTAATCGCTCCTCCACCCTAAAAAGAAGGATAATATAGCTCAAATATTAATTTACTGAAAATTATCCACCCGTTTTTAATCGCTTTCCTAAAAGTTAGGACGGCGTTTGTTGATTAAGACTTTTTTTAAATTTAAACCACCTCGCCTGCCCGACGGGTTTGGCGGGCCTTCTGCTTCTCTACGGAAGCAGAAGCCACTCCTCCTTAAAAAGGAGGAGAATTTAGTTAAGTCCTTAAATTCAAAATCATCCTCCAAATCAAGAGTGCTAACCACAAGTTACGGTAAGGAAAGTTTGTAAATTAAAACTTGTTACTGACTATGGTTTCTTAACTAAGATTCCTTCCCTTTTTTTTAAGGGAAGGTGGATTTAAGCTCAGAAAAGAGCTTAAAGACGGAAGGGTTGTTAAATATAAACTTATTACTGCCGTGAGCGTCCCTTCTCGTGCCAACTTTTACCTTCAGAACCTGTCAAGTAAAACCAATGGTTTATCTGTTGTTACGAAAAACTCTTATGCAAGTTTAGCTTTAACATCACCAACGACAATTAAAACAGTTTATTTATCAACTGTCGAACCACCTCGCCTGCCCGACGTGTTTGGCGGGCCTTCTGCTTCTCTGCGGAAGCAGAAGCCACTCCTCCTTAAAAAGGAGGAGAATTTAGTTCAGTCTTTAAATTCGAAATCATCATCCAAATCAAAAGTGCTTACCACAAGCTACGGTAAGGAAAGTTTGTTAATAGAAAACCTCCCAGTCCCGATAGTTATTGGGATAAATCCTGAGAGGTTATTAATCAAAAAAACTAAACTTAAAAATTAAAGTGGCATATCCACCCGCCACCTCAAGGGCATTTTATAGAGTTTAGAGGTCTGTTAATCAATCCGTGAAAATCCTACTGTGCACTCCATCCCCCATCCAAGGCAAATGACGTCCCCGTAATGGTGGTCGAGCTGTCCTTCGCCAATAAAACCGCCATATCCGCAATGGCCTCCACCGGAACAAATTCTTTAACGGCTTGTTTTACAAGCATCACCTTTTCCACCACTTCTTCTTCGGTCATCTTATGTGCCTTGGCTTGGTCCTTGATCTGGCCTTCCACCAAAGGGGTTTTGACATAGCCCGGGCAAATGGCGTTGCAGGTAATATTAAACGGCGCGCCTTCCAAAGCCAAAACTTTGGTCATCCCAATCACCCCATGCTTCGCGGTCACATACGCCGATTTGAATTCGGAGGCCCTCAAGCCATGCACCGAAGAAATGTTGATGATCCGTCCAAACTTTTGTTGCTTCATCTGTTTCCACGCTGCTTTTGAGGCGTAGAATACCGCATTCATATTGATGGCGATGATGTTCTCATACTTTACATTAGGAAAATCTTCAATGGGCGATACAAACTGAATGCCCGCATTGTTGACCAAGACGTGCAAGGCGCCAAAGGTGGCTATCGTCTCGGCAATCAGGCCTTCCACGGCATCAGGCTTTAGCAAATTCGCCTTGGAGAACGCCACTTTTACCTTGTGCTTGGCTCCTATGTCTTTTGCAATGGCATCGCCATTGGATTCCAGGCCATGAAACATAATGTCATAACCTTCCTTGGCAAATCGGGTAGCAATGGCCAGACCAATGCCGCTGGTGCTTCCTGTAATCAGTACGGTTTTATTCATGGTCCAAGAATTTTTTAAGTTCACGATTAAAAGCCTCTGGCTGATCAATGACCACGCCGTGCCTCGAGTTTTTTATGATGGACAGGCTTGCATTTTGCATGCGCGATACATAAGCTTGCTTAAAGGCCACCGGGGTATAATCCATATCGGAACCTACCACGAACGTACGGGTGGGAATGGCTTCCAATTGATCGCCCAAACCCCAATCCATCAAGGTCACAAAGGATTTGAAATAGGCATTATAGTCGTTGTTTTTACAGCGTTTTTCAAATGCCTCACGCAAGGCTACTTGATGTGGTTCGGGAAACATATTAAATGAAATCTCCTTCGCCAATTGCTCCAGACCTTTGGTTTCCAAAAACTGGACGCGGCTGCTAAGAAGCTCTTCGCCAATGGGGCCCATATCATTAAAATCGGGGCCGCTGTTGACAATCACCAAGTTCTCAACATATTCCGGATGGCTGGCCGCCATTTGAAAGGCCACTGCCCCACCCATTGAAAATCCTACAAAGGTTGCTTTTTTAATTTTTAATTGATCTAAGAAGGCTTTGACATCTTCTGTCATCAGCCCAACGCCATAAGCGTCTTTGGGTTTGGAAGAATCGCCATGGCCTCTTAAGTCTAACGTAATTACGCGATGCGTTTTAGAAAAGAAAGGGACTTGTGCGTCCCAATCTTTTTTTGTTGATCCCAAACCATGAAGCAATAGCAATACCTTTCCGGTGCCGTGGTCTTCATAATCAAGTTCAATATCATTAGCATGTATTTTTGACATGGTATAGAAACTTAATTGGTTTGAACTGTTTATTTTTTAAAGAAGTTGATTTTGTATTTCAGCTCAAAGGAAATCAATGTTGAGATTACTGGCGATGCCACAAACTCTCTAATTTCCGCATTAAATAAGTTGGTAATGTTCACACCTAAAGAAAGATCGTCCGTAAAATAGTAACCTGCATTGGCATCTACCGTGAAACCGCCCAATTGGCCATAGTTCCAAGTTCTAAGAACTCTAGCATTTTCGACAATTTCATTCACACCATCTCCGTCTTGATCTTGCGTTTTCGCAGCATAATTAATTCCTGAGAAGAAATCATATTTTTGCACATATCTACCATATACAGCAGCATAAAATTTGCCTTTATTGTAGTGAAGTCCCACGCTAAATTTATTGTTTGGCGTATTGATAGGCAGTTCACGTTCTTCTACTACACCATTTAAATCCCCGTCATTGGCCATATCATTCAAATCAAGGCTACGACCAAAATAAGAATAGTTAAACACCCCTCTAAAGCTATCATTGAAATAATAGTTTAAGCCTACGTCAACGCCGTAAGTATCCACATGACCAAAGTTTAAATAGGTCAATACAGTACCGGTAGAACCTGGGACTACCTCTCCTATTGGCGTGTTTCCCATATGTGTAACAGGACTGTTTAGGGAAATGTTGACCAATGGACTGATAAAATTATCGGATTGGTTGTAATAGGCATTGGTATCAATAAATAATTTGTCAGACAGTTTTCCTTTGTAGCCTATCTCATAAGAGTTGATGGTTTCCACGTCCAACTTAGCAATTTTGGTACCGTCTTCCAATGTAAATCCTTCACCATTACCCAATACCAATCCGCCAAATAAATTGCCTTTAAGGTTGAGAATTGATGGTACGGCAATTCCTTTTCCGTAAGTTATTCTGAAAGTTCCGTTGTTTACTTTTTTGGTGATCGCTGCTTTTGGGATGAAGTTGGAACCATATAGGTCATGATTATCTAAGCGTCCGCCAAGCAAGAAGCCCCAGCCAGAATCTTCCAATTTATATTCCAATTGGGTATATACGCCAGTTTGTGCCAAATCAATACCACCATCATCTAAAAGGTAAGTGCCATGCGAGTCTGCCATGTCTTTTTGGTACTGCGCTCCTGCGGTTAAATAGAATTCATCCCAATTGTTGTTGTACTGTGCCTCTGCGTTAAAACGCTTTGAATCGTCTACAAATAGCGCTCCACGCGGAAGCGGAATCCCATTACCTTGGCCTTCTCCCAATTGATACCATTGTTCACTAAAAGAACGCTCACGTGCTTCTTGGTCAGAAAATCCATTTTCTATAAACGACACATAATTTTGCGTACGCTGGTTCATAGCATAGGTCTCGTCGGTTTTACTCCAAGTGTAATACGTATTGGCGAAAAAGTTTTTAGACACAAATTTTAATTGTGCTTCGGTAATCCGCCAATCTTTTATTTGGTTACGGCCAGCACTGGTGACACCAATATTACTACTGTTACTATGACCGTAGTATCCTGTTAGCTCTGAGCCTGGAGTTGGCTTATAGTTTAACGAAGCACCATATTTTTGAGATGTGAAATCACGATCTAAATCGAGTTCTTTATGACCTTTATATTCTCCTGTAGTGAGATTTCGTACATACACAGTATCCGTATATTTAAACTCAGTACCTTGAGCTCTTTCAAAGTGCACTTTGTAGGCAAACTTGTCATCAATAATCTGTGCATGACGTACTCTTCCAGTGAATACATTTTGATTTCCAGCACCAATTGCAAATGTGGTTCCTTCAGAAGTTCTTGGATTTTTTGTAATGGTACTCACCAATCCATTGTGTGCATTCGGGCCATAAAGCGTTCCGTTTGGTCCCAAAAGGATTTCAACACGCTCAATATCATCTTTGGACACTGTAGAGAAAGAGCCCATTGGCAATCCAGTGGCGATCAATGACGATAAACGGTCATCAGTAACCTGTAAGTTTTTAGAGTTAAAAGCCGAATTGAAACCTCTAATGTTGATTCCGGTTCCTAAAACCCCACTTCTTACAAAGTCAACACCTTTTTGTCTTGCCGCCAATTCTCCAATGTTAAAGCTCGGGAATTCTCCAATTTCCCTCGCAGAAATAACGTTTACCGTGGCAGGAACATCCGTGATTTTTTGTGGCTTTTTGTTGGCCGTTAAGATCACTTCATCCAAAACCGTATCTGAACCTTTTAATGAGGTGCTCAAATCTGTAGTCTGTCCTGAAGCTACAATAATATTTTTTGTCAGCGTCTCATAACCAATATAAGATACAGTGACGTCGTAAACACCAGTAGCGATGTTGTCAATGGTATAGCGGCCATCAAAATCGGTCATGGCACCTTTATTCAAAGTTTTAATGGACACCGTGGCTCCTGATAAAGGAACGCCGTTAGCATCTGTGATCAATCCGCTGATGGCTCCTGTATCTTGGGCGTTGACCACAAAAGAACCAATAAGGGTTAGTAATAGAAATAGTTTTTTCATAATGTCAGAATATTGATTGAGTTCGTTTAGATGGCAATCTATTATGAAATTGAGCAACAGCTGTCTCAAAAACTAAAGCTTTCAAGTGTGACTATCTATCTATATTCTCCAACATTTAGATACTATCAGCCTGATAACATGGCATTAAGGTTCATATTTTAGATGTGTGACTTGAGCTTCAAAAAAGCTTCAGGTAAGTTTGTGGAAAGTTGGTCAATGACCTTAACCATCAACTGCTTTTGATTTGTAGTAGGCTGAATATCCAAGAGCGGGGCCTTTATTTCCTCCAATAATCGCGTCGAATTTATTTGGCCTTCCATATACCTTGACAATGAAATACTCCAGGAGATATTGGGAACGTAGTTGTTTTGTTTTTGGCGTTCTTTCTCCTTTTCTATCAAGTCAAATTTGGTGGCGAGCTTCAAGACTTCTTCGTAGTTTTCCTGCGTGATCAAGGTGCTGATATAGGAGGTGAAGAAATGGTGCCAACGGTGCTTTAGGACTTCGTTTTTGTGTTTTCTTAAAAAGGTTTTGGCAGTGGCCTCCGCGAGACTGTTTTTATGAAGTTCAGACAAGACCCGGATCTGATAGGAACAGTAGCCAATCTTTTGATGGTAATTATGGGTTTCCTTATACAGATCCTTATGCGTTTCCATTAAGGCATAGGCTTTTTCCGGTTTGTTGTTCCGCAATAAAATGGCCACCAAGTTGTTCAAATACATCAAGGTATCATTATTGTTTTGTCTAATGGAGAGGTAGCCATAAAATTCCGCTTCCTTAAACTCATCCTGCTTGGAATGCAATAGCACCCTGCTGGCGTAATAATTAGATAAGAGGCGTCTAGAGTACATCTGGCCTTCACTGAAATACACATCAATTTGGTCGAAAAGCACTTTTAGTTTGGCATTTTCATTGTAATTGGTGTACATAAAAGCCAACAATACAAAAGCTTGATATCTATTTTTCCCGCTGATGGAATCGTCTTTAAACACCTTCATCAGCCACTTTTCCAGATGCTTGGTCTCTTTGTTGTTTAGTGTATATTGGTCCGTGATTTCGGTCGTGGCGTCATAGAGTTTTTCTTTGGTATCCTGTGCCTTAAGATAGGGTGATTTAAAGGTTTTTATAAAATCGGACACAATTTGATGGTCCTTATAGCGCATTCTTACCAAGAGATAGGATTTGTACTCCTTGGCCAGATCATACAGATTTTGAAATGTAAAATCGATGGCTTTGTAGGAAGCAATATAGTTGAGAAATTCCTTTTCTTCGTCAGATGCGATAGAATCGGTTAGGATTTTTTGGTTGATGGACATGATCCAGCCAATGGTGGCATCTACATCAATGCTCAGTAATTTCTTTTCAATCCAATCTTTGATATAGGAATATTTCCGCTTGTCAATGGCCGTGTCAAAATCCTTGCGTTTGTTTTGCGACAGGGCATTACTGATGACCAGCTGAATGATTTGAAGCTTTTCTTCTTCGACAAACTGATATTGGGTCTCAAGATATTTAGCTTCATTCGGGAGAATGGTTTTACTAAACTCTGTGAATTTTTTAAGCTTTGTTTTCATTGGCTCAAATTTAGTAGGGACTTCGTCTGGGTGGAAATAGATTTGGCTGTAAGATTTAATGGGTTTTAGACAGGTCCCGATAGCAATCGGAATCACGGATTTGCAAGGACTCTTCGTTATCTGATAGACCTAGGCTTAAATAACTTGTAATTGGATTTCACGAATAAAAATGACTAAACGTGCATTGGCCAAGATAATATAAGTTTAGTGATAAATTACTTCTGCTCTACAAATTTCTGAATGAGCACATTCACTTCCTTAGGTTTTTCAAACTGCACAAAATGTCCGGCATCGGGGATAAATTCCAAGGTGGCATGTTTGATGTTCTCTAAAGCGATCTTGCCAACGGCTTCCGTGGTCAAGGTCGGATTAAAATACCGATTTGGAATCAGCATGTCCTTATCTCCAAAAATAACCAAGGTTGGTTGTGAGATGGTCTTTAAATCCCCAAAAACAGGATCATCGAGCATGCCGGAGACACTCTTGACAATGGCGGTGCAATGGGCATCAAAATCTGATGCTGCCTTGATGTTCTTTCTGTCAGAAATCATTTTGGAAACCTCTTCTGGCTGTACATAAAAATTAAGCGCATAATTGTTCTCAATTTGAGCATCGGTAGTATTTTGGACTGAGGCTGGTGTCAAAAAGCTTTTCATCATGGCCGCATTGGCTTCAGAAAATTGTTCCAAGCCAGCAGGTGCTACCAAAATAAGTCTATCGACGATTTCAGGATGTGCAGTGGCAAATTTGACACTCGCCTGCCCACCCATGGAATGTCCTACGAGAATAACATGGTCCAATCCCAATTTCTCAACAAATTGAAAGAGGACCTCCGCAAAATACGACGGTGTGTAGTCAGCATCAGGGATGGACGATTTTCCGTAGCCCGGCAAATCCAAGGCAATGCAGGTGTAATTGTTTTTCAGAACGGCGATATTTTTGGACCAAGCGTCCGCATTACTGCTCAAACCATGGACAAAAAGCAAAGTTTTATCGGCATCTCCTTCCTTAATATAGCTAATGTCCAAGCCATCCAAAGTGGTCGAATAGGTTTTAAATTCATAGTCTGAAAGTAGCTCTTTCATAGGTTTTTGAGTGGTTTGTGAAAAAACAGACGCATTGATTAAGGTGACAATTAATACGAAGCTAAAATGTTTCATGGTTCAGAATTGATGGTGTTAAAATAAGTGTAAAGCTGTTTTCTACATACTTTCCCTAAGCTTGTGGTTGGAATGTCGTCTAAAATAAAGATGTACTTAGGATGTTTAAAAGCCACAAGGTTTACTTTTAAAAACTCGCGAATTTGTCCTACAGAAAGCTCCTTATTGGACGATGTTACAAAGGCTATGCCGCATTGGCCCCATTTGTCGTCTTTGACACTGAGCACGACCGCTTTGGTAATGTCTTCGAAATCTTCCAGTTGCGCTTCGACTTCCTGAGGGTAAATATTTTCACCACCCGAGATGTACATGTCGTTTTTGCGCCCTTTCATATACAGAAAGCCTTCATCATCGGCATAGGCGAAATCTCCTGTAAACAGCCAGCCTTTCTTGATTTTATTGTTGGTCTTCACAGAGTTGTTCCAATAGCCGGGTGTGACAATATCGCCTTTGATGCACAGCTCCCCGACCTCATTTGGTTTGACCTTGGCACCTTTTTTATCGACGATTTTGATGTCCAGATAAAAATTAGGTTTCCCAATGGAATTAGGTTTTAACTGCGCCATTTTATGGTGCAATGAGGTGATGCTTGGTCCGGCTTCGGTGGAACCATAACCTGGTCGGATATAGATGTTCTTTTCTTTCTTCCAATAGGTCACCAGCTCTGATGGCACTTTCTCGCCCCCAGAAATGATATAGCGTAATCGTTTCAGGTTCACATTTTTGAAAATGGGCGTTTCCTGCATCATCAACAGCATGGTGGGCAATGCCATAAATAAGGTGGTTTTATTGAGTTCCAATAAGCATAAGGTCTTTTCTGCATCAAATTTCTCCAACACCCCAATATGTGCGCCTTTGTGCAAAAGCGGCGTCACAAAAATATTCCAACCCGAAGTGTGGTAGGGTGGCAAGATATTAATGGTGGAATCTCGAAACGTAATTCCGAGCTGCATGGAGGTATTCAAACTGTTCCAAAACAGCATTTTGTTGGTGTAAATGACCCCTTTTGGAGCTCCCGTGGTTCCGGAAGTATAAAAGATAAATAACGGATTGTCCGCCTTGATTTGGAAGGTTTTTTCCGCGATGCTATCGGTAGTTTGGTAATAGTGTTTTAGAACATCAAAAGAGATAGTTTTCAAATTTTGAAGCGAGAGTTGCGCCACTTTATCCTGATGATTGGCATTGTAGACCAGCAAACTTGGGGTGCAATCTAAAACGAGTTTGCTGATTTCTTTTAAAGACAAGCGATAGTTTAATGGTACCAAGATGATGCCCATTCTTTGACAGGCCACAAAAAGAGCAATATACTCCAAACTGTGCTCTGCCAGAACTGCAATGCGATCGCCCTCTTCCAACTGGAGTTCAACAAACTTATCGGTCAATCGATTGGCATAGGTATGCAGGTCACTATACGTATAACTCTTATTGGCGTCATACGAAGTAATCGCAATCTTATCTGGCGTATAATCCGCCCATTTAGCTGTCCAATCTAATGTGTCCACGTTGTTTCTTTTCGTCTAATTTATAAAATATATACCCTACAAGGAGCGATGTCACAATGCCGGTAGCCGCAGAAACCCCAGGATTGTTTACAGGCTCTTGCATATACGGCGTAATCCGTCCGTAATATATACCAAAATGCACAACAATGGCCGTGATACTGGCAATAAATACAGAGCGTGTGGACACATTCTTTAAAAATGTTCCAAAAAGCACCGGTACAAAAGCAGCTGCAAAATAGGCATACACGCCGTTTTGGGCAAAAATAGCCACGCTGATGTCCGGATTTTGAATTTGGTTCCAACTCAATAAAAAGCTCACGATAGCCAATCCGATGATCACCACTTTATTGATGGATATGGTTTTTGCAGTGTATTTATCCTTGAATAAGGGATTGATAATGTCCGAAGTAATCGTAATGGATAAGGACTGTATCAAACTTTCCAAGGTGGATAATCCGGCTGAAATCAGTCCAACTACAATAACCAAGCCTACACCTACCGAGAATTTGGTCACCACATAGGTTGGTATGATTTCATCCATTTTTAACGCAGTTCCGTTCACCATAAAATCAGGAAAACTGATACGGGCATATAATCCGACAATGACCACCAAAAAGAAGATGATCATAAACGCAATCCCGCTGAACAAATAGGTGTTGATTTTACTTGAATCTTTTAATAGTAAGGATTTAGTGATGATGTGTGGTTGACAAACAATGGCTACCCCAATAACAATTTGTGTGATAATGATCTCAAAATAATCCCGAAACAAAAAACTGGAAGGATTGGTTGGTTTGGTCAAGTTAGGATCGATAGCGTTGAGTTTTTCAAAAAAACCACCAATCCCATCGGTGAAGTATTCGGCGCCAGAACCAATCAAAATGAGGGCGACAATACACATGATGATGGCCTGAATGGTATTGGTATAGACCATGGAGTTGGCACCACCAAACATCATATAGCCAAAGACAAACGCGGTTATGCCCATCAAGACATAAAACGGATCGGCATTAAGCGATTTGGAAATGACCTGGGTGAGTCCGACATTGATCAAGACAATAAAGGTGATCAATAAAAGGGCGACAAAGGCAAAGAAAATAGCGTAGTTTTTACTTTCATAGCGTTTTCCTATCCATTGCGCCATGGTGGTGGCTTTAACGGCCTTTCCTTGTCTGGCAAAACCCTTGGTAAAAACAATCAACGAAATAAATGCGGCAATGGGCAATACCAAGGCAAAGGAAATAACTCCAGAAATGCCATAAAGTGCAATGAATCCCGGATTTATAATAAATGTTGCGGCACTGGTCATGGAAGCCGCTAAGGACAACCCGACTACCCAGGACGGAAAGCCAATATTTCCGACTGCATAATCTTGGATGTTCTTGTTTTTACGTGCCCCTCTGACCACGAAAAATAAGATGACGGCGGCGTAAACGGCCAATAAAATCCACATATAGGTCACTAAAGTATCTGATGCAATCATTGATTTGAGATGTTTGAAAACAAATAACAAACTTTATGTTATTATACTGCTGTTATTTCACGATACTTAGGGTGTGACTTTGTGTAAATTAACCAAGAATATTCGTCAAGGTCAAACATAGATTAAAAAACACGGAACTATGACTATGCTATTATATATTTATAGTCTTGCCTTATGATTTTATTTTTGTTACTGTCTAAATGTAGACAAAGAAATTCATGACAAAACTTGATCCCAACAATTATTAGGATTAGGCTGTTTTAATTTTAGAAAAAGCAAAAGAACTATAAATTCTTAGACACGAACCTGCCCGTCGGTTCAGGTGGGTTTCACAAATTACACGGATGGAATTGGCGTTGGAATATATAGTAATCAAATTATTCCGTATTTTCACTAATGGCAGAACTTAGTAGTTGTTTCATTGTATAATGGATTAAACATGGGTGCGACTATGTGGCAACCCGTAGTGCCGAGGATACTTTCGGGAGGTGCTAATTATTAACTTTTAAATCCTTGAAATAAATAGAATCGCATTTTTAGCCACTCCAGGTTCAAAAGGAATTTGTGAAAATCCGTAAAATTCGTGTCTAATACACCTTTTAAATTAGTGAAATAGAGAAAATCTCATTTTCCGCCACTTCAGGTTCAAAAGGAATTAGTGACAATCCGTGTAATTAGTGTCTTATAAGCTTTTTAATTTAGTGAAATAGATAGAATCCCTTATATAGCCACTTCAGGTTCAATAGGAATTTGTGAAAATCCGTGCAATTCGTATCTAATACACCTTTTAAATTAGTGAAATTGAGAAAATCTCATTTTCAGCCAGTTCAGGTTCAAAAGGAATTAGTGACAATCCGTGTAATCCGTGTAATCCGTGTAATCCGTGTCTAAAAAAAAGAAAACAGAAGCAAAAAGCCCTTAGTCTAAACTCTCTCCCGAAAACAAACCTTCTCCACTACCACATTACAGCTTATTTCTACACCGCCACTCCATAACTCCCAAAGCTCTGTTAAAAAAGAATGAACGTTCACTTTTATTTGTATCTTTGTACTCAAATCAAATTATAATGGCCAAACTTCAAAAAAGTATAGACAAACGTAATGCTCTTATCGATGCTACCATTACGTTGGTCAACAATGCCGGGTTCCATGCCACTCCAATGAGTAAAATTGCAAAAATGGCCAATGTTTCTCCAGCGACCATTTACCTGTATTTTGAAAACAAGCAGGACTTAGTAAACAAAACCTATATCGACGTCAAAGCACAATACACTGCTTTTGCTTTTAAAGATTATAAGGAAACTATGTCCGTTGAAGAAGGTTTTGAACATATATGGAAACGCATTGCCGATTTCAAACTCAACGCCTCTGAAAGCGCCATGTTCTTGTCGCAGTGTGATAATACACCCATTATTGACGAACCCAGCTTACAGGAAGGCATCAAACACTTACAGCCCCTACTCAACCTCTGGAAACGCGGGAAAGCGGAAGGCATCATCAAACCAATTTCCGATTACCTCTTATATGCTTATGCGATTAATCCCCTGTCATTTTTGATGACTGCCCAGAAACGCGGGACATTTAAATTGGATGAAAAACAGATAGAGGAAGCTTATGAAGCGGCTTGGAGCAGTATTAAGAAATAGTACTGAGTAATTAGTATTAAGAATTAAGTATTAAGACCGCTTCTCTTTTAGAATCAGGAATTAAGTGTCAAAAGTCAAGAATAAAGATGAAAGAGTAAAGAAGAAAGACTATAGACGGCTTGGGTGTTAGTAAAGTAGAATTGAGAACCAAGAATCAGGATTCAAGACAGATTGAATTTTAAGTCAAGATTGTGAAATATAAATTTCAATTTGCTGTTTCACAAACAATTAACTATCGTTAATTAAAGCGGTAATTACAATAACAATAAATAATAATTAATATAAAATACACAAAAAATGATACAGACCATTTTATTAAAAAACAGACCAAAAGGAACTCCTACGCTTTCAGACTTTGAATTTGTAAAAGAAGAAAAAAATCTAACGCCTAAGGATGGTGAAATACTTTTAGAAACCATCTACGTTTCTGTAGACCCTTATTTAAGAGGTCGTATGAGCGATGCTAAATCGTATGCGGCGCCTTTTGAGCTCAACAAACCAATATATTCTGGTGTGGTTGCCAAAGTGACCGCTTCCAAAAGCGACCACTTTAAAGAAGGTGAGTTTGTTATGGGGATGTTGGATTGGAAAACTCAGCAAATATCCTCAGGCAAAGACCTTATGAAAGTCGATGGCGAGAAAGCACCTTTAAGTGCCTATTTAGGTATTTTGGGCATGACGGGATTGACGGCCTATTTAGGGCTCACCCAGATTGGGAAACCTAAAGCAGGTGAAACGCTCATCGTTTCAGGAGCTGCAGGTGCAGTCGGATCTGTGGTAGGGCAAATAGCGAAGAACCTTGGCCTTACAGTCATTGGCATTGCAGGTACGGATGAAAAAGTAGAACTGCTAAAAAGCAAGTTTGGCTTTGATGCTGGAATCAATTATAACACCAGTAAAGATATGAGCGCAGACATTGCCAAGGCAGCACCAAACGGTATCGATATTTATTTTGATAATGTGGGCGGTCCGATCTCCGATGCGGTATTATTTAATATCAATCAATTTGCGCGCATTGTCAATTGTGGAGCCATCTCAGTTTATAACAATATAGAACTTCCTAAAAGTATCAGCGTACAACCTTTCCTGGTTAAAAACAGTGCTTTAATGCAAGGCTTTATTGTTTCGAATTATGAAGAAAAATTTCCAGAAGCCATGCAGCAGTTGGCCGAATGGTTGGCAGCGGGCAAACTCACCTACACCGAAACTGTGGTAGAAGGTTTTGAAAATATCCCAAAAGCGTTTATGGATCTATTCGAAGGAAAAAACACAGGGAAAATGGTCGTTAAAATATAAATCAGCAACTAAAACAAACAGATGAACAACTTTGAATTTAAAAATCCAACCAAAATTATCTTTGGCAAGGACAGTATAGAGAAATTATCAAATGAAATTCCTAAAGACGCTAAAGTCCTCATGCTTTATGGCGGTGGGAGTATTAAGAAAAATGGAATTTACGATCAAGTAAAATCCGCTTTGGCCGATGTGGAGGTCGTAGAGTTTGGCGGCATTCCAGCCAATCCAGAATACGCTGTTTTAATGGAGGCTTTAAAAATTATTAAGGACCAAAACATCACGTATTTGTTAGCCGTTGGTGGTGGTTCTGTCATTGATGGCACTAAGTTTCTATCGGCTGCCGCGCTTTTTGAAGGGAATAGCCCTTGGGATATTTTAGCCAAGAACATGAAGACTGAAAAGGGCATGCCATTTGGAACGGTGTTGACTTTGCCTGCAACGGGTTCTGAAATGAACTCGGGCGCGGTGATCACAAGAGCAGAGACTAAAGAAAAATTGTCCATGGGCGGGCCTGGTTTATTTCCAGAGTTCTCCATCTTGGATCCTCAGGTGATTACTTCCATTCCAGAACGTCAATTGGCCAATGGCTTAACAGACGCATTTACACACGTTTTGGAGCAATATATGACCTATCCCATAGATGCTAAATTACAGGACCGCTTTGCTGAAAGTATTCTACAGACTTTAATTGAAGTGGCACCAAAGGTGTTGAAAGACCCGACAGATTATAAGGCCGCTTCCGATTTTATGTGGAGTTGTACGATGGCCCTTAATGGACTCATTCAAAAAGGAGTTCCGGGCGACTGGGCTGTGCATGCCATCGGGCATGAATTGACGGCTTTGTTTGGTATTGATCATGCCCGAACCTTAGCAGTGATTGCACCAAGTCACTACAAATTCAACTTTGAAACGAAAAAAGATAAACTCGCACAATATGCCGAACGTGTATGGAATATTACAGAAGGCAACACCGATGATAAAGCGCATGCGGCCATAGATAAAACAGTGGCATTCTTTCACGGCTTGGGTATCGACACCAAGTTATCGGAGTATACCAAAGATTATGAAGGTACGGCTGAAATCATTTCAAAACGCTTTACAGAGCGCGAATGGTTAGGCTTGGGCGAGCATAAATCCTTGTCACCAGATATGGTTGAAGAAATTGTGAAAATGGCGTATTGATTATAAAATGAAACCATTAAAAGCAATTGCATTTATGCTTACCATGATGATGGCATCAAGTTGTAAAGATGCGAAACATCAAAACTCCTCTGAAACCGTTTCAGAAGAAAAATCAGACATTAAAAAAGAAAAAGAAATGAAGATATTATTTGTATTGACATCTCATGATACATTAGGAGATACAGGAAAAAAAACAGGCTTTTGGGTGGAAGAATTTGCCAGCCCATATTATGCTTTATTGGATAAAGGTGCGCAGATAACCATTGCCACACCAAAAGGAGGCGCAGCACCCATAGACCCAAGCAGTGATACACCAGATGCTGCTACCGATGCTACCAAACGTTTCGATGATGATGCAGAAGCCAAGGAGAAAATTGCCAACACTAAGGTTTTATCGGATATGAATCCTGACGATTTTGACGCTGTATTCTATCCAGGCGGACACGGGCCGTTGTGGGATTTAGCAAATGATACTACCTCTATTGCTTTAATCGAGAAGTTCAATACTCAAGACAAACCGATTGCTTTTGTATGCCACGCTCCTGCTGCATTGAAAGATGTTAAGGATGTTCAAGGAAATCCGCTGGTAAAAGGCAAGAAGGTCACAGGATTTACAAATACCGAAGAAGCTGCGGTGCAATTGACAGACGTCGTTCCATTTTTAGTGGAAGATATGTTGAAAAAGAACGGGGCTGTATATTCCAAAAAAGACGATTGGGCACCGTATGTCCTGCAAGACGGGAACTTAATTACAGGTCAAAATCCAGCATCATCAGAGTTGGTGGCTGAGAAATTGTTGAAGAGTTTGAAATAATAAATTTTATATAGTAAAAAGAAAAGGTTGTCTGATAAGGACAGCCTTTTTTGTTTAACACCCTTTGATTAAATATCTTGACTTAATTGTTTAAATCTCCAATCGTCTCATTCAGAGCTGATTCAATCTCTTGTCTGAGGAGTAAGAAAGTCTATGTATGGGAATCATTTCGAATTATTTGGTGATATTCCGTTTAGTAAACGGCATTATCCTTAAAATAAATGCCAAACCGATAGCGCATACGACGCCTGAAACCGTTCCGATGATTTGGTTTTCACTGATAAAGTAAATTGCTATTCCAATACTAAAAATGCCAATGCCGATGATTTGATTTCTATTCATAAGTTTAATTTTTGTGGTTTGAAGTATTCGTATTGCTCTTATTCTTTATAGAGTTATAAATTAGCTTTAACAATCCAGTTATTGTGATAAATGCAATTCCAACACTACTGCGATATTCCTTAAAAATAGTATTCGGATATAAGTTTGTCAGAGCGATTATTAAAATAACCAAAGACGAAATCCAAACGAAGACGAGGATAATAAAAGTGATTTTTTTCATTTTTTTAGTTT
This sequence comes from Gelidibacter pelagius, assembly GCF_017581925.1. Lineage (GTDB taxonomy): Bacteria > Bacteroidota > Bacteroidia > Flavobacteriales > Flavobacteriaceae > Gelidibacter > Gelidibacter pelagius. The sequence goes on along the minus strand of NZ_JAGEVG010000007.1, from coordinate 162,874 downwards.
GTTGGGTGAATTCATGCTGTCTCCATTTTATTTCTTTACGCTAAGTAGTTTGAATGGTAATTTTCACATAATTATTGAGTTTCGGAACTAATCCGAATAATATAGACTACGATTTCAAGCAACTAATTTAATCAAAATAATCTAGGCTCTTAGAAAAATTATTTATCCTTATCTGCTACAATGACCATCTTGGAAATTTTGTTTCGTTGGGTTGTAGGAATTCAATTTTATATCTAAAAAAGTTCCTCCATTGGCAATTAAAGTACTTAATCCGCAAAAATCGCTAAGATTTACGTTGCCCTCGATTTCCAATCGACCTCCAGTAGTCTCCACATTTACTAATCCATCTAAGTTGGTTAAAACATCATTATAACCAATAGAGACGTATCCACCTATGCCCACTAATTTAGATAGTCCGTCGATATTATTTAAGCCGATGTTTCCAAAAATATCCAGATCCCCTTTCAAAAGATTGAGATTATTTAATTGATCTAAATTCTGCAAGACATCGTTGCCCCGGATACTTAATCTGTCTCGTATTGATTTTATATTGTCAAACCCTTCCAAGCTTATGAGATGATCGTTATTATTTAATTCCAATGAACCTTCAATGTGTTGTACATCGGAAAAAGCTTCTAAATTTTCAATTTTTGTTTGTGCGATTTTTATCGAAGCTGTAGTTGATCCAATCTTAGGTAGTCCATTTAAACTTTCAAGCCTTTCCATTTCCAACCAAATAAAACCCCTAAGAGTAGAAGTTACATTTCTGAACATATCTAAACTACTGATTTGATTTTGGTTGATAAAAAAATCACCTCCAATGCTGTTTAAGTTTTCAAGACCCTCCATATTCCCCAATGCATTATACTTTATGGAGAGATTGCCATCAATACTTTTTAAATTTAGAAATCCATTCAGATTTTTAATGCCATTGTCAAACAGAATTAAACTTCCACCAATTTTCTTGAGTTCTGAAAAACTTTCCGTACTTACCAGTGCAGAATTGTTTTCTAAAATTAAATCGCCACAGATTTCAGTTAAATCACTAAAAATAGACAAATTGTGAATCCAGGTTAGATTTGATAACGTTTCAATTCTCAAATAGCCTGTGATTTTCGTGTACTTATTCTTACCAAGAGCATCAACATCCTCCTGAGAATTAAGAATGATATCGCCATCAAAAATATTCTCAGTAGGTTCGAAATTATTGTCGTCAGTTGCACAGTTGATGAGAGTGAGGCAAAGAAATAAAATAAATAGGTTTTGAATTTTCATGTCGATAGGGTGTTTTTAGAGGTTAAGATTCTTTTTAAGTAGGTTGTTTTTGATGTAATTACTGATTCATAGTATTGTAATATTTAACAATCAGATACATATTTTCAATATTATATTCTTCGTTTAAAATTTTTGATACCAACGGTTGATTGTCCTCGAACAATTCGGCCCATCGTTTCTTGTTAAGAAAACCATCGAGAAGTAAGACCTCATCCCCTTTTTCTATGTATAAATAGGTTGCTTTTTTATACGTCGGAAGATTGGTCGTTAGGTCAACAGTTTTATAGATATGTTCGTATTCATATAATTTAACTCTTCCGTCCAATACTAATTTTATATAAGCACCATCCTTGTCAAAAATAACAGCTTTTCGTTTTTCCTTATGGATGTAAATATCATTATTAAATCGGTAAGAATTTATATGATCTTTTTCGATTTTGACTTTTAAATTATTGGTATCTAAAAAGTGGAATTTCCAAAATATAGGATCTCGAAATTTACCATAAATGGTATCATTGGTCTTTGTGACCAAAAAATCAGGAAGTCTTTTCTGGATGTTGACAAAACTCCCAAAGCGTTTGGCAATACTGTCTTCTGGAATTATTCGAGGCATGGACTTGGTGTAAATACCATCTTCAACGGAAGGTTTTTCATACCAATAAATGTCATCATTAAATCTTATGGTTTTGTATTCTCTCAATTTATGAGTACGAAACATAATTCTGTTTTTCGTAGACTTTGGATTTTTTTCAATGAGAAGACCGTTTTTAGTAATGGTATTTCTAACAGTGCCGTAAGTGGTATCATTTTTATGATCAATACCATAATCCAAGAATTCATTTTGAGAAAAACCGAAGAGAGGAAATACGAATGCTAGTAGTAAAAAGGTTTTATGGAGCAAAATCATAGGTAGTATCGAGTTGGGTAAAACTGCATTTCTATTATTGGGGTTATTTATCATAATACCATAAAAAGTGTTTATATGATATCGCCTCCTGAGTAGAACTGATCGATACAATATTTAATTTATGTGAGTTTTGATTCACGTAATCCAAAAGATTTTGTTTTTTATTAAATTCCGCAACTTTTAATTCATTTTTCATTTCTATAATATATTTAATTCCCACCAGTGGGTTTTATTTCCCCGAGGCTTGCCTCGATCGAAAAGACAATTCCTTATTCATACCTCCTGGGCTTTCACCCCGAGGTTCTTGATTATTTACATTATTTTTTATAGTACAGTTCGATGTCATATTAAGTATCTCTCTACAACTCAAATCACTTATTATCCAGCAAGTTCTATCCACTTTTACTCGCATTCATATCCCGCAACATATTAAAAGCGAAATACACAATCATTAGTGCTGCGATCCCAATACAGCTCCACATAAACCATGGTTGTTGCCAAAAAGACTTGGTCTTTTCAATGGTCTTTTCTGGTTGTCCATAAACAACTGCGCCAATTTCGGCAATGGGCAATGCCGTTTTTGTGGTGTTGGTGACCTCAATAATATCGTAATCAGGGAACTCCAATTGGTCGTCGCCCGCGGTGACTTTGTAACTATCATTGGCTTTTAGGGACGCAACCAAATACACAGGTTCTTGCAAAAACTGGAGTTTGCTGATTTCCAATTTAGGATTGTCCTTATTGTCAATTTCCAAATACAGATCCTGTTCAATACTCGTCGGAATATTAAAAATCAAGTCTTTATCAGATCGGATGGAAAATGCCGCTAAATGCTGTCGGTAGGATTCCACACTGCGCTTTACCTCCCGCTCTTTCAGGGTGTACAATAAAGCGTTTCTTCTGTAAAGATCGGGGGATGTGATGGTCATCCGAATTTGATCGATCACTTCCGGTCGGTCAAAACGAATATGGATTTGGGTCTTCTTCTCCTGTTCTAAAAAGTCAATGCTTTTCACTGGAATTTCTTCCATCGTTATAGGCACGATGTTGATCGTTTCAGTGTTGGCCATCCCAATCCCCAAAAGGTTGATGGGCAGCGAATGGCGATCATCAAAAACAAGCTTCAGGTATGGATAGTTGATCACAGGAAAATAGATTTCCCGATACACACTCGTTTCCCTAGGATGATTCAATTGGTTCAATTGTCCGTTGTTGACCAATCCAAACCATTCTGTTTGATCATTACTGCCTTCTAAGCTATAATTTTTACTGCCTTGATAGTTCGCAATTAAAAGCACTGCTTTTTCAATGGTTTCATAAGGATTTTTAAAGATATAGGTGGCATTGGAATCGGCGATTCTCGTATTGGAAACAATCTCAAATTCCGCGAAATCACTAGCTTTAGTCAGTTTATAGTCGGAAGCAGGTTGCACAAAATACGGTACTTGGTTGCCCTTGGCGTCCCAGACTCGTAAATCGCGCAAGTCCTGCGTAGCATACGCACGTACACTATTCGGAATGCGGATGCGGTACAAACCATCTTCTTTTATGGGCTCTATCCTACCACTCACTTGGGCGGTTTGTGCAAAAGCCATGCTTCCAAGAAGCATTATAAAAAGCTTAATCGATTTTATCATTCTCTGGGGTATTATGTTCGTCAACGACCAAAAATTTAAGTTTTTGATAGACAAATGAAATAATTAAAATGAGTACGCCCAACAGGATAAAGGCAATGATTTTTCCGGTTTCGGACACGTTGCTGATATCATAAACGAATAGTTTAACAATTGTGATGCCCAATAGAGTGAGCGCAATAATTCGTAAATGCTTGATCTGTTTTTTAATTCCAATAATCAACAATATAAAGGCCATAACGCCCCATAAAACAGGAAGTCCTGTTTTGATTATTTTGTATTTGGCAGCCGAAATCATTTCAGTTTTTGCATCGTAATCAAACCGGGTATTATCTATGGAAGCATCCATAAAATGAAGTCCTTGAATGATCACTTCTGTGCTTGCTGTGACTACAATTACAAAAATCGCTGCCCATAAAGTCCATGTCCTATTAAATACTGAAAACCCTTTTTTACCTTTATTGCTCTTGAGGAGTAAATACCATAAATATACGATTAAGATCAGGGACACCAAGTGCAGATAATAGACCAAATAAGATGCGCTACTATATCTGATATTATCTTGAATTTCTAAAAAAGGAATTCTCATGAATAGGAATGCAAACAGGACGATGTTCACAATCACCAGGATATTGACCAATTTTTTACTGACTGCATTTTTGGTTCTCTCTAATATAAAACAGAATACCGATACAAATAGTAGATGATAAAGCAAAATGATGGCCAAGAAATCATTGAAAACATAACGCGAATAGGATTGGTGCCCGACTTCAAACATGCCTACAAAATACCCAGTTATGATAGCAAGAATATTAGCAAATTTTCGATAGGACTGCGGATTGAAGGTCAAGCCAAACTTTGATAGTTTTTCTGTTTCATGACGCAATAAATAACCAACAGCTACAAATGAAGCCACAACAAATAAACCTCCAATAAAAACAGGATTTAGTACGAGCGATAGCTGATCATTGCTATCCATATATCTAGGCCAATCCATCAACAAACTGCCGAGCATTAAAAATTGCACAACAACGGCCGCAAAACGATAACTTTTAATTTGTGATTTTTGAGACAGCCACAACAATAACACCGCTTCGGCAGCCCAAAATATGGTAATATTATTGCCTGAAAATTGCACCGGAATTGCCAAGGTGATAAAGGTCAAGGTCAAGCCAATCAAGAGGTAAATAGCTGTTTTGTCCAAACCAAACTTTTTGTACAACAGCAAGGCATAACCCAAGTTCAGCACGGCTAAAAGTGCTGTGAACAGACCCTTAAACTCAGGTTTATACTCGGACAGCACCAAGATGCCAATCCCATAAAAAACAAAGTTATTGAGCGTGAGCATAACCAATTGGATCTTGGTAAAGCTGCCCTTATTACGCAAATTGTTTATGATGGTGATAACAATGAAAATCAGGTAAAAAACAAATGCGAAAATCAAAGCACCAAGATAATGAGGCTCAGGCACGTTCATTTCATTCACAACCCAACTTCCAAATAATAACATCGTGAATACAAAAGCGAGCACTTGCACCACATGCCATCTTTTAAAATAGGCCAAGGCCAAGATCCCAATGTCTAAAATGGCGATATAGGTGAACAATACAATATAGTTTCCGCTGTCGGTACTGATCATAAATGGAACCAAAAAGCCACCAATTAAAGACAAGATGGCAAGTTCCATACGATTGTAGGATAAAGAAATCAAGCAACTGAACGCTGTGATGAGAACCATAATTGCAAACGCCACCTGTTGCCCAAACAATTGGTATTCATGAAACGCAATGGCAATGGTGAAATAAAAAATAGCGATAGCGCCAGCTACCAAAACAGAACTGAATGGAGCGTATTTTTGGCGTAGCCGATGTGCGATAAATAAAACCAGACTTCCTGCTAGTATTCCAATCCCTACACGGGCAGGTTCATTGATCCAATCTTTATCGATGGCATATTTTACAAAATAACTGATGCCCAAAACCAAAATAAGAATCCCAATTTTGTTGATCAGGTTTTCACCGATAAACTTTTCAAGGTCGGGGTTTCTTTCTTTGAAGCGTGCCCATATTCCAGGTCTTGGGGGGATAACTTCTTTTTCCTCTTCTATAACCGGTGCAGATGTGTATGCAGATTGAGCAGATTCGGCAACTTCGATAGATGCAGCTGTTTCCTCTTCTTCAACCACCAACGGAATTGTTGGCCGTTCTACAGGGATTGGTTCTTCAATTATGACTTCTGGCGGTTGTACAATTTCTGGTTCAACAACAGTATCCTTTTTCTCAACAGGTTTTGCCCCATCTCTATAATGAGATAAGAGTCTATTCAGCTTGTCGTTTAAGGTGTGGAGTTTATTATTTAAATTCTGACTTTCCTTACGATACTTGGAATTCTGGACAATCAATAAAATAATAATGACAATTAGGAGGACATATTCCATAGGTTAGTTTTGGATGGCATTTAGGCAATGCAAAGACCAATTTAGCGTTTATTTTGAATGTAGGGCTCAAACTTAAACTGGAAATATCAAAAATTAGGTAATATCTGATAGGTTCAATCTTGTCAAGGTTCTGTTTTTCACGTAAAGACGTGGAGACTCAAAAGATGAAATTCAAAAAATAAAAACACAAATTAGATTGTTCCTACTCAATTTATGTGAGAAAAAAATCAGTGTCTTCGCTTAAACGGACTGTCTATTCAATGTTCCATAATTTTCCGTGTATCTCTGTAACCTCTGTGTATCTCAGTTCAATATTTCACTCAAAGAATGAAGTCACAAAAAATAAAAGCCCCCAGGCTGCCGACAGGCAGGCAAATGCCAATTAAGTTGTTCGTATTATCAATAAGTTTTGAGGTAAAATAATCAATGGAATATCTGCTAAAATCAGCCTCACCCTCCTGAACGGACGGGCAGGTCTGTGTTCCATAATTCTCCGAGCATCTCAGCGCAATAGGTATCTCTGTGCAATAGATTTGATTTTAAGGCAAAAGAGCAATATCTTTACAGGCTCAATTATTAGGGTTACAGGATTTGCAACAAATAAAAGCTTACTTAGATCAAATAGCTACCATCTCTCAATCGGATTGGGATTTTTTTACTTCTAAATTACAGCGTCGAGTCATTCCTAAAAAGTCGGTTTTCCTTAAACTGAACGAGATTGAAAATCACATATCATTTATTGAATCTGGTGTAGTTCGCTTATATATTCCCAAAGAAAATTCAGAGAAGGAAATCACCTTTGGCTTTAGCTTTAAGGACCAATTTATAAGTGCTTATGATTCGTTTTTGACACAACAACCTTCGGCCTATGAGTTGGAAGCCTTAACAGAAACGACACTGTTAAGCATCACTTATGACGATTTGCAAGCTGTTTACAAAACAACGGAAATAGGAAACCTCATTGGAAGATTAGCGGCAGAACGCTTATTTCTGATCAAATCCAAACGTGAGCAACACTTATTAAATCTGTCTGCTGAGGAACGTTATTTAAAACTCTTTAAGGAACGTCCTGAACTTATAAAAATCATCCCACTCAAGTATATCAGCTCTTATATTGGAGTAACTGCGCAAGCTTTGAGCAGAATTAGAAGGCGATTGTAACTGTATTACTTGATCTAGGTTCATTGTTTGGCAGTATATATCCCACTATCTTTGTAAAAAAAAACTATGATCATTGTCCTTTTTGTTATTGTGCTCTGGTATGGGGGCTTATTCTTTCAATCTTTCTTTTTACATCGCTATGCAGCACATCAGGTGTTTACCATGTCTAAAACCATGGAGCGGATTACCTTTGTACTCACTTGGATTTTTCAAGGTTCGAGTTATTTAAGTGCATATGGGTATGGGGTGATGCACCGCATGCACCACGCTTATACAGATACGGAACAAGACCCACATTCACCGTCTTATGATGACAATATGTTTGCAATGATGTGGAAAACAAAAAACATCTATCAGGATATCAATAAACAACGTATTGAAGTAGATCAACGCTTTACCAAGAACGTTCCTCAATGGGAGGCCTTCGATAAGTTTGCGAGTTCCCGAGTTTCACGAATCTTATGGATGGCGCTTTATGTATTGTTCTTTGTTTACTTTGTAACCGCTTGGTGGCAATGGTTATTATTACCGATTACCTTTATGATGGCCCCTATTCACGGCGTCATTATTAACTGGTTTGGCCATATTTATGGGTATGTCAATTACCAAATGAAAAATACGAGCAAAAACCTCTTTCGTTTTGATTTTTTGATGATGGGCGAAGGCTATCACAATAACCATCATAAATTTGCGAGTAGAGCAAATTTTGGAGTGAAATGGTATGAAGTTGACATGACTTATCAGATCATCCGCGTTTTGAATGCTTTGGGGGTGATTCAGTTGAAAGTGGTTCCGGTTAAGAAATAAAATCACGTTTTAAGTTAAGTTTTTTTAGACACAGATTTCACGGATTTCCACGGATAGTTGCGTTATTATTACCGATTCATTTCCCCAATTGAATAGACTAGAAAACCGTAGAATTTGTGAAACAGAATATATCTAGCGCGAAAATGTAATTAACGCCAACGCCATCAATGTAATTAGTGTAATCTATGTCTAAAATCTTCTTAATTCTTTGCTATATCTAAAGCACCCTAATCCGTACTTTTTTCTTCTTTAAGCGTGTGTTGTCCAAAATCTTAACGATGCGTTTGGCTTCCTTAATCGGGACGGCAACGAAAGCGCAGTCTTGTTTAAGTTCGATGGTACCCAATTGTTCTTGAGTGAGACCACCTTGTTTCATGAAAAGACCGACAATATCACCTTTGGATATTTTATCCTTACGTCCTCCAGAAATGAATAGTGTCTCCCATTGAGGTGCTGAAGTTGGTGCTTTGGTGGAGGTTTTGTGAGGTCTGGATTCCTTGATGAAGTCGGGTAATTGCTCATCGCTGCCTTTTAAAACATAGGCCGTTCCTTTGGCGTTGACTCGTGCAGTTCGACCATTTCTATGGATAAACTCTTCGTGATGCTTGGGCAACTCGTAATGAATGATAAAACCGAGTTCTGGGATATCGATGCCTCTTGACGCTAAATCGGTCGCCAAAAGAATTTGACTCGTACCATTTCTAAAGGTAATGAGGGAGCGCTCTCTGTCCTGTTGTTCCATTCCTCCTGAAAAAGTGGCGTGACTAATATTATTTCGCTTTAAAAAGTGACTGACCCTATCAATACTCTCTCTGAAATTACAGAAAATAATACCCTGGTGATTGCCGATATGTTGCAACAACTCCAATAATGAAGGCAGTTTATTAGGTTTTTGCGAAACCACGGTTTTGATGACCAAGGTCGATTTTCGTTTTTCACTTAGATAATCAACGGTTACAGGTTTATCCAACCGAACAAATCCAGGAATTTTATCAAGTTTTGTAGCCGAAGTCAAAATCCGCTTATTAATACTGGGCAATTGCCCAATAATCCCTTTCATTTCTTCTTCAAAACCATCTTCCAACGATTTGTCAAACTCGTCCAAAATAAGCGTTTTAATACTTGCTTTTGAAAAACGATTGGCATCAAAATGATCTAGGATACGACCTGGCGTTCCTATTAAAATAGCTGGGGTATGCTTGATCTCAATTTTGTCTTTTGACATAGGTCGGCCACCATACACCGCATTCACCTTAAATCCAGAGCCCATATCTCGCGCCACTTGTTCTATTTGAATGGCCAGTTCCCGGGACGGAACGATGATAAGTGCCTGCACCTCGCTATTGGTAGGATCTAAAACATCCAATAGCGGCAATAAAAATGCTAAAGTTTTACCGGTTCCCGTTGGAGATAGCAAAATCGTGTTGGTCGTTTCTGCAATCACCGCAATAGCTTCTTTTTGCATGCGATGCAAGCTTTGAATATTTAATTTATCTAAAATATCCTGTTGGTCTTTGATGCTATTTGCCATGCTTATTTGTTCTTTTTCTGTTTTTTGGAGACTTCCGTTTTTGGCGCTTCCGTATGGTTTTGTGCCAAGTAATTGGCGAATATTTTATCTACCAATTCTTCTTTTGTCAGATGATGGAAAATGGTCTTAATCCTGGCTTTGTAAGCTTCTGAAACCTCCCGATTTGGTTTCGTCTTAAATATTTTTCTGGCCCATAAAAGACCGTTGTTTTCTTCAATACTCTGGGCATCGGCTTTTTTGAATTGTTTAAAGACAATGCCCAATTCATTTTCGAAATCGGCAATATCTTCAACTTCTTCTTTTTGCAGAATGGTCAAAGATAAGCCCTTCGCTCCTGCCCTTGCAGTACGTCCGCTTCTATGGACATAGGCTTCATAAGTATCTGGCAAATGATAATTGACCACATAAGAGATCTCTTTGACGTCAATACCACGCGCTGCCAAATCTGTAGCGACTAAAATATCAATATACCCTTCTCTGAATTGTTCCATAATCCGATCACGAATGCCTTGGGTCAAACTGCCATGAAGTGCACCAGAAGAGAATTTGTTGATGGCCAAATTTTTTGCCAACTTATTGACCGCAGCCTTAGTTTTACAAAATATAATCCCGCGCTCTCCTTCCTTGGAATTTAAAAAATGAAGTAGCACCTCTAATTTCTCAATAGGCTCTACTACGACATATTGATGATCAATGCCTTGGTGCCCTACCGTGCCCATATCAGCTTCAATATGCACCACATGCTTGGACATGTAATTTTGAACCAATTGTTTTATGGTACCGGGCATGGTTGCCGTAAACAGTAAGGTACGTCTCGTTTTCGGAATCGCTTTGATAATGACATCCACTTCGTCTTTTAAGGCGCTAACCATTTCATCAGCTTCGTCCAATACCAAATATTGAACACTTTTTACATCGATAGCACCACGGGTCATTAAATCGACCAAACGTCCTGGCGTTGCCACCACAATGTGAGTTGGCGTTTTTAAGCGTTCTATTTGAGGTTTTATGGGGATTCCACCACATACTGAGGCGATGGAAACTTCTGGACTATCTGCAGCATAAGCAACCAAGTTATTATAGATCTGTTGTCCTAATTCTCTTGTAGGCGCCAATATCAGCGTTTGTACATTGGAATTTGCAACATCAATTAATTGCAGCAATGGCAAGCCAAAGGCCGCAGTTTTCCCGGTTCCGGTCTTTGCCAACACCACAACATCTTCTTTTTGGTTGAGGATGACTGGAATGGTCTTTACTTGAATGTCTGTAGGAACAGCCATCTGTAAATTGGCTAAACTTTTTTGTAGGTGCTCATTAATCCCTAAATCTGAAAACTGATGTGACATAAACTATATTTTGCGCAAAGATAACCACAGTTTTGCAGTGAATAACACCATTTGGATGATTAATGCGATAGGTATAGCCATGGGTAAATTAGAAAGCACTATAAAAGAACTATTATAAGTGAAAACATTCTCACTATTGTAAGGCTCTAAAATGATTTAATTTCATGCTCACCCTTGGGTTTTACTACTCCTATAATCTTGTTTAAAGTACAACCATTATTCCAACCAAATGCGTTCAATCTCCAATGCAAAATCTTCATTCCTTTTATTGCCTATTAGAAACCGTACTTCTTCCATGAGTTTTCCGTTATAATTGGGAATACCAAGCTTGTTGCCTCTAAAACTCGCATAAAAATCAGTAAATGGTAGGGTTATGGTTTCCCAATGCCCTGTTGTTTAAAATTCATTAACAAACGAATACTCCTTTGTTTGGTCTGATTTAACTCGGAATTGGTAGGGTTTACTATCCCCTTTGAGCCTTATTTTAAAAGATTTAAAATCCGATACGTCTCTTTTCGAAAACGCATATTTGACCGAAGAAAAACCACCGTTATTCTCGGTTGTAACAGAACCCGAAAAAAGGCCATTCCCGGCGTCACTCATTGACATGTTGCCTTTGGAAAGTCCGCCCATAACCCCATCATTGACCACCAGCCAATTAGTAGTGCTTTGTTGGGTTTTAAAATCGAAAACTAGTGATTCATCTTGTCTATTCATCGTCATTAATACTATGTGGTTGAGCTATACTATAAAAGGTTATCCCTTCGATTCCGTATTCAATTCGTCCATGATCTCCGCAAACAATTCGTAAGATCGGATCCGATGGTTGATATCATAAATATTGGTCACTGCAATTAATTCGTCGGCTTTGGTTTTCTCTAAGAAGTTCTTTACTTGGGCTTTTACGGTGGCTTTGCTGCCCACAAAAGAATATTTCAACATTTGATGCACTTGTGGATGCTCCATAATTTCCCTAAACTCCTGGGTCATCGCCGTTGGTGGTTGCATATATTCTCTTTTACCAGTAAAAATACCCAGAAACATTCGGATCAATGAGGTCGCGTAACTTTCAGCTTCCTCATCGGTATCTGCGATGATGATATTGACACCTGCCATCACATAAGGTGCTTTTAAAGTATCTGAAGGTTGGAACTTCTCTCGATAAATTGCTGTAGCTGCTTCCAAATGAATGGTGGCAAAGTGGCTAGCAAATGCATAAGGCAGACCTTTTTCCGCCGATAAATGGGCACTGTCCGTACTGGATCCTAAAATATAAATGGGTACTTCTATCCCTTCAGCTACCGTGGCTCTTATTTTAGAACGTGCATTATCTACGGAAAAATATTGCTGGATGTCTTCTATATCCTTCGGAAACGAATGTGCGGCCTGCATGAAATCAGAGCGAATGGCTTGCGCTGTTTCTCTATCCGTTCCCGGGGCTCTCCCCAAGCCTAAATCAATACGATTGGGATATAAGGATCCTAAAGTACCGAATTGTTCAGCAACAATCAATGGGGAATGGTTAGGTAGCATAATTCCGCCCGAACCTACACGAATAGTTTTAGTGCCTTCGGCAACATATCCGATAAGTACGGAGGTGGCGCTACTGCCTATATTGACCGCATTATGATGTTCAGCCAACCAGAAGCGCGTGTATCCAAATTCTTCGGCCTTTTGGGCCAACTTGAGTGAATTATTAAAAGTTTGTTTGAGACTATGACCTTCAGAAACCAAGGCAAGTTCTAAAATGGAATATTTAGTATGTAGAGAATTCATATTTTGTTTAGTATTTGTAAGAATATAACCTCATAAAAGGTCAGAATGACGAAATTACAGCATTAATTTCAGTTCTGCTGTTAGGACAATGTTAATCCTTGGAATGGAATTCTAAAGTTCCGGCTTCAATTCGAATTCCTTTATTCAAAAACTTAGTGTAGTTTAGCACATTGTGGAAATTGTTTTAGTTTGTTTTGTGGTTCCAATAAAACGCCGTATGCATTTCATTAACCTTGAAAACAAGAACTTAATGTTCCAATAATGAATAAAATTAATAATAACCAATAATAAATAACAACCCCTATGAGTAAAACAACCTTAAAAGTAAACAACAACGGTTCGCTAAGAATAGAAGGCGATTTTCAAATCGTCGATAAAGATGGCAATGCTTATGACCTTGGTGGTCGTGATGTCATCTCGCTTTGTAGATGTGGATTATCAGCAAATAAACCTTTTTGTGATGGCTCACACCGAAACCATTTTGAACATGACGCCGTAGCGTTCGCTCTACCTCCAAAACCAGGTTCGTAGATAGATTTTTATAAAACCAATACAGCTTAAGTCACCATCAAGAACCTCAGAGTCCGACCAGCACAGGCGGGCAAGTCCACAAGATTTGAAGAGGAAATTCCTTTTTCGATCTATGCAACCTCAGGTTAATAAAACCCACTGGTGGGCATAAAATTAGACCTTAAATCTCTTGGACTTTCACCTTTAAGATGTTTGAACGTCCGATTAAAGTGACTTAAGCTTTCAAATCCACTTTGGTAAGCAATTTGTTTGATAGGCGTTTCGGTAGTCGTTAAAAGCTGACATGCCCTTTCAATCCGTGCAGCATTCAAAAAAGTAACAAACGAATTGCCAACCGATGATTTAAACCATCTGCAAAAAGATTGTGGCACCATATGTGTCCGTTCTGCCAACATATTTACCGTAAGTTTTTTGTCCAGATTCTCAAGGATATAAGAAATGGTCTCCTTCACTTTAAAATTCTGTAAACTATTTACCGCGTTCAACTTATAGATTTTTGACGACAATCCCACACGATTATCATCAGCTAAAAGCTTGCTTAGCAAACCCATAAGCGCACTCACTTGTTGTACAGGATGAAGTGCATCAAAACCTATTATCTTCTCAATGACGGCTGTACTTGGACTTCTAAAATGAATGCCGCGTTGCGCCTCCTGAAACAAAGCTCCAAATGCAGCACACTCAATGATATTGCCAAAAATATCTTTTGGAAACTGAAACACATAAGCTTGTTGCATGACATCATCCTCCCGTTTTAAGGACACCCAGTGGTGGGGTACATTTTCTCCTACCAATACCAAATCATAATCATAAAAAGGCAAAATGCTGTTCCCAACAAAACGGGTGCCTTGACCTTTTGTAATGAGCGTTAATTCCAGTTCGGGATGATAGTGCCAATAGGGAACAAAACAGGGCACATCGACTTTAAAAAAGTTATAGGATTTTTGTGAAGTGGCAAACTTAAGAACTTCTAAGGAAGGCTTCATGACATGTATATTAAACTCAAAAATAGCAATTAATTCAACAAAATGTTTAAATATGCATAGTATTGGTTAAAATAGAACATGTTTTAAGGGTGTGCTATTGATAACTTTGTATGACTAAATGATAAGTTATATGGCCACACTACCCTTATTGAGTGCATCTTTCAACCTTACTCAAGAACATATTGACTTCTTCCAGAAGAATAAATATATCAAGCTCAAAAACGTTTTCGACGCAGCCACCCTAAACCATTTCAACGCGGTCATCTCTAAAAAAGTTGACGAAATGAAACAGGAAGATGTGCCGTTGGAAGCGCGTTCCACCTATGGAAAGGCATTTTTACAACTCTTCAATTTATACTTAGAGGATGAGACTATTAAATCCTTGGTATTTAGCAAGCGTCTGGCGCAAATAGCCGCAAAATTAATGCAAGTTGAAAGTGTACGTCTCTATCATGATCAAGCATTATTTAAGGAAGCTGGCGGTGGCATCACGCCTTGGCACGCCGATCAATACTATTGGCCTTTAGAAACCGATAAAACTATTACCGCTTGGATTCCGTTACAGGCCACACCTTTAGAAATGGGCCCTTTGGAATTCAGTGCTGGAAGCCATGAAATTGTTGAAGGACGTGATCTTTCCATAAGTGATGAGAGTGAAGCTGCCATCCAAAAACGATTAAAAGTCACCGATTTCAAACATATTATAGAACCATTTGATGTTGGAGAGATCAGCTTTCATTCCGGATGGGTTTTTCATCGTGCTGGTGCAAATACCACAGATGAGATGAGAAAAGTGATGACCATTATTTATATGGACAGTAATATGCGCCTAAAGAAACCTGTCAATGACGGACAATTGGCCGATTGGCACAAGTGGTGTCCAGGTGTTGAAATTGGCGAGATCATCAATAGTCCGATAAATCCTGTATTATACTAAATGCAACACATCAATTATTTATACCCTTTCTGGGGAAGCGAAACCGATACTATAGATGATTTCATTGAAAATATTATAGATCAAGGTTTTAATGGTATTGAAATTCACATTCCGAATGCTATTAATTTTGAAAACGCGCTTTATAATAAAATTGAGAACATCAAAAAAACCGTTCCAGATTTTATAGTGGTACCGCAACAAGTGACCGGCGTAAAATTGGAAGCTCCGGAGGATTATCTTGTTGGAGTCCTAAAGCGTTTGGAAGAATTAAAACGATTTGAACCTAATTTCATTAATTCGCACACCGGAAAAGATCACTACTCTTTTTCTGATAATTGCAGAATTATTGAAGCCATTGAAGCGTTTTCTTTAAAAAACAAGGTGAAAGTGTATCATGAGATCCATCGAGGACGATTCACATTTCACTCGGCTACAACTTTAACATATTTGGAGCAGTTTCCCCAATTAAAATTAGTGGGAGATTTGTCGCATTGGTGCGTCGTTTCAGAAAGCATGCTCGAAGACCAAGCCTCTATAATAAAAGAAGTCATTCCGCACATTCATCACATCCACGCCCGTGTTGGGTTTGAGCAAGCACCACAGGTCAACCATCCGTTTGCGCCAGAATGGGAGCCAAAACTGAAGATCTTCTTGGGATGGTGGCAGCAGATTGTGGATCATCACAAGAAAAAAAACAACATCAGCATCACTCCTGAATTTGGGCCATTTCCGTATATGCCGCAATCACCATTTGATCAAAAGCCCTTGGCACAACAAAAAGTCCTGAATTTTGAAATGAAAATCTATTTGCAAGAACACTTAAAACTCCATCCATGAAAAACATCGTCTCGTTAACTTGTCTCGCGCTCATTGTCATCAGTTGTAAACAGAACACTCAACAACTTGCAAATAACTCGGAAAAAGAACATCTCATCAACTGGAACGACGAAATCATTTACCATGTGATGCCCCGAAGTTTTTACGATTCCAATGGCGACCGTCATGGCGATTTAAATGGTTTTGTAGAAAAATTGGATTATTTAAAAGAGCTTGGGGTGACCACCATTTTGTTTACACCACTCTATGAATCGGGTTTTTACCACAACTACTTCCCTACCGATTACGAAAAGATTGATCCGGAATATGGAACCATGGAAGAGTATATCCGATTCATAAAAGCAGTACATAGCAAAGGATTGAAGTTCTTAATGGATATGGAAACACAGTATGCGCAAGGCGAACACAGATGGTTTGCAGATTCCTATAAAAATCCAGATTCGGAATATTCAGATTTCATCTACTATACGGATTCTTTGAATAAATATCCCGAACAAATCTTTATGCCGGCAAAATCGGAGCTTTTCGATTTTAAAACCTGGCCGAATACAGAATCCCATCATATCGTGATTTTAGATTTACAAAATCAGCGGGTCAAGGATTGGATGATCAACTTTTATAAGTTTTGGGTAGATCCCAACCAAGACGGAAGTTTTGAAGACGGGGTGGATGGGTTTAGAATTGATCATATTATGGACGATTTGGATCATAAGGGCATCTTGACGAATTTATATAAAGACCTTTGGAAACCGATCTTCGAGGCCTGTAAAGAGGTTAATCCTGATATTTTCATTTTGGGAGAACAGTCGGACTGGGGCGATTATGGCGATGTTATGGTCAAAGAAAGTGGTGCTGATGCGGCATTTAATTTTTCGCTTAAATTCGCCTTGACCAGTGAAGCCAAAGCAAATGACATGTATAAAAGTACGGAAACACTGGGCGTACACATGGATCCTCAGGCAATACATCGCGCCGTGAATGAAAATCTGAAACGTTTTAAAGACCATACCTATGCCATTACTTTTTTGGAAAACCATGATGTTGCACGTTTTGCCACCTTATCTGGAAACGAGGATCAAATGCGCCTTGGTGGGGTGTTGAACTTATTATTACCGGGTGTGCCATCCATCTATTATGGTCAGGAATTAGGAGTGACCGGTAAAATCCACGAATGGGGTTCAGACGTTAATCATTTGCCGTTAAGGGAAGCTTTCCCATGGACACCTGACTATAACGACGAGGGCACTGCGGTGTTTTATAAAGATTCCGGTGAATGGTGGGACATTTCATTTTGGAATACCGATACACCTAAAAAATTGGCGCTATCCGTTCAGCAAAAAGATGAAACATCACTTTGGAACCACTATCGGAAGGTGATTGCCCTCAGAAAAGACAACGCAGCCTTCAGACGAGGTACTTACGAACCCATCCTAAATGATCACTTAGATGTACTGGCTTTTAAGCGCGCTTATGAAGACGAAACTTTTGCGGTAGTGGCGAATGTTTCCAATGCTGAAATCACTGTTGCAGATTTCAATTTAAAGCAATGGCAGACTGATCCCGTGTACGGGGAATTACATGTCAATGCTGAAGGAGAATTAACCCTTCCACCTTATGGCTATGCCATTTTAAAGAAATGACCTTTGATGTCTTTAGTCAATCGTGTTTTGGTTCTGTAATGCCTTAACATCTTCATTCGCTAAAACAAGCTCATTGATGAGCGTGGTCAATTGCACGCCTGCAGCAGTAAGTGCAGTGGCATTAGTTTCTATCAAGAGATTGATTTCAGTTAATTGAGTTTCTTTTTCAACGTCAGTACGACCCAGTTTGAAGCTTTGAATCTCTGCAAGTTGCGAATTGAGACTTTGCTTTTGCTTTCTCAGATGGTCCAACTTGACTCGTTGGTTCCTGATGCTGTTTTCTATAATGCATACTTTGTGAACAATAGTCAAACTGTCCAATTGTCTTTTATAATCTATTTGTGCGACTGAACTTATTGAAAAGAACAACAAGATCAATACAATATATGCTTTCATTTTAGGTGATATTTATCAACCTGCAAAATTATACAATTTACATTTCTTATAAAGTGATTTGCAATCTATTTTCAAGTGATACTCAAAGTTTTAAGACAAATATCCCAACAAGAATTAAAAACCCCACGTATTACTGATAATAATCATGTTTTTTGATACCTTTATGCTATAGTTTTACCAAAAATCAAAACGTAATAAACATGTATCAACCTTTACTTTTAGATGCCAACTGGAACAATGGTGTCTTTATGATCGTCATTTTCGCCATAGTTTGTGTTGTATTAGTAGGCATTCTCATCAACTTTATGATGAGTGGTAAGAAAAAAGAGGATTCAGAAACTACTGAATAAGCTCATTTTTCTGTATTTGAATTGCCATTGTTAAAGGCATCATTTGACCTCCATTTTATCTTGGATAGATAAAGGTGCCATTAAACTTTTCCGTTAAAATTTCTAAAACAAGAACCCAAGTGTTTATTGGTTTGTGCTAAAGCGTGATCCCTAAATTTACCAATAAAAAGAGCTCATGGATTAAGTCTTGCGTATAATCTTCCAATTGAAATTCCCCGCTAAATTCAACTTTTGTTTTGGAATTTAACGACCACCCAATACCTAATCCCAGTCTTTGCTCAAATTCTGGTTTTTGGGATTTTGCCAATTCCATAAGACTTTCAGTATCAACTTTTAAATAAGGCTGAGTTCCATTTTCATCAGATATTGGAAAAGTAACACCAAATCCATATCTAAGTCGGTGTTTGGTTTCTGAGGCGTAAATTCGTTGCTCCAGTTTAAAACGATGTTTGGTCTTATAGTTCGAGTTTTGTGAAATGTAAATAAATTTTTCCTGTAGCCTAAATTCATTTTCTTCATCGCCATCAAACGCCTGCTCCAAACGGTACTGTAAACCTATACCGAAGGCGTATTGGGAATTAACCTGATATTCTGACATATGCGACAGATCAATTTGTTTGACATGATAGTCCATCTCACCCTGTCTATAAACGATATTTCTATTTTCAACTCCAAAACTATGGGTGTATTTTGGCGATACGTGATAGGACAGATCAATCGAGGGTTCGAAATAGGCGGCAAATCTCTCTTGGGCTTGAGATTGAACTGTAAGAAAAACTGCCATTAATAGCGTTAAAATGAAACTACAAGCTTGCGGTCTTACCATACTTTTTTTTAAGATTTATAAAAAAAGGACCGAAAACAAGTTCCAGTCCTTTTACCATTAATCAACGTCACTATTAGAAAAATTAATCTTCTATATCACTCAATATGGCACCTGAAGCATCAATAATCAGCTTTCGTTCTTTAGTCCAGCCCTTTTCAATTTCTACTTCATAGGTTTTCTTACCGCCTTCTTCATGTACTTCTACAGAATCAATTTTATAATCAGCATATTTAGCCTTCACTGCTGAAACAACAGCGGATGGCAATTCACTTTCTGTAATCTCAATTTTTGATTTGATCACGTTTCCTTGAGCATCGTACCAAATGTCATGATCCATTTTGTTGATTTCAAATTCAACCTTATAATGGTCACCTTTCATTTCCCATTCCACATCTGTAACATTAGAATACGATGTATTGAAAATGGTTTGTAAATTTGTTGGCACTTCATTTGTTTTTAAATCCTGTGCACTTATCGTTGCAGTTGCAAACAATAATAGTGCGGCTATTTTTAAGTTTTTCATCATTATAGTTTTTTATTTGAAGCAAAGAAAGCCCTCAAAACTGTAATGAATTAGGAATTTCAAAATTTAAATTGTTAAGGTTTTGCAAAAATTAATGCTTATGGATTCAATGGTTAGTGTTCTTTTTCTTTATTTTGGAAGGATTCCCAAATGATTATAGATTTCAGTATTACAATTGCTTAAAATACCATAAGATGAAACTGCTGATTATAGAAGATGAACCTGAGATGTTGGAAAATATGGCGCAAACCTTGGAGCGTGAACATTATATCGTAGAAACGGCCTCTGATTACAAATCGGCACTCCATAAAATTGCGGTTTACGATTACGATTGTATTTTATTGGATATTTCACTACCGGACGGCAATGGGCTTGAACTTTTAAAAGAATTAAAATTAAGAGGAAAGAATGAAGGCATCATTATCGTATCTGCCAAAGATTCTTTGGACGACCGATTGGAAGGTCTCAATTTGGGTGCCGACGATTATTTACCAAAACCCTTCCACATGGCAGAATTACATGCCCGTGTCAAAGCTGTTTTAAGACGGCGTCATTTTGAAGGGAATCAACATATACATATTGGCAATGTCTCCATCCAACCTGAAAGCAGGCAAGTGACCATTGATGACAATGAGATTGTCCTCAACAGGAAGGAATACGATATATTAATGTATCTCATCACAAATAAAACGCGATTAGTGACTAAGTCAGCTTTGGCAGAACACGTCTGGGGTGATCATATTGACCAATCCGACAGTTTTGATTTCATTTATTCGCAAATCAAGAACCTGCGCAAAAAATTGGAACACGCCACAATCAGCATTGAAGCCGTTTATGGTGTAGGCTACAAACTTGAGTCCATCTAATGAAACTACTCAACCATACTTCAAAATACCTGGCCATTCTTTTGGTACCGCTTATTACCATTTGGGCGTTTATTTTCTATTATGCCATGCTCGATGAAATTTATGACAGCTTGGACGATGGTCTTGAAAACCAAAAGATATTGCTATTGGGAAAATTGCCTACAAACCCAGAGATTCTTGAGCATAATGATCTTGATCTTTGGAATCACGATATCACACCCATATCTAAAAATTACTACGAAAGGTTTGAAGATCGGTATTCAGATACTTTAATGTACATGCTCAATGAAAAGGATTTTGAACCCGTTCGTGTCTATGAAACCAAACTGGCCTATAATGACCAGTATTATAAGGTAAAGTTCATTACCTCAATGGTTGAAGAGGACGATCTGATACAGGATTTGGTCATGTATTTGATCATCCTTTACGTGTCACTTATGATTACAATTGTCATTTTAAATAATTTGATGCTCAAAAAAATCTGGCGCCCCTTTCACAGCTTGATGCGGCAATTGCGGGATTTCAGAATAGAAAAAAATCATCAAATACAAACTATGGATACCACCATTGAAGAGTTCAAACTTCTCAATACCTCGATAACAGCACTGATTGACCAAAGCAGAGCACGGTACTTGGAACAGCAGCATTTTATCGAAAATGCAGCGCACGAATTACAGACACCATTGGCCATAAGCATCAATAAACTGGAATTGTTCCTTGAAAAAACCAATTTACCTGAAGCTGATGTTAAGACCATGGCTTCAATTCTGGACAATCTTGGCCGATTGACACGATTAAATAAGTCCCTACTTCTACTGTCTAAAATTGAAAACAGGCAATTTGTCGATGAGGAAATTATCGATTTTAATAAGCTGACTGCTGAAGTGATTGACGATTTTGATGATCTGGCGTCGCATAAAAACAATGTCTTGTATTTGAAATCGGTTTCAAAATTGACATTTCAAATGAACAGGGATCTTGCGGTTATTCTTTTGACCAATCTCATTAAAAATGCCATTGTTCACGGACAACAGAACAACACCGTAACAATAATAATTCATGAAAATTTAATTTCCGTAAGCAATTTTGGTGTTGCAGAAGCATTGGATAGCGATACTATATTTTCACGATTTAAAAAACTAAGTCATGATAAAAGATCGACAGGACTTGGTTTGGCCATCGCCAAGGCTATTTCAGAAAAATATGGAATTCACTTGGACTATGCTTATACAGAACAGCACGTATTTAGCTTGCATTTTCATAAATAGACGTTAAAACAGTATTAAATAAAAGTTTTAGCGTTCCTATTCCCAATTGTTTTCAGAATTAAGACAGAACTTTGGTATAGAAAATATTTATTATGAAAAAATCCAGTCTTTTTATAGGTCTTTTTATTGCCGTTTTAATTGGAATTGCGATCATAGGTTTTTCTAAGGTCAGTCAAGCCAATGCTAAAATTACGGAAGGAAGTGACAATTATACCATTTCTGAAACCTGGGAATTACCCGATGAATTAGATGAGATCAGCGGCATTGTTTGGATTGATGACCACACCCTGGCCTGTGTTCAGGATGAAAATGGCATCATATATTTATATGACCTTGATGAAAAATCCATTAGAGAGGAAATTCCCTTTTCCGGAAATGGTGATTATGAAGGCATTGCACTACACAAAACCGATTTATACGTGATGCAAAGTGATGGGTTGTTATATGAAATAAAAGATTGGAGAGAAACTAACAGAACCATCAGTTCCTATCAAACCGGTTTTAAAGCTGCCAATAATATGGAGTCCTTGACCTATTCCGCAAAAGATAGTTCATTGTTGACAGCTCCAAAAGATAAAGATGCCAACGATGAATTTAAAGGTATTTACAAGATTTCCATGACTTCCAAAAGAGTTGATGTAAATTCCCCTACCTACAAAATTGAAATGAATGCAGAGGCCTTAAAGAACTATAGAGACAAGAAGTTACGCAAAACTTTCAATCCTTCAGAAATTGCCGTGCACCCTAAAACCAACGACATTTATGTTTTGGAAGGCAAAAACCCCAAGTTATTGATTTTGGACGAACATGGTAATTTAAAAAACGTTTACAAGTTGGATGAAATCAATTTCCCGCAACCGGAAGGCATGACCTTTAGTGCCGATGGCGATCTTTATATCTCCAATGAGGCGGTAATTGGTGCGGCAACAATTCATTTAGTTGATTTTAAAATGCTATAATAAAGGATTCTCAATTGTAAAAAAGTAACATCTGCCCTAATATTGCGTTACTCTACCATTTTCAATGGCTGGATTTTAGGTTTCAATTTCTTGTAGAGTCGGTATTGATACAAGGTTAAAATATCGTTCATTGCCAAGGATTCATTGGCCTGCATTTCAACTAAGGCATCCAACTCTGCCCTCCCTTCATTGTTTCTTTTGATTTCATCGGCCAAGACTAAGTAATGAGCTACCTTGTTCTTAAACAATGGTATCTGAATTCCATTTAACCCCAAATGCTTATTGTATTCAGCTGTTATTTTATCCGCACGTAATTTCACATTAATATCGGTGACACTAGCTTGAGGAAACTGAGCAAAAATTGAGGTAGTGGTCAAGACAAAAAGAAATGTTATGAGAGTTTTCATAATATTGTTTTCTCTTAATTTAAGATTTTTAGAATATGATGTCAAGGATTTTATGATACTTTAACTTACCTAATAGAGTCATAAACGAAAGGATATGGTTTCAAATTGTCGTAGTTTTTAATCTCAAAAGTCAGATAAATGGGACATTGAATAAATTTGGGTTCTGATCAGTTTTGAAATTGGAATAACCAACATCCTATTGGATCCTTTCGAAATATTAATATTATCATAATACCGTATTAAAGTTATCACAATAGGCGGTAAAACATCCTGATTGGTTTTGAAATTTCTTACCTTTAATACAAATCAAACAATATGAAAAAACAACAAGGAAAAGGCCTGTTGGCCTTATTAGGAATAGGAGCAGGTGTATTCGCCTGGTGGAAATATAAAAATTTATCTCCAGAAAAAAAGGAAGAATTACATGGCAAGGTTAATGAAGTCGGTCAAAGAGTCAAAGAGACATATAACGACGTAGAATCAACCGTCAAGAATAAATTTGATGAATTGAAAACTGGTGCCAAAAAAGAAGTCGCTGACATCCAAAAGGAAGTCAATGAGATGAAAAATTAGAACATTAGAAAACTATATCAAAAAATCCCGCAAATTGCGGGATTTTTTTGTTGGTTATTATTGGTCTTATATATTATTTTTTTGCGTACTCAATTCTTTGTTCCTTTAAAACAATGTTTTTTGTAGCCACTGAAATGGATTCTTTCTTTTCTGGTTTGAGGATGTTATCCATACCATTTTTAGCGATTTTTCTACGACAAGATTTGGATAAGAGTGGATCGTTATCAAATATAAAATCAAATCCATTAATTTCAACATTATTCGGTTCTTTGATCACCAAGTGAATTTTCTTAAAGTCATTGCTTCTCCTTTCTTTGCCAGGAACGAAGGTGTAAAAAGTGTATTTTCCGTCAGCGTCGGTTTTAACCCACCCCCTGTGATATACGTAGCGCTTGTCATTCTGTTTTTTCAATTCATAATTACCTTGTTCATCGGCTTGATTGATATATAAAATAACATCCTTGGCCGGAGTAATGCCGTCACTTAAAAAGACGGTACCTGTAATTTTTAAAGGATCCGATTTTGATGCGAAATCAGGAATGGAATCAGTATTGGTCAATTCATTTTCTGAATAATCAAAAATAGCATGGCGTGTTTGGTAATCATTAGGAAGTTCTTCCAAAGATCCTTGAGCATTTACGGCACAAAAACTGCCTAAAAAAAATGAAACAGACAGTAGGTAGACTAATTTTCTCATGGGACGAACAATTATTAATTCATTCAAAACTAAACGATTGTATCCCTGAAGTGAAAAAAAATATGCAAACGCTCAATATAAACGATAAAAGGTAAGTCGCTTATACGAACGTCAAATTTTGACGTTAAATGGTACGCTGATTCAGGAAAATCTCAAAGTGTCCAAGTCCACATTGCCACCAGAAAGTATAATTCCCACCTTTTTACCCTTAAAATAGGCCTTGTTTTTTAACACTGCGGCAAATGCGACAGCACTTGAAGGCTCAACCACAATCTTTAAGCGTTCCCAAAGTAGTCTCATGGCTTTCACAATCTCTTCTTCTTCCACTCTAATAATATGGTCCACGTGCTGCTGTAGGATTGGAAAATTGATATCGCCCAATTGTGTGCGCAATCCGTCGGCAATGGTATTGGTTGTAATATTCGTTTCAATTTGGCCAGTTTGCAAAGATCTGAAAGCATCGTCCGTAACCATTGGTTCTCCTCCGATGGTTTTGCATTGTGTTCCGAAGTAATGTGCTGCTAAAGCTGTACCTGCAATCAATCCGCCACCGCCAACGGGACTTATGATGCAGTTCAAATCAGGATGCACTTCAAGTAGTTCCATGGCTGCAGTGGCATTTCCTAATATCACGTTCAAATCATTGGATGGATGGATAAAAGTAGCACCTTTTTCAGCAACAATTTGTGCTGCTGCTTCCTCTCTTGCCTTAATGTTTGATTCGCAATCGGTTATTATTCCGCCATAGCCCAAAACAGCATCTCTTTTGACTTTAGGTGCGTTTTTGGGCATGACGATGTATGCGGTTACGCCCAAATTTTTTGCGGCAAGAGATAAGGCCTGAGCAAAATTCCCTGAAGAATGGGTCACCACGCCTCGCTCCTGCTGTGCTTTGGTGAGTTGCATAATGGCATTGGTGGCACCGCGCATCTTAAATGCGCCCATTTTCTGAAAGTTTTCACATTTGAAAAATAACTTTCCACCTGAAATATCATCTAATAAGTGTGAAGTGCAAATTGGAGTGTTGTGAACATACGCCGAAATGCGCTGTCTTGTTTCTAAAAGCGTTTGTTTATTCATATCAAATTAAAACCTAAAGATATTTAAAATCTACTTACGAAACCTCGCAAAAATGACCAACTTCTTTTTGGTATTGATGAAATATACACCTGTTAATAAAACTATTGCAGCCACAATCGATTGTGTGGTGATGACTTCATTCAAAAAATACCAACCTAACAACAAAGCGATAATTGGATTGACATAGGTTGAAGTTGCCACTTTATCTGGTGAGACTTTTTTCAGAAGAAAATTAAAAGAAGTAAAGGCTACAATACTGCCAAAAACAATCAGTAATACCATAGACCACTGCACCTCTTCACTCCATGCATTTGGCAAACTCCATGTTTCCCCAAAGATTAAACTTGCTATAACCAGCATAAAACCTCCTGCGACCATTTGATAACCAGTATTCACGAAATAGTTGCTCGGTAAATCGGCGTTTCCAACAAATAGACTTCCCGCAGCCCAACTCACCATACAAAAGAAAATCATGATCATTCCAGTAATTGACCCTTCTTTACTGACCACTTCATTTTGACTGACCAATAAATAAATGCCTATAATTCCTAAGACTACCCCTAAAACCGACATGGCCTTAATTTTTTTTCCTTGAAAAATGCGCATTAAAATTAAAACGACTAAAGGTTGTGCTGATATTTCTAAAGCTGCAAATCCACTATCTACATATTTCAAAGCCCACACCACTATCCCGTTACCGATGGTCAGAAACAAGAACCCGGCGATAAATACATTAATAAGCTGTTTTTTAGTGATGGCTAAAGATTTCCCCATCAATTTTGCGATGATAAAAATGAGGAGACCTGCGGTCATAAATCGGATAGAGGCCAACATGAAAGGTGGCAGTTCAGTTACCGCAATTTTATTCAATAGATAGGTAGAACCCCAAATAACATAGATTGAGAAAAATGCAAGTATGATAAAGAGGGTGTTTCTTGAACTGCTCATTGGTTGTTTTGTGTTGGACTTTTAATGAAAAAGGATTTGCAAAAATAAGAAAAGAGACGCTCGAACGTCTCTTTTAATCTTGATATTTCTTTTGATCAGTTTAATCCTTTAAAGATGCCATATCAATAACAAATCGGTATTTCACATCGGAATCAATCACGCGTTCATAAGCCTTGTTAATATCTTTCATATCAATAAGTTCTATATCTGACACAATATTATGTTCTCCACAGAAATCCAACATTTCTTGAGTTTCTTTGATACCACCGATTAAAGAGCCGGCAATGCGCTTTCGTCCACCAATAAGTCCGCCGCCATGAAATGGTTTTAAAGGCTCCACGGCACCCACAAGAACCATAGTCGCATCGCGTTTTAGGAGGGCGATGTAAGGATCCATCTCATGTCCTACTGGAATAGTATTCAGTATAAAATCAAAACTGTTCGCGTGCTTTTTCATGTCGTCCTGATCTTTTGAAATAAGGACTTCATGAGCTCCAAGAACCTTGGCGTCTTTGGCTTTGTCGGGTGAGGTTGTAATCATCACAACATGTGCCCCCAAAGCATTGGCAAATTTAACACCCATGTGGCCAAGGCCACCCAATCCAATTACACCTACTTTATCACCCTTTTTAACATTCCAAGTGCGTAATGGCGACCAAGTAGTAATTCCTGCACATAATAAAGGTGCTGCACCCTTTGGGTCGATATTCTCAGGAATGGTTAATACAAATTCCTTATCTACCGTTATCGATGTAGAATAGCCTCCAAAGGTATGTCCGCCTAAGTGTTTGTCTTTCCCATTGTAAGTACCCACCATGCCTTTTTCACAAAACTGTTCCAAATCGTCCTTGCAGGCTGAACACTCCTGACACGAATCGACCATACAGCCAACCCCTACCAGATCACCCTTTTTAAACTTGCTTACATTTTTGCCGATTTCAACTACCCTACCAACGATTTCATGCCCTGGAACTACCGGATACCTTGAATTTTTCCAATCATTTCTAACGGTGTGGATGTCACTATGACAAACGCCACAAAAGTTAATGTCTATTTTAACATCATCATCGCCACAGCCTCTGCGTTGTATGTCCATTTGTTTTAAATCTGCCTTGGCATCATCTGCACCGTAAGCTTTTATGGTTGTGTTCATTAGTATTATTTTTTATTGTTATTAGATATTGAAGATTTGATGAATGCTCCATGAACAAACACTTGATAGTATCATAGTGGCAAGATTGTTAGCCATCCTAACATAATCCTTAAACGATCATATCATTCTGAGCTTTAAAAGAGAAAAGCATCCAATCAATCCTGCCAGTTCTAATTTCCAACACGGAGAAACAATTACTTAACTTTCAAAAGATGTCTTTAAGGTGATATCAGCCTTCAATAATTTTGATACTGGACAATTTTCTTTTGCTTTGTTGGCAATTTCTTTAAATTTACTTTCTTCCATGCCCGGTACTTTGCCATTGAGTTCCAATTCTATTTTCGGGATGCTCCCATCTTCAAAAAAGACTCTTGCATTGGTATCCAAACGTTCTGCAGTAAACCCTTCTTCCACCAAAAAGAAACTCAATTGCATTGTAAAGCATCCCGCATGCGCTGCGCCAATCAACTCTTCAGGATTGGTTCCAACCGCATCTTCAAAACGCGTTTTGAAGGCATAAGGAGATGCTTTTAAAACGCCACTCTCCGTAGTTAAAGATCCTTTTCCATCTTTTCCGCCACCTTCCCAGTGGGCTTTTGCTGTTCTGTTAAATTTCATGATTTTTGTTTTTAAAGTTAAATCTTAAAGTGGATCTGCGCTTGTGTCTGTTTTGAAATAGCTTCACCTTAGCGCATTCCATATGTTTTATTTATTTTTTCTTTGGAATAAAAATTGATTTTGCATTTACAAATTCGCAAAGTCCAAAACCGCCATGTTCTCTTCCGTATCCTGAATTCTTGATCCCTCCAAATGGCATATTTGGCCGCGCCAATCCGAAGGAATTAATATTGACCATTCCGGTGTCAAAATGGTTTTGTGCCAATGCGATGGCTTTTTTCTGGTCTTTGGAGAAAATACCACCACCCAGTCCAAATCTACTGTCATTTGCAATTCGCATAGCATCTTCATCGTCTTTTGCTTTAATTAAAGACGCTACAGGACCGAAGAGTTCATCATCATAAGCCGGTTGCCCAGGTTGTACGTTGTCCAAGATTGTGGCAGGATAGAAATAACCTTTCTCATTCGGTATTTTTCCTCCTAAAATAATTTTCGCGCCCTTCTGGACGCTTTTCTCCACTTGATCATGAAGCGTTTCACGTAGATCTTTACGCGCCAAAGGGCCCATTTTTGACGATTTTTCTTTTGGATCTCCCGTCACAATGGTTTTCATGCCTTCTACAAAAGCGGCTTTGAATTCGTCGTAAACTTTTTCCGTCACTATAAAACGTTTGGCTGAAACACAAGTTTCACCATTATTATAAACACGTCCTTGAACGCAGGTTTTCGCTGCCAAAGCTATATCAGCGTCTTCTAAAACCAAATACGCATCATTACTTCCCAATTCCAAGACGGTTTTCTTTAAAACGCCACCCGCTTTCTTGGCGATAATTTTACCAGCTTCAGAACTTCCGGTTAATGTGACGCCGCGTACCAATTCGTTTTCGATGATTGTATCAGATTGGTCATGATCAATAATCAACACTGTAAATAAATCTTTCGGAAGGCCAGCCGTTTCGTAAATTTCTTTTAATAAAAGTGCTGAACCCGTAACGTTTTTCGCATGTTTGAGTAAAATCCCATTTCCTGCCATTAGATTGGCAATGGAATAGCGAATGACTTGATAGGCGGGGAAATTCCACGGTTGAATGCCGTAAATAACGCCTATGGGGGAATAGGTAATGATCCCTTTGCCTCCATCGGACAATTCACGTTCTTCATCTTTCAATACGTTCAAGCCTTCAGTGGCTGTAAAATCACAGATTCCTGCACATAATTCAATTTCTTGATGACTTTGTCTAAGGAGCTTGCCCATTTCATCAGTCATCAATGTGGCGAATTTATCTTTTTGAGATATTAATTCCTGACCAATGGCTTTAATGATTTTTGCCCGGTCTTTAATTGGCGTATGTCGCCATTTTAAATAAGCCTCATGACATTTTTTGACGGCATTTTCGGCCTCCTCATCTGTCATATAGGTATAGGTCTTTATTTCTTTCTCAGAAGTTGGATTTATTGTTGTAAAGTTTTTTTGTTTATCTGTAGTGCTCATTATTTTATGAATTTGGAATTAAGTCTCGAGATTTTGTTTCGTATGTGGTATAGCCCTCTTTTCCTCGAGTATAAAAAGTGGCTGTATCCCATGGTGTCGTTGCTAAGTTCTCCCTGAATCGTCCCACCAAATCAGGATTGGAGATATAAAGTTTAGCAAAAGACACTAAATCGGCATCACCGTCCTCAATGACTTTATTGCCAGATTCTTGATCAAACCCTGTGCTGATCATTAAAGTTCCTTTGTATTTTGGACGGTAACGCTTTGCAATATGGGGTTCCGCAAAGGCAACCTCAGAGACGTCATTGAAGGGTTCTGATAAATGGATATACGCCAAATCATAATCCTTATCCAATCTGTCAATAATATAATCAAAAGTCGGAATCGTATCTTTATCCATCGTCATTCCGAATATATTATGAAGTGATGGATTAAAACGTACACCTATTCTGTTTTGCGGAATGACTTGCTGAATGGCATCTAATGTTTCAAAGAAAAAACGTGCCTTATTTTCAATACTTCCACCATATTGGTCTTTACGGTGATTACTTGTTCCATTAAAAAACTGATGGAATAGATAGCCATTGGACGAATGGATTTCAACGCCATCAAATCCAGCCTCTACAGCATTCTTGGCGGCGTTCTGGAAATCACCAATAGTGATTTTGATATCTTCCAAGGTCATTTCCTTTGGGGTAACCGTATCTTTAAAACCCTCCGGTGTAAAAGACTTTGAATGAGGATTGATGGCTGAAGGAGCCAACGGCAGACTCCCATCATGGAAGTCTGGATGCGACATTCGTCCAACATGCCATAATTGGATAAAAATGCGTCCACCAGCATCATGTACAGATTTGGTTACGTTTTTCCAGCCTTCGACCTGCTCTTGTGAATGGATTCCTGGGGTATGGATATAGCCAACAGCGTCCTTTGAAACTTGTGAGCCTTCGGAGATAATCAATCCAGCCGTGGCTCTTTGGGTATAATAAATCACGTGCAGATCTTCTGTTGCAACGTTGCCCTTGTTTGCGGCACGACTGCGGGTCATTGGTGCCATGACCATTCTATTGGGCAATTCTAAGTCGCCCATTGTATATGTACTCAGTAAAGGTTGTTTTGACATTGTATGATATAAATTGAATAAAGTTTAAGTATAAAACATACTATATAGAAGAGATGAAATCAATAACCTCGGGGTATCAAGAACCAGTGGAAATCAACTATTTGACTGCACCACAGCATCTGGGTTAGACTGGACTATTGTACTCTAGTTCATCTACTTTTTCAAAAGTACATCAATCTATAGGTAATCTTTGCTCCTACACAATTTAATGTGAACCCATCTGCAAAGCCTGTTCTTCATATGCATGAAACTGTTTCTATTTGCATCAATATTAGTTTCGAATCCGTTAAACACAGGATTTTATTCGATGTACATTTAAAGTTCAAGTTGAATTTAAAAAAAGTGAACAATGGCATCAAATAAAAAAGAAGAGAAAAAAGATCAGAAGTACGACTCCAATGTTTCAGAACACGATAAGGATTTGTTGGGAGAAAAGCAGAAAAACTTAAGAACCGATGGTGGTGATGATTTAGAATTAGATGAAAATCATCGGACACATCCGGTTGATTTTGAAGGTGAGGATTTGGACATTCCGGGACGCACCCTCCCAGAAGACCGCTCAAAAAGGGAATTGAAAGATGAAGAGAACCAACTCTACAGTCAAGGCGGTCCAGATAATGATGCCCTGGAGGAGAATGGAAGCGAACAGTAATACATTGACACCTTTTGTTTATGTCACCATATTAAATATTTTTTTGACCAACCCACTATGCAAGACAATACAATAACTATTACTGAATCTTTCACCAATTTTTATAATGGTCTGATTGATCAATTACCAGGTATCGGTATAGGAATTCTTATTGTTGCCTTAGGTTTTTTAATCGCCAAATGGGTTGGTCAGTTTGCAAGAACACGGATAAATGCCAAAACTCATGACCCGCTCATGAGTAAATTTTTGGGACAATCCATAAGGTATGTCCTGGTTATTTTTGTGATAATGATTGCTTTAAGAGCTGCCGGAATGGGCGGTATTGCAACCGCTATCTTGACCGCTGCAGGAGCAAGCGCCATAGTTTTTGGATTTGCTTTTAAAGATATTGGCGAAAATTTCATAGCTGGAGTTATTTTGGCTTTTAACAGGCCTTTTGATGTAAATGACACAGTTGAAATTGGCCAAGACTTTGGTAAGGTTAAAAACTTGGAATTTAGATACACCAAGCTAAAGACCTTTGATGGAAAGGACGTTTATATACCCAATAGTGATGTGCTGAGAAAACCGGTAACCAACTACACCGAGGACGGTTTTTTTAGATGGAATTTTATTATCGGGATTGCTTACGAAGACGATATACAAGGTGCGAAGAAGACAATACTGGACACTTTGCGAAAAGAGCCCAAAGTAATAGAAGATGAAGAACATGAGAATTTTGTAATTGAAGACCAATTGGCTACAAGTACCGTGAACTTAAAAGTATTTTTTTGGGTAGATACCACAGATTTCAGAAGAATGGCCTTGATTACAAAAGGTAATGTCATAAGGAACGTAAAGGAAGCTTTAGAAAAAGACGGTTATTACTTACCGGCAGATATTCAGGAAATAAAACTGTATGGCGGAGAAAAGGGGTTTCCGATCCGGTTAGAAAAAGATGATCCTTCTGAGAACAAGAAATAAAATTAATATTTTCATGAAAACAGTCTCTGTTTCGTATAGTGTTTTATGGACTTTTCTAAATAAGATTGGTGTGGCCACTGTACTATTTTTTCACAAAAACCATATTCAATTTTATATAGGAGATTATATAACACCCACCTAATGTGGTTATAGACATCAATTAAAGTTAAAATAATCCAAAATGTTCGAGTAGCTAACGTCTATAACCAATGAATACTCGTACATATACTAAACCATTAAATTAATATTATGAAAAAAATTTCAATTGCATTAATCCTTGCTGTCATGATCACGTCATGTGTTTCTAAAAAGAAATACGTCGCTTTAGAAGTCGAAAACGGTCAAATTAAGAGCGAACTCACTAAAACTCGAGTAGAAAAAGAGGATCTTGAAAACAAATTTGCAGCCATTCAAGCAAGAGTTGATAACTACAATAAAAAAATCAATTCTCTTACAGAACAAAATGATGCCATGCTTGTAAATGTTGACAATGTTGCAGTAATTTCCAACGATACAAAAAAGGCAATGCGCAAAACATTGCAAAACGTAGATGCTTCCAAACTTGCGGGTGCTAAGACTTTAAAAGATTCCATGAATCTTGCATTGTCTTATAACCTAAATAAGTCTATGGATAGCAGTAATCTTGATGAAGATGAAGATATTTCTATTGATATTAATGAAACAGTAGTCATGATCTCAATTTCAGACAAGATGTTATTCAACACTGCAAGCTATAGAGTGAGCAACAAGGCAAATGATATTTTGCAAAAATTAGCAAATGTCATTAACTCTGAACCAAGTGTTGAAGTCATGGTTGAAGGTCATACTGATTCTAGAAGTATTAGAACAAGTAAAATTGCCGACAACTGGGATTTAAGTGTTTTACGTGCCACTTCAGTAGTTAGAAAACTAGTAGATGATTATGGTGTTGCTCCTGAGAAATTGATTGCTTCAGGAAGAAGTTCTTTCAAACCTCTTGCAGAAAATGACACTAATGATAATAGAGCAAAAAACAGAAGAACACGTATTGTGATCCTTCCAAACTTAGATAAATTCTTTGCATTAATGGGCTCGAATGAATAACATTTCAAGTTGATTAATTAATCCGAAAAAAGACTGTTAGAAATAACGGTCTTTTTTTATTCCAATTTAATTTTGAATCAAAAAAACAACTAATTTCGCATCATCAAACTTCTCAAAAGAACATCTTGAAAAAGCAGAATAGCTTACCAAAAAACTTTCTATTTATTTCCCGCTGGGGAGAGATTTTAGATATAGCCTACGCTACCCAAAATGAAGGTAATACCGTTAAATTATATATTGAAGACAAGCCATCCCGAGAGATTGGAACCGGATTTGTAAAAAAAGTTAAGGATTGGAAAAAGCATATTGACTGGGCTGATATTCTCATATTTGACTATACCGGTTTTGGAAAGGAATGTGCCGAATTACGAGCCGCAGGAAAAATTGTTTTTGGTGGAAGCGAATATACTGACCTTCTCGAATTAGATCGGAGTTTCGGTCAAAAGGAACTGCAAAAGCACAAAATAAAAACCTTGCCTTTTGAAGAGTTTCTAAGCTTTCAGGATGCTATTGCTTATGTTGAAAGACATCCTGATGCCTATGTTATTAAACCTTCCGGCGAAACCCAAGAGCTAAAACAGTTGTTGTTTGTTGGTAGTGATGATGAAGGATTAGATGTAATTCGGGTATTAAAGGCCTATGATAAATCGTGGGGAGACGACTTCGGGAATTTTCAATTGCAGAAAAAAGTAAAAGGTGTAGAGATTTCCGTTTCTGCATTTTTTAATGGGAAAGAGTTTTTAAGACCGTTCAATATTACTTTTGAGCATAAGAAGCTTTTCCCTAAAGAATTGGGGGTATCAACGGGTGAAATGGGCTCAAGTATGTTTTGGGTCAACCAGTCCCCTATTTTTGATGCCACCTTGAAAAAATTTGAACCTACTTTATTGAAGCATAAGTTTATAGGTCATATTGATATCAATTGCATCGTTAATGGCAATGGGATTTATCCGTTAGAATTTACCTCCCGTTTTGGCTATCCTCAAATATTCATCCAACGTGCAGGGATCACGGAACCTATTGGCGAAATGCTATATAAAGTAGCCTCTGGGCAGAATTTTAAAATAGCCACAAAAAAAGGGTTCCAGGTTGGTGCATTCATTGTTGTACCTCCTTTCCCTTATGACGATAAAAAGACCTTTGAATTGTTTTCAAAAGATGCCGTTGTCGTGTTTAGAAAGGATATGAAAGACGGTATCCATCCCATGCACCTTAAAAAGGTCAATGAAGAATGGTTGATTACCGGCAATACCGGAATTGCGCTTTTGGTAACAGGCACTGGAATTACGATGCGCGATGCCCAAAAAATGATGAACAACAGAATTCATTCCGTAATTGTCAACAATGGCTACTATAGAACAGATATTGGCGATAGATGGTTTGAAGATTCAGACAGATTATGGTCTTGGGGATTATTATAAGTAGCAATGGAAGGTTTTAAGTTTAGGGAATTAAAAAACGATCCGCAGCAATTCTTCCAGATTCTTCCCGAGGATTGGCAGGATGAGATTGTTCCATTTTGGGACACTTATAAAACCGATTCCAAAATTTATATCATTGAAGATGACACCGGCATTGTCGGAGGAGGTATTGTTTTTTATAAATCGCCGCCAAATTTTGAATATTTTGAAACCGATGCCAAAGCCTGGTTTGATAAGGGCTATGGGTATCTTGGATTTATTTGGATTTCGGAGCCATATCGCAATAAAAGCTTAGGTAGTTTTTGGCTAAACCAATTAAAATCGGAAAATCCCCAGCAACGCTACTTCTTGCTTACGGAAGAAGAGCATCTTCATCATTTTTATTTGAAGAACGGATTTGTCTGCAGTCGATCCCTCCATAATGAAGACCATTTGGAATGGCTTTATCACACATAAAATGAGTTCAATTAATGACTCAATGATTTCAATGCGGTTGTTCTCATAAAAAATCTGGTTAAAAAGTAGCTTATACAGGATATCATGGGTATTTTTGCATAAAATTTAAGAATCCATGTTTACACTGATTAAAAGCTTCAAACTTGTTGCCATTTTAGAAGGCATCTCATATTTGGTCTTGTTTGCCAACATGTTACTTGTTAAACCTTTTTATTCTGAAATCTATCAAACGCTGCTCTACCCCATTGGAATGACCCATGGTCTATTATTTATAGCCTATGTGCTCTTGGCCCTATTGGTGGGTTCAAAATTAAAGTGGTCCTTTAAAACATTGGGCATTGTCCTGTTGGCATCATTACTTCCTTTTGCAACCTTTTATATTGAGAAAAGATATTTAAAAACTGCAGTGTAATGTTTTTAAACCACCATTATTTTTACGATTTTTTCGATAGATTTGGTTTTACCGATGACTGGGCAAAGTTCCTTAACATGCTCACATTATTGGCTATTCTGATTTTCGTCATCTATATTACAGATGTTGTAGCAAGAATAGTCTTGGTGAAAAGCTTTACAAAATTTGCGTCAAAGACAGAAACTGAGTTTGACGATTTATTGGTAAGCCATAAAGCACCGCGGAATATCGCACATTTGGTGCCGTTATTCATTACTATCAAGGTGTTTCCTTTGGTGTTTACAGATTACCCCAGAATAGAGGCGTTCTTGGTTGTTTTACTGAAAGTCTACGGTATTTTGCTGACCATTTGGATTTTGAGAAGTGTATTGCGAACCTTAGAATCCTACTTCAAGACTTTACCACGTTTAAGGGACAAACCTATTGATAGTTATATACAAGTAGTGATGCTATTTGTATGGGTTATTGGAGTGGCGTCAATTCTTGCCGTGCTTATCGATTTGTCATTTTTAAAATTCTTTACTACAATAGGTGCGGCATCAGCAATCCTTCTATTGATTTTTAAAGATACCATTTTGGGTTTTGTGGCAAGTATTCAAGTAGCCATCAATGATACTTTGAGAATTGGAGATTGGATTACCATGGATAAATATGGAGCCGATGGCGATGTCATTGAAATCAACCTTTCCACGGTACAGGTCCAAAATTTTGACAAGACCATTACCACTATTCCAACCTATGCCATTATTTCTGAGTCCTTTAAAAATTGGAGGGGAATGCAGTCATCTGGAGGACGACGTATTAAAAGGTCTATTTTGATCAAATCAAAAAGCATACATTTTATAACAGATGAAGAGATTGAAAACCTAAAAAAAATCCAGCTTATTACCCAATATCTGGAGGATAAACAAGAAGAACTCGCAGAATACAATCGCGTAAATAATATAGATCAATCGAATTTGGTAAACGGTCGTAACCTGACCAACTTGGGTGTTTTTAGGATATATCTACAAACTTATATAGAGCGTCACCCAGGCATCCATAAAGACATGAGCTTAATGGTGAGACAACTACAGCCAACTTCTCAAGGGATCCCATTAGAAATATATGCATTCAGCAATGACATACGTTGGGTGAATTATGAATCTATTATGTCTGATATCTTCGATCATATATTTTCTTCCATAAATTACTTTGATTTGGAATTATTTGAACTGACGCCAACAATTTTTGAGGCTCCTAAAAATTAGACAAAAAAAAGCAGTCTTATTAAATTAAATAAGACTGCTGAATTTACATTGAAAAAGTGAGATTATTAATTTCCCGCATTTTCCCGTGCTTCTTTTTTCATTTGCTCATTAGCAATAATTGCTAACTCCACACGTCTATTTTTAGCTCTCCCCTCAACGGTTGAATTATCATACTTAGGTTGATTAGGACCGTACCAATTGGTTGTAAAACGACCAGATGAAATGCCTTGACTTGATAAGTAAGACGTTACTGATTGTGCACGTTGCTTAGAAAGTGTCATATTAAAAGCATCCGGGCCAGTACTGTCCGTATGGCCTTCAACTAGAATATTGGTATCTGGGTATTCTTTAAAGATACCTGCCAATTTACTAAGTGTTGCTGAGGACGCAGCATTAATATTGTGCTTGTTAGTATCAAAATAAACCCCACTGCTTTCATCAAAAACAACATTAATTCCTTCCCCAACACGCTCCACTTGAGCTCCTGGGATTTCTTCCTCAATCCGTTCAGCTTGTCTATCCATGCGGTCGCCAATATAATTACCCGCAACACCACCTACAACGGCACCTATAATAGCTCCTAAGGCAGAATTGTTTTTGCTACCAACATTATTGCCAATTACACCACCAATTACAGCACCACTACCGGCACCAATGACAGTTCCTTTTTGTTTGTTGTTTGCATTTCTGGTTGCATCACAACTTACTAAGGCTGTGATCATAAATAATAATGCAAGTGTTTTTATCGTATTTTTCATATTTTAAATTTTATAAAGTTGTTCGTGTATAGTTTAAATTAATATTAAATGGTTTTCCCTCAAATTGAATAGTTTGAGTGATTTGCATGGAGTTATCGTCCAAGTATTTCATCTTCATTCTATATCCTGTTTTACCCTGAAGATCTTTTTTCTTTTCATCAGTAAATTTTAAAGTGAAATCAAAATCGCCGGTATCCTTACCTATTTCATTGGCTGCCCATCTAAAGTACCTGACTCCAGTTGAACAATCGGCATTGATAATATTATAAGTTCCGGTACTGTTATTGGATCTGAAGAACCACTGGCTATCCTTAAAACAAGAAGTTGTGGTATCATCAAACAAAGTCGTATTGAAGACTCCCTGTTCATCATAAGTGACAGAATTGAGAACCCAATTGCCATCAATAGTTTTTCTGGCCGATTTCTCGACCTTTGATAGTGAACAGGACACTAGGAGCGTCGCCATAAACAGTGTAATTCCTATTTTTTTCATGGTGATAAGTGTTAAATTGGTTTCTAATAAATATACGATTATTACTACACATAGGTTGTTAACGATTTCCCATTATTTGTTAATTAAACACAAAGTCGGATTTCTAAATTAGTCGATCATCTACAAACTCAAGCTTTGTTTTACCATGGGGTACAGGCTTGCCGGATTCGTTCAAATTGATCATAACAATATTATCAACAGTCAGGATCTTAGTCTTGGTCATCATGTTCCGCGCTTCACATTTTAAAGTCAAGGAAGAATTTCCTAATCTAACAATTTGCATCCCTATCTCAATAATGTCGCCTTGCTTGGCAGAACTCATAAAGTTAATCTCAGAGATAAATTTTGTAACAACCTTTGTGTTGTCCAATTGGATGGCAGTATATAAGGCCGCTTCTTCATCTATCCACGCTAAAAGAAGACCTCCAAATAAGGTGCCGTTGGGATTCAGATCTTGGGGCTTTACCCATTTTTGTGTTTGAAATCTCATGTCTATATGTTTTATTCCCACCAGTGGATTTTAATACCCCGAGGCTTGCTAATGAGTTATTGATTTTAAAATAATTCCAGATTCTGGTTTTTGTTTGGAATTTGTAAATCCATTCCCAACTCGGCATTTAACTTTTTAATAAAATATGCCGCAAGTAATGGCGATTCTATTTCAATATTTTGATGCACAAAAAAATCAATCTCATTTATGCCTTGTAGTTTCCAATCCTTAAGACGTTTCACCCAGCCATCCAACCTCAAATA
This sequence comes from Gelidibacter pelagius, assembly GCF_017581925.1. Taxonomy (GTDB): domain Bacteria; phylum Bacteroidota; class Bacteroidia; order Flavobacteriales; family Flavobacteriaceae; genus Gelidibacter; species Gelidibacter pelagius. Next base: position 123,549 of record NZ_JAGEVG010000007.1, on the reverse strand, counting down.
GTCACTGTCGTGGTTCGCACCTACAAATCTGATAAAAGCAGTGCCATTTGTCAATCGCATGTGCATCAAATCACGTCTTCCAGGAGTGTCCACAATGATATTTGAAATGTTATAAGTTTCCAATAAATTATATAAACGACTAGCAATCGAAACATCATTATACCAATCTGTATGTCTAAATTCGATAGCAAGGGGAATTTCTATCGGCCATGATTTGACAAAGGCTTCCACTCTATCAAAATCCTTAGGCGTAAAATTTGTGTGCATTTGTAAAAAAATAGCTCCCAATTTTTCCTTGAGATTTGTAGCACTGTACAAATAATCGTCCACTACTTTATCTACACCATTCAAGCGTTTCCAATGGCTGATATCCTGATATAGCTTTGGAAAAAATTTAAATCCTTCAGGTGTTTTTTGATACCAAGCAGTAAAGGTTTCTGGAGAAAAAATCCGATAGAATGTTGCATTGAGCTCGACCGAATTGAATTGCGTAGCGTAATATGTAAGTGCATCCTTGGTTCCAGTAGGATAAAATCCCTTTAATTTGGCTTGGCTCCACTGCGAACATCCTACAAAGATTTTGGGATCCTCTTTATTGGTTTGTTTAAAAAGCACTGCTGAAGTGTCCAAATGATCGGCGGGCAATGAAAAATCTATATGTTGAGGATGGTCAACGCTACCAAATTGCATGGGATTCAGTTTTGGGCATTTGTATACTCAAAGATACTTCAATCATTACTAAAATCGTTCGTAAAAGAATAAAAACCGTTTAAAAAATCACTTCAAGGAGTGTATTTGTTGATAACCCAGTTAACAACATCTCACGGGCAGGTTTTTTATGCTAATCATTATGCATAAGTTTAAGGAAACTTAAAGTTATGACAAATAGATCCGACGAATTAATCCAGATGAGACCCAACATTCCCACTGCTTTAATATATGATTCCATGAGCAGTGAAGAGCGCTTTCAGAACGCTACTTTGAGACCTTTGCTCATGCTTCAGAATGAGCTTTTAATTGAAGTTTTTAAAAATTATATAGCCAAGCACAAAAATGTATTTTATGAGCTATCTTTGCCGAAACAATTAGACTATATCGAAAACGCCATCCACAAGGATATGAAATTCAGAAACTCAATTAAAGGAATGATCATAGGTCAATTCACAGTTGAAGAGTATGCTATTTATATCCAAAATTCATCAGCATTAAACAAGCGCATGATGAATCTTGTAAAAGAGCGTTTTATTAGTCATATCCAACTATTTGAGCCTCAGATGGCGAAAGTTATATGAAAATAAAAAGTGATGTTTTGCAAGCTTGTTTTGATTATGCCAACAAGCGAATTGCCAATTACAAAAATGAAATTGAAACCATCAAAGAGTCCATTGACAGCAATGATAAAAGTGGTGATGAAGATGATTCGGGAAACGGCAAACTCTTTAATGATCTTGAAAAAAACTCTCAATATCTTACAGATGCCCAAAAAATGCTTGATAGCTTAAAAGCCATCAGTCCGAAAATGGTTTCTGATAAAGTGATTCTGGGAAGTTTGGTCAAAACAACCACTAACAACTTTTTTATCTCCATTAGTGCTGGGAAAATTGATACCGAGACTATGAGTGTCTTTGCCATTTCATCAGGCTCGCCAATTGGTATGCTTTTAATAAACAAAGTTAAGGGAGACCAAGTAGAGTTTAATGGAAACACCTTCACTATTATTGAAGTTATATAAGTGGTTCTCCGTTAATATTGGTTGTCAATACGCTGCTCATATAGTCGAGATAAGGCCTGACCGCTTTAAATGATGTATTGACATCCTCTATAAAACCTGGAGAGACAACTTGCACATCGGTATATTTTTTCGTAAAAAGAAATTGTTTTTTACGGATGAGGTCTATGGCACTATGTTCCTTATCAAAACCTCTCGGCGCAGTTTTTAGTTCTTCACCCAAGAGATCACCCCAAATTTCCTTGAATTTTTTATTATTAATGATGGCTCGGATGTCTTCATCATCGATTTCAAATTCTTTTCTTATCCGCATTAAATCTTCCTTCGAAGGATCCCAAAAGCCAACCGCAATAAACGATTCATTATTAGGTTGAATATGGAGATAATAACTTCCTCTTAGCGCGGGTTTTCTTCTGTAAAAAGAGCCACTAAAATGGGTTTTGTAGGGCGCTTTGTTTTTTGAAAAACGGACATCTCTATAAATTCGAAAGTTCTTGAGCCGGTCTAAATCATCATGTACTTTCAAAGCTTCAAATAAAACATTGAAGTTGCCTTTGGCATCAACCTCGAGTTTTTTGAATTCTTTTTTGTGTTCATTGAACCAATCTCTATCGTTGTTTTCTTTTAAAAGTTTGAGAAACTCCAACAAATCGTTAGAGAATGCAATAGGTGAAGCCATTTATGATGTTCGTTTTATTTTTTTAAAAATACGTAAAAGTCGTGAGAAATCCAGTTTCATAACACACTCTAAAACTCAATTTTTACGCTCCTTTTTCGAAAGTATTATTTTCCAAGCCCAATTTATTGTCAAACTGCAAGGTCCTGATTGGAAATGGGATATTGATACCTTCTGCGTCAAACGCTTTTTTAATGGCAATAATCGCTTTATTAGTGGCATTAAGTGTGTGGACACTTTTTGTGCCTGCAATCCAGAAACGACATCTAAAATTTATAGAGCTGTCTCCAAATTCCGTGAAAAAAAACTCTACAGGTTTGCTGTCATCTATTTTTTCAAATGTTTTCTCTAAAGTTTCCTTAGTCAATTTTTCGACAAATTCTAAATCCGACTCATAACCAACACCACAGGATAAATCTACACGGATATATGAGGTCAGGGAATAGTTTTTCATTGGGTTGTCCAAGATGAGTTTATTGGGAATCATAACCACATTATTATCCGATTCTTTCAAGGTCAGGTTTTTTAGATTGATATCTATGATTTCACCGGTAAACCCGTTAGTTTCTATCCAATTGCCTATTTGAATTTTCTCCCTAAACGAAATGACGATACCTGAAATGATATTTGACAAAGTCCCTTGTAAAGCCAAACCAATTACCAACCCAAGAACTCCAGCACCTGTAATCAATGAGGTGAGTGTCTGCGAAAGATTTAAAATTCCCAAAGCTAAAAACAAACCACCCATAACAATGACAACAGTGGTCAATCGTGCTATAATACTGCTCACTGACTTCTGTTTGACGCGATTACCAATAAGTCTTAGAGTAAGCTTGCTGAGATATTTAGCCAAGAAATAAGCAATCAATAACACGAGAAGCGCCAAGATCAAATTAGGGAGGTTCTCGATTATGGAGTTCATCCAGCCCAATAATTTGTTAATAAGGAGGTCAAATGATTTGTTCAGTTCGTCTTTCATATAGTCATCGTGATTTAAGATTTGTTAATTACAATACTCTAAAGCCATTTCTTTTTTCTAAAATAAATTAACATCATCAAAAATATAAAAATCATGACGCCTATAAGTATGAAATAACTGTATTTATAATGCAGTTCTGGCATGTTATCAAAATTCATCCCATAAATTCCTGCAATAAAAGTCAACGGAATGAAAATAGTCGCAATAATGGTCAGTACTTTCATGACTTCATTCATCTTATTGCTGATGATGGTCATATACATATCCAATAAACTCCAGACCATTTCCCGATAGACCTCAATACTTTCATTGACCTGAACGATATGATCATATAAATCTCTTAAATAGTTATGGGTTTTTTCTTCAATTATGGGGTTCTCAATTTTATCGAGTCGATTTATGACCTCTCGCACTGGAAGCACTGATCTTCTGATTTTCAGGATCTCACGCTTTAGACCTTGAATGGTGGTAGCGGTTTCATTACTATCAGAATCAGCTTCAAAAACTCGGTCTTCAATATCTTCTATTTTATCTCCAAAAACCTCAATTACAGTTAAATAATGATCAACTACGGCATCAATAATGGCGTACATTAAATAATCAGAACCCAAACTGCGCACACGACCTTTTCCAGAAGAAATTCGTTCTCTTAAATCATCAAAAACATCACCATCTGCTTCTTGAAAAGTCAACACATAATCCTCCCCTACAACCATACTGACCTGTTCATAGACCAGTTCAGTTTCATTCTTAAAGTAAAGCATTTTTAAAATAACGAATAAATAATTATCAAATTCATCCAGTTTTGGTCTGTGGGTAGTATTCACAATATCCTCTAAAGTCAAAGGATGCAAGCCATAATGAATGCCCAATTTTTCAATTTCTATGGTATTGTTCAATCCATTGACATTAATCCAAGTGACTTGGTTATTACCTTTAAAATGAAATGCCTCTTCTACGTTTTGGGTTTCAATTTTATGATAGTCCTCCTTGGTGTAATTGATAATTTCAACATCAGTAACTGTAGATTGCTTTTTACCTTTATAATAAACCGTACCAGGAGAACGGTTGACTGTTTTATAGGATTTTCTTTTCTTTTTAGGTTTCATTCTGGGCTTCTTGTCAACTTCAATGCTTTAAAAGTAAAAAACTTTTTCGTATAGTATGGCTCAATTAAAGAATATAAAATTACTATCAAGTAATGGGGTATATCAAGTAAAAGCAATCTATTTTTGAAAAGTTTAATTAAGGGTTTGCTTTTTGGCATTATTTTGTTTAATATGCGAGTTAAATCCTTCAAATATTTTAAATAAATGGGAAGACCACCTACAAGACCGATCAAATTTAGAGACGGCTTCTATATAGAAATAAGAAATAAAGGTAAAGCTACGGGAATCAAGATCCATAGAGATACTAAAGAACACATGCTTCGTACGATTAAAGAATATGAACAATCAAAAGAAGTATACATCTTGGGCGAATCAAAGAATGGGAAATGGGTCAATAAGACGCCTGTACTTCATGTGGTAGAGGACAACTAAATCTTTCTGCCAAAGTCACTTTACATTACTGTTTATAAATAAAAAATTCATAAATTGTTGTGTCTTTAAATATCAAAACCAACAATTTATGAATTTTACTTCTTCAAAAAATCCACCTGTTTACTTTTGGGTTGTGGGTATTATTGCCTTGCTTTGGAATGCCTTTGGCGTTTATAGCTATATTATGCAGGCATTTTTGACCACAGAACAACGCACACAACTTTCACAAGCACAACACAATTTGTACGACGATCTTCCAATATGGTATGTTTCCGTATTTGCAATTGCTGTTTTTGCTGGATTGTTTGCTGCAATTTTCTGGCTCCTCCGTAAACGATGGGCCTATACCCTATTTATAATTTCTTTTGTCGCCGTTGGGATCCGACAGTTTTATGTGTTAACAGAAATTAATCCAAGAGATATATTTCTGCCCTTAACAAGTATAGTCATCGCTGTTTTTCTCGTTTGGTTTTCAAAACGTGCGATTGTAAGAACATGGTTAAAATAAAATATTGCCGTGCCAATTTTTATTTCAAAGAATTTTAGGAGATGCTAACTTGAATTCTATGATTAATCACCAAATCGGATACGTCGGTATATGATATAGGCTGCAAAGAACTGCTATTGCAATTGCATTAATCAAATTCAACAGAATTCAGGATCAATCCGGAAGCTGGCGCAATATACTCCATAACCTCTGTACTATCTGGCAGTAGGCTTTTTGCAATATCGTCTAATGTTAATTCGTTTTTGCCAAGTTTGACAAGGGTGCCCATCATGCCTCTAATTTGATTATACCCAAAACCTTCGCCCTTAACTTTGAAGAGATAGGATTCTTCAGGGAAAAAACTGGCCGCAAACATATTATTCTCAATTAAACCACATGACATCACTGTTCTGTTATAGAGCCCGTTTTCTGAGACCCGTGAGCAGAATGCCCTGAAATTATGTGTGCCTTCATAGAGCTTGGCACCTTTCTTCATCAGTTCAATATCCAAGACATCTCTAAAAGTGGTCATTATTGAGGCACAAAACGGATGTGATTTTTGTCCGTGTGCAAACAGATAAACATATTCTTTAAGTTTTGCGTTTTGAATGACATTAAAGTTTCTGTCGACTTCTTTCATCGATAAAGCCCTGACATCTTGTGGCAAATAATAATTGAATTGTTCAAGAAACGCATCAAAATCTGAAATAGGATCTTCCATAAACAATTCAAACGCCGTCTCATTGGCAGAGACCATAGCATCTGTTCTACCTACGGCTAAGCTTTTAAATTTTCTATTGCCGTCAAAAACATAATTCAAAGTTTTATCTATTACGAGATGCACCGTTTTTAGATTGGGCTGTTTTTGCCATCCATGATAACGAAAGCCTAAATATTGAATAGTTATTAGATAAAAATAGTTTTGATCCATGTCTCAAAGTTATTGACAATTAGTCCATTTTAAGAATTAGTTGGAAAACATCTCTTATTTTCTTTATGCCAATTGGTTCTTTTATATCACTCAACTTTCACGGAAAAATAAGATGCGATTCAAGGTAGAAGATTATTTTTTCTCCCGATTTTTAAGAATCATTTCAATATCCTCCAACTTAAATCCTTTGGCCTGGAGCAACATCAAATAATGAAACAATAAATCGGCACTTTCATTTAAAAACAGCTCATCGTTATCATCTTTGGCTTCAATGACCACTTCAACCGCCTCCTCGCCTACTTTTTGAGCCAGCTTGTTGATGCCTTTTGCGAAAAGCGAGGCTACATAGGAGTCCTCTGGTTTGGAGTTGGTACGACGCTCCAGAATCGTCTGTTCCAATTTAGAAATAAAGCCGAAGTTGGATGAATTTTCCTCGCCCCAACAGGTATCCGATCCTTTATGGCATGTTGGACCTACTGGATGCGCCTGAATCAATAGCGTATCATTGTCACAGTCTACTTTAATATCTACTAAATTCAGGAAATTACCGCTTTCTTCACCTTTGGTCCATAAGCGTTGTTTGCTTCTGCTATAAAACGTTACTTTTTTGGTCTCTTGGGTTTCCTTAAAGGCTTCTTCATTCATATACCCTAACATCAAGACGTTTTTGGTGATAGCATCTTGTATAACGGCAGGAATTAAGCCTTCTGAATTAAATTTCAAGTTCATTATTGTATTGTTTTTGCCACAATTATAACTTTTGAGTGGATCTTGCTAAGAAACACATTACCCCATCTTTCTGTCGGAAGCACGATTTGTGGTCATTTTTTAAATTCTTACTTCTATGTTATTTTTCTTTAGTGCTTCTTTCAAATCTTTAATCTCGATTTTACCAAAATGAAATACGCTGGCTGCAAGCGCGGCATCCGATTTTCCTTTTTGAAAGGTGTCCACAAAATGTTGAATCGTTCCAGCACCTCCAGAGGCAATAATTGGAATGTTTAATGTTGTTGATAACTGCAACAGAGCCTCGTTGGCAAACCCATCTTTTGTACCATCATGATCCATAGAGGTGAATAATATCTCACCGGCTCCACGTGTCTCAACTTCTTTTGCCCATTCAAAAAGATCCAATTCTGTAGGGATGCTTCCTCCTGCCAGATGTACTTTCCATTGACCATCAATTTGCTTGGCGTCAATGGCGACAACCACGCACTGACTCCCAAACTTATCAGAGAGTTCATTAATCAGTTCTGGACGTTTTATTGCGGATGAATTGATCGAGACTTTATCAGCTCCCGATTTTAACAGTAAATCGACGTCTTCAACAGATGAAATTCCGCCACCTACAGTAAACGGAATATTGACTTGTTCAGCTACTTTTAGAACCATTTCCAATGTGGTTTTCCGTCCCTCCAAGGTTGCTGAAATATCAAGAAACACCAGCTCATCCGCTCCTTTTTCGGCATATTGCTTTGCCAATACAACGGGATCTCCTGCATCAATGAGGTTGATGAAATTTACACCTTTGACGGTACGTCCATTTTTAATATCCAAACAAGGAATTATTCGTTTTGCAAGCATAATATTTTCTGCGGAAGCAGGATTTAAATGGGTTTAATTAATATACTGAATCATAGTTGTCTGATATAAAATCAAGACCGCTGCGCTTATAGTCCCGATAGATATCGGGAAAGAACAAAGACTTGGTTGTAGCTAAATGACAAATATGTATCTTCTTGAGTTCCCGCCATACCGATAATTATCGGGAGCGGGATTAGTTCAACCATCTGTTTTGAAAAAACTGCTTCGCAATTTCTTCAAAATAGGGTTTCACTAATAGAATTGCTCCAATTCCTGTAAACTGATTCTGTTCTCATAAATGGCTTTTCCAATGATGACGCCTTCACATCCTAAATCTCTCAGTTTTGGCAATTCATCAATATGTGAAATCCCGCCAGAAGCAATCAATTTTATAGATTGATCTGTACTACTGTTTGAGCATTCTTCAATGATCTCGCGGTATAAGTCAAATGACGGTCCTTCCAACATGCCATCCTTCGCAATATCAGTACAGATGACATATTGCACTTTTTGTCTTTGGTAGTTTTTTATGAACGGAATCACTTCCAGGCTGCTTTGCTCCTGCCAGCCACTTATGGCAATCTTCCCATCATTACAATCAGCGCCCAAAATAATTTTTGTAGAGCCATACTTTTCCAACCACGATTCAAAAGTTTCATGATCATTCACCGCAATACTGCCACCAGTAATTTGTTTAGCACCAGAATTAAAGGCAATATGAAGATCTTCGTCAGATTTGAGTCCGCCGCCAAAATCAATCTTCAAATTCGTTTTTGAAGCAATTTGCTCCAATACTTTATAATTAACGATATGTTTTGCCTTGGCACCGTCCAAATCGACCAGATGCAAATACTCAATCCCTGAAGCCTCAAATTGCTTGGCAACTTCCAATGGATTTTCGTTATATATTTTCTTCGTATTATAATCTCCTTTGGTCAAACGGACACATTTGCCATCTATAATATCTATTGCTGGAATAATCCTCATCTTGATTTATGATTTACGATTTTTGATTTACGATTTTTGATTTTTGATTTCATAAATTGAGGAAATTCCTCAAAACATCTTCCCCCTCCAAACTGCTTTTTTCGGGATGAAATTGAACGCCGTAAAAATTATTTTTCTTTAATGCAGAACTATAGGTCACACCATAATTCGTCTGCGCTATAGTATTGTCACACAACTCTGCGTAATAACTGTGCACAAGATACATATAGGCATTGTTTTTAAGGCCCATAAATAAATTTGTTTTCAAATTGGAAATCGTATTCCAACCCATTTGTGGGACTTTTACTTTATCTGAAAAACGTATCACCTGAACATCAAAAACACCTAAGCCCTTGGTCGCACCTTCCTCGGTGGCATTACACAGTAATTGCATTCCTAAACATATACCCAATACCGGTTGTTTCAACGTTGGAATCAATACATCCAATCCAGATTCCTGAAGCATTTTCATGGCATTACTTGCATGACCTACGCCAGGGAAAATCACTTTATCAGCTGCCTTTATAAGTTCTGAGCTATTGGTCAAAATAGGATCATACCCCAAGCGATTACATGCAAACTGAACACTTTTGGTGTTTCCGGCGCCGTAGTCTATTATTACAATATTCATTTAAAACTATTTTTTTGCTTTTTATCAATAGTAATCGAAATCACAAATGCATACGAATTGATTATTTATTACGATAAATTCTCATACAAGCTGGCATAATTGTTCATTCCCTCTGGGAAGGTTAGGATGGGCTTATAATAGCCCTTTCGTTGATGGCAAAATCATTTTTTCCAGATCCCTCTTGATGGCCATTTTTATCGATTTTGCAAACGCTTTGAAAATGGCTTCAATTTTATGGTGTTCATTGTCGCCTTCAGCTTTGATATTCAAATTACATCTGGCACCGTCGGTAAACGATTTAAAAAAGTGAAAAAACATTTCCGTCGGCATTTTTCCGATCATTTCGCGTTTAAACTCTGCATCCCAAACCAACCAATTCCGTCCTCCAAAATCGATGGCAACTTGTGCCAAGCAATCGTCCATGGGCAAACAGAATCCGTAACGCTCAACACCCAATTTATTACCTAAGGCTTTGGCAAACACTTCTCCCAATGCAATTCCTGTATCTTCTATCGTATGGTGTTCATCCACCTCTAAATCGCCTTTTACGTCAATATCCAAGTCCAATTGACCATGACGTGCTATTTGATCCAACATGTGATCAAAGAAGGCTATTCCAGTGTCAATATTGCTTATTCCAGTCCCGTCAAGGTTTAAGTTGATGGAGATTTTGGTTTCATTAGTGTTACGCTCAAGACTGGCGGTTCGATCTTCTGCCTTTAAGAAATTATAAATATCCTTCCAGTCTTTAGTTTCTAAACCAATGTAATCTTTTAACGTTTCCTGATCTGCATCAATAAAGTCACTCGTTGGATTATTAATGAATATAGCCTTGGAACCTAAATTTTTAGCCAATTCAACATCCGTCAAGCGATCCCCTATGACAAACGAATTCTCCAAATCATATCCATCAGAAAAATATTGCGTCAACAGGCCAGTTCGGGGTTTACGTGTATCTGCATTATCCTCATCAAACGTTCGATCGATGAACTGTTCCTTAAATTCAATACCTTCAGATTTAAATGTTTCTAACATAAAATTATGTACTGGCCAAAACGTGTCTTCAGGGAAAGAATCCGTTCCCAATCCGTCTTGGTTGGTCACCATTACGATTTCATAGTCCAATTCTTTCGCAATTTTACCCAAATATTTGAACACTTTAGGGTAGAACAAAAGCTTGTCAAAACTGTCTATTTGATAATCCTTTGGTTCAATGATGATGGTGCCATCACGATCAATAAATAATACTTTTTTCATCAGATTCAATCTTTATAATTTTTTTAAATTTTCAACGAGTCTCCTGTTTTCTTCTTTTGTACCAACCGAAAGGCGCAAACAATTTTCACATAAGGGTTGTGTTGTTCTGTTGCGAATGACAATGCCATTTTCAATCAATTGCTGATAACGTTTATTGGCATCATCTACCTTAACCATCACAAAATTAGCTTCAGATGGATAGACTTTTTCTATAAATCTAACTTCATCCAATGCTTTAACTAAAATATCTCTTTGCTCTAAAAGAGAGGCTATTTGCGAATTTATGAGAGTCATTTTACTAAGGCCTTCAATGGCTTTTGCCTGTGTAAGTTCGTTTATGTTATAGGGTGGTTTAATCTTGTTCAATGTGGCTATGATTTCTGCGGAAGCGAAACACATTCCCAAACGGATACCTGCCATTCCAAAAGCTTTGGATAAGGTTTGGGTAACCACAAGATTTGGAAATTCATTCAATCTTGAAAGCCAACTTTCTTGTTTTGAAAAATCTATATAGGCTTCATCTATAACCACGATGCCTTTGAAATTCTTCAATAAAAAGGCTATGGTTGATACTTCAAAGCTATTCCCTGAGGGATTATTGGGCGAACATAAGAACAGAATTTTGCTGTTCGCGTTCGATTTAGATAAAATAGTCTCTTTTTTTGGCTGGAATGTGTCCTCAGAAAGATTGATTTTAATCGTTTCAACCGCATTGACATTGGCTAAAACTTCATACATGCCATAGGTTGGCGGAAGAATTATGATATTATCTTTATTGGGCTCACAGAACATCCTGATGAGCAAGTCCAACACTTCATCACTGCCATTCCCCAAGAGAATATTTTCTGTTGGAACGTCCTTTATCTGAGAAATCAAGGCTTTTAGCTTGCCTTGTTGTGGGTCAGGATAGCGATTGACCCCATTTTCGAAAGGGTTTTCATTCGCATCAAGAAAAGTGAGGTTGTCGGTATTGCCCTTAAATTCATCGCGTGCTGAAGAATAAGGCTTCAAAGCCTTTATGGAGGGTCTTATTAGATTTTGAATAGTCATGAGCTGATATTTTTTAATCGGATGGATACGGCGTTTTTATGAGCTTGCAATCCTTCGGCCGCAGCCATAAGCTCAATGGTCGTTCCTATATTTCGTAAACCTTGTTTTGTAATTTTCTGAAAGGTCATACTTTTCAGAAAGCTGTCCAAATTAACTCCTGAATAAGCTTTGCTGAATCCATTAGTTGGCAAGGTATGATTGGTGCCAGAAGCATAATCTCCCGCGCTTTCTGGAGTATAATCACCAATGAATACAGATCCTGCATTGTTAATGCCATCGATGAATAAATTTTCATTCTTTGCACATAAAATAAAATGTTCCGGTCCGTAAGCATTTATGAAGTCCAAAGCTTCTTGATCATCTTCAATAAAAATCAGCTTCGAATTTGCAATGGCTTTTTGAGCGATGGTTTTTCTTGGCAATACGGCAATTTGCTGCGCGATCTCAATTTCCACTTTTGCAATAAACGATTCGGAATTTGAAACCAATATCACCTGACTATCGGCTCCATGCTCCGCTTGGCTCAACAAGTCAGAAGCTACATAAGCTGCATTTGCCTTGACATCAGCATAAACCAAGAGCTCACTTGGGCCGGCAGGCATATCAATGGCCACACCGTATTTGGTTGCCAATTGTTTTGCGACAGTTACAAATTGATTCCCAGGTCCAAAAATTTTATATACTTGTGAAATGGATTCTGTACCAAAGGTCATGGCCGCAATCGCTTGGATACCGCCCACTTTATAAATCTTGGTTACACCACATAATTGTGCCGCATATAAAATCTCGTTGGCAATAGCGCCTTGTTTATTTGGCGGCGAACAGAGAATCATTTCTTTGCAACCTGCAATTTGCGCTGGGGCAGCAAGCATCAGTACCGTTGAAAATAATGGAGCAGTACCACCCGGAATATACAATCCTATTTTTTCAATTGGTCGTTTTTCTTGCCAACAAAGGACACCTGGCATGGTTTCAACCTCAATCCTATCTGTTTTTTGAGACTTATGAAATGTTTCAATATTCTGTTTGGCCATTTGAATAGCCTCTTTTAATTCCCTTGATACATTCTGGGAAGCAGTTTCTATTTCGGCTATAGAAACTTCAGTTACCTCAGTATCGATACCATCAAAAAGCGCTGTATATTTTTGGATGGCCAGATTGCCGTTTCTTTTGACATCTTCAAATATCTGGACAACCGTGTCTTCAATACTGTCGATTGATTGCGTTGGCCTTTTAATGAGTTCTGACCAAGAGGCTTTATTTGGGTTGTTTATGATTTGCATTCTTTTTTATTATTTGAGATTTCATAATAGGTAGAAATCATATTATTTAAATGACCATATTTTCAATTGGACAGACTAAAATGCCTTCAGCACCATTGGCCTTTAATTCGTCGATGACTTCCCAAAACTCATTTTTATTGATTACGGAATGTATGGAACTCCACCCCTCTTGTGCCAATGGCAAAACGGTGGGACTTCGCATTCCAGGAAGGACGCTTATAATTTTTTCAAGCTTATCATTTGGAGCATTTAGAAGCACATATTTAGATTGTCGGCCTTTGAGAACAGATTGAAATCGAAATTGCAATCGTTTTAACACTGCTTCATTTTCAGCAGAAATCAATGGTGACGCGGCCAAAACTGCTTCAGATTTTAACAATACTTCAACTTCTTTGAGATTGTTTTTAAACAAGGTGCTCCCACTTGAAACGATATCTACAATGGCATCGGCAAGCCCTATATTTGGTGCGATTTCAACAGAACCGTTGATGATGTGCAATTGTGCATTGATATTGTTTTTATCCAGAAACTGTTGGACGGTATTGGGGTATGATGTGGCTATTCGCTTTCCATCTAAATCTTTGACGTCTTTATATTTAAAGGATCTTGGCACGGCTATAGACACCTTACAGGTTGAAAACCCCAATTTTTCCACGACGGAGATATCGGAACCTTTTTCTACCAGGATATTTTCACCGATAATGGCCGCATCTACGACGCCATCTCGAAGGTATTGAGGAATATCACCGTTACGAAGATAAAATACTTCCAAAGGAAAATTCTTGGCTGAGGCTTTGAGCTGATCTTTGCCATTGTCTATTGAAATCCCAACGTCGTTAAGGATTTTCATGGAATCGTCATGTAAACGTCCCGATTTTTGAACTGCTATTCTTAATTTACTCATCTTAGTGCCCACGAAAGTAGGGGTCTTTTAAATTAAACTTAAGGTTTGTCTGAGTAAATCTTTTTGGGTGAGATTCCTGCTTTGGCAGAAATGAAAAAACCGCTTGATTTACTCAAACGGTTTTAAATATGTTGATTTTATTCAATACATCTTCAGTTCGCTTGAGTGCAAATATGATGATGGTGATGATGTGATTGAATAAATGTCATGTTCTTCTTTGTGTTCTACAAATATTTGAAAAAATATCTTACCATCCTAATAGTTCTATTAAAAATATTGATAAAATACTCAATCGCTATAAATTATTACTGGTTTCCTAAAATAATAGGCAGACCTGAATCTCCTGAACCAATGACAATAACTTTACTATTATTGGATTCAGAAAGTTTTACCGTAGCTTCAATCCCTTTATCCTGAAGGATCTTATCCGTTAAGGATGCACTCAAAATTCGGTTAGCATCTGCTTTACCTTGTGCTTCAATAATGACTTTTTCAGCTTCTTTGGATGCCGTTACCAATCTAAACTCATACTCCAATGACTCTTGCTCTTGTCTCAATTTTCGTTCAATAGCATCTTTAATAGTTGCTGGTAAGGTCACATCACGTACCAAAACTTCATTCAATTGGATGTATTGATCTTTGACAAATTTTTGGGTCTCTTCAAAAATCTCCTGCTGAATGGCATCACGCTTACTAGAATATAATTGTTCTGGGGTATAACGACCTACAACACTTCTTGCAGCTGAACGAATGGCTGGGAGCAGGATACGTTCTTTGTACATTTCACCTTTTTCTTGGTGCAATTTTCCAAGGCTTTCGTACGCCGGTTGGAACCATACAGAGGCCTCTAATTTAATGTCCAATCCATTTGAGGATAGAACACTCATTTTATCCAAAATTTCTTGCTGTCTTACTTCGTAGATAAATACGTTATTCCAAGGGGCTATAACATGAAAACCTTCACCTAGAGCCGGTTCGTCAGTAACGACCCCTCCTCCGAAGGTTTTGTACAATACTCCTGCCTGTCCTGACTGAACTGTCACTGCTGATTTGGCGAGAATTATAATTAAAACAATTGCTGCAATAATTGCAGGTATTGCAACTTTAGGTAATCTTTCCATAAATAATAAATAGTTTTTTGTTAAATTAATCCGTTGTATTTTCTAATAAACCACTCTGCACTAAGGCTTAATACAATAAAAGCTAGTAGAAATTTCCAATCGAGCAAAGGTACAACTTTTTTAATGCTTTTTTGGATGGTAGCAAACCTTTCATCCTTTATTAACTGCTCAGTAAGTGCGTTGGTATCGTCAATAAAATAAGATTTGCCTTGGCTTTGGGTAGCCAAGTTTTGAAGTTTGGAAACATTCGCATTAAGGAATTGCTGTTCCACATTATAGTCCAAAATCTTGAATGCTCCTGACTGGAAAATGTTTTCATTCTGGGATGTGACAGTAAATTTATAATCACCAGCCTCCAAACCACTTAAATCCACTTGATAGTTGGATTGTTTTAGGATAAATGGAATTGTTTGGGCTTGTTCGCTATCTATGTTTTTTACTGTGATTTCAAGGTTTGCGGTATTGTCAAATTCATAGGTCTTGTTAAAAAACTGCGCCGTCAGGATCACATTGTCATTGCCATTATAGAAAGATTCGTAAGAGACATTCAATCTCGCGCGCTTTTGTCCAGAATCTAAATACTGAATGATCTTTCCAATAAAATTATCAAAGTTATGAAACGATTTATCATCTAAATAATTTTGTGCTCTCCACCGCCAGATACCTTCCCCATTTAACACCGTTGCTCTTTTCTGATTCACTTCATAAGTGAATAACAAAGGTTCTTTCAATTGAATGCCATTTACGGTTTTGTACAAAACGATCTCAATGGGCAATGAGAAAGTTGCTTCACCAAACTCCGTTTGCAAGGGTGGAAAATCCGAGAAGTTAAGGTCATCCACAATAAATACACTGTAATTGGAATTTAACGAAGGTTGAAAATCCTCATACTGATTGGTCACCGTTTGTTGCATATAAGGTTGAAGCTTATTAAACTCTAACCAGTTGGTTTTGGTGCCAAGAATGGTAAATGTGTTGATGTTTAAAGTCTCAATCTCATCAAAAACGGACTTAAAACTCTGATTGGGCTGATAGATGATGACTTGCTGAAAATCATCAGATAATTTCAAAAACTCAGAAGGTTTTATAATGGAAGCTTGCCGTTGCTCATTACTTTCGATTGCCTTTTTCAAGGCTCCCAAATCAGGATGCATAATATCAGAGATAATAGCGACATGGGTTTTTCTGTCAATGACCTCTACAGCAAAATTCTTAATATTATTGACGGTGTTTTTCTCATTGACGAGTGGTTTTAACTCGGCCTTATAGCTGTGGACTCCTGGACTATTAGCTGGTAGGCTTAAGTTGACGAGTCTGCTGGATTGCTCCTGGTTAAATGTCAAAGTCTCAGAAAAAACTAAAGTGTTTCCAGAGCTTACGGTCAATTGGGTGCTTACTTCCTCCAGGCCATTGTAAACTGCAATAATTTCTATAGGAAATTTATTTTTTAAATACGCATATTTATTGACGTTGAGCTGTTCAATCTTCAAGTCGATATAGCGCGTCGTATCTCCTAAAACAATCGGAAAGATCGCGTGCTTATAATTTTGGGCGGCAAATTCATAGTCATTCCCATACGTCTGGTTACCATCGGTAATCAAAATTAAAGGTGCGATCGAATTGCCATACACCTGTGAAAAACGCTCAAATACTACAGTGGGATTGGTTTGTTTTTCATCAAAGATTAATGCTTCCAAGTTGTGGATATCCTTCCCAAAACTATAAAACTCGAGGTCAAATCGTTCGTTTAAGGATTTATCTTGCTTTAAAAATGCTACTAAATCTCGCGTCTTTTGATCCTGATCCAAATATTTTATCGATTCAGAATTATCGACTGCAATCAGTAAATTTGGTTTTTCGTTAAAATAGGTGGTTCTATCAAATTTAGGATTGATCAATAGCAAAAAAACAGAAAACAGTGTTACAAATCTCAAAAATGCTAATAGAAAATTAACTCTCGTGCGTTTTTTTGATTTATATATATACTGAAAAAGCGCTAATGAAAGCGCTATAATTCCAGCTAATATGATGTAAGGAAGGGTTTCTGTCTGCATTAAATGGATAGTTAAAATCATGAGATTCCCACTTTCGTGGGAATTGGTCTAAGTTAACATTCCACCATCTACATTGATCGTCTGTCCTGTAATATATGCACTTAAATCGCTCGCTAAAAACACACAAGTGTTGGCAATATCTTCAGGGGTTCCGCCACGTTTCAATGGAATAGCCGCTCGCCATCCCTTGACAGTTTCTTCATCTAATTTGGCAGTCATCTCAGTTTCTATAAATCCGGGCGCAACCACATTGCTTCTAATGTTCCGAGATCCCAACTCCAATGCTACCGATTTTGAAAACCCGATAATCCCTGCTTTAGAAGCCGCATAATTAGTTTGTCCAGCATTTCCTTTAACACCAACAACAGAACTCATATTAATGATGGAACCTTTACGCTGTTTCAGCATAGTGCGCTGTACGGCTTTCGTCATGTTGAATACAGATTTCAGGTTGACTTCAATGACTTTATCAAAATCATCCTCGGTCATACGCATCAATAAGTTATCTTTCGTAATACCAGCATTATTGACTAAAATATCAATGGTTTCAAAATCAGCCAAAACATCGTCCACTAATTTTTGGGATTCATTAAAATCGGCCGCGTTACTTTGGTAGCCTTTGGCTTTAATACCCAAGGTGTTTAATTCTTCTTCTAATTTTTTTGCTGATTCTGCAGATGAACTATAGGTAAAGGCCACATTGGCACCATGTGCCGCAAAAGCTTGTGCGATACCTTTACCGATACCTCTACTTGCTCCTGTAATAATTGCCGTTTTTCCTTCCAATAACTTCATAAGTATAATTTTTTAGCAGTGATGTCATAGTTTTTAAACTTTGGCACTCGACTGTGGTTGATAATTCTCTAATTCTCTATTCAAATATAAGGATAAGATGCTGTTTCAAATAAAAAAACCCCACAAAATTGCGAGGTTTTTATAATATATTATTTAGTAATTATGCCATTACTTCGGCTACTTTTTTACCAATTTCGGCTGGAGAATCCACAACGTGAATTCCGCAAGCTCTCATAATTTTCTTTTTGGCCTGAGCAGTATCATCACTTCCTCCCACTATTGCACCAGCGTGCCCCATAGTACGTCCTGCAGGTGCAGTTTCTCCAGCAATAAAACCAATAATAGGTTTTTTACTACCACTTTCTTTATACCAATACGCTGCATCAGCTTCCAATTGTCCTCCAATCTCACCAATCATCACAACACATTCTGTTTCTGGATCATTGATCAATAATTCTACGGCTTCTTTTGTAGTGGTTCCAATAATTGGATCCCCACCAATTCCGATAGCGGTTGTGATTCCAAGACCTTGTTTCACAACTTGGTCAGCAGCCTCATAAGTTAATGTTCCTGATTTGGAAACAATACCAACTTTACCCTTTTTGAAAACAAAACCTGGCATGATGCCAACTTTAGCTTCGCCTGGTGTAATCACACCTGGACAGTTTGGGCCGATTAAGCGACAGTCTTTAGATTTAATATAGTTTGCGGCCTTAATCATATCTGCCACCGGAATTCCTTCCGTGATGCAAATAATGACCTTGATTCCAGCATCAGCAGCTTCCATAATGGCATCGGCTGCAAAGGCAGGCGGTACAAATATAATAGAAGTATCTGCTTTAGCTTCTTTAACTGCGTCTTCAACAGTATTGAAAACAGGTCTGTCCAAATGGACTTGTCCACCTTTACCAGGAGTAACACCACCAACAACGTTAGTTCCGTATTCTATCATTTGTTCAGCATGAAAACTACCTTCACTGCCTGTAAAACCCTGAACTATTATCTTTGAATCTTTATTTACTAAAACGCTCATTTATATTATTTTTTAATTTTTAAGACTTCGCAAAAGTAATCCTTTTAACAGCATTTATGAAGCCTTTGTTAAACTTTTATTTCTGAAAATGATTTGTAACTTTCAATATTATCGTCCGCCACTTGACTTATTTCATAACCTCTATAGAGTTTTCCATCCTTTATTTCCCAAATACTAATAAAATTAGCCAAAGGCATCTCATTATCAGGATCTTCAATGGTACTTACAAACATGGTATACCTAATGGTAACTTGATTTTTATCTTGCAGTAAGTGACTGATTTGGGGTCTTAAGGAGTGATAAGCTATCCTAATATTCTTGAAAAAACGATTTAATCCATCGTAATCGAAAACTTTGTATCCTGTGCTATTATTCCAATGCAACAAACAATCTTTGTGAATGTAAGTAGCAATCACAGTACTATCATTAGCTAAATCTGATTCGTAAAAGCTTTTGACTATTTGTTTTGGAGACATTATTTCTTTTTTAACTGTTCAATGATTTCTGGAATTCTCTTTATATAGACCTTGTCTTTCAACTCTGCTTTTGCTTCTTGGGCAGGTCTGCCCCAATAGGTTTTACCACCTTCCAAAGATTTACTGATTCCTGCTTGTGCATGAACCACGGCTTTAGTTCCAATGGTAATTGCACTTGTGCTTCCCACTTGTCCCCAAATAGTAACTTCATCTTCAATTATTACACAGCCAGCTATTCCGACTTGAGAAGCAATCAAACATTTTTTTCCTATAATGGTGTCGTGACCGATTTGAATTTGGTTATCAAGCTTTGAACCTTCTCCAATAATGGTATCTCCTGTAACTCCTCTATCAATAGTACACAGAGCGCCAATATCGACATTGTCTTTGACCACCACGCGACCACCCGAAATCAATTGATCAAATCCTTCTGGACGGTTTTTATAATAAAAGGCACTTGCTCCCAAAACCGTACCCGCATGAATGGTGACATTATTACCAATAATGGTGTCATCATAAATTATAACATTTGGATGGATCAAACAGTCATCACCGATAATTACATTATGGCCTATAAAACAATTAGGTTGAACAATCGTGTTTTTTCCAATTTTGGCGGAATCTGAAATGCTTTGATTCGCACTTTTAAAAGGCTTAAAATGCTGGGTTAGTTTATTAAAATCCCTGAATGGATCATCACTTATAAGCAGCGCTTTCCCTTCAGGACATTCTACTTCCTTATTGATCAATATAATAGTTGCAGCAGATTTTAACGCTTTGTCATAGTACTTTGGATGGTCTACAAACACGATGTCACCCGGTTCCACCACGTGAATTTCGTTCATTCCCAACACAGGAAAATCATCAGCTCCTACATAAGAGGTGTTGATGATTTCTGCAATTTGTTTTAACGTATGTGGTTTGGGAAACTTCATTTACGGTTATTTTTTTATGGTTAAGTCGCAAACGTACCGCCAACTGTAGACTGCTGACTGAAAACTACTCTTTAATCCGCTCCTTGTAAGTTCCTTTTTCAGTTTCAATACGGATTTTATCGCCTTCATTTATAAATAAGGGCACATTCACTTCCGCTCCGGTTTCAACCGTTGCTGGTTTGGTAGCGTTTGTAGCTGTATTTCCTTTAACGCCAGGTTCAGTAGCGGTAACTTCCAAAACTACGTTTGCCGGCATTTCTACGGATAACGGCATGTTGTCTTCTGTATTGATTAATATAGTTACAATTTCTCCTTCTTTCATTAAGTCGGGTCTATCCAAAGCTGCTTCCAAGAGTCTGATTTGCGTATAATCTTCTTGATTCATGAAGTGGTAAAATTCACCATCATGGTATAGAAACTGAAATTTATGTGTTTCTACCCGTACATCATCAATTTTATGTCCTGCTGAAAATGTATTCTCCAAGACTTTACCATTGGTAACACTTTTCATTTTCGTTCTTACAAATGCCGGACCTTTGCCAGGCTTAACGTGTAAAAACTCTGTGATTTTATAAATATCATTATTGTACCTGATGCACAATCCATTCCTTATATCTGATGTTGTTGCCATAATATTTCCCACCAAAGTGGGCCTCTTTTAATAATTAATAACTAATTCGATTTAAAATAGCCTTTCATGATGCCTCGATGCGAATTTTTGATGAACTGTAGGATTTCATCACGCTCTGGAGTGGCTTCCATCTCAGCTTCAATAATCTCTGAAGCTTGGGTATTATTGTAGTTCTTCTGGTAAAGAATGCGGTAAATATTTTGTATTTCTCTAATCTTATCTGCCGAAAACCCTCTTCGCCTTAATCCAACCGAATTGATACCTACGTAAGATAATGGCTCTCTGGCCGCTTTTACAAAAGGTGGCACATCCTTTCTTACCAAGGATCCACCAGTTACAAAAGCGTGGTTACCTATGGAACAGAATTGATGCACTGCGGTCATTCCCGCCAATACCACATAATCGCCTACAGTAATGTGTCCTGCAAGTGTGCTATTATTTGAAAAAATACAATTATTACCAATAATGCAATCGTGGGCAATGTGACAATAGGCCATGATCAAACAATTATCGCCGATGACGGTTTTCATTCGATCGGTAGTCCCTCTATTGATCGTGACACATTCTCTAATAGTAACATTATTACCGATTTCAGTGATCGTGTCCTCGTCCTTAAATTTTAAATCTTGTGGAACAGCGGAAATCACCGCTCCTGGAAAGATGTTACAGTTTTTTCCAATGCGAGCCCCTTCCATAATGGTTACGTTACTCCCAATCCAAGTACCTTCACCAATGATCACATTGTTGTGTATGGTGGTGAACGGATCAATCACAACATTCTTCGCTATTTTGGCTCCAGGATGTACGTATGCTAATGGCTGGTTCATTTCCTTTTTTTTATTTTTATATTCTTTTAATTGACAAATCAATTATTTAGATTTTAATCGGTAACTTAATTGGTTGTTCTTTCTTATTTAATTTTTGAAATTTGTGCCATCAACTCCGCTTCAGCACAAAGTTTTCCGTTGGCATAGGCATAACCTTGCATATGGCAGATACCTCTTCTGATAGGGGTAATCAAATCGCATTTAAAAATTAGAGTATCTCCCGGAACTACTTTCTGCTTAAATTTCACCTTATCAATCTTCATAAAGAAAGTTAAGTAGTTTTCTGGATCTGGAACGGTACTTAATACGAGAATCCCGCCTGTTTGAGCCATAGCTTCTACTATCAAAACACCTGGCATAACTGGAGCTCCCGGAAAATGGCCTGCAAAAAAAGGCTCGTTCATCGTCACGTTTTTCACACCGATAACACCAGTATCTGTCAATTCAAAAATCTTATCGATCAATAAAAATGGTTGTCGATGTGGCAACATATCCATAATCTGATTGATGTCCATTAATGGCTCCTGATTCAAGTCGACCACAGGCACATTACTCCTTCTTTCATTCCTGATCATATTGAACATTTTTCTCGCAAACTGCGTATTTATAAAATGTCCAGGTTTGTTCGCAATGACTTTTCCTCTTAAAGGGATGCCGATAAGTGCCAAATCCCCTATAACATCCAATAATTTATGACGTGCCGCCTCGTTAGGATGGTGCAAGGTTAAATTATCAAGAATACCATTTGGTTTTACTGCTATGGCGTCTTTTTTGAAAGCTACTCTCAACTTTTCCATGGTTTCTGGCGATAATTCCTTATCTACATAAACAATAGCGTTGTTTAAATCGCCACCTTTAATAAGTCCATGCTCTAAAAGCATTTCAATTTCATGTAAGAAACTAAAAGTCCTTGAATTTGAAATATCATCTTTAAAATCGTGAATCGTATTTAAGGTTGCGTTTTGTGTTCCTAAAATTTTGGTGCCAAAATCGACCATAGTGGTTACCTGATATTCATTGGCTGGCATAATAATGATTTCGCTTCCAGATTCTTGGTCTATATAAGAGACCACTTCGGTAACCACGTATTCTTCTCTGAACTCATCTTGTTCCTCAACACCTGCTTCTTCAAGTGCCTCTACAAAGAATTTTGACGAGCCATCCATGATAGGAGGTTCTGATGCGTTGATTTCTATCAGAATATTATCAATATCCATTCCTACAAGAGCCGCCAGGACATGCTCTGATGTCTGAATAACAACCCCGTTTTTCTCTAATCGAGTGCCACGTTGTGTATTGGTAACAAAACTTGCGATTGCTTCAATAACCGGAGTACCTTCAAGGTCCATTCGCTTGAATGCATATCCAGTATTTACTGGTGCAGGTGAAAATGTCAGTGTTACATCGTTACCTGTATGCAATCCAACACCTTCTAAAGAAACTTTCTTTTGGATTGTTTTCTGCTTGATGTCTGTCTTAACTATTCCCATTTACTTTCTTATCAATTTTATCTATTTTGTTAATATCTTTCATGATCTTAGGCAAGTTTTTAAAATACACATAAGACTTATTGTAATCTGCATAAGCAAATGCTGGTGAACCTTGGAGTACTTCATCGTCCTTAATATTTCTCCCAATGCCCGACTGCGCTTGTATTTTTACATTATTTCCAATAATAATATGGCCTACTATGCCAACTTGACCACCAATAATACAGTTTTCACCTATTTTAGTTGATCCAGCAATTCCTGTTTGTGCCGCAATAACCGTATTCCTTCCTATTTCAACATTATGGGCCACTTGGATTTGATTGTCCAATTTAACACCTTTTCTAATTATTGTTGATCCTAGGGTTGCTCTATCAATAGTTGTAGCAGCACCAATATCAACAAAATCTTCTAAGATGACGTTACCGGTTTGTGGCACTTTTGCATATTCTCCTTTTTCATTTGGGGAAAAACCAAAGCCATCGGCTCCAATAATAGCACCTGAGTTAATGACACAATTTTTACCAATAACGCAATCAGAATACACTTTAGCCCCAGCAAACAACACAGTGTTGTCATCAATTGTCACGTTATCACCAATATAAGCATTAGGAAATATCTTTACATTATTCCCTATGGTTACATTTTCTCCAATATATGTGAATGCACCAATATACACATCTTCACCGTATTTAGTGGTTTTTGAAATGTGCGACGGCTGCTCAATACCAAACTTATTAAGTTTTCCTTGATTGTAATACTCCAGAAGTCTTGAAAACGATTTGTAGGCATCCTCAACCTTTATAAGTGTGGTTGTAATGGCATGTTCAGGTTCAAAAGTTTTGTTAACAATAGTTATCGATGCTTTTGTTGAATAAATATGCGCCTTATACTTAGGATTGGCCAAAAACGTCAATGACCCTTCAGTACCCTCTTCGATCTTTGAAAGTTTCGAGACTCTAACATCAGGATTACCGATGATATCGCCTTCTAAAATCTCCGCTATTTGTATTGCTGTAAATTTCATCAACCGCAAAAATAGAAAAAATGTATCATATATTGTTATTTACTGTAAAGTTACTTCTACAAGCTCAGGATAACATGTTTGCTATTGGACAGTTTGTCTCAGGTTCTACAGAGCCTCCGATTCATTTTTAACTGATCAACACCACTCATAACTCTAAGGTCATAATTTTTAAAATTCCAAAACCATCTCCCGCAGATTTGCTTCGCCAGTTCGCTATCGCTCGGGTCGCAGATGTTCGCAGAAACTACCCGCTATTTTCTACCTTCTACCTAATCATAACCCTGAACTTAGGATCATTTCCCTCAAATATCCGCAGATTTAAAATTCACTCTTCCCTCCCCGCTTCCGCAACCGCTTCGGACGAGCAAGCGTTAATCGTTAAATAAACTTCAATCATATTGAATTTTCCTGATTGAGCTTGAGCGTTATTCGTTATTCTAAAATGAACATAGCTGATTAGTATTGACAGTTCTTCAAAAATCAACATTCTACAATCGTTAATCATTAATTAAACTTTATCACCCTAATCCCTAATACCCAATACCTATGCCTTCGGATAACAGATATAATATTTTGTTACAGGCTTTGAAAGCGCTTTTAAATTCAATTGATCGGATGCCTTTACGATATCTTGGATCTTCCCCGATTTGTGTAAAATATTTATACTCTGCGTTTTTAGCTGATAGGCCTGATTTGAAATTTCACCTGTAAAGACAAAATAATCAGCTTCCTCTTCACTTATATTATAACGCTGCATTAGATTTTCTTTATGCACTTTCACACTGTCCAACTTACGTTTCTTATTTTTCAATTTCACTTTGAGCAAATCTCTATTGATGATCATGTCGCACAGATTTTTTAATACAAAATCATCATGGTATTGCCATTCTTTCATGCCTGATACAATATCATAATCATCCAACTGGGCAAAAACATCCAAGGTGTCTGTTGTGAAGTTCGAATTGTTGATTTCATTGTTCAGAAAATAGGACAATGCCCTACTTGCTTTTAAATCTATCCCACTTTGGGTGAGCTCCTTGGCACGTTTTAAGACGCGCATCAATAGTTGCTCGGCTACCACACTTGTTTTATGTAAATAAACTTGCCAGTACATCAATCGTCTTGCAACGAGAAACTTTTCAACACTGTAAATACCCTTTTCTTCCACCACCAATTCGTCATCCACCACATTGAGCATGGTTATCAAACGCTCGGCATTGATGTTTCCTTCTGCGACTCCGGTGTAAAAACTATCACGCTTTAAATAATCGGCCCTATCCATATCCAACTGGCTCGAAATGAGCTGGCACATGAAGTTCCGATGATACTCGCCTTTAAACATTTGAATGGCGAGCGTTAAACTTCCGTTAAATTCCACATTCAAATGTTCCATAAATAGAAGCGAAATGGCCTCATGGGATATTCCCGTAACAATACTATGTTCCATAGCGTGACTAAACGGGCCATGTCCGATATCATGCAGGAGAATGGCAATCAATAGCCCATTTTCTTCCGCTTCAGAAATGTCAACCCCCTTAAAACGAAGTACATTGATAGCTTTTTGCATTAAATGCATGCACCCCATAGCATGATGGAATCTTGTATGGTGAGCTCCAGGATATACCAAATAAGACATGCCCATTTGAGAAATCCGACGTAGCCTTTGAAAATATTTATGGGCTATCAAATCGAAGATTAACGAATTGGGTATGGTAATAAAACCGTAAATTGGGTCGTTAAATATTTTGAGTTTGTTTACTTTATCCAAACTTGAGTGTTTAATCATTAATTATAAACAAATATACATGAACCATATAAATATTCTTTGGGTTGACGACGAAATTGATTTACTTAAACCCCACATCCTGTTTTTAGAAAAAAAGAACTACAAGGTCACCACCTGTAACAGTGGCACAGAAGCTCTGGAAATTATAGATGACACCAACTTTGACATTGTTTTTTTAGATGAAAACATGCCAGGATTAACGGGTTTGGAAACGTTGAATGAGATTAAGGAACGTCGTGCCAATCTTCCTGTGGTTATGATTACCAAAAGCGAGGAGGAATATATTATGGAAGAAGCCATTGGTAATAAAATTGCGGATTATCTTATAAAACCGGTGAATCCCAATCAAATTCTATTGAGCTTAAAAAAGAATTTAGACCATTCCAGATTGGTATCAGAAAAAACGACCTCCAATTACCAGCAGGAATTCAGGAAAATTGCCATGGACATGACGATGGTCAATAGCTATGAAGAATGGTCAGATTTATATCAGAAATTAATTTACTGGGAACTACAGCTTGAAGATATTGAAGATGTGGGCATGACCGAAATTTTAGAATCCCAAAAAACCGAAGCTAATGCGCAGTTTGGAAAATTTATTGAAAAAAATTATACGGATTGGTTTGACCATAATGCCGATGCACCCGTCATGTCACATACATTATTCAAAAACAAAATAGTTCCGGAACTAAGTGCCAAACAACCGACCTTGCTAATAGTCATTGACAATTTACGATATGATCAATGGAAAGCTTTTGAGCCGATTGTCAGCAATTATTATAAAAAAACCTCAGAAAGCTCTTTTTACAGTATTCTACCAACGGCCACACAATATGCACGTAATGCCATTTTTTCAGGCTTGATGCCAAGCGAGATGGAAAAGCGCCATCCAAAATATTGGAAAAACGACGTAGATGATGGTGGGAAAAACCTTTTTGAAGCTGAATTTTTAGAAGCACAATTAAAGCGTTTGGGACTTCAGAACTTAAAAACCGAATATCATAAAATAACCAATCTGCAATCCGGTAAAAAATTGGTTGAAAATTTCAAAACCCTAAAAAGCAACGATTTATCGGTTATTGTCTATAATTTTGTTGACATGCTTTCCCACTCCAAAACGGAAATGGACGTCGTCAAGGAATTGGCATCGAATGACAAAGCATACCGCTCTCTTACCGTGAGCTGGTTCAAGAACTCGCCATTATTGGAAATGATACAAAAAGCGCAGCAAATGGGCTTTAAATTGATTTTAACCACTGATCATGGCACCATTAATGTCAACAATCCGTCAAAAGTCATTGGCGATAGGGACACTAGTTTGAATTTGCGCTATAAAACAGGGCGTAGTTTATCTTATGAAGCTAAAGATGTGTTTGTGGTCAAAGATCCAAAAACTGTCCACCTACCCTCCATAACGATGAGTAGTTCTTTTATTTTTGCTAAAGGAGATCTCTTTTTGGCCTACCCAAATAACTACAACCACTATGTAGGTTACTTCAGGAACACTTATCAACATGGCGGCGTTTCGTTAGAAGAAATGATCATTCCATTTGTGGTTATGAATCCAAAATAAATCTACGTAATACCAAAAAACCCGACGAAATACAGTATTTATTAGTTTTTTTCGTTTTTTATGTTTAATATTGCTACCTAAACCAATTTCATCAGTGCCAATATCATGAAGTTCCAATATTCTATTGAAGATATTGAGTCAGTTGCAAGTGCCCTATTAAAACAGGTCACATCCAAGACGTTATTATTTTATGGCGATATGGGCGTAGGCAAAACGACTTTAATAAAAGCATTGTCAAAACAATTGGGAAGTACGACGAACGTCAGTAGCCCTACATTTTCAATTTTAAATGAGTATGAAATTAATGACGGACTCATCTATCATTTTGATTTGTACAGAATAAAGGATGAAGAGGAAGCTCTGAATTTTGGTATAGAAGATTATTTATTTAATGACCAGTGGATTTTCATTGAATGGCCCGAAAAATTAGGGAGTTTTCTTCCTGAAATGTTCAATAAAATTGAAATAAAATTGAATTTAGATGGCTCAAGAGCTCTCAAATTGAGCAGCAATACTAACTTAACCAAACAAAAAGCAAAAAAGCAGGAAAAAAATTAAAAAATTTCAGCAACCACACACCGCGTCAATTTTGAAAAGTACGGGAAAACCGTAACGTTCAAGCGGTTTAAGCGATTAGTTTTAACATTTAATTAACACCATTTGTACGGTGTTGATGGTACATTTGAAAGAATTAATTAATTAAATCCCTTGAATTATGAAAACAAAAAAGTACATGATTGCCTTGGCAATTTTCGGTGGTGCGTTGTTCACTGCACAAGCTTCAAATCTTATCAATTTAGATGGACAAACAACAACTGAAATCAAAAGACATAACTTTAAAGTCCCACCAAACGGATAAAAAGTACAATAGGAAAGATATTATAACTGGTACTGTAATTGGTACTTTTATAGCGATCACTCCTATATTGTTCTATTTGTATGAAAGTGTTCCAGCTGATCAAGTTTGGAACACTTTTTTATTTACATACGACAGTAAATTATGGGGTAATGCCAATTTATCCATGTGGATATTTACTGGGAAAGCCGTCCCTTGCGCACTTCTTATTTTATGGTTTTTCACCAATAGACATTGGTGGTACCACGCTTTATTGGTACCTATTACCATGTATCTTTACCAAATTATAAGTTTATTTATCAGTGATCGAGGATTTGATGAATTTGAATTAATCTATATGGTTCCAGTAATGGCAGTGATTGTTCCCTCAATATACCTTATCAGAGCCAAAATGTTTAATAAAATCAATGATGTAGATAAAACCATGGAGGAATTGGAAGAGGAGTTCAGAATAAGACCAAAAGGCGTTATGAATAGATTAAAGGAATACTTTTAAAGATCATCCCGGTGGATTCATTAATATCGTTTAAAACTTTAATTTCAGACGTTGATTTCTATTTTTTGATCTGAAAGATTTATTCGAAACAAGGAAAACAAGTCCTATATTTTAATGATTGAAATCTTCACTTCGATATTCAACATGTATGATTGTCAATAAACAATTATCCTAATACCCCCATACACTTCACCAAACCAGACTTCGGCTTATTTCACTAGGTCATAGAATTATGACGCCCTGATTGTAAATATTTCAGTTGTTTTTAAATGATAATATCTTATATCATAAAAATCAGAGGTCAATTATATACATCAATTAAAAATATTTTATTAGGGTGGCAACGTCCCGAATGGAAAAAGCCTAACAAATCTTAGATTTGTTAGGCTTTTAATATTTGGATTGATCACGCTTTAAGGCGTGACGACCTCCATTATGTCGGGGTGGCAGGATTCGAACCTGCGACCTCCGCGTCCCAAACGCGGCGCGATAACCGGGCTACGCTACACCCCGAATTGGTTATCTAAAAATTGCGGAGAGACAGGGACTCGAACCCTGGCGACAGTTACCCGTCGACAGATTAGCAATCTGCTCCATTACCACTCTGGCACCTCTCCTATTTTGTTAAAGAACATCTTCTAAATGCGGATGCAAATGTAGCCCTTCATTCCAAAGAAAACAACTATTTTTAAGACTTTTTAAAATGATTTTTTTATTCTGGATATTCTATCCTGAGATGGAAGATGTTAGCTAATTTATTTTTCAATATTTTTTTAATGGATTCGATCTCTTTAAAGGTAATATCGGCATTTAAAAACTGCCCGTCCTCCATTTGTTTATTGATAATGTTTTCTACAAAGTGATTGATTTTTGTGGATGACGGGTCTTTTAAACTTTTAGACGCTGCTTCTACGCTATCACACATCATTAAAATTGCGGTTTCCTTACTAAAAGGCTTTGGGCCAGGATACCTGAAATCGGCAATATCTGTGGCGATATCCAATTCTTTCTCCTTCATATAAAAATAATATACCACACTAGTGCCATGATGGGTCCGGATAAAATCAATAACGCGATCCGGTAAATTGTTCTTTTTTGCTATTTCAATACCATCCAAGACATGTGCAAAAATTATGTTTGTACTTTCCTGTGGAGACAATTCATCATGAGGATTAATTCCTGTGGATTGATTCTCGGTAAAATAGGTCGGATTTTTCATTTTCCCAATATCATGATAAAGTGCTCCTACCCTAACCAACATGGCATTCGCACCAATTTCATTGGCTGATGCCTCCGCTAAATTGGCCACATTTAAACTATGGTGAAACGTTCCAGGCGCCTTATTTGACAATTCTTTCAACAATTTCGTGTTGGTGTCTGACAGTTCCAATAGCGATACATCCGACACTAATCCAAACAACTTTTCATAGATGTAAATAAGTGGCTGTACAAAAAGGGTGGCCAATCCGCATAAAATGAACATCCCGAAAGCTTCAAAATTCAAGGTGGCTATGCTACCTTCATGAATAACGAAGAAAGCAAAATAGGTAATGATATAAATGAGCGTGATCTGCCCCACCGAAATAAACAAATTGGCGCGTTTGTACAATTCAGAAACTGTCAGTATGGTCACAATACCGGCGGTGATCTGTAAAAACATATACTCATAGCTATTTGGCACGATAAAGCCCAACAGAAGCACAGTCAAAACATGTGCGAACAATCCTAACCTCGCGTCAAAAAATGCTTTTAAAACCAATGGAAGAACACAAAGTGGTACCACATAAACATATTTGGAATTGTAATTGACAATGAGCGTTGTCAACAAGACCATTAATAGAATATTGAAAAATATGAACGTCACTTTTGTATTGTCCAAAAAGACTTCTATCCTATATTTTCTTAAAAACAGCAGCAGCATCAATAAGGTTAAGGCCACTAGTATGGAATAGGAAATTACCACCCAAGTATAATTTGAAGAACTCCAAACCTGGGACTCGTACTCTGACTCCAAAGATTTTAAGATGTCATATTTATGGCCTTCAACTAATTCTCCCTTGGAGATGATTAAAGTCTCCCTCTCAACATTACCGCGCGTTGAAGAAATTTTATCCAATTCTTCATTCAATGCATTTTGTGTAATGGACTTATTGACCTTGAGATTGGGTTCAATCAAATCAAAAAACATGGAGACAAAAACCGCAGTGAATTTTGAGTTGCCCCTATCTTCCAATTGTTTTTCCAACAATGACCTAAAGGCATCTATTTTAGAAAGTTCAGAATAGGTTGTAGAGGCTATTTGGTTTTGACCATCCAACAGGATGACGTTCTTGTCATTTGGATAATTGTAATCTTCTTCTAATACACCATTTTTATAAATCTCATTCAAGACCGATCTGCCTACCCTAAAAAGTTCTGTCTTTTTCCTACCCAATGAATCATGAAAAGTGGCGTTAAACTTCTTATTGTAATCTTCAAACACAAAATCTTTAACCTCTTCTATGAGATCAAAATACACGGCACTTTCTTTTACTATGGCCGATTTTTCTTTTTGTAATTCCTCTGGCGACTTTTGAATGGCGAAATCAAACGGAGCATAAAGGTTTTCAGATTGCCATGGTTTATTTTTATCAAAATTGTATTTGAATTTGCCGCTTTTCGGGAAGAGATAAACAATTAAAAAAGTAGTCCCTATAAAAAGAAGGATTTTGTAAATAAGTGAATGATTCTTATACCACTTGTTTATAATGTTTTTCATCAAAGTTGCATCAATTGTCTTTCAAAAGTAATAAAATATTAAGGGATTTGTAGGTTTAACGTCAGGTTTCATTCCAAAATCAATTTAAAAATGTTTAATTTTGCATCATTCAAATCAAAACCCATTAAAAATGAGTAAAGAAGTCGTCATTGTATCCGCAGCAAGAACTCCGATAGGTAGTTTTTTAGGTGCTTTATCTACAGTTCCTGCACCAAGATTAGGAGCTATCGCCATAAAAGGTGCCATGGATAAAATTAACCTCAATCCTGAATTAGTACAGGAAGTGATTATGGGCAATGTTGTACAAGCCGGAACAGGACAGGCACCTGCACGCCAAGCGGCTATTTATGCTGGAATTCCTGATACCGTACCATGCACAACAGTCAATAAAGTATGTGCTTCTGGAATGAAAGCAGTGATGCAAGCCGCTCAAGCCATTGCGTTAGGTGATGCTGATATCATTGTTGCTGGTGGGATGGAAAACATGAGCTTGATCCCTCATTATTTACACGCAAGAAATGGTACTAAATTCGGACCCGCCACCTTAATTGATGGGATGCAAAAGGATGGCTTGGTAGATGCCTATGACGAAAATGCCATGGGCGTTTGTGCTGATGCTTGTGCCACTGAATATAAATTCAGCAGAGAAGATCAGGATGCATTTGCCATTCAATCTTATAATCGATCCGCTGCGGCTTGGGATGCAGGTAAATTTGATAATGAAGTTGTTCCTGTAGAAGTTCCTCAGCGTCGTGGCGATGCTATTGTAGTTTCAAAAGATGAAGAATATACAAATGTTAAGATGGACAAAATTCCGTCATTAAGACCTGCTTTTACAAAAGATGGCACTGTTACAGCTGCAAATGCTTCAACTATTAATGATGGTGCTGGAGCAGTAGTTTTGATGAGCAAGGAAAAGGCCGATGAACTCGGACTAAAGCCTTTAGCTATCATAAGAAGTTATGCTGATGCGGCACAAGAACCTAAGTGGTTTACTACTGCTCCCGCCAAAGCTTTGCCAAAAGCACTTGATAAGGCTGGGATTTCAATAAATGACGTCGATTATTTTGAGTTTAACGAAGCTTTTTCAATAGTTGGTTTGGCCAATATGAAACTTTTAGGTCTCAATGATAGCGATGTCAACGTCAATGGAGGTGCTGTATCTTTAGGGCATCCATTAGGTTGTTCGGGTGTTCGGATTATCATTACACTGTTGAACGTATTAGAACAAAACAATGCTAAAATTGGAGCAGCAGCCATTTGTAATGGTGGCGGTGGCGCTTCGGCGATTGTCATCGAACGCTCATAAAAAAAGTATTTTATAGATTCTATTCTCAGTATTTATTGATGGATTATTTTTCAATTACAACATTTTTTCGTTTAACATTATTGGGTAATGATACCCCAATAATCAATAAAAATAGTCAATAGACCATTTCACCTCTATGACCTACGGAATTGCCAATTTAAGCATCGTCCCTTTAAGAATAGAACCTTCTGATACTACTGAACTTGTGTCACAAGTATTATATGGTGAAATTTTTAAGGTGACTGAACGTCGAAAAAAATGGAGTAAAATCCGTTTGGATTATGATCAATATGAAGGATGGATCGACAACAACCAATATCTCGAACTCCCAGAATCTGAATATAGTATATTGGCAGAATGTCCACAAAAATTTTCTGGTGATTTAATAGAATTCGTCCAAGACACCAACAATCAATTACTAACAATTCCGGTGGGATCTTCGTTGACCGCCCTAAATGTCCTTGAGCACTTTTTTGATGGAAATTGTGTTGAAGGCACTCAACCGAAATCAAAGTTAATAGAGACCGCTTTCCTGTATCGCAACTCCCCATATTTGTATGGAGGAAAAACACCTTTTGGTATCGATGCTTCAGGTTTGACACAAATGGTTTATAAACTCAATGGTTATAACCTGTACAGAGCAGTAGAACAACAAGCAAAGCAAGGTGAAGCCTTAAGTTTTATAGAGGAAAGTGAAGCAGGAGATTTGGCTTTTTTCGATAATAACGAAGGACAAATTGTACATGTTGGCATCATTATGCCGGATAATTATATCATTCATGCCCACGGGAAAGTACGTATTGACAGATTGGATCATTCGGGAATTTACAATACCGATGTGAAAATGCATACCCACAAACTTCGGGTCATTAAAAAAATTATATAAAAAAAATGCTACCTCAATGAGATAGCATTTTTTTTATTTTAATAGTCAATATTAGTTTTGACCACTTTCTAAAGCTTCAACTTTAGCTTTCATTTCTTTTTGCTTAGCGGTATCACCTAAAGCACTGTAAATATTTACTAATGTTTTTGCTGTTTGCAAATCTGTAGGTCTTAACTTAAGCGTCGTTTCCAAGTAAGGAATTGCCTCTTCATACAGTTTAGATCTTTCAGCTTTAAGCTCATCATACTTTTTGTTATCCGCAGCAGAACTCCCAAGGGCATTCATTTTCTCAATAATGTCTTGCTCTTGACTTAAAATCAATACTGCCATATTATTATGTACGTCTGTATAATCTGGCTTGATTTTTAAGGCTTTTTCGTAATATCCTTTGGCAGCTTCAGTTTCTCCACCTTCTGCTGCAACAATTCCTAAATTGAATAACAATTCTGGATTGTTGGGATCTTTAACCAACGCTTCTTGAATAAGGCTCTTAAACTTATCTCTATTGCCCATTTTCAATTGCATATTGGCTTCTGAAATAATTAAACTTGCGTCATCAGGATTTGCTGCCCGAGCGTCTTTCATTGCTTCAAGTGCCTTCTCGTCGTTTCCCTGATTCATATAAATCAAAGCCACATTTCTAACAATTTCAGCCTGTTTTGATTCTGATTTCTTAGTGGTTGGCGCGGTATGTGTGCCAGCTTTCACAGAAATATCCATCATAGCTTTAGATGGAAACGCTTCTTCTTCGTTTGTTTCCTTGTTGATAGCCACATAATCAGTTTCAACACCCACATAGCCCAAGTTTTTAAGCTCTTCGTAATGCTTTAATGCTGTTTCATAGTCTTCACCATTTACTGCTGTCGCAGCTGCATAATAAAGGTATAAAGTGTCTGATTTTGACATTTTATAAGCTTTTTCAAAGCCGCTAGACGATGCCGAAAAATTCTTTTTCTCTAAAGCAGCGTTAGCTTTGGTCAAGAAAGAATTAATCATACCTTGTTTTATTTCCTGAACCTCTTTCGAATACTTTCCGTTTTTACCTTCTACTTCTTCTACCTTGTTCAGGCTTTCAATGGCAACGTCCATATCAGTGTCAGTTCCTGTTCCGTTGGCATAAAAAGCCTGTCCTTTTACGAAGTAGAACTGAGCCTTCATTTTATCGTCTGCATTTCCAATTAAGGATTCTGCAGCGTTTATAGCAGATTTAGCTTCTGCAAAATTACTT
Organism: Gelidibacter pelagius; assembly: GCF_017581925.1. GTDB lineage: Bacteria > Bacteroidota > Bacteroidia > Flavobacteriales > Flavobacteriaceae > Gelidibacter > Gelidibacter pelagius. The sequence goes on along the minus strand of NZ_JAGEVG010000007.1, from coordinate 88,232 downwards.
TTCTTTATAGCTCTTTCAGCATCTCTAATTTCGCTTTTTTGTGCAAAAGAAAAAGAACCTACTAAAAGTGCCAAAGCGATGATGATTTGTTTTTTCATTTTTAGTTATTTTAATTTTAAGTGTTAATTATTGTTTTCGTCGTCTAAATTATCAAGAGTTGTGCCGTTTTCTTCATCGGCCTCATTTTCAATGGTCTCATCTGATCCTTCTTCTAATAGTAGATCTTCTTCTTCCTTCATCACTTTTGCGACTGCTGCAATAGAATCACTTCCTTTTAAATTAATCAATTTAACACCTTGAGTAGCTCTTCCCATAACACGCAGATCATTAACTGCCATACGAATGGCAATACCAGATTTGTTAATAATCATTAAGTCATCGTCATCGCTAACCGATTTTATGGCGACCAAATTACCTGTTTTTTCAGTAATGGAAATAGTTTTTACACCTTTCCCTCCCCTGTTGGTTATTCTATAAATGGCCTCTCCATCTTCAGGATCGTCAATATAAGTACGTTTACCATAGCCGTTTTCGGAAACTACCAAAACAGATTCTTCCATCGGATTCTCAATGGTGATCATCCCTATTACTTCGTCTTTGGCGTGTGCTAAACTAATCCCGCGCACTCCAGAAGCGTTTCTTCCCATTGGTCGAGTTTTAGCTTCTTCGAAACGAATCGCCTTACCTGATTTTAAAGCTAACATAATCTGACTATTGCCAGTTGTTAGTTTTGCTTCCAATAAAATATCATCGTCCTTAATAGTAATGGCATTGATACCATTAGTTCTTGGACGGGAATATTGCTCTAATGACGTTTTCTTAACCTGGCCATTCTTGGTTGCCATAATGACATAGTGGCTGTTAATATAGTCTTCGTTTTTAAGATCTTGTGTACAAATGAACGCTTTCACCTTATCGTCCTGTTCAATATTGATAAGGTTTTGGATTGCTCTACCCTTTGATGTTTTACTGCCTTCAGGTATTTCATAGACTCGCATCCAGAAACATTTTCCTTTTTGAGTGAAGAATAACATGTATTGATGATTGGTACCCACAAATAAATGCTCTAAGAAATCTTCATTACGCGTTGTGGACGCCTTTTGGCCAACTCCTCCTCTATGCTGGGTTTTATATTCTGTCAGCGACGTACGTTTGATATAGCCCGCATGGGAAATAGTGATGACCACTTGCTCATCAGGAATCATATCTTCAATACTCAAATCGCCACCTGCATATTCAATTACAGAACGACGCTCATCGCCATACTTTTCTTTAACTACAATCAATTCGTCTTTGATGATTTGCATACGACGTTCTTTCTTGTCAAGAATATCCTTCAAATCTTCAATGGTTTTCATCAGTTCTTCATATTCCGAACGTAGTTTATCTTGCTCCAGACCAGTCAACTGACGCAAACGCATCTCAACAATGGCTTTCGCTTGAATTTCTGAAAGTTCAAAACGTTCAATCAATTTCTCGCGAGCTTCGTCAGCGTTGGATGATGCACGGATTAAAGCAATAACTTCGTCAATATTGTCGGAAGCGATGATTAATCCTTCTAAAATATGAGCGCGTTCTTCAGCTTTACGAAGTTCATAAGTGGTTCTTCTTACCACAACCTCATGTCTATGTTCAACAAAGTGAAGAATCATCTCCTTTAAATTCAACAATTGTGGGCGACCATTAACGAGTGCAATATTGTTCACACTGAACGACGACTGCAATGCCGTGTATTTATATAAGGTATTTAGTACAATATTTGGAATGGCGTCACGCTTTAAAACATACACGATACGCATCCCATTTCTGTCAGATTCATCACGAATCATGGAGATACCGTCAATTTTCTTTTCATTGACCAAATCTGCAGTTTTCTTGATCATGTCTGCCTTATTGACTTGGTAAGGGATTTCAGTGACCACGATCGATTCTCTGCCCTGTACCTCTTCAATATTAGCTTTCGCTCTCATAACAATTCGTCCACGGCCTGTTTTAAACGCCTCTATAACGCCATCATAACCGTAAATTGTTCCTCCAGTTGGAAAGTCTGGAGCTTTGATATGTGTGATCAGTTCATCAATATCAATATCATGATTATCAATATAAGCAATGATACCATCAACCACTTCACTAATATTATGTGGCGGCATATTTGTAGCCATCCCTACCGCAATACCAGAAGCACCATTGACTAAAAGTCCCGGGATACGAGTTGGCAAAACAGTTGGCTCTTGTAAAGTATCGTCAAAATTCAGTTTATGATCTACTGTTTCTTTATCAATATCTGCCAACATGTCTTCAGATATCTTCCGCATCCGCGCTTCTGTGTAACGCATTGCCGCTGGACTATCGCCATCAACGGAACCAAAATTCCCTTGGCCATCCACTAACATGTAACGCAAACTCCATTCTTGGGCCATACGCACCATGGTGTCGTAAACTGATGTATCACCGTGTGGATGGTACTTACCCAAAACTTCCCCAACAATTCTTGCTGATTTTTTATGCGCGGTGTTAGATCTAATACCGAGCTCATGCATGCCAAAAAGCACACGTCTGTGCACAGGTTTAAGACCATCTCTAACATCCGGTAACGCACGTGACACAATGACCGACATTGAATAATCAATGTAAGCCGATTTCATTTCATCTTCAATGTTGATAGGAATCACTTTTTCTCCTTCTGTCATATATAAGTTAATTAGATTTTTTGTAGATTTTCAAATCGTGCTAAGATAACCATTTTACGAGTTTTAACGCCACTTTATTGAGGGTTTTTTGGTATATTTTATTAACAATATATAGGGCTTTTCATTTGATAAGTATCTCGTTAAATGTTTTGAAATTGTGAAGTTTTTTTCGTCACTTAGCCCATATGAAAACATTTAAGGTATAGTTTTTGCCCTATTCAAGATGTTTTCATTAATTTTATGCAGAAAGGATTTTACTATGGATGATAATTTTTCCCCAAGAGTCAAAGATGTTATAGCCTACAGCAAAGAAGAAGCTTTACGGTTAGGACATGATTTTATAGGAACAGAACATTTAATGCTAGGGTTGCTAAGAGATGGCAATGGCAAGGCTATTGATATTTTGAGCGCGCTAGAAATCGACTTGAACCACTTACGACGCAAAGTCGAAATATTAAGCCCGGCAAACCCAAGCAATGCAACCATGTCAAATGAAAAGAAAAACTTGCATTTGACAAGGCAGGCGGAGCGTGCGCTTAAAACTACTTTCTTAGAAGCAAAGTTATTTCAAAGCACCTCTATTAATACGGCACATTTATTATTGTGCATCTTAAGAAATGAAAATGATCCAACAACAAAGCTTTTAAATAAGCTTAAAGTGGATTATGATAACGTTAAAGAACAATTCAAATCTATGATAACTAACAATGATGACTACACAGAATCTCCAAAGGCGGAGTCATTTTCTGATGATGATATAAATGACGAGGATGAGACGAAACACAACCCGTTCAGCCAATCGGCTGCAAAGGGCGCCAAAAAATCAAAAACACCTGTTTTAGACAATTTTGGCCGTGATTTGACAGTTTTGGCAGAAGAAGGCAAACTCGACCCCGTAGTTGGAAGAGAAAAAGAAATACAGCGCGTGTCTCAAATATTGAGCCGACGTAAAAAGAATAATCCACTTCTAATTGGCGAACCTGGAGTTGGTAAATCAGCCATTGCTGAAGGTTTGGCACTTCGGATTATCAAGCGTAAAGTATCCAGAATACTTTTCAATAAACGAGTGGTTACCTTGGATTTGGCGAGCTTAGTTGCTGGAACTAAATACAGAGGCCAGTTTGAAGAGCGTATGAAGGCCGTTATGAACGAATTGGAAAAGAATGATGATATTATTCTTTTTATTGATGAAATCCATACGATTGTTGGCGCAGGAGGCGCTACAGGCAGTTTGGACGCATCCAATATGTTCAAACCCGCTTTGGCAAGAGGTGAAATTCAATGTATTGGCGCTACTACTCTCGATGAATACAGACAATATATTGAGAAAGATGGTGCCTTAGAACGTCGCTTCCAAAAAGTGATTGTTGAACCAACAACCGTTGAGGAAACAATTCAGATTTTGGAAAACATCAAAGACAAGTATGAGGAACATCATAACGTTCGATATACACAAGAAGCCATTGAAGCTTGTGTAAAATTGACCAATAGATATATGACCGAACGCTTCTTGCCAGACAAAGCTATTGATGCCTTGGATGAAGCAGGTTCAAGAGTCCATATTACCAACATCAATGTGCCGAAGCAGGTCTTAGAACTTGAAAAGCAATTGGAAGCGGTTAAGGAAACTAAAAATACTGTCGTCAAAAAGCAAAAATATGAAGAAGCTGCTAAATTGCGGGATGACGAAAAACGATTGGAGAAAGAACTGGCCATAGCTCAAGAAAAATGGGAAGAAGAAACCAAATTGCACAAAGAAACTGTAACGGAAGACAATGTTGCCGACGTGGTTTCGATGATGACAGGAATTCCCGTCAATAGAATCGCTCAAACCGAAAGCAACAAACTCGCTAAATTACCAGAACTGATTAAAGGAAAAGTTATTGGACAGGACGAAGCAGTCGCAAAGGTAGTTAAAGCGATTCAGCGTAACCGAGCTGGACTAAAAGACCCTGACAAACCTATTGGCTCATTTATATTTTTGGGTCAAACAGGTGTTGGTAAAACACAGTTGGCCAAAGTTTTGGCGAGAGAACTTTTTGATAGTGAAGATGCACTTGTAAGAATTGATATGAGTGAGTATATGGAAAAATTCGCCATTTCAAGACTTGTTGGTGCACCTCCAGGATATGTTGGTTACGAAGAAGGCGGACAACTGACCGAGAAAATCAGACGCAAGCCCTATGCCGTAGTTTTATTGGACGAAATTGAAAAAGCACATCCAGATGTATTTAATATGCTTTTGCAAGTTCTGGATGATGGATATCTTACGGACAGCCTCGGAAGAAAGATTGATTTTAGAAACACCATTATCATTATGACCTCTAATATTGGAGCCCGTAAACTTAAGGATTTTGGACAAGGTGTTGGTTTTGGAACGGCTGCAAAAACCGCCCAGGCAAGTGACAATACGAGAAGTATTATCGAAAATGCACTTAAGAAAGCCTTCGCACCGGAGTTTTTAAACCGTATTGATGATGTTATGGTATTCAATACCTTAGAGAAAGAACATATCAATAAAATTATTGATATTGAGCTTGAGAAATTGATTATCCGCATTAAAGATTTAGGTTATGAACTTATTCTTACTTCTGACGCAAAAGATTATATTGCTGAAAAAGGATTTGATCAACAATATGGTGCTCGACCGTTAAAACGTGCGATTCAAAAATATGTTGAGGACACATTGGCCGAGGAAATTATATCTGCAAAAATTAATGAAGGAGACACCATTACTATGGATTTGGATAAGAAGTCAAATGAACTGGTCATTAAGATTGAAAAGCCAGAGACACAGACAGAGTCTTAATTATTTCATTATATAAAATTAAAAGCATCTGTAATTTAACGGATGCTTTTTTGATTTAAATTAGTTTATTGAGTATCTTTAAATATGACAGATTTATTAAAGTTTGATTTCTGTGAGATGCAAATTTATGATGACTACGTTATTGTAATTATTAACGAAGGCATAACTATTTCTCCTAAACACAACATAGAGCTTAACAATGTGGTGGAAACATATTTTCGCAACACGAAATTTGTTTATATATCACATCGAATAAATTCCTATGCTGTGGATCCAGCCACTTATTTTGAAACGTCAAAGATTAAAAATCTTAAAGGCTTTGCTGTGGTTTCAAAAGATTATAAAGCAAAATCTAACGCCGAAGTTGAAAAATTATTTCTCAACAAACCGCTGGAAATATTCGACGACCTCAATAAAGCTATTTCCTGGAAGGATTCCATTTTAAACAAATAGTCACTTAGTTCATTCCCACTAGTGGGTCTTAATACTTCGAGGCTTGCATCTATCTAAAAGACAATTCCTTATTCATACCTCGTGGGTATACCCGCCCGTGCGGTCGCCGGACGGACCCCGATGTTCTTGATTTCTATCAATCGAAAAGCAAATCATTATCAATATTGAAATCATCGATAAACTGAACAGATTTTTTCATAAGGTCATGAAAAATTTCATCCTGAGTTACAAATTTGATTTCATCATGATAACTCTTTAAGAAAGACTCGATTAAAGGCGATGATATTTTTGGTTTTCTAAAGGCTATGGCCTGAGCTGCGTTTAATAACTCAATGGCCAAAATACGCTCTACATTATATATTAAAGTATGCGCTTGAGTTGCTGAATTTGCTCCCATACTCACATGATCTTCTTGTCCGTTAGAAGAAACGATGGAATCAACACTCGCTGGGGTTGCCAACTGTTTATTCGCACTTACAATGCTTGCGGCGGTATATTGCGGAATCATAAACCCCGAATTAAGCCCAGGATTATCTACCAAAAATGTTGGAAGACCTCTTTGACCGGAAATCAATTGATAAGTACGTCGCTCAGATATATTTCCCAATTCAGCCATCGCAATCTTTAAATAGTCCAAAGCCAAAGCCAATGGTTGCCCATGAAAATTGCCTCCTGAAATGATTTCATTCTCTTCAATGAATATATTTGGGTTGTCAGTCACAGAATTGATTTCGGTTTTTATGGTTTTATGCACAAACTCCAAAGTATCTTTTGTAGCACCATGGACTTGCGGGATACATCTAAAAGAATAGGGATCTTGAACATGTTGTTTCTGTTGTGAAATAAGTTGGCTGTCTTCCAAAAACTCTCGAATGCGTTTTGCCGTTTTTAATTGACCATTATGCGGCCTTACCAAATGTACTAATTCATTAAACGGCTCAATTCTTCCATCGAATGCGTCTAAGGAAATACTTCCAATAAAATCTGCCAAATAGGATAGTTTATACGATTTCAACAACAAGTGCACCCCATAAGCACTCATAAATTGAGTGCCGTTCAAAAGAGCCAATCCTTCTTTAGATAAAAGCGTAATTGGCTTCCAGTTGAAATCGTCCATAACCTCTTGCGTTGACTTTATCTGTCCTTTGTAAAACACTTCTCCCTTTCCGATTAAAGGCAATGCTAAATGTGCCAATGGCGCTAAATCTCCAGATGCCCCTAACGAGCCTAGCGTATAAATGACCGGCAGAACATCGTGATTGTAAAAATCTATCAAACGCAATACCGTATCTAATTGAATGCCGCTATGGCCGTAGCTCAGCGACTGAATTTTCAGCAATAGCATCAATTTAACAATAGGATTTGGCACTTGATCACCAATGCCACAAGCATGGGACATCACCAAGTTTTCTTGCAGTTGGGTTAACCTATCCTTGGATATTTTTACATTGTACAAGGAACCAAAACCGGTATTGATACCATAAATAGGCTCATCCTGACCAAGCATCCTCTCATCCAAGTAGTTTCTACAACTGTCAATTTTTGAGATAGCCTCTTCTGAAAGTTCTAACTTTTTATCATAAAAGAGGATGTCGCTTATAGTTGTTAATTCTAAAGTTTTTGAAGATATGGAATGTGTTAATATCATGCGTAGTGTTTCAATCTTCAAAAATCAGCATAACCTTTTCATTATGCAACAAATGTTAATAATTAATAAAAATTCATACAATGTGTTCACAAACTATTACTTTTGAAAAATTATAAAAATTAAATTACAAAAATGAAGAAACTACTTATTTTCTTATGTGTATTAACTATTGTGTCATGTAAGGAAGAACCTAAAGATTATGTTACTTTTTCTGGGAAAATCTCCAACAAGATTAGTGATTCTCTTTTATTGAGAAGCAGAATGATGAACAAAACCATTTTATTGTCTCCAGATGGGACGTTTTCAGACACAATTAAAATCGGTCAGCCTGAAGTTTTCGGTTTTTTTAACGGAAATATCGCTGCACCAATTTTCTTGAAAAACGGATTTGATATCAAGATGACCGCTGACATGGAGAATTTAGAGGAAACAGTTGAGTTTTCTGGACCTGGATCTGAACACAATAATTATTTGACGCAGCAAATGCAGCTGGAGAAGAAATTATTGGATCAGGATAAACTAAGTAGTTTGAGTTCTGAAGGTCTTAAGAAAGAAATTGAGAACATTAGAAAAGAATTAACTACATTTTACAATCATGATAAAAGTGTAGACAGTACGCTCACCAGTATGGCCAAAGCAAACTTAGAGCCAATGCTGAATATGTATCAGAATTTCTTTGCTGAATCCATTGCCATAAGAGAACAATTTCCAGCAGGATCTCCTTCTCCAACTTTTGAAAACTATGAGAATTTCAAAGGCGGAACAACTTCTTTGGCAGATTTAAAAGGTAAATATGTTTATGTAGATGTTTGGGCTACCTGGTGCGGACCTTGTATAGCAGAAATTCCATCATTAAAGGAATTGGACGCTAAATATGCCGATAAAAACATTCAATTTGTGAGTATTTCTATTGATGATGCCATGAGAAGTGGTGGTGGTGATTTAGAGGTAGCAAAGTCGAAATGGAAAACTATGGTTGAAGAAGAGAACTTGATAGGCTTACAGTTATTTTCTGATAAAAACTGGCAATCAGATTTTGTTAAAGACTATAAAATTAATGGAATTCCGCGTTTTATCTTAATTGATCCAAATGGGAATGTTGTCGATGCTAACGCCCCAAGACCTTCAAGCAAAAAACTTATAGAATTATTTGATAGCTTAAATATCTAAGCTGAAAAAATACTTCTTATTAAAACCGCACTTAAATTCAGTATTAAAGTGCGGTTTTTTTGTTTTATGGGTTTTCCTCTCCATTTTCTTGCTGAGGCTGAACAGGAGGTTTTGCAAACAAATCAAGATAGGCCTGTCCTAAATAATCAATGATATGACTTGCGGTTAAACTCTGATAACCATAGTCTTCTACAGCGATATCTGCCGATTTTCCATGCAAGTACACCGCGAACAAACTGGCCGTTAAAGATTCATAACCTTGTCCAATAAGCCCAGTAATTATCCCTGTCAAAACATCTCCAGTGCCTCCCGTGGCCAAGCCCGGATTACCAGTTGAGTTGACGTACAATTTGTCTTCAAACACTGTAATGGTATGGGCACCTTTAATAACAAGAATACATTTGTATTTCTTTGAGAAGGTCTTAGCCTTTTTTAATTTATCAAAATCGTTTTTCCATTTGCCCAATAAACGTTCAAGCTCTTTAGGGTGCGGTGTGAATACGGTTTGAGGCTTCAACAATTTTAAATCGACCTTATGTTTGGATAGCAGATTGATACCGTCCGCATCAATAACTAAAGGAACGCTATTGGATTTTAGAAACTTTTGAAACGCCATGTGGGTTTTATCATCCAATCCCAGACCCATGCCTATACCAATAGCAGTTGGTTCGATATCAAATTTGATTGCGGTAAGTTTCTCTTCATCAACATCGGTTATGACCATGATTTCCGGAACAACCGATTGCATGGGGATATAACCACATTTAGGAATAAAAGTAGTGATCAAACCTGCACCAGAAGCCAACGCACCCCTTCCCGAAAGTATCATCGCCCCTATTTTTCCATGACTTCCGCCTATGAGCAATCCGTGGCCATAAGTGCCTTTGTGCGAAAATTTTTCTCTTGGCTTATAAATTGGCAACATTTCATTTTTGCCAATCAGCTCCACTTCGGTTTCTGTTTGTTGCAGAAATTCAAGATCAATTCCAATGTCGAGGACTTCCCATTGACGGGTGTATTTTGAAGTATCGGGAAGAAAGAACACCAGTTTAGGAGATTGAAAACTCAAGGTGTAATCTGCCCATACGACACCATTTTCATCTTCAGGGACTTTATCCGCATACAATCCCGAAGGTAGATCAATAGCTAATGTAAAGGCCTTTGAAGCTCTAAAATGTTGGAACAAACCTTTCACCCATTCATTTGGAGGTCTATTTAAACCTATTCCAAAAACGGCATCTACAATAATATCATCCGGACCAATAGGCGGAAAATCAGCTTTACAATTGAGCATTATTGGCCATTTCTTTGTGGTTTGTTTGATTCGGTCATAGTTGACCAAAAAATCCTTAGTACGCTTATCGCTGCAATTTACCACATAGGTATGTACATTGTAACCATAGTTGATCAATTGTCTCGCCAATACCAATCCGTCGCCGCCATTATTTCCAATCCCACAGAAAACATGAATGGGCACTTGGGCACCTTGCATTCGTTGGTGAATCCAGTTGAAGATTTGCGTGCCAGCACGTTCCATTAATTCGGTAGAACTTATGTTTTGCTTTTTAGCCGTTAGCTGATCGCCTTCATAGATTTGTTCTTTTGAGAATATCTTCATTTTAGCAGTCTTTTTTTATGATATGCTTAATTATTTATATTTTATCCCTAAAAAAGGGCTGTAAATTTTTTTATAACAGTAAAAATAATACTTTTGACAGGTATAGAACAAGATATGCAAACTTTACAACACATAAAAAATGTTTTCATGACCTTTATCTCTTCCGAAGGCAACATTCCTTTTAACATGATTACCCTTTGGGGTTAATTGTTATATTTTATCTCGTCCTGTATTTTCCCATTTATTATAATTTTACATCTATTACTTCTAATCCATCATATTACCAACTATGAACGTATTAAAATTTGGAGGAACATCTGTCGGTTCCACAGAAAACATTAAAAAAGTCATCGCTATTCTCAATAATTATTCACAAAAGGAATCCGTTATTTGCGTGGTTTCTGCTGTGGGTGGCATCACAGATAGGTTATTAAGGGCAGGTGAGTTTGCTCAACATAAAAATGAAAGCTATTTATCTGAATTTAAGACGATTAAAGAGATTCATATCAATCTTTTGTCTGAACTTATTCCCAGTCAGAGTGAAGCTGTAAAAGAGTATATTGAAAGCAAATTGGCAAGTTTAAAGAGCCTGCTGGATGGCATTTATCTCATCAATGAACTTTCGCCTAAAACCTCCGATAAGCTCGTGAGTTTTGGCGAGCTCCTCTCCTCTTATATTGTTGCGGAAACCATGAAAAGCCAAGGTTTAAACGCCGTTAGAAAAAACAGCCAAGATCTGATAGTCACCAACTCTAAATTCACGAAAGCAGAAGTCAACTATGGGATTACCAACATGAATATTCGTGAGTATTTCAAGAATGCCAATCAAAAAATTACGATCCTTCCTGGGTTTATTGCAAAATCCAATTCTGGAGAAATTACTACTTTGGGACGCGGCGGATCTGACTTTACCGCGGCTATTATTGCAGCTGCTTTAAAAGTCAATCGATTGGAGATTTGGACTGACGTGAACGGGATGTACACGGCAAATCCAAAACTTGTAAAACAGGCCTACCCTATTGAGCGGCTATCTTATCAGGAAGCCATGGAATTATCGCATTTTGGTGCAAAAGTGCTCTACCCACCCTCGCTCCAGCCGGTTCTCGTTTTAGATATCCCTATTCATATTAAAAACACAACAGAACCAGACGCCCATGGCACTGTTATTACCAGTGATAAAAGCAATGGTTTTTCTAAGGCAGCCAAAGGCATCAGTAATATTAGCAATATTGCCCTATTGACCTTGCAAGGCAATGGAATGATAGGCATTCCTGGGTTTTCCAAGCGACTTTTTGAAACCTTGGCCCAGGAGAAAATCAATGTTATTTTCATAACACAAGCCTCTTCTGAGCATTCCATCTGTTTTGGAATTGATGAAAATGATGCAGCTCTTGCTGCAGAAAGCATTAATTTAACCTTTGAAAATGAAATTTCATTGCTGAAAATTGATCCTATTATTGTAGAAAAAGATTTATCGATTGTGGCTTTGGTGGGAGATAATATGAAAAACCACCAAGGTATCAGTGGCAGGATGTTTAGTGCATTGGGAAAAAATAATATCAATATAAGAGCTATTGCTCAGGGTGCTTCAGAAAAGAACATTTCTGCAGTCATTGCTGAAAAAGACGTAAAAAAGGCATTAAATACCATTCATGAGCGCTTTTTTGAAGACCAGACCAAACAGTTGAACGTCTATATCACCGGTGTTGGTAATGTGGGTGAACGTCTTGTGGAACAAATCCAACAACAGAAAAAGTATGTAAAAGAACATTTGAAAATCAATATGAGAGTCATTGGGCTATCCAATTCCAGAACCATGATTTTCGATGAATCCGGACTTTCCTTAAAATCTTGGAAAGAACAATTGGCCACTGGAGAAAAAGCGACTCTGGATGGGTTTTTAGAGCGTATAAAAAGCTTAAACTTACGCAATAGTATTTTCGTCGATGTAACCGCCAACGAAGAGGTTTCTAAAGTATATGCCGATTACCTAAGGGAAAGTATCGCTGTGGTGGCTTGCAACAAGATTGCCTGTTCAAGTACTTTTGAAAATTATAGCAACCTCAAAAGACTGTCCGTAAAGTACAATGCACCCTTTCTGTTTGAAACCAATGTTGGTGCTGGCTTGCCAATTATTGACACCTTAAATCATCTCATTGCTTCAGGGGATAAAATAACTTCTATTCAAGCAGTTCTTTCGGGAAGTCTGAACTTTGTGTTCAATAATTTTGATGATACCACAAACTTTCACGATGTTGTAAAACAAGCTCAAAAAGAAGGCTATACAGAACCTGATCCACGTATCGATTTGAGCGGTGTGGATGTTGCCCGTAAAATCTTGATTTTAGCACGTGAGAGCGGTACAAAAATGAATCTGGAAGATATCGAAAATGATTCCTTTTTGACTGAAAGTAACTTAAAGAGTGATTCTGTTGACGATTTTTACAAGACCTTAATAGCCGATGAAGATCACTTCCAAAAATTATACGCCACTGCCAAAAAGAACGATTGTCAATTGAAATATGTGGCGGAATTTGATGGTGAAAAGGCTAAAGTTGGTTTAAAAGAAATTCCTAAAGATCATCCATTTTATAATCTGAAAGGGAAAGATAATATTGTCATGTTTTACACACAACGTTATCCAGAACAGCCTTTAATTATTAAAGGTGCAGGTGCTGGTGCTGATGTGACTGCTTCGGGATTGTTTGCGGATATTATTAGGATTGGGAATTAGGTTTCAGTCTCCAGTTTGCAGGCTTCAGTCGCAGTCTAAATTGAAGTTAAGTTAAGAAAAATAAATATTCGTGATCCCGATAGCTATCGGGACGTGGCGAAAAATAAAAACTTGTGAATAAAAAAGAAATCAAAATATTCTCACCCGCAACGGTAGCCAATGTGTCCTGCGGATATGACGTCCTCGGGTTTTGTTTGGATACGATCGGTGATGAGATGGTTATAAGAACGACCGAAAGAAAAGGGATCTTCATCACCAAAATCGAAGGTTATGATTTACCTCTTGATGCCACTAAAAATGTTGCAGGTGTATCGGCATTAGCGATGATTGCAGATGCAAAACCAGACTTCGGATTTGAGATTGAAATCTACAAAAACATTAAACCGGGAAGCGGTATTGGTAGCAGTAGCGCCAGTGCTTCAGGTAGTGTATTTGCCATTAATGAACTTTTAGGTCGACCGTATACTAAGACACAAGTCACCGGTTTCGCGATGAAAGGTGAAGCTTTAGCAAGTGGAAGTGAACATGCTGACAATTTAGCGCCTGGGATTTTTGGGGGATTTACTTTAGTAAAAAGTATATCACCATTAGAAGTATTACAATTGCCAACCCCAAAGGATATTTATGCAACCATCATCCATCCGCAAATAGAAATAAAAACATCAGATGCCCGAGCCATTTTACCTAAGACATTTCCATTGAAGGATGCCATAACGCAATGGGCAAATCTGGGAAGCTTTGTGCATGCCCTTCATACCAGCGATTATGAGTTATTGAAAAGAAGCTTGATGGACGTTATTGTTGAGCCGCATAGAAGCCAATTGATTCCGCATTTTGCAGAGGTCAAATTGGCGGCATTGGAGCATGGTGCTTTGGGAGCAAGCATTTCTGGCGCGGGCCCTGCGATATTTGCGCTTTCAAAAGGAATTGAAAATGCGGAAAATGTGGAAAAAGCAATGCGGGAAGTGTATTCTAAAACGGCGATTGCGTTTGAAACTTATGTATCGAAGATTAATACAGAAGGTATTAGAGAACTTTAAAAATTATATCACAGAGTTACACAGAGAAACACAGAGTTACACAAAGAAAATCTAAAAAACACTCGTGGTCCCGATAGCTTTCAGGACGTGGTAAATAAAAATAAAAATGAATTATAAATCACTAAACAAAAAAGCCCCAAGCACCTCATTCAAAGAAGCGGTTATCAAAGGTATTGCACCAGATAAAGGACTTTATTTTCCTGAAACCATTACACCACTACCCGCTTCATTTTTTGAAAACATCGATTCTTTATCCTATGAAGCCATCGCTCTTGAGGCAATAAAGCAATTTGTCAGTCCAGATATTCCTGAGGATGTTTTAAAAACTATTATTTCCGAAACGCTATCCTTCGATTTTCCTATTGTGAAAATCAATGACAAAGTTTCTACCTTAGAGCTGTTTCATGGTCCAACCATGGCGTTCAAAGATGTTGGCGCACGATTCATGGCGCGTTGCTTAGGTTATTTCAATCAACATAATACAGAAGAAGTTACTGTATTGGTAGCTACTTCAGGTGATACCGGTGGCGCCGTTGCCCATGGTTTTTTAGGTGTAAAAGGCGTTAATGTGGTCATTTTATATCCGAGTGGAAAAGTAAGCGATATTCAGGAAAAGCAATTGACAACGCTTAAGCAAAACATTACCGCCTTAGAAGTAGATGGTGTTTTTGATGATTGTCAAGACATGGTCAAGCGTGCTTTTTTAGATGAGGAATTGACCAATAAAATGCAGTTGACGTCGGCCAACTCGATTAATGTTGCACGTTGGTTGCCGCAAATGTTCTATTTCTTTTTTGCTTACAAACAGCTACACAAAACGCATAAAAATATAGTCTATTCAGTACCAAGTGGTAATTTCGGAAATATTTGTGCGGGCATGATGGCACAACAATTGGGCTTGCCAATCCATCACTTTGTCGCAGCAAACAATGAAAACAATGTGGTGACGGAGTATCTGATCACTAAATTATACCAACCAAAACCATCTGTACAGACCATTAGTAACGCTATGGATGTGGGTAATCCGAGTAACTTTATCCGAATTCAGGAAATCTACAAGAACAATTTTGAGGCTTTGAAATCCAATTTATCGTCTTATAGTTTTTCTGATGATCAAACGCGTGAGGCTTTAAAAGAACTTTACACTGATTTCAAATATATCGCAGACCCCCACGGAGCCGTCGGTTATTTAGGGTGTAAATCGTATTTGAAAGATAACAACGATGCACATTGTGTCTTTTTAGAAACCGCACATCCTACAAAATTTTTAAATGTTGTAGAAGAAATCATTCCTGAAAAAATTGAATTGCCATCGCAGATTGAAGCGGTTATGGATCATGAAAAAACCGCGATTCCAATTGCGCACTACGACGAATTGAAAGCTGTTTTATTGAACACTTTATCATAAAAAAAAGAGGCCAAGCGCCTCTTTTTTTATTGTTGTTCCCCAGAAATTTGTACAATTTTTAAAGGATCTCATACTTTAAGCCATCAAGTCGATTATTTTTTAGAATCTTATAACATCCTCAAAAAAACCACTCAATCATCTGTCTTTTATATCTTAAACTCAGCGAAAAACACTTTTCAAATTAAAATCATCCTAAAAAAAAGTCTTGAATCTTTAAGCCTACAGTCAAGCGGTCCTGATCCATTTCATATACTACATAGATTTTATTTTCTTAGTTCTATTTTTCAGAAAATCCTTCCAAAGCCTTCCCGATAAGGGTATCTCCATTCAAAATTTCAAAAGACACTTTATTCGCCGTATCGTCATTCAGAACCCGCACCAAAGTTTGAGCCACGTCCGCCCTACTGATTTCACCAGTCTGGGACAGCTTTTCTTTTAACTGAATATGGTCAGTGGCATTGTTATTATTTAAGGTTCCCGGTCTTACAATGGCATAATTCAAACCACTACTTTTCAAATGTTCATCGGCATTATGCTTTGCCTTTAAATAATCTTGTAATTGATCAGCTTTCTCGGGAGCATCAGCGCCCATAGAGCTTAACATCACGAATTTCTTGATATTTGAATTTTTTGAAGCGTCGATCAGGCGTTTTGCACCTTCCTGATCTACACCAATCACATTTTTTCCACCTGAACCGGCAGCAAATATGACTTTATCTATATTTTTAAAAGCGTGTGAAACATCCTGCTCCAAATCGCCCAACACCGTTGAAATGCCATTGTTTTCGAACTGACCCATCTGCTCCTTTTTTCTAACCATAGCTACTGGTTTAAAATACTGAGTTTCTGATAAAAGTTTTACAATCTGTTTTCCTGTGGTGCCGTTAGCACCTGCTACTAATACGTTTTCCATACCTATAATGTAACAGAAATTGAAGCATTTACAATATTTATAGGACATTTAACTTAAGTTTATCAAGTCAAGCAAACCTTTTATACAACTTGAAAAACCTAAGTTAAGATCGTGATCATAATGATTTCGACAAATGTTCCAAAGGACTCCTTTAACAAATTTTTAATCGGAAGGATTCATTTTTAAAACAGATAATTTTCGATACTTTTGTGACGCAATTATGGAGGAAGTATTAACAGGGATCCTGAAGTTTTTCGGAAACATCATCCAAAATATCATTTCTGGTTTCAGCTTTAAAAAGGGACTTTTATATGCGTTTTTAATACTGACCCTCGTTATTATTGTCGTTTATATTTTAACAAAGGATTTTTAAATAAGAAGTACGCCGTCGCGGAAATAAACAACAAAACATGAAAAACACAGCATTAACCACAACTCACGAAGCTCTTGGAGCAAAATTAGTGCCTTATGCAGGCTTTAATATGCCTGTCCAGTACGAAGGTGTCAGCGCAGAACATGAAACCGTCAGAAATGGCGTTGGTGTGTTTGATGTCTCACATATGGGTGAATTCTTAATTGAAGGACCACATGCACTTGAATTAATTCAAAAAGTATGTAGTAACGATGCTTCAAAATTAACCATCGGGAAAGCGCAATATAGTTATTTGCCTAATGAAGAAGGTGGGATTGTAGATGATTTGATTATTTATAAGATGAAGGAAGACTCCTATTTATTGGTGGTCAATGCCAGTAATATTGAGAAAGACTGGAACTGGATCAACTCTAAAAATGATGTTGGTGCAACAGTTAGAGATCTTTCTCCAGAGTATTCTTTGCTGGCCATTCAAGGACCTAAGGCGGTTGAAGCTATGCAGAGTTTAACAAGTCATGACCTTTCAGAAATTAAATTCTATAACTTTGTAGTAGGTGATTTTGCTGGTGTGGAACATGTGATCATTTCTGCAACAGGATATACTGGAAGTGGCGGCTTTGAGATCTACTGTAAAAACTCTGAAGTGAAACAAATTTGGGACAAGGTTTTTGAAACTGGCGCAGCCTACGGCATCAAACCTATAGGGTTGGCCGCTCGTGATACTTTACGTTTGGAAATGGGCTATTGCCTCTACGGAAATGATATTGACGAGACCACCTCTCCTATTGAAGCAGGATTGGGTTGGGTCACCAAATTCACTAAAGAATTCACCAATAGTGCAGCACTTAAAGCCGAAAAGGAAAACGGTCCTAAAAATAAATTGGTAGGATTTGAACTGGACGAAAAAGGCATTCCGCGTCAGGGCTATGATATTGTGGATGACCAAGGTAAAATCATCGGAAAGGTGACTTCAGGAACCATGTCGCCGTCGCTTCATAAAGGCATTGGTTTAGGGTATGTACCTACGGATCTATCCGCAGCAGGTACCAAAATCAATATTCAAATAAGAAAAAATGCAGTGCCGGCAACCATTGTAAAAACGCCATTTTATAAAGTTTAATACATGATTGATTTCCAAAATGTCATTGATACCATTCATCATAATTTAAAGGATGAAGTCTTTAGAGGACTGGTAGCTAATTATATCCCGGAATTAGCAGATATTGATGCACAGAATCTTGGAATCCATTTAAGGCTTTTAGATGGTCAGACTTTTGCAACTGGCGACTGGAACAAGAAATTCTCCATTCAGAGTGTTTCAAAAGTTTTGACACTCGCGATGGCATTGCCCATGTATCCAGAAAACTTGTGGCAACGGGTTGATGTGGAACCCTCAGGAAACCCCTTTAATCATTTATCACTTTTGGAACTGGAAAATGGGATTCCAAGAAACCCGTTAATAAATGCTGGAGCCCTTGTTATTGCCGATATTTTGGTCAGTCTTCTTAAGAATCCGAAAGAAGATTTCTTGAATTATGTACGCAATGTTGTTGATGACCCCACTATTGCTTTTAATTTAAAGGTTGCCGAATCCGAACGTTTGACCGGCTATAACAATTATGCCGCCGCCAATTTGCTAAAGGCTTACGGCAATTTGGAAAATGATGTCGACGACGTTTTGGATTTCTATTTTCATCAATGTGCCATTGAAATGACCTGTGAGCAATTATCTAAAGCCTTCATTATGTTTGCAAATCATGGCGCTTGTTGTTTAAAGACGAACCAACTTTCACCAAGCCAAGCCAAACGTATCAATGCCATTATGCTCACCTGCGGATTTTACGACGAAGCAGGTGAATTCGCTTTTGAAGTGGGCCTACCGGGAAAAAGTGGTGTTGGAGGTGGTATTGTAGCGCTTTTACCTAACCATTTCACAATAGCAGTATGGTCGCCAGGTTTAAATATGAAAGGCAATTCATTGTTGGGAATGCAAGCTTTGGAACAGTTTACAACCATGACCAAATTATCCATTTTTTAGAAAATTTTGCCCCACAAAATGAAGACACCAGACAACAAACATCGTATTCTTATCCTTGGAGCCAGTGGTTTTATAGGAAATGCGCTGTATAAAGAACTGGGGCCATATTTTAAAACTTTTGGCACCTATCACCTATCCAACAAAACTTACGAGAACAATCAGCACTTTTTTCAATATCGGGTGGAAGAAGATGATATTTTTGAAATCCTTCAAGCGATCAAACCTTCAATCATCATCTCCTGTTTGCGTGGCGATTTTCATGCCCAAGTGATTGCGCACCAACATATGGCTGAATATGTGATGTCTCATGACTGTAAGATCATTTTCTTCTCGTCGGCCAATGTGTTTGATGCGTATAGTAAATATCCCAGTTATGAGGAGGATAAAACTTTGAGCGATAGTATTTACGGACATTTCAAAATTAAGATTGAGAACATGCTGTTGCGCCTACCCAAAAAGAAAGTGATCATTATTAGACTTCCTATGGTTTTTGGCACACAATCTCCCCGCCTTAAGGTAATCAAGCAGCATATAGCAGAAAAAACTGCAATTGAAGTGTTCCCCAATCTGATCATGAATGTCACCACAGATTTTAAGATGACCCAACAAGTCCATTATATGATCAATCGAAATAAATCTGGCGTGTTCCATTTGGGAAGTTCAGATTTGGTACATCATGACGATTTTATAAAGGAAATCGTTGAAGTGATCACCTCAGAACATGTAGTTTTCAAACAAGTGTATACCACCAATGAAGATCGCTATTTGGCCGTGATGCCCAAAAGCAATAAACTTCCAAAACATCTACAAATTAGCAGTACAGAACTTCTTGAGGAATTGGATAATTATATGAATTATAACCCATAGTGTTTATTTCATAACCGAGTAAATGATTATTTAAAAATCAATGAATTGGCTATTATGGATTTGGTTTTGAGTGTTTTACAAAAAAAATATACACATTTTTCTATTGATAAAAAATTAAAGCAATTGAAATAGAGACTTTGCTTTTTCCGGAAATACAATACTGAAAATCAATAGGCCAATAACGCGTTGCAATTCAGTGTTTATCCAAATCTTGCGGAACTATTATTTTAGTGAATTTTTATGTCTATATAGAAATCGTATTTTAGCAGTATGCCACAGCCTTTGATCAGCATTTTAACACCTTTTAAAAACAGTTCCGCCTTTTTATCCCCTTATCTCGAATCCATACTTGAACAAACTTATATTAATTGGGAATTGATTATCGTGGACGACCACTCCACAGATGACAGTTATAATTTGGTTGCGGCATTCGCTCAAAAAGATGCTCGAATAAAACTACTTAAAAACAATGGTCAGGGTATTATTGATGCTTTAAAATTGGCTTTTAAAAATAGTTCTGGACACTACATCACCCGAATGGACAGCGATGATCTCATGGCTCCAAAAAAACTGGAGCTCATGCACCGTGATTTAAAAACCCATGGAAAAGGACATGTCGCTTTAGGATTGGTCAAATATTTCTGTGAAGGTCAACTTGGAGACGGTTATCAGCATTATGAAGAATGGCTCAATGGACTTACCAAATCAGGAACCAATTACACTGAAATCTATAAGGAATGTGTTATCCCATCGCCTTGCTGGATGGTGTCTCGTGATGATTTAATGGCTTGTGGCGCTTTTGAAAGAAATATCTATCCCGAAGATTATGATTTGGCGTTTCGATTCTACAAACAGGGCTTAAAGTGTATTCCATCCGACCAAGTCCTTCATTATTGGAGAGATTACAGCAACAGAACCTCGCGAACTGATGATCATTATTCTGATAATCATTTTTTAAAATTGAAAGTGCACTATTTTTTAGAACTCGATTTTGACAGCAAACGTCCATTAGTGTTATGGGGTGCTGGTTTCAAAGGGAAATTCTGCGCTAAACTATTGAAGATGAATAAAGTCCCTTTTATATGGATTTGCAATAACCCAAAAAAAATCGGTAAACATATTTATAAAGTAAAACTGCATCCCATTTCTACTCTAAGTAAGTTGCACCAACCTCAAGTGATCGTCACTGTGGCCAATAAAAAGTCCCAAAAGCACATCACTGCCATTTTAGAAAACCACCAATTGACAAAAGCCAAAGATTTTTTCTTCTTTTGTTAGCAATCTCAAGTTATAAAGGTTAAATTTCTCAAAATCAGAACGGGCTAATCTTCTTGTATTTTTTATATTTGACACGCCTGTTCGACCACTAAAATCAAAAAAAGGAATGCAGTTTAAAAACCCCGAAATTCTTTATGCACTACTGCTGCTCATTATTCCTATAATTGTCCATTTATTTCAACTCCGACGCTTCGAAAAAGTTGCTTTTACCAATGTTCAGTTTCTTAAAAACATCACTCTGCAAACCCGTAAAAGCTCACAAATAAAAAAATGGCTGACATTATTGACACGCTTGTTACTTTTAGCCTGCATCATCATCGCTTTTGCCCAACCTTATCAAGCCAATAAAAATAGTTTTACCACCACCAACGAAACCGTCATCTATTTGGACAACTCGTTTAGCATGCAAGCTAAAGGCGATAATGGCACTTTATTAAATGCCGCTGTACAAAATTTAATTGAGCACGTAGATGAAAATGAAACCATCAGCCTTTTTACCAATGAGCTCAATTTTCCAAATACGAGCATCAAGGCCATAAAAAATGATTTGATACAACTTTCCTATTCCCCTTATCAATTGGAATACGACGCCGTTGTTTTAAAAGGGAAAAAAGCATTCTCCAAAGATAAAGGCAGTATTAAAAATTTGGTACTAATTTCTGATTTTCAACAAAAAAATGATGCTTTGACGCTGGAAAGCGATAGTCTCGTTAATTATCGATTGGTTCAACTACAACCCAAAAACACTGGGAATGTCAGTGTCGATTCACTATATATTTCGAAAAACAATGTGGAAACCTTGGAGTTGACAGTCATGTTGAGCAATCAAGGAAACCCTATTGAAACCTTGTCGATATCGTTATTTGAAGATGATCAACTCATGGCAAAAAGTGCGGTCTCTATTGATGACAACATCGAAACCATCTTCACAATTCCCAGCAATAAATCTTTTAAAGGAAAGGTTACAATTGATGATGCTAATTTAAACTACGACAACACTTTATACTTTAATTTAGATAAAAAGGAACGCATAAAGGTATTGGTGATTAATGACGCTAATGCTGATTTTTTAAGAAAGCTCTATTCTGATGACGAATTTGATCTGACGATTGTCAACTTTAATGAACTGAATTACAATAGTATCATCGATCAGAATTTGATTGTTCTCAATGAGTTGAAAGACATTCCCAATGCGTTGATTACCTCTTTAAATTCTTTTTCTGATGATGGTGGAAGCATCTTAATCATCCCTTCATATGAATCAGGCTTAAATACTTACAATCAGCTATTTAATATATTTTTACTACCGAGTTTTTCATCTAAAATATCATCAGAAAAACGGATTACGAAGATTAACTTTTCACATCCACTTTTAGCAAATGTATTCGATAAAAAGGTAGATAACTTTCAATATCCAAAGGTCAATTCGTTTTATAAATTGTCCAATTCGTCTGGGGCAAGTGTTTTAAGTTTTGAGGATAACGCAGCGTTCTTGATCCAATCCAATAATGTGTATGCTTTTTCTGCAAGCTTGAACGAGAGCAATTCCAATTTTAAAAACTCGCCATTAATCGTGCCCGTGCTTTACAATATTGGCAAACAAAGCTTAAAACTACCGCGTTTATATTACACCATTGGCGCAACAAATACTATTGATATCAATACCAACTTACTTCAGGATGAAATCTTGAGATTGGACAATGCCGAAGCTTCAATTATTCCCAA
Organism: Gelidibacter pelagius; assembly: GCF_017581925.1. Classification (GTDB taxonomy): domain Bacteria; phylum Bacteroidota; class Bacteroidia; order Flavobacteriales; family Flavobacteriaceae; genus Gelidibacter; species Gelidibacter pelagius. The sequence continues at coordinate 65,468 of NZ_JAGEVG010000007.1, read as the reverse complement.
GCAACAGACCTATAGTCATAAAGTTCAAATAATTACAGATGAATACCCTAATACAGCGGGAATTTATGAGATCAAGAACAAAGACAAAGTGGTACGGCACCTCAGTTATAATTATGATAGAAATGAAAGTCGCCTCAATTATATGAACCTTTCCCAAGTAACGAATAGTCTTAAAAACAGTTCTGTGGCTTCTGCTATCGACGATATAAAAAGTACTACAAATGTTAATGAGCTATGGAAATGGTTTGTTATTTTTGCAATAGCTTTTTTAATTATTGAAATGCTCATCTTAAAATTTCTAAAATGAACGTACTGATAAAATCTGCCACAATAGTTGACTCAAAAAGCGATTTCCATAATCAAAGCTGCGATATTCTAATAGAAAAAGGCATCATCTCCCAAATCTCAAAACAGATTAAAAACCCTGATAAAGTTAGGGAGATTGCACTCGACAATCTACATGTTTCTCAAGGTTGGTTTGATAGTAGTGTGAGTTTTGGAGAACCAGGTTATGAAGAACGCGAAACTATTGCGAACGGACTTGAAACAGCAGCACGGTCAGGTTTTACAGATGTTGCGGTTAATTCCAATACAAATCCTGTGATTGACAGCTATGCCGATATATCCTTCTTGAGAGGCAAAGCTCAAGGGAATGCTGTGAACTTATATCCAATTGGCGCCTTGACAAAAAATAGTGATGGCGAAGATTTAGCGGAACTTTTCGATATGAAAAATGCTGGAGCTATTGCTTACTATGACTACCAAAAACCTGTTAGGAACCCGAACCTGATGAAACTGGCCTTGCAATACGCCAGTAATTTCGGGGGATTGATCTATTCATTTCCTCAGGAATCTAAAATCTCTGGATTTGGAGTCATGAATGAAAATATCATGAGCACGTCATTGGGTCTAAAAGGAAACCCGACTTTGGCAGAAGAGTTACAAATTGTACGCGATTTATTTTTACTGGAATATACAGGTGGAAAATTGCATATTCCGACGATTTCTTCGGCTAAATCGGTCGAATTGATCAGAAATGCAAAAGCCAAAAAATTGGATGTGAGCTGCAGTGTGGCCGTTCATAATTTGATTTTAACTGATGAGGTATTAAAAACTTTCGACACGCGTTTTAAGGTCACGCCGCCTTTAAGAACACAATCTGATTGTAATGCACTTATCGAAGGATTAAAGGATGGTACAATCGATATGGTAACGAGTGATCACAATCCGATTGATATTGAACATAAAAAAATAGAATTTGATTATGCAAAGTATGGTACCATCGGATTGGAAACCGCTTTTGGGGCTTTGAATACCATTTTCACAATAAAGAAAACGATCGATCTACTAACCAAAGGGAAAGAGCGTTTTGGTATCGAACCGACGCCAATTACTGTTGGGACAAAAGCTAAATTAACCCTGTTCAATCCAAATGAAAACTATCAATTCAGCAAGGAAATGATTCTTTCTACATCAAAAAATACCATCTTTGAAAATTATGATCTCAAAGGCAAGGTCTATGGTATTTTTTCAAACAATCAAATGGTTTTAAGTTAATTATGAAAGATGCTGTTATCAAGGATGGTAAAACACTGGCCATCATTAGTTATTTAACTTTCATAGGCTTAATTATTGCCATTATCATGAATTTAGAAAAACGAAATCCATTCACGTTATTTCACATCAGGCAGATGTGTGGCTTGATGATCATGCTAATTTTTTCAAATTTAGTAGAACAATATGTCAACAGTCTTTTGGGAACTGCCTTTTGGATCATCACATTTGCGTGTTGGCTATTTGCCATCTATTATGCCATAAAAGAAGAATATAAACTCATTCCTGTTCTTGGTGAAAAATTCCAAGAATGGTTTAAAAATATCAATTAATAATGTCCGATCTCTCTTTACATCATATTACAAGACCTTCAAATTTAAAGGAAAACGCTCCTGCACTCATCATGTTCCATGGTTATGGAAGTGATGAAAATGATCTTTTCAGTTTCGCTTCTGAATTACCAGAAGAGTTATTTATCATCTCCGCGCGAGCACCCTACCCTATGCAACCCTACGGAAATGCATGGTATGCGATCAATTTTGACGCAAAGATGAACAAATGGAATGACAATGAACAAGCTCTTAAATCGAGAGATCTGATCGCTAATTTCATTGACGAAGTGAAAGAAAAGTATCCTATCAATAAAGACAACCTAACACTTTTAGGCTTTAGCCAAGGTACAATTCTGAGTTATGCTGTAGCGCTCACCTATCCGGAGAAGATACGAAACGTCATTGCTTTAAGCGGCTATATCAGCCCTGAAATGCTTCCTGACGATATAGAAACTAAAGACTATTCACATTTAGCTTTTTATTGTTCACATGGTAGTGCAGATCAAGTCATTCCAGTAGAATGGGCAAGAAAAGTACCTCAGTTTTTAAACACCTTGTCTATCAAAAACACCTACAAAGAATTCCCAGTTGGGCATGGAGTTGCACCTGAAAACTTTTACGAATTGAGGAGTTGGCTGAATAAGCGTTTGGGAAATTAGTGCGTAAATAGTTTTCAGTCGCAGTTTTCAGTTGCAGTTTAGGTACTGACGGACAGGCAAGTCAATTTCAAATTCAATTTCAGCTTTGATAGGCTCTATTCCACTGGAAGCTCACTTTTAAGCGCTTTCAATTCTCTATTTAAGTGATTGATAGAATCTTTAAGCACTTGCTCTTTTGCTATCAGCTTTGTCATTTTTTCTTGATAGGTTTCAAATATATTCTTGGAGTTCACATATTGAAACACGATCAACAACAATGCAAAAACGAACATATACATAAAGAGTTTACCTTTCATAAAATTTATAAGTTAATTTGTAAGTTATCATAAGCCAAAAAGACATTTTCTGGAAGTATCTTTTCTACTTCGTCGTGAAATCCGAGCATGTGACTGATATGCGTTAAATAGGCACGTTCTGGTTTTACTTTATCTATGACCTCCAAAGCTTCACTAAGGGAAAAATGAGAAATGTGTTCTGTCTCCCTCAAGGCGTTCACCACAAGTACCTTAACACCTTTTAGCTTTTCAAGCTCCTTATCTTCAATGGTTTTCATATCGGTTAGATAGGCGAAATCATTAAACCTAAAACCAAAAACCTGTAGCTTATAATGCATCCCATTAATAGGTATCACATTTAAGTCGCCTAATTGGAACGGTTTATTTTCAATTCTGATGGGCATGACTCCTGGTGCTCCGGCATATTTGTTTTTGGTTTCAAAAATATATGCAAAACGTTCCTTAAGCGCTTTTAAAACTCTTTTATGGGCATAAATAGGAATATCACCCTGCTTAAAATAAAACGGTCTAATATCATCTAAACCGGCCGTATGATCAGCATGTTCATGTGTAAAGACAACGCCATCCAACTTAGTGCATTTGGCATTAAGCATCTGTTGTCTAAAATCAGGTCCGCAATCAATAACATAAGTATAATTATTCCATTCTATCAACACGGAAACACGCAGACGTTTGTCTTTTGGATTGTTACTTAAACACACAGGATGAGTGCTTCCTATAACTGGAATTCCTTGGGATGTACCTGTTCCTAAAAATATAACTTTCAAAGATGCTTGCTTTGCAACAAAAGTAAGTTTATTATTTTGTTTAAGATAGCAATTTGATACCTTTGTAGCTTATAAAACTCAATCTACGACATGGAGATTACCTTAAAAGGCGATAAAGAATTTGAAGAGATTCCATCGCTTAAAAACAAAGCGCTTCGTATCAATCTTAACGAGAATATTTACGGAACCTTTGCTGAGATTGGCGCAGGTCAAGAAACTGTGCGTCAGTTTTTTAGAGCTGGTGGCGGATCTGGCACCATTGCCAAGGCCATGTCAGCTTACGACAAGGACTTTAGTGATGCCATTTATGGTGTTGAACAAGATGGGCGTTATGTCACAGAAGAGCGGCTGAGAAAAATGTTGACCCATGAAATTCAATTAATTGAAGAACGCATCTCAAGAGAAAAACATCCCAACAAAATGTTTTTTTCCTTTGCCAATACCGTGGCTACGATTGATTTTGCGAAAAAATATAAAGGCCATGGTTGGGTTGGGATCAAATACCAAATTGAGCCACACCATACTGCTTATAATGAGATCATCCTGCATTTTCGTTTTAGAGAAAATGATGCGCGCTTACAACAGGAAACACTCGGGATCTTAGGGACTAACCTCATTTATGGAGCCTATTATAAATACAACGAACCTAAAAAAATATTGCGTTACCTATACGATCATTTAGATAAGGATCAAATTGAAATTGATACCATCAACTTCTCTGGCCCTGTGTTTAAAGATGTTGACAATCGTTTGATGAGCTTGCAACTGGTTAAAAATAATATGACAGACGCGGTCATGTTCGCTCCAGATGGCAATAACGTGCTACCAGCAAGAATTTTATATAAAAAGAATATTTTGGCATTACGAGGTAGTTTCAGACCTGTAACCAAGGTAAACATTGACATGTTTCAGAAATCTTATGACATGTTCATAAAAGAAAACAAAGTGGACATTAACAATACCCAAGTTGTTTTCGAAATTACACTTTCAAATTTAAGGGCAGAAGGAGAGATTGATGAACAGGATTTCATGGACAGAGCAGAATTGTTATGTTCTCTTGGTCATACGGTTTTGATTTCTAACTTCCAGGAATATTATAAGTTAGTAGAATATTTCTCCCAATATTCCAAGAATAGAATGGGATTATCCATGGGTGTCAACAACTTAGTGGACATTTTTGACGAGAAATATTACCGTCATTTAAGTGGTGGAATATTAGAGGCATTCGGGAAATTATTCTTTAAAGATCTACGTGTTTACCTCTACCCTATGAAAAATGAGGATGGAGAATTGAGCACTAGTGAAAACTTAAAAGTGCATCCACGGATGAAGGAATTATATAAATTCTTTAAGTACAATGGAAAAGTTGTAGATATTACCGATTATGACCCTACCATCCTTACTATTTTTTCAAGATCAGTACTTAAATCCATTTCCGACGGCGATGAAGGCTGGGAAGCCATGCTACCCCCTGGAGTCTCAAAAATAATCAAAGAAAAGAGTCTCTTCGGATATGAAGCAGAAGAAGTCTATAGAGACCAATAAAAAAAAAGACCTTAGTTTAAAATCCTAAGGTCTTTTTTTGTTGAAGAAGTGGTTTTAGTACCCCTAAGTTTATCACGATCGAAAAAATAATTTCATGTTCATAACACGTGAGTTTGCCCGCGCCTGCCAGTCAGACCGGCCCAGAGGTTCTTGACATACACTTCGAGGAAATTATTCCAAAATTTGCTCTGTGTGAATTTTAGCTTTCACTTTATCAATTACTTTTTCAATAACTCCGTTTTCATCAATGACAAAGGTCATACGATGAATTCCGTCAAAGGTGCGTCCCATAAATTTCTTTTCACCCCAAACACCAAAGGCCTTAATGACTTCTTTGTCTTCATCTGCCAACAAAGGATATGGAAAATTGTATTTGTTTTTAAAATTTGACTGTCTTTTTGCACTATCGGCGCTGACACCCAATATTTCATAACCTTTGTCTTGTAAATCCTTGTAATTATCCCTTAGATTACAAGCTTCTGTTGTACATGTTGGTGTACTGGCTTTTGGATAAAAGAATACCACCAGTTTTTTACCTTTATAATCTGACAAAGAAATAGTATTTCCCTGTTCGTCCTGTGCTGAAAAATTTGGAGCCTTGTCTCCTGCTTTTAATTTGGTCATAACTGTTTTAAATTTGATATTTGTAAAAATACAACTTATGACCAAACAAGAGAAGGTGGATTTTGTTATAAATACGTTAAACCAACTGTACCCTACAATCCCCATACCTTTAGCCCATAAAGATCCTTATACTCTTTTAATTGCCGTCTTACTGTCTGCGCAATCTACAGATGTACGGGTCAATCAGATTACACCACTCCTTTTTGCAAAAGCTGATAATCCGTATGATATGATTAAGCTTACGGTGGAAGAAATCCGGGACATTATAAGACCCGTAGGTTTATCCCCAATGAAAAGCAAAGGCATTCACGGATTATCGCACATCTTAATCGACAAGCACGACGGACAAGTGCCACAGACTTATGAAGACTTGGAAGAGTTACCTGCAGTTGGGCATAAAACAGCCGCTGTAGTACTATCACAGGCTTTCGGGATTCCCGCGTTTCCAGTAGATACACATATCCACAGATTGATGTACCGTTGGAATTTGACCAACGGCAAAAATGTCGTTCAAACAGAAAAAGATGCGAAACGTCTTTTTCCAATAGAAACGTGGAACGATCTGCATTTACAAATGATATGGTATGGACGAGAGTACTCTCCAGCAAGAGGTTGGGATTTGGAAAAGGATATTATAACCAAAACTATCGGTAGAGCGAGTGTTTTGAAAGACTACTATAAAAAGAAAGGGTGATGTGGGATATAAGTGGGTCTTATAAAAATGAGATTCCCACTATCGTGGAAATTTAAAGTCCCGATGAGCTAACTCTCGGGACTTTTCAATCTTAGTTCAGAAGTGCTTCAAACTTCCATTTATTACATTGTATAACACTTAAAGCCTTAGAATAATTCAAAAGAAAATTAACTGTTTCTTCTTTTGGATTGAGGTTGTCATTTTTTTGGGGACATTCAGAGTAAAGTTTTGCCATTATTTAGGAGTTTAAATTAGATTATAATCCTATTAACGCAGTAAAAATCACTTTAGTATGTCTAATTGGTCAAGATTATATTTTTTTCCTCAATCACCTTTCTTAAATTAATCAATGCATATCGCATTCTACCCAATGCGGTATTGATGCTAACACCTGTTTTTTCTGATATTTCCTTAAAACTCATATCATTATACATGCGCATGACCAAAACAGCTTTCTGCTCTTCTGGCAACTCCTCTATCAAACGTCTCAAGTCAGACTCTATTTGCTCTTTAATCATCCCTTTTTCTGCATCCAAGGACGAATCACTGAGTACTGAAAAGATACTAAATTCTCCCGTGTTAGAGAATTTTGGCATGCGATTGTTTTTTCTAAAATGATCAATGACCAAGTTGTGCGCAATACGCATTACCCAAGGTAAAAACTTACCTTCTTCGTTGTATTTCCCTAATCTGAGGGTGCGGATAACCTTGATGAAAGTGTCTTGAAAGATGTCTTCAGTGATATCTCTATCGTAAACTTTTGAATAGATAAAACTGTAGATTTTTTGTTTGTGCTTAGTGATCAATTCAGAAAGAGCACTTTCGTCTCCTTTTATGTAATTGCTCACTAAAACAGCGTCTGTGATAAGTTCGTGTTTCATTGTTATTACTTTAACGGCTAGGAAAAAAATCCAAGCTTGGGGTTAATCTCTATAAAGTAATATTATGATATAGGCGACTCTGTTTTAGAAGTTTGAGGTCAAATATAACAACAATCATTCCTAAAATGCAAAAAATCTACTGAAACTTTAACATTTTATTGGACAATAACTTTTTTTCATGACCGAATTAGATGTAGTATCTTTGCATTCTTATATGCAAAAATGACTATGAAGCTTAACCTTTCCGAAGTAAATCCGAAACAAAACATCATCATTAAAGGCGCTAACCTCCACAACCTCAAAAACATGGATGTGGTCATTCCGCGTAATAAATTGGTGGTTATTACCGGATTATCAGGTTCAGGCAAGTCTAGTCTTGCATTTGACACTTTATATGCAGAAGGTCAAAGACGTTATGTTGAAAGTTTGTCGAGTTATGCACGTCAGTTTTTAGGAAGACTCAATAAGCCAAAAGTAGATTATATAAAAGGTATTGCGCCCGCCATTGCCATTGAGCAAAAGGTGAATTCCACCAATCCGAGATCTACCGTAGGAACAACTACCGAAATTTATGATTATCTGAAATTGTTGTTCGCAAGAATTGGAAAGACCTACTCACCCATTTCTGGAAACTTGGTCAAAAAACATATGACCGCAGATGTTTTAAATTTGATAAAATCTTATGAAGATGGTGAAAGACTTCTGCTCCTTGCTCCTATTAGTTTAGAAGATGGCCGCACTATGTCCGACAAGCTTAAAGTCCTTCAACAACAAGGTTATGCTCGTGTTCAGTACAAAAATGACGTCCTTAGAATTGAAGATGCACTGGAAAAGGGGCTCAAAAAAGATATATTTCTGGTCGTGGACAGAATTGTTGTCAAACATGAAGATGACTTTTACAATAGACTTGCGGATGCTATTGAAACTGCATTTTTTGAAGGTAAGGGCACCACGATTATTGAGTCACTTTCTGATCATAAACAAACCGCATTCAATAATAAATTTGAAATGGATGGGCTGACTTTTCTCGAGCCCAACGTGCATTTGTTCAGTTTCAATAATCCGTATGGCGCATGTCCTAAGTGCGAGGGCTATGGTGATGTCATCGGAATAGATGAAGAATTGGTCATTCCAAATACCGCACTTTCTGTTTATGAAAACGCGATCTTTCCTTGGCGTGGCGAAAGCATGAGTTGGTTTCGGGATCAATTGGTCAATAACTCACATAAATTTGATTTTCCAATTCACAAGCCATATTTTCAGCTGTCAGATGCACAAAAGCAATTGATTTGGGATGGCAACAAATATTTTGAAGGCCTGAACAGTTTCTTTGCCGAATTGGAATCAAAAGCCTACAAAATCCAGAATCGTGTAATGCTTTCTCGCTATAGAGGAAAAACGAAATGCAGCAAATGTCACGGAAAACGCTTACGACCTGAAGCGAATTATGTGAGAATCAATGACGTGACCATCACTGATTTGGTAACCATGCCTTTAGATAATTTGGCGGAATTTTTTGAGCAATTGGAATTGAACGACTATGACACGACTATCGCCAAACGCTTATTAAAAGAGATTTCCAACAGATTGTCATTCTTGTCGAATGTTGGTCTTGATTATTTAACGCTAAACAGAAAATCGAATACCTTGTCTGGCGGTGAAAGTCAGCGTATCAATTTAGCAACCTCACTGGGCAGCAGCTTAGTAGGTTCGATGTATATACTAGATGAACCGAGTATTGGACTCCATCCCAAAGACACTGAAAAACTTATTGTGGTGCTTAAAGCCTTGCGCGATTTAGGCAACACTGTTATTGTGGTAGAACACGATGAGGATATAATGCAAGCTTCAGATGAAATTATTGATATCGGGCCCGAAGCAGGCACCCTTGGTGGTGAAGTTGTTGCTGCCGGAACTTATGCAGACATTCTGAAATCAAATTCCTTAACGGCACAATATCTAAACGGAAAACTCAAAATTGAAGTCCCCAAAAAACGTCGTACCTCAAAATATCATATCGATATTATTGGTGCCAGAGAGCATAATTTACAGAATATTGATGTTACATTTCCTTTAGAGATGTTAACGGTCATTACGGGCGTTTCTGGGAGTGGTAAAAGTACTTTGGTCAAGGATATCTTGTATCCATCCATACAAAAACATTTGACGGGCTTTGGAGATAAAGCGGGTCAGTTTACAGAATTAAAAGGAAATTTCAAGAATATAAAACACATTGAGTTTGTTGATCAAAATCCGATTGGTCGCTCCTCACGTTCCAATCCCGTGACCTATGTGAAAGCCTATGATGATATCAGAGGGCTTTATGCAAACCAAAAGTTGAGCAAAATACGGAACTATCAAGCCAAACATTTCAGTTTTAATGTCGATGGCGGCCGTTGTGAAACGTGCAAAGGTGATGGCGAAGTGACCATCGAAATGCAATTTATGGCTGATGTGCATTTAACCTGTGAAACCTGTAACGGAAAACGATTTAAAAAGGAAGTATTGGAAGTCACTTTTGAAGACAAAAATATTGACGACATTCTTACGATGACTATTGATGATGCGATTGCCTTCTTTGAAAAACACAATGAATCAAAAATACAAAGCAAATTACAGCCGTTACAAGATGTTGGCTTGGGCTATGTAACTTTAGGCCAAAGTTCTTCTACCCTTTCTGGTGGTGAAGCACAACGAATTAAATTAGCTACATTTTTAGGAAAAGGCTCAAGAAGTGACAATGCTTTATTCATCTTTGATGAGCCCACTACAGGATTGCACTTTCATGACATTAAAAAACTCTTGAAATCCTTTCAAGCATTGATAGCACAAGGACACTCAATAATCGTTATAGAGCATAATCTTGAACTGATAAAATGCGCAGACTATATCATTGACTTAGGTCCAGAAGGTGGCGCCAGAGGCGGTAAATTAGTCGCAGCAGGCACACCTGAGGAATTGGTGAAGAATAAAAACTCAGTGACCGGAAAGTATCTGAAGGAGAAGCTTTAGTGACCAATTCTCAGTTGGCAGTTAGCAGTCGGCAGTTTCCAGATAGCTATCTATATTAAAACCTAATGTAGTATACTTTTGGGTTTTGGGTTTAGATCCCGCAAAAATGCGGGATTAGTTCAACCAACATATTCCAATGCGCCTTCGGCTTTTGGAATATGGGTTTCACTAATAAAATAAAAACGCCATCATTCCCATAATGAATAATGCAAATGGCAACACCATTGACAGAAACAAAAAACTGATGGCACCACTCTTAATATAACTTAGGATATATCCTTGACCATAAAATCGTTTAACACCAAAGAACAAATAGAAAAAGGTTGAAAACATGGTTAATGTCATAATCCACCCAGGAAAATCATTCCAGATCAAATTGGCAATAACCAACAATGTAAATACACTAAAGAGAAAAGCAAAAAAGTAAAAACTAAAAACCAGATGATGTACAAATCGTCCTTTTCTAAAATAAAATAGTTTTAAAATAAAAGCGAAAATTGGCAGGAGAATAAACATCGCAAGAGGAATACTATCAAGGAAAGCCTGTAAAATCGATCCTCCACTTTTAGTTTTAAAGAATTTCAGGATTTGTTTATACATTCGTTTGGTGAGATATCCGTCGTCTGCCCTCATGCCCATCTTTTTATAAAGTTCTTCATCTGAAGCACCAGCAATAATCATCGAATCTATTTCCATTTCATTAATTTTTCTATTAAAAATCGAACTGGATGAGCTCCTTTCAACTCTTTTGACCGAGTCTATCGCCTGTACTTGTCGTTGATCGGTTGTACTCAAATGATCCTCATTATCCAAAACTGATTCAACTGAATATTTTGCCGTTGGGATATCTCTTGACGCTTTTTTAATGGAATCTCTGTGGAAGTGACTTTGTTCTATATCTTTTTTAATGGCATTATCAAGGCTTTCTACTTGCTTACGACTGACAAAGGAAAACAAAAAGAAAAAAACAATTGAAATAAACAGGTACATCTGGGCTGGATGTAAATACATTAATCTTCTGCCTGAGATAAACTGTTTGGGAAGATGTCCTGGCTTGATCATTAAGGGGATGAAACTCTTAAAAAAACGAGCATCAACAGAAAAATAATTACTAATGGTATTGTTGAAAAGAACACTTAAGGTCAACTGATCACCTGATTTCTGTCCACAATAAGGACAAAACGGAAAATGGCTCTCAAATTGTTGAATACAATTATTGCATTCCTTTAATGATCTTGACATAGAGCTAAGTGATTAAAGCCCATAAATGTAACAAAAATATTTTTTGATTTTACGTAAGTAAGGCTATGTTGGCAGTCCTATTTTGTCATTTGATCATTCTCAATTATCCTTTCTCATAATCACAACGCTACAGCAAAACCCAATTGCCTAAAGAACAGCAATATAATATTTTTGGCATGCAAATTGAAAAGCCCAATTGTATAGCGTAAGCAGAAAAACTAATGAGAAAGCATAATCTTATTTATAAAGATTCCTGCAATTACAGACAAAGTGCTCGTATTAAAAAAAAGCAAATTATAAAATCAAGAGCCTCGGGGTAATAAAACCCAGTGGTGGAAATAAATTTTTGAGTATTTATTAGTTGAACCTATACTTTGATTCCTGTAGTATAGACATCATCCCGAAGTTCTTTCCCCAAAGGCTTTGGGATGTTTTGTTTTGCCAATTGAAGTTTTTCCAAGGCCATTTCCTTCCTGATCTGTTTTACGGTTTGTGTGCTGCCATCATGGCTCCATCCGGGAGGTCCAAAAACATACATAAACTTGTGCTTAAGGTCTTTCGATTTCTTCATATCCCTCCAAATATCAGAGTACTCATGAGTCAAAATCACCCATATACTATAAGAATCGGGGGGACTGGTAACCCCGTAGGCTATATCAACGTTTTCATCAAGCTCTTTCCATGTACCAAAAATTCTATCAAAAACATTTAAGATTCCCCCATGATTTTTATCCATATACTCAATATTACAGGCATGGTGGACCTGGTGCATGGTATGCGTGTTCAAAATTTTATCCACAAACCCCAATTTTGGAATAAATACCGTATGCAACTGAAATTGCCAAAGTGCCTCAATACCTAAGCATACCACAAGCATTTCTGGTGGAAAACCAATAGCTACGATCCATACATAGAACAAAGGCTTATAAAAAATGGTAAACCAGCCATTTCTGACTGCAGTACCAAGATTAAAATTATCGGATGAGTGATGGACAATATGTGCCGCCCAAAAGAATCTGACCATATGGTTTTGACGATGAAACCAATAATATGAAAAATCATCGCATAACATACAGAGAATCCACACATACCATGCATATCCAAAAGATTCGTACCCCATAATGTTGGTTCGTACGCCGTTTACCAAAGGATTAAACAGATCATAAACAAAACTGAAAAGAAGGATGACGGTAATTGTTTTAACAAGAGGTGCAATGACTGCAGATCCTACTCCCATGCCTAAACTTGAAAATAAGTCGCGCCAGTTGTAAAGATCTTTGTGGTCGTGTGATTTGCTGTAAGTAAGCTCTAATAAAATAAGGCCTAAAAAAAAGGGTACCCCATATACAAGGGGATTGGTAAAATCCATAAAAACATTTAAGAAAAGGCCTGAAGATTCATGGCCTATTGTTGAATCGGAAAAGATAGGTAATAAATTTTGTCTTTAGCAAGACCTGTGAACTAATTTAAAAATTATTTGAACAAATACATCATTAGAACTCTGAGGTTCACGAAAGGTTTAGGCCTACTGCGTCACTATTCCTTAGCAACCTACAAATCAACAAACAAAACAATGCACTGATTATCAACTCTCTTATATTGCGTAATGAATCTTGGCACATTCTTTGTATTCTACAAGACATGTTGAACAAAAAACAAACACTCATGAAAAAATTAGCTCTACTTTTTACTGCAGTGTTCCTTATCGGGACATCAGTAAACGCAAAAACCACCAACACTGCTAAAGACAATTCATACAATAATGGTTATTCTAAAGGATACGGCAATTCCTTTATTTTTACCGAAGGTGGTATTGAGTTTTCTGTATTCCCTGATGGTCAATTTGATTTTTATGCTCCAAATTATGGGCCTGGATCCAATATTTCCATCAATACTCCAAATGTATCGTTCAGTTTTAATACGGGTTATGATTACGGACCATACGTGCAATATGACGATTATGGAGCCATCATACAAATAGAAAACACACCAATTTATTATGACTATTATGGACGAATCACCCAAGCAGGTAACGTCAATATCCATTATAACAATTATGGTCGTGTAAGTCGTGTAGGTAGCTTACATGTATATTATGACCGTCATCACAGGTTTACACATTACACTGGTTATATCAACGTTTATAACCGAATTTATGTACACAGACCATGGCATCGATATTACACAGTTCCAGCAGTACATTATCGCGTGGTATATACAAGACCATATAGACAATATTATACGCCGGTGAGACATCATTATTACAGACCTTACGCCAATAACTACAGAGAACCAGTAAGATATTCTCCACGTCGTGAAAGTTCTATAAGTTCTGGTAGAAGAAATACTGTTGCAGCCAATTCAAGTGTGAGTGACCGTTACCGACAGGAAGCCACTCCACGCAGAAGCGCAACCGCAACTAATAGAAGTAGTTCAAAAACAGTTGGTAATGCAACACGCAATGCAACCGCTAGAAGAAACAGCGAATCGTCAAGAACCAACCGGAATGTTTCAAAAAGTACCACTAGGAATGCTTCAGAAAGAGGATTGAGACAACCCACGACAGAACGTTCTGTCCAAACTACAAGAGCTGGTAGACCAACGGCAAGTAACAACACTTCAAGAAGTGTGAATAGAAACAATAATGGTAGAAACGTACAAACACGCAGCACGTCAGGAACCGTTAAGAAGAACACTGGCAATGTAAGAACATCAACAAGAAATGTTAGTACAAAATCAACGCCGTCACGAACAAACCGATCTACCACTGTCAATAAAAGTTCGAGTCAAAGAAAACCAAATGCTGCTCCAACTCGTACATATAGTGGAGAGCGAAACACACGTGCAACGCAAAGTAGCAATAGAACAAACACAACAGCGAAAAGACGAGCTTCGCCATCACGATCAAGATCTACACAAAGTAGAGGAAATTAAAAAATAAATTTTTTGGTTGGTTAGTGGAAAGTCCTGCAGGAGTATGCCTCAAAGCGCCTTGTGGGATTTTCCCTTTTTTATATGCTGACTTCCGGTCCGTACAAATGGGGAGGCGGGATAACGTAAAGACTTATAATTAATTTCCTGAAATACTGCTTCCCGAGAGACGCCAATTGAAGACTAATACTGAGTTATTCGTTATTCAAAAATCAACATTCGTCAATCGTTAATCAAATTTCGTTTTGGTGAAATCCATATTTTTTCATCCTCTACTTGATTTATGAACTCTGAACTTTGAGCACCCTACTTCACTTTTAAATATTTACGTATCAAAGCACTAATATCCTCTGAAACTTTCATCTTGAAAATTAATACAACATACATCAGAGTAATCATAGCCGATTTCAAGGCGATATTTACCAAAGGATGAAACGGAAACTCCCAAAAATAGAAAATACCTACCATTACTATAATTAATAAACTGACTTTACCAGTATCCATCGTAAAGGGCATCATATCAAACTTACGTTTTACAAAATAAATCTTAATGGTGTTGTAAACGGCAACTGCAACAAACGTAGCAAAGGCTGAACCGTTGATACCATACTTCGGAATAAAGATCATATTCAAACTGATGGTAAGAATTGTCAAAATCACGCCAAAAAGCAAGACTACTCTATAGTAATCACTATTAAACAAAACCACATTGTTACACCCCATCAAACAATCATAAAGTTTGGCCATACTTATCAAAAACACTACAATAAGTCCACCGCTGAATTGAGCCGGAATTGTTTCATAAAGCGAGTTGATGTTCAAGACAATCAACAAAAAAATAAGTCCGCCAATAATAAATAAAGTTTGTGAACTCCTTACATACAAATCTTCCAGAGCAACCTTATTCTTCTCATTCAGGTATTGAGCGGTCAAAGGTTGCAGTATCTGCTGCATCGCTCTTGAAGGCACCACAATAACCGTTGCGATATATATGGCCACGCCATAATAGGCCACTTCTTCAATAGGAATATACATACCTAACATAAAACTATCAATATCCAAAATGACTGTTGCAATAGAACCGGCAAGAATGATCAGAAAAGTATATTTTAAGATTGGACTCAATCTATCAATCCTATTAAACTTAAAAACAGGCAACCGGATGCTAAAGGCATAAAGCATCATAATTAGCATTCTTAGTCCATAAACACCAATGACACTGGCAATGAAAACATCCACCGAAATCCATTTAAAATAGACACAGAATAAGAGCAACATAATCCCAATGCGATGAAAGACCTCCTTCATAAAATTTCCAAAGACGGTCTGCAACTGTGTTTTGGACCAAGCAAAAAACACTTCAAAATAAGCCATTGCAATAGCCGCTAAATAAATATAGCCTACATAATTCCCAATAATAGCGTTCTTTTGTGATAGCAAATCAGCGATCTTATCATAGGCCACCACTCCTATCAATCCGATAGGAATAATGAGTGCCAATGGTAAAAACAACATCAGAGTCAAAAAACTATTGAGCGAATTTTTGGTCTTGAACGTTGAGTAAAACTTAACAATAGTGTTGTGGACGCCAAAAGCCATTAAAGGCATCATGATCGTGGCGGTCGAGAGTATAAATGAAATTAAACCGTAGTAGACATCAGAAATAAAGAACACATATAAATACAGGGTATTCAATGCGCCTACAGCAAACCCGAGGTAAGTGGTAACTGTATTTTTAAAAGATTGGCTGGTGACTATTCCCATAGAGGTTTAAAACTCGAAGATAAGAATTTTGTGCTTTAAGGCAAGGCTTGAATAAGATCTGCTAATTTTTTCGTCAAAGCTTTTCTACTGTACTGTTGCAAACCTATCGGAAACGAAGCCAGCGCTGAGTTTTTGAAATCGCTAAAGCGAGAAAGTAAATGTTCCTTTAATTGAGCTTCATCATCATAATAAAAATAACGGCCAGTATTGGTTGATTTTATAATACGTTCTACATCTGAGTCCTTTGGGCCAACTGAAATAATAGGTGTTCCGGCCACCATATATTCAAACAGCTTTCCAGGAATTATCGCTTTGGTATCTTCAGAATCAATCTCTATCAACAATAATAATTGAGATTGTCTTTGAGATTTCAAAGCTTCCGTGTGATTGACATAACCAACAATGTCCATGTTTTGTTTAGGGATGAACTGCTTTATCTCATTCAAAACATCATCGCTGACCACTCCAATCAATCGCAATACAAATTCTTGCCTGAAGTCTTGATTTTCATTGATAAGCTCGCCCAAAACCTTCCATAATACCTTAGGATTGCGTTCAGACAGTAATGACCCGATATGAGCCAAAGAAAACTTTAAGTCTTTTGATACTTTAGGAAGTTCCTGATAATCATATCCATTCGTAATCACTGTAATAGGTTGATTTGATTTTGTTTCAAACTCCTTTTTAGTGTTCTCGCTTGTTACAATAATATGATCTGCTGTGGTGAGTACTTGTTTCTCCATCTGTTCGTGCTTTTCAGCAGCGCTAACAGTAAGTCTTAATTTTTTATGATACCCAATAGTGGTCCAAGGATCCCTAAAATCGGCAATCCAATGTATTCCCAATTGGGCTTTTAGCTGCAGACCAATTAAATGCAGACTGTGAGGCGGTCCCGTAGTAATCACGGTTTCTATATTTTCATTTTGGATATAGTCTGATAAATAACTCACCGAAGGTTTCACCCACCTTTTTCTCGCATCTGGAATAAAATAATTCCCCCGCACATACAACATCAGACGCTGCATAAAACTTTGTTTCTTTTTCTTCGGAATAACCCCAGAACTGATTGTTTTAGACGATTGTTTTGATAGAAATGTAGCCAGTTTATAAGGTTCCTTTATGGGTTGCTTAATAATAGTTACATTTTCAGGAATCTCATCAATCAAACTTTTATCAAGCATTGGATAACTCGGGTTCTCAGGAATATATACAATGGGATGAATGCCGTAATCGGGAAGGTATTTTACAAATTTCAACCAACGTTGCACTCCAGGACCTCCTGCAGGCGGCCAATAATAGGTGATGATGAGTGCTTTTTTTTGCATAGTGAAATTCCTGCGAAGGCAGGAATCTATTAATTAATACTCAATTATGTTTGTTCAAATTAAAATATTCTATAAAATGTACCTAATTAGAGATTTTATCTTTTGAATCCTGAGATTCCTGCCTTCGCAGGAGCTTGAGGACTCCTCCCAAAACCAATAGTCCAAATAAAATAGAACTCGCCAGCGCAATCGTACTTCCAGTTTTGACCACTTGAGGTTCAAATTTAAACTCAATGGCATGTTCTCCTTTCGGGATAGGCAACCCTCTCAAAACATAATCCACACGGAAATGTGGCTGTAATTCGCCATCAATATAAGCATTCCAACCATCGGCATAATAGATCTCTGAAAACACTGCAAATCCATCAAAATCGTTATTAGAGCTATACTTTAAGTAATTTGGTTCATACGCTACGATTGAAATAGTTGATGTTGAATCTATAGTGTAATTTGATGACGGCAATTTCTGTGTCGTAACGGCTTTGATCTTAGTGTTTAAACTATCCAAAGCGACCATTTCTTCATTGGCTGAATTGACTTTTTCCAATTCGGAAATGAACCAAGCGTTTCCATTGGCATCTACATTTTCGTACGGAAAAATATTCCCCTTGTCATCATCGGCGATAATATATTTGGTGTTGAGCATATTCAACACGTTCATATTATTCTTCGCAATATGAAAATCAAAAAGCTCGTTATAACGACCTAGTTTAGCGGCATGATAACCACTCAATGAGTTATGGAAATAGGATGCTCTAGCCGCGCTTGAAGTCACATCAAGTACTCTAAAGTGCCCATCGTCCTTTAAAATTTCTAAATCGGCCGCATTAGCTTGGTATGGTTTACTCACCTGAAGTGATGATACAAAATTTTCGTTGTTGACATAGCGCCTATCAACACCAATCAAATCGAAAAGAATCAATACGGCAAATACAATAATAAGGGTGTTTTCCGATAATTTCTTTTTTAAAAACAACCAAATTCCGCCAGCAGAAAGCAACACGAGAATTAAGGTTCGCAAAGTATCATAAGTAAACATCGATTTCCGGTCAGCCTTAAGCGCATCTACAAAATTCTGACCGTATTCTCCATATACTTGTCTGTAATATCCATCATTAACACCTACAAAATCGAAAGATCCTTTCAATAGCAAGAACAATAGCGCAACACCACCTGAAATTCCGGCAGCAAATTTTAAGGCTTTTAATTTCTTTTCATCTTTTTCAACGGCATTGAACAAATGCACCAATCCGAAAATGGCCAATATTGGTATACAAAGTTCCAATATCACTTGGATAGAAGTCACTGCCCTGAACTTGTTGTACATAGGCACATATTGAATAAAGAAATCGGTCAAAAATCCTAAATTCTTTCCATAAGACAGCAACAAGGACATCATCACCCCGCCCACAAGCCACCATTTCAGACGCCCCTTGACCATAAAAAGAGCAAACACAAATAAGAACAGTACCACAGCACCAACATAAGCTGGAGCTTCAACAATAGGCTGACTTCCCCAATAGGTGGGTGTGTGCTTCACTTCTCTTAAAGCTTCAATAGGACTTGCACCAATACCCGTATAAAACTTATACATTTCAGAATCCTTGCCAACATCTTCACCATTTCCACCGCCTAAAAGTCGCGGAATAAAGAGATTAAAAGTTTCTAAAAAGCCATAACTATATTCCGTAATATATTCCTTATCTAAACCTGTAGACATTGACTTTGGAGAGCCGTCAGCATTGATGGTCAATTCGCTCTTTCCACGGGTACTTTCCTTGACGTATTCTTGGGTTGCCATAATGTTTGTGGCGTTCAACCCGATGGCTAAAACGACCGCAAACACCATTATACCCACCGACTTAAAGAAATGTGGCAATAGCTTCTTTTTATAAGCATCATAAAGATAGACCGCGCCCAATATCAAGACCAATAGCATCAAATAATAAGTCATTTGATAGTGGTTGGCGCTTAATTCAAGTGCCATAGCAACCGTAGTCAATAAAAATCCTGAAATGTATTTCTTTTGGAAAACAAGAAGAATTCCACTCAACACCAAAGGCATATAGGCAATGGCATGTGCTTTACTATTATGTCCAACACCCAAAATAATAATGAGATAGGTAGAAAATCCAAAAGCCAAGGCACCTAACGCAGCCAATTTAAAATCAACTTTAAGCGTTAAGAGTAAAATGTAAAATCCGATAAAATAGAGGAAGAGATAATCTGCGGGTCTTGGTAAGAAACGCAGTACAGAATCTAATTTTTTGATATAGTTGTGCGGATACATTGCCCCTAACTGATAGGTTGGCATCCCTCCAAAAGCACTGTTCGTCCAATAAGTTTCTTCTCCAGTTGAAGCTCTAAAATCGGTTTGTTGTTTGGACATCCCGATATATTGCATGATGTCACTCTGAAAAATCTGTTTTCCACTCAATACCGGACTAAAATAAGCCAGTGAAAGCGCTATGAAACCAATAATTATTAAAAGGTGTGGGAGAAACTTTCTTACTGACAAAGCCATGAAGTATTGAGGTTGTTTAGTTTGGGGAAATTAGTCAATTTCTTCGTAATCTATGTACTCGCCTACTTTTTTATCAGAAGATTGACGTTGCTCCGGCATTTTATCAATTACCGTTTCGCCGTCTTTGGGACGATTCTTATCTGATTGCTGTTGCTGAAATTGACCTCCAAAACGTTCCTGCATTTTTTTTGACATATAGCGTACAAAGTATGGGGCAAAAAGCCTCATAAGGATCTTAGCGCCATAATACACCAGTAAAATAATCAAAATGGTTCTCAGAAAACCAGTAAAGGACGCCATTTGCATGATGAATCTAAATTTTGTCCAAAAATACAATTCTTCGCATTTAAAAACAGATTTAAATACTTAAAAATTATATAAAATATCACTGTTTTGGGCTGTATAATTGCAAATGACAATTATTTGGCCAACTAAAAGATCATTTTATCAATCGATTAAATTTAATTCAAAATCAAAAAAAATATGTAGTTTTGAGGCTAATAGATAAGAAAATGAAACCTACCAAATTTTCAATAGTATTTTTAGTTTTCAGTATTAGTCAATTCACTTTCGGTCAGTATACAGATGTCATCAATTCCAATAGGCCCGGAGTTTCACAAAGTGCATTTGCAGTTGGCCCAAACGTCATACAATTTGAAGCCGGTCCGTATTTTGTGAAGGAAGAACATACACTTTTGAAATATGAAGTTTCAGGTTTTGGGGCGGATTTTGCCTTACGATACGGTTTGCTACTTGAAGAGCTTGAAATCAATGTACAAGGAACTTATCAAAATGATACCCAAACCTTAAATTCATCAAGCATTCCCTTAGATCAAAAACGTTCCAACTTTAAAAATCTTACGGTCGGAGCAAAATATATGATTTACGACCCATACAGAAATGCGGCCGAAGAAAAACCTAATTTATACAGTTGGAAAGCCAACCGAAAATTCAAATGGAAGTCCTTGATTCCTGCTGTCGCAGTATATGCTGGCGCCAATTTTGACACTAAGGATAATCCTTACACTGCTCCGGGAATTGAAGGGTTCAGTCCAAAGATTGCCGTAATTTCACAAAATAATTTTTCAGGAGGTTGGGTGTTCGTCATTAATCTGATTAAAGATAGAATTGGAACTGACTATTCAGACTTTCAATACATTCTAACCTTAACCCATTCTTTTAATCCGCAGTGGGTTGTTTTTGGAGAAACTCAGGGCATTCATAGTGATTTTTATGCCGATAATCTTTTTCGGTTTGGAGGCGCTTATCTTTGGAGTAAAAACTTTCAGTTGGACACCGCTTTAACCTTTAACACTAAGGATACTCCCTCTGTTTTTGGAGTGAATTTTGGAATGTCCTACCGCTTAGATTTTCATCAGGATAAAGAGATTGACAATGGTAATTCAGCCAAAGATGAATTGCGACGTCAAGAACGAAAAATCCAAAATGAAAAAGAAACCGAATCAAAGAAAAAGAAAAAGGGCAACTTATAAGACCACTTATGATTACAATTAAAGAAGCAAGTTCACCAAAAGACTTAAAGGCATTTGTAAAATTTCCCTTTGAACTTTATAAAGACTCCAGCAACTGGGTACCTCCAATTATCAAACAGGAAATGGAAACTTTTAATAAAAAAAAGAACCCCATATTCAATGATGCTGAGGCCACCTTTTTTTTGGCCTATAAGAACAATGAGATTGTTGGTAGGATAGCAGCTATCATAAATTGGCTTGAAGTCAATCAGCAAAAGCAAAAGAAAATGCGATTTGGTTGGTTTGACGTCATTGATGATATTGAAGTCACCAAAGCTCTATTGGAGAAAGTGCATGAGATAGGAAAAGCTAACGATCTTGATTATGTTGAAGGTCCAGTAGGTTTTTCAAATCTCGATAAGGTGGGGCTACTGACCGAAGGTTATCAATATTTGGGAAGTATGATAACCTGGTACAATTACCCGTATTATGTGGATCATTTTAAGGAATTGGGGTACACCGATGAGAAACTATATTCTGAAAGTCGTTTCCCATTTTCGAATGTAAAGACAGAATTTTTCTTAAAGGCCCAAGAATTGATTAAAAAGCGTTATGAACTCACAGCTTTAAAATTCACGAAGACAGAAGAAGTCATGCCTTATGTTGACGACATGTTTGATCTTTTTAATCACTCCTACGCCTCTCTGTCTTCATTTGTTGCAATCACAGACATTCAAAAAGAATATTTTAAAAAGAAATTCATCAGTTTTGTCAATCCAGAATACATCAAATTCGTTATTGATAAAAATGAGAAATTAGTGGCATTTGCCATTGTAATGCCTTCTTTTGCGAAAGCTTTACAGAAAACAAAAGGCAAATTATTCCCTTTTGGCTTTAGACATATTTTGCACGCGAAGAAACACAGCAAAGACGTCATCTTCTATTTGATTGGCATCCTTCCAGAATATCAGAATAAGGGCGTTACTGCTGTTATTTTTAATGAATATTATGAAGAATTCACTAAAAAAGGAATTCTCAATTGCGTCAGAACCCCGGAGTTGGAGGACAACTTAGCAATCCATCAAATATGGAAGCATTTTAAACCTGAAGTATATAAGCGAAGGAAAACAGTAAAAAAAGATATTCAGTAATCAAATTCCAAATTGAAGAACACCAAAAGTGCACTTACGATTAAACTTTACCTGAGTATATAAAACCAAAAATCCCAATTTGACAATTGGGATTTCGAATTTTATTTTTGAAGTTTTGAGTTTACTCACCCATCGCAGCAGCTACTGTTGCCGACAATCTTTTATAGGTCCCATTTTCCAAACGGGTTCTAATCGCATCAAAAGCATCTAAAGTTTCGTTGATATCATTAATATCATGCGTTGCTGTTGGAATCATTCGAAGTAAAATCAATCCTTTTGGGATGACGGGATAAACCACAATGGAACAGAAAATTCCATGATTTTCACGTAAATCCTTTACCAAAGCCATCGCTTCAGGAATACTTCCCTTTAAATACACTGGTGTGACACAGCTTTGTGTGGTTCCAATATCAAATCCGCGTGCCTTAAGTCCAGATTGTAAAGCATTGGTGTTTTCCCAAAGCTTTTCTTTCATTTCTGGCATGGTTTTCAACATTTCCAAACGTTTTCGTGCACCAACCACCAATTGCATTTGTAGTGATTTAGCAAACATTTGTGAACGCAAGTTATATTTTAAATAATCGATAATTTCTTGATCTGCAGCGATAAAAGCACCTGTACTTGCCAAAGACTTCGCAAAAGTTGCAAAGTACACATCAATACCGTCTTGAACGCCTTGCTCCTCTCCTGCTCCAGCACCTGTTTTACCAAGTGTTCCAAAACCGTGGGCATCATCCACTAAAAAGCGAAAGTTAAATTTTTCTTTAAGCGCTACAATTTCTTTCAACCGACCTTGTTCTCCACGCATTCCAAATACACCTTCTGAAATGACTAAAATACCGCCGCCTGTTTGTTCTGCCATTTTTGTGGCACGCTCCAAGTTTTTCTCCAGACTTTCAATATCATTGTGCTTATAGGTAAAACGTTTTCCCATGTGCAGACGTACGCCGTCAATAATACAAGCATGAGAGTCGACATCATAAACAATAATATCATCCTTAGATACTAAGGCATCAATGGTAGAAACCATACCTTGATATCCGAAATTCAAAAGATAAGCAGCTTCCTTATCCACAAACTCAGCCAATTCGGTCTGTAAAACCTCATGGAGTTCCGTATGTCCAGACATCATTCGGGCTCCCATTGGGTATGCCGAACCATAATCAGCTGCAGCTTGAGCATCCGTCTTTCGGACTTCAGGATGGTTTGCCAATCCCAAATAATCATTAATACTCCAAGTAATGACATCCTTACCACGGAATTTCATACGGTTAGATATCTGGCCTTCCAATTTTGGAAACACAAAATAGCCTTCAGCTTGAGAAGCCCATTTGCCTAATGGACCTTTATCTCTGTAAATTTTATCAAATAAGTCTTTCATGTAATGTTACTGTTTTTTAGGACATACGCTGCCATTTCAAAGAACCTTAAAAATGGTTCATGAACAATGGCGTCATCATCTTCGATTAGCTTAATTAGTTTGGACAAAATTAACTAAATATCTTTTCATAGCATAATTAAGTTATAAACCGCTGTTTATAAGATTTTCATATACAGAAAATCCTACAACTAAAGCTATCAAGTTATAGGATTCTCTATGTAATTTCAGTTATTTTATATATTGAATAGTTTCTATTGTAGAAACCTTTTTACTGTCAAAAAAGCCTTGTTCGTCCATCCATTTATCACTATAAATCTTACTCATATAGCGCGATCCATGATCTGGAAAAATGGCTACCACCTTATCACCAGGCTTAAACTCACCTGCTTCATTCAGTTGTTTTATGGCTTGCATGGCAGCACCACTAGTATAACCAACAAACAAACCTTCGGTACGGGAAATTTCACGTGCTGCATGTGCACTTTCTTCATCTGTAACCTTGACAAACTCATCAATAATATCAAAATCAGTGGCTGTAGGAATTAAGTTCTTTCCTAAACCTTCAATTCTGTACGGATAAATTTCGTCGTGGTCAAACTCACGAGTTTCGTGGTATTTTTTCAAGACAGAACCATAAGCATCTACACCTATGATTTTTATATTTGGATTTTGCTCTTTTAAGTATTTTGCAGTTCCAGAAATTGTGCCTCCAGTGCCACTACAAGCTATCAAGTGTGTGATTTGACCTTCTGTTTGTTCCCAAATTTCCGGACCGGTACTGTGATAATGTGCATCAATATTAAGTTGATTAAAATACTGATTGATATATACAGAACCTTTTGTTTCTTCGTGCAGTCGTTTGGCAACTTCATAATAAGACCTCGGGTCGTCAGCACTCACATGCGCAGGACACACATATACCTGTGCACCCATCGATTTGAGCATGTCAATTTTATCCGCTGATGATTTGGAACTTACTGCAAGAATACATTTGTACCCCTTGATGATACTCACCATGGCAATACTAAAACCTGTATTTCCAGAAGTCGTCTCAATAATTGTATCTCCTGGCGTCAAGACTCCCTGTCTTTCCGCTTCTTCTATAATGTGCAGTGCAATGCGGTCTTTTGAAGAATGACCTGGATTGAAAGCTTCGACTTTGGCAAAAAACTCACCATCATAGTCAGCTGTCATTCTGTTTAATTTGATAAGAGGCGTATTCCCTATGAGTTGCAATACGTTATCAAATACCTGAATATTTTTCTTCATAAATGCTATTTACCGATTACAATTTAGAAAATGTAATCTAAAACCTTGCAAAAATACGGTTTTTTTTTCGATTTAGGCATCAATATTCTCTAAATCTAATAAAAAGGCGTACTCCTCAGCATCTTCCCTTAAGGCTTCAAAACGTCCGGAAGCTCCGCCGTGACCGGCTTTCATGTTGGTTTTTAAGAGTAATTTATTACTATCGGTTTTATATTCTCTCAGCTTGGCCACCCATTTGGCAGGTTCCCAATATTGAACTTGAGAATCATGCAGCCCAGTAGTGACTAATATATGTGGATAATCCTGCTTTTTCACATTATCATAAGGTGAATAGGACTTCATATAGTCATAGTAGGTTTTATCATTTGGATTTCCCCACTCGTCATATTCACCTGTGGTCAACGGGATTGAATCATCCAACATCGTGGTCACAACATCTACAAATGGAACTGCAGCGATAACCCCTTTATAGAGTTCTGGCGCTTCATTAATAACGGCACCAATCAATAATCCACCTGCGCTTCCGCCCAAGGCGTATAAGTGATCAGGTGATGTGTAATTTTTAGAGATCAAAAATTTGGAACATGAGATAAAATCGCTGAAAGTATTTTTTTTCTGAAGTAGTTTCCCGTCTTCATACCACATACGTCCTAAATATTCTCCTCCCCTTACATGAGCAATGGCGTACACAAAACCTCTGTCCAATAAACTTAATCGAATACTCGAAAAATACGGATCTATGGTATGTCCGTAAGAGCCATAGGCATATAACAATACGGGATTTGTGCCATCTTTTTCGATACCTTTTTTATAAACCAGTGAAATAGGCACTTTTGTTCCATCAGTTGCAGTGGCCCAAACACGTTCAGAAGCATAATTCTTCTTATCAAAATTAGGATCCAAAACCTCCTGTTCCTTGAGAATGGTTTTTTCTTTTGTAACCATATTAAAGTCGATGCTCGATGAAGGCGTGGTCATAGAATTATAGCCATACCTGAGAATGTCCGTATCAAACTCAACATTGGTCGAGGTGTAAGCTGTGTAGGTTTCATTATCAAAAGGGAGATAATAATCTTCAGTGCCATCCCATCTTTTGATGCGAATATGGTTCAGTCCACTTGAACGTTCACTGATGACCAAGAAATCCTTAAAAATATCAATATCTTCAAGCAAGACCTCATCTCTATGTGGAATAACTTCTGTCCAATGAGCCAATTTAGTTTCATTTTCAGCTGTTTTCATCAATTTAAAATTGACCGCACCATCAGCATTGGTGACAATATAAAATTGATCGTTATAATGGGCAATACTGTACTCTAACCCTCTGATGCGTTCCTGAAAAATCTTAAACTCAGCATCTGGTGTATCGGCATTTAAGGTGTAATATTCATTGGTCAAGGTACTGTAACAAGCGATGATCAAATACTTCCTTGACTTCGATTTATAAATGGTGACACCAAAAGTATCGTCTTTTTCATGAAAAATAAGCGTATCCTCCGCCGAGGAGCTTCCTAATTTGTGCTTGAAAACTTTATCCGAACGCAGTGTTTTTTCGTCTTTAACCGTGTAGAACAAGGTTTTATTATCATTGGCCCAAGTTGCAGAACCAGTAGTGTTCTCAATGGCATCAGAAAATATTTCGTCGGTGAGCAAACTCTTGATTTGTAGAGTGTAATTACGTCTTCCAACCGTATCCATTCCAAAAGCGATCATAGTATTGTCTGGACTCACACTCAAACCTACCAATTTAAAATAATCGTGCCCTTCAGCCATCTCATTACAATCAAATAGCAATTCTTCAGGATTCTTTAGACTATCCTTCTTCCTGAGGTAAATTGGATAATCTTTTCCAATTTCATATTTCACAATATACCAATACCCGTTATACTTATAGGGAACCGACTCATCATCTTCCTTAATTCTGGCCTTCATTTCTTCAAAAAGCGAATTTTCAAAATTCTTATACTTTGAGGTGACTGCGTCATAGTAGTCATTTTCAGCATTGAGATAGTCAATAACTTCTTGATTTTCTCTATCATTTAACCAAAAATAATCATCTTGGCGCTCATCATTATGGGCGGTCAGTGTTTTAGGTATTTGTTTTGCTTTTGGCGGCTGAATATTTGGTATCATTAGTTCAATTTTAAAACGGATTGCAAAAATACCATTTTAAAGAAGAGACGGCAAAGAGAAATTATAAAGAAGCACTTTAGATTTATTAAAATTAAAGACCATCAAGACTTCGGGGCTAATTAAATCTTTTTTTAACTTTGCTCAAAATTCAAAAACTGAAGGATATGTTTGGAGATATGATGGGCATGATGAATAAACTCAAAGAGACCCAGAAAAAAGTTGAAGAAACTAAAGAACGCTTGAACCATGTTTTGGTTGATGAGCAAAGTAGTGACGGGAAGGTAAAAGTAACATTAACGGCCAACAGAGCGATAAAATCTATTGCTATCGATGATGAGTTGTTACAGGATAAAGAAATGCTTGAAGATTATTTGATCCTGACCCTAAATAACGCGATTGAAAAAGCCACTGGTGTAAACGAAACTGAATTGGCAGCTGTCGCAAAAGATGGCATGCCAAATATTCCTGGATTGGATATGTTTAAATAGCCGCGTTTTCCTGAAGAGCTTATTAAGGTTTCAGGACTTATTTCTAAGCTTAAAGACTGGATTTGCGACTCTGAAGAAAAAATAGAATCGACGCTCCGTTTTAAAAAGTCTTACCAAAACTTGATAGGTAAGTCCGTTGTAATCTTTTCCCAATAGAGAGTCTAATGGAAACGCATTTATAGCTATCATTTCATTCATTCTTAGCTTTACCTCATCAAAGCTCATAGTGGATTTAAGCATTCGCATCATAGAGAAAAACACGAGTGACTGTTGCTTGGCTTTGATACGCGCTATACAATCTGGATTGGTAGTCTTGTTTTCCAAGGTCTTAATAATGGGATCAAAAGCCAAAGCCGCATTTTGCATGTCCCTAATCAACTTATTATAATGGCTTGGCTCTCTATTTGTCAAGATACTTCCAGGAGCATCTCGATATCGATGGGCATCCAAGTTTAAATGCGCCATTTTTTTGGCTTCCAAAAACATTCCTAAAGTAAAGGCAGCATCTTCCAGATAACGGCCCTCTTCAAACTTAATTCCTAAACCTTCCAAGAACTCTCGGTTTATAACGTACCACCACGCTTCATTTCTGTACGGCAAATTGGCCAAATAATCTTCACCAGATACAATTTCAGAGAGTTTTATGTCCCCAAGTGAAATTTTAGGTTTTATTTCTTTTAGAATGGCATCATCCTTTGGTGACGAAGATGAAAACCTTTCAGACAAGAATGTTAGGACATTCAAATCATGATGTTCGCAAGTATCAACTATTGTATTTAAGCAGTTTGGAATAAGAAAATCATCAGAATCCAAAAAATAGATATACTTCCCGATGGCGTGTTCCATCCCACAATTTCTCGCACTGCTCAGTCCGCCATTTTCTTTGGAAATAACTTTAATATGATCGTGTTTTTTAGCGTAGCCCTCTACAATTTTCAAACTACCGTCCGGAGATCCATCGTTAACTACGATTATCTCATGATCCTTGGCATCAAGTCCCTGGTTTAGCACACTATCTAAACATTGTGCAACGTACTTTTCAACATTATAAACTGGAATTATAATACTTAACCTCATAAATTATGTTCATTCTAAGTTCAGGGCATAGGTGCCACAAGAACAAATGGATCTTTTAGTTTGATGTATTTATTATATGTCAAAATTAAGAACCTCGGGGTATTAAAACCCACTGGTGGAAATCAATATACATTTCTTTCAAAAAAAAATCGGCGTATCAAAGATAAAAACTGAGCCACCTTTACAAACTGGTCAGAATCAAAGTAAAACAACTTTTCATTTTAAACCAAACTATTTCAAATTATTACCATCATTTTAGATTAATTCGCTATAAATCAGGCAAAACAATATAACTCATAAAATAAAACATATAAGCTCTGTTTGTCTTCGTCAGATCAAAGATTTTTCAAATAAGTGAGAAATCTGTCGTGCATTTCATCCGTATAATCCAAATGTGTCACAATTCGAAGTTTGCCACCACCCATACTGCTCAATCGTATGTTATTGTCTGCCAGAAGTTTTAGGAATTTAGTGTCATTTTTATTATCTACTAATTCAAAGATGATAATATTGGTCTCAACAGGCTCCACTTTCTTGATAAACTCAAGTTTCGACAATAACTGCTCTATTTCTTTAGCTTTTTGATGATCTTCTGATATGCGCTCAATATGATGATCTAAGGCATAAAGTCCAGCAGCAGCCATATAACCTACTTGTCGCATCCCTCCTCCCAAGACTTTTCGAATCCTTAAGGCATTTTGCATGATATCTTCATCACCAATCAAGACCGACCCTATAGGACAGCCCAGACCTTTGCTCAAGCAAACCGAAATCGTATCAAATATCTGCCCATAATCCCGTGCCGTTTCTGGTTTTGCTACCAATGCATTCCAGATACGCGCACCATCTAAATGGTACCCCAAATCATGGTCATTGCAGACCGTTCGTATTCTTTTAAGCTCTTCAAAATCCCAACACGATCCTCCGCCCCTATTGGCAGTATTTTCAACTTCCACCAAGGTGGTTAACGGACTGTGATAGAAATCAGGAGGGTTAATGGCTTCAATCACTTGCTCTGCAGTGAACATCCCACGATTTCCTTCCAATAATTTACATGAAATACCGCTATTGAATGAAGCACCACCGCCTTCGTAATGATAAATATGGGCGTTAGAATCGCAAATCACCTGATCTCCTGGATTGGTGTGAAGTTTTAGGGCTGTTTGATTGGCCATGGTCCCTGTGGGAAAAAACAAGGCTTTTGGTTTGCCAAACATATCTGCAAGTTGCACTTCAAGCTCATTTACGGTTGGGTCTTCTTTATATACATCATCACCAACTTTTGCACTCATCATCGCTTCCAACATGCCTTGAGTAGGTTTGGTAACGGTATCACTTCTTAAGTCTATAATCATCGTTGTTAATTTAAAATATAATCACAAGCGTCTGTTCCTATCGGTGAACCATCAGGAATACGTGGCACTGGTTCTAATTTGAATTTTTCAGGGTGCTCCCGAAATTCGGAAATCATGCGTGCATATTGAGCAGCATAAGGATTTACATCTCGTTTTTTGTCGTATAAGCTCTTAGATATCTCTCCTATCGCATCATTCGCCTTGGCTTGAACTTGAAAATATGCCGATTCAGAAACGGCAAGATTCATAATATACTTTAGGACATTAACATTTATAGCTTGCTGAACTTCAAACAGGTACGGATCTTTATGACTTTTACCAAACGAATTTGCAATGAGGTCATTAAGTACATCCTCTAATCCCAATTGGTTGTTGTCCAAACTTTTTTGCTGTACCAATCTGTTGGCGCGTTGCGGATTTAATAAAAACTCTAAAGTCATATCACTTGCTGTTGACGGAGCACTCAAAGCATCAAAAGCGACACCAGTCTTTCCCGAGAATGATTCACGAGTTTTACCATAGCCAAATGCCCGTGGCGGAAACAATGCTAATTTTTCTTTCGGGATGGCTAAAATTTCTGCGGAAATGGAAGCCATCAATGCTCTTAAAGCTTCTTTTTGAATCTTGGTTTCCAACACCTCGGTTATTAACTGGCCATCTCCCTTAAGTGCATAATTATAATCCATACCTCCAACTAATTTGGAAGTCGCTTCGGTCTGATACCTGTGGAAAAAATAAAGCGGAACAAATACATCTTCCAGAACTGAATAAGGTTCATTGTTTCTGATATTATCCTTGGAAAAGTTCGAGATTGCCTGTTCACGAACTTTCAAGACCCGTTCAAGTTCTTCAGACGCACTTTTACCATTATCCCAGAGATGGGCATAAACATGTGCACCACCCGCAGCTCGGGCGTCCGAATCTGAAATAAACCGAAGACCTTCATCTTGAGCTTTCTTTAAAATGGCATTTAGGGCTGTCCTCTCATCAATATCCTTATCAAAATCCGAATAGCTATAGGCAACGGTTACTTTATCCCATACACCAATACCGTCGGTATAAGCATCATCCAAACTGATGTTTCCATTATCCAATGTAATTTTGGGGTGCGGATAATCCATAACCGAGGCATCATCGTTGCTACTCGCTGCAAAATTGTGCGCAAATCCCAGTGTATGTCCTATTTCATGTGCACCCAACTGACGCATTCTGGCCAAGGCCATTTTTAACATTGGTGCATTGTTGGTGTCAGAATCTGCAAAAGGTCGATTCAATAAGGCTTGGGCAATCAAAAAATCCTGACGGATTCGCAAACTCCCTAAACTCACATGGCCTTTGATTATTTCACCAGTTCTTGGATCGACTACAGAGGCGCCATAACTCCATCCACGTGTAGAACGATGCACCCACTGGATCACATTATACCGGCAATCCATAGGATCAGCATCGTCGGGCAACATTTTGACTTGAAAAGCATCCTTAAAACCAATGGCTTCATAGGCCTTGTTCCACCAACGAGCACCTTCCAATAACGCAGAACGCACAGGTTCTGGCGTTCCGGGATCAAGATAATAAATGATGGGGTTCTTGGCTTCACTCATTGCCAATTCGGGGTTTTTCTTTTCCAATCGGTGTCTTATAGCAAATCGTTTAACTATATTTTCTTCAATTGGTGTGGCGTAATCCATATAAGAAATAGAAATGGCACCGCTGCGTGGATCAAATTCGCGAGGTTTGTAATTATCATCTGGCAACTCTATAAACGAATGGTGTTGAATAACACTTAATAATGACGATGTTGGCGTAACACTTCTAATGTTTCGGCCTTTGGCATCCCCATCAAAAGTCAATAAGGCTTCAAACTCTACATTTTTAGGAAACGCTTTAGTGCGTTCTAATGACAGCGCACTTTTAGAAAGATCAACTTTGTATGTCCCTTCGTTTTGGGCTTTTAATCTTTTGGCAACCCCATGGGCGTCTTCCAATAAAAACGGAGTTAAATCAATGATGTATTTATCCTCGTTAGTTTCCTCTATCTTAAATCCGAATAGCACTGATTTTGCAAAAGCTTGTTCTATACTTTGCTTTTCAGGAACATTATCCGTGATGGCCCTGAAATTCTGGTTGGGCTGAACCAATAGTAATTTATTGCCGGCTTTAATAAATTTCACAATGCGTCTAGCTCCCAATTGACCTCTATCCAATCCGATATCATTAGAGCCAACACCACTTGCCAAACTATTTACATAAAGAAATTCGTGATCTATCTTATCGACCTCCAAATAGATCTTATCCTGTTTTTCTTCATAATAAAAATTAAAAAAACCTTTATAGGCTTCCACTTTTTTATCCTTCAAGACTTGTGAGAATAAGGGATTTGCAATCAATACTACAATGAGACAAAGAAGATGTTTTTTCATAATGGTTAATTAGCTCATAAAATTACACAAATTAACTTAAAAAAATTATCCCATTAATTCCTTAATACTGCCTATTTTTAATGATATCTTTGCGAAAAATTAACACTAAAAATGACTCCATCCGATCAAGTTAAAGGTCTTGTAGAACGCCTAGGTGCGTTGAGGAGGTATCTTTGACATAGATGCCAAGACTATTGAGATAACAAACGAAGAAGTACAAACATTCGACCCAGATTTCTGGAATGACTCCAAAGCTGCCGAGCTTGTAATGAAGTCATTACAAGAAAAAAAACATTGGGTTGCCGATTACAAAACTGCTAAAACATTAGTCGAAGAGTTGGAGGTGTTTTATGAATTCTATAAAGCTGAAGAAATCTCAGCTGCAGAATTTGAAGCACATCTTAAAAAAACTACTGATCATATTGAAAAATTAGAGTTTAAGAATATGCTTTCGGATGAAGGTGATAGTTTGAGCGCGGTTCTTCAAATCACATCGGGTGCAGGCGGTACCGAATCCTGTGATTGGGCAAGTATGCTCATGCGCATGTACCTTATGTATGCTGAAAAGCACGGGTTTAAGGTAAAAGAACTCAACTTTCAGGAAGGCGATGTGGCTGGTATAAAAACGGTCACTTTAGAAATTGATGGTGATTTTGCCTTTGGATGGCTGAAGGGTGAAAATGGCGTCCATAGATTGGTACGCATCTCTCCTTTTGACAGTAATGCTAAACGTCATACCAGTTTTGCTTCTGTTTATGTATATCCGCTTGTGGACGATACCATTGAGATTGACATCAATCCGGCAGATATAGAAATTACCACGGCACGCTCCGGTGGTGCTGGTGGGCAGAATGTTAACAAGGTGGAAACGAAGGTGCAGTTGGTACACAAACCAACTGGCATTCAGATTTCATGTTCAGAAACCCGATCACAACACGACAACAGATCGCGAGCGATGCAAATGCTTAAATCGCAGTTGTATGAAATTGAACTTCAAAAGCAATTGGCACAACGAGAAGATATTGAAGCTGGCAAAATGAAAATCGAATGGGGAAGCCAAATTCGAAACTATGTTATGCATCCTTATAAATTGGTGAAAGATGTTAGAACAGGACACGAAACTGGTAATGTTGACGATGTAATGGATGGTGAAATTGACGAATTCCTAAAGGCGTATTTGATGTTAATGGGACAAAAGGATGAGAATCCTGATGAACTTTAGATGGGTGAAAAGTTGAAATTGCCTGCCCGTCCGTTTACCCGAAACTTTTATAGAGGTGGGTAGTATTTGCGGAGGCGGGATGTTGAAGTTGAAGTTGAAAAGTATGAACTTATAACTTTCAATTTTAAAACTGAAGACTGCCTATGGAGACTACCAAACTGAATACTGCCGACTGATGACTGCCAACTGAAGACTGCAAACTGAATACTGCCAACTGAGGACTGCCAACTGAAGACTGCCGACTGAACACTGAATACTGTCCGCTCATAGCAAAGCGAAGTAGAAAAAAAATAATACAAAAGAGGCCCTTTCGTGGGAAATGATATGAAAAAAATAGATACCATAATTTTCGACCTTGGCGGTGTTCTTATTGACTGGAACCCAGAATACGTATATTTAGATGCTTTTGATGGCGATAGAGAAAAAATGCAATGGTTTTTTGACCATGTCTGCACTCATGATTGGAATGAGAACCAAGACGCAGGCTACCCATTAGAAAAAGCCACTGAAGACCGCATCGCACTTTTCCCTGAGCATGAAGAATTGATCCGTATGTTTTATGGTCGGTGGGAAGAGATGTTAGGCGGCGCCATTGAGGGAACCGTTCAAATTTTAAAAAAGCTAATAGATAGCAAACAGTTTCAGGTTGTTGCACTTACCAATTGGAGTCATGAAACTTTTCCAGTCGCGCTTAAGACTTTCGATTTTTTACATTGGTTTGAAGGCATTCTTGTTTCTGGTGAGGAGAAAACCCGAAAACCGTTTAAGGATATATACGAGTTGACATTGGATCGTTTTAATATTGATGCCGGACGTTCTGTTTTTATAGATGATAATCTTCGAAACATCATCGCCGCCAAAGATATGGGCATCAACACCATTCTTTTTAAAAATCCTGAAAATTTAGAAGAAGAGTTAAAAGCCTTTGGTATTAAATTTTAAAAACAGACAATAAGAGAGCTTGTTGGTTGATGTTGTCAATAGATGTACCTTTGCACATCCTTTTAAAAACCATGTGTAAATATGATTAAAATCTATCACAATCCACGATGCAGCAAATCCAGGGAAGCCTTGGGAATCCTTGAAACACAAAAAGAGGACTACCATGTAATTAAGTACATGGACGAACTGATTAGTATCGAAAAACTAAAAGAACTCATTAAACTTTTAAAAATCAATCCTATTGAACTCGTGAGAACCAATGAGTCCATTTGGAAAGAAAATTTCAAAAATTCTAACTTAACAAATGATGAGCTTATTGCCGCCATGGCTAAACATCCTAAGCTCATTGAGCGTCCTATAGTAATTAACGGAAATAAAGCCGTAATTGGACGTCCACCACAAAAAATCCTCGACATTCTATAGGGGTTTCTTTAACACAACTTTAACCAAACCTCATTAAACCAAGTTCTATTTTTGCACTCTTAATAACTAAACCACCCCTATTATGGTTGCAAAAACAATTCGACTCTCTCTTATTATGCTTTTTTTGAGCATGACAACTTCCTATGCCCAGACTAAAGATGCTATGGAGAAGGAAAGAGAGAAGTACATGGAAAAACAAATGGAGCAATATAGAGATCGAGTGGATACTTTTATAAAGCTCTTAGATGTTGATGATTTTAAAGGCGAGATTATTAAACAAAAAATTGATGATTTCTACAAAAAACGAAATCAGATCATGTATTCTGAATTATATCAAGAATACGAGAAAAAACCGATGGTTGATCAATTAAAAACCTCACATTTCTCCGACGTCAAGGAACTCTATACAGAAGAAACAATCGCATCCATCCAACGATTTGTAGATGATAATAAAGGTGAAATTAAAAAATTACAGAAAACAAAAACCAAAAAAACCAAGAAAAACAAATAAACTAATGAAACTAATTCCTTACGTATTTACCCTATTTTTTTTATTAACTTCAAATCTCATTTCCGCTCAAGATGAGGTCAGTATCACAGGTATTGTGATGGACAAAGATGTCAATCAGCCTCTTGAATATGCAACCATAGCCTTTTTTAGCAAACAAGAAAATAGAATTGTCACAGGTGGTATCACCGGTGAAGATGGAAAGTTTGACATTAAGGTGCCTAGAGGTACCTATGATATTTCTGTAGAATATATTTCGTACGGAACAAAAACAATTCCAAATAGAACCTTGATCCAAAATACTGATTTAGGTGTTTTGGGTATCGCTATTGACGCACAAGCATTAGGGGAAGTTTCCATTATTGCTGAACGAACCAGCGTCGAAATAAAATTAGATAAAAAAATATATACCGTTGGCCAAGACCTAACCGTTAGAGGTGGAACTGTAAGTGATGTGTTGGACAATATTCCCTCAGTTTCTGTGGATGTTGAAGGCAATGTCGCTTTAAGAGGAAATGACAACGTGACCATATTAATCAACGGTAAGCCTTCTGGATTGGTTGGACTAAATTCAACAGATGCTTTGCGTCAACTACCTGCAGAATCAATTGAGCGAGTTGAAGTGATCACTTCTCCATCCGCTAGGTATGACGCTCAGGGTACTGCCGGGATTTTGAATATTATTTTACGAAGAAGTAAACTTCAAGGTCTCAATGGAGCAGTTACGGCAAATGCAGGATATCCTGCAACGGCTGGACTTTCTGGAAATATCAACTACAGAACAGGCGATTTCAATTTTTTCAATACTACGGGATATACCTATAGAGAATCTCCAGGAAACTCCTTCACAGACACTCAATATTTCAACATTAAGCGTGATGAGGATGGTAATATTATTGAAGATAGACCCGATACATTTCTAAACGAAGTTAGAGAGTCTAACAGAGAGAGCAATAGTATTTCTACAAACATTGGTGTGGAGTGGTATATTAATAATACGGCTTCTTTGACCACATCTTTGGTATACAGAAATAGTAACAGTGACAATAACTCCACCAATTTCAGTAGAGAGTATGACTCAAATAATATTCTGACCTCAACCTCTGAGCGTTTCAATCCTGAGCTTAGAGATGATAAAACCATCCAATACTCCGTCAACTTTGACAAGCAGTTCAATGATAACAGTCAGCATAAATTGACATTTGATTTTCAATATGAAACAAGTGATGAAGACAATAGGTCATTTATTTCTCAAGATGGTTCCAATGTAGAGCGTATAAAAACCTTTCAAACCCAAGACAATATTCTATTACAGGCTGACTACATACACCCTTTGGG
Organism: Gelidibacter pelagius; assembly: GCF_017581925.1. GTDB lineage: Bacteria > Bacteroidota > Bacteroidia > Flavobacteriales > Flavobacteriaceae > Gelidibacter > Gelidibacter pelagius. The sequence goes on along the minus strand of NZ_JAGEVG010000007.1, from coordinate 28,139 downwards.
CAAAAACAGTCAATTTGAATTGGGTTATCGAGGTAGTTTCAATGAAATGGATACGGATTATAGCTTGGAATTTTACGAAGACGGTAACTATGAATTGGATACCGATGTCAGCAATAATTTGATTTACAGAGATTACGTCAATGCTGTTTATACACAGTTTGGCAGTAAGATAGGTGGCAAATTTTCTTATTTAATGGGCCTAAGACTGGAGTCATCCCGTGTTACCATTAACCAATTGACGACGAGTGATTTGCAAAAAAAGGATTATGCAGATTTGTTTCCAACAGTCAATTTAGGTTATGAAATAACTGAAAACCAAAGTATTCAGTTAGGATATAACCGTCGTATCAGAAGACCACGTTCTTATTTTATCAATCCATTCCCTTCACGAAGTAGCCCTACAAGTGTCTTCCAAGGAAATCCAGATATCGATCCAAGCTTCTCAAACAAAGTAGATTTAGGATATTTATGGAAATTTAATAAGTTCACTTTGAACTCTTCTATTTACTATGAGAGAGCAACTGATGTTTTCAACTTCATCAGTGAAGCAACAGGTGATTACTATATTAGAGATATCAACTTTACGGTTAATGAAAATGACCCAGATTTTGACAATATAACCGCCCAATATGAAAGTGTGATTCCTGTGATAAGAAGAACACCTATCAATTTGGCTACAAACGATAGGTTTGGTTTTGAGTTTACTTTAGCTTACCGTGCTTCCAAAGATTGGAATGTGAATGGAAATTTCAACTTGTTCCAATCGAAAACTGAAGGAATTTACAATAATGTGGATTACGGTGCAGAAAACTTAAGTTGGTTCTTCCGCTTGAACAACAAATACACCTTACCTGGAAAAATTGATTGGCAAACGAGAATATTTTATATGGGACCTAGTGAAGACGCCCAAAACAAACGGGACGGAATGTTCTCTACTGATATGGCCTTTAGTAAAGACCTATTTGACGATCGTGCCTCTATTGCGTTTAACGTAAGTGATTTGTTCGACACTAGAAAAAGATCTATGGAGTCTTTTACGCCTTCGTACAATAGCTCATCAGAGTTTCAATGGAGACCTCGTAGCTATAATATCTCATTCACTTACCGTTTCAACCAACAAAAGAAACAACAGCGAAATATGGAGCGTGGTAATGGTGGTGATGAAGATTTTGATTTTCAAGGATAATTTCTCTTGCTTGACCTAAAAAGCATAGAGTTAGTAGCAAAAAAAAGCGGTTTCAAATATTTGAAACCGCTTTTTTTATTTTATATGTTTAATGACAATCCTTATAAATCCTCTAAAGTAGTTGTCGACGCTTCCTTCTTCGCCTTACGCTCTGCTTGCATTTCTTTAAAGCGCTCCATTGAAGCTCCAAAGACCCAATATGGAATCACAAAAGTCATTAAAAAAATCATTAACCAAAAACCCATGGTCAATATCGTCATAAACGCCAAAAATCCTAAATACTGGTCAAATGTAAACATGTTGCAAGTTGTTTTTAATAATTAAAGCAAATATAGGAGAAACCTTTAGTTTATACAATACCTATTTTAAGATTTATTAACAGAGTTTTTAAGAACTGAAGGTGCTGCAAATAATAGATCCCTTAATCTTATTCTTTATCTTCCACCAAACTAACAACAACGATTATGATTTTATTGTCGCAGTAATAATGCTCCTTAAAATCTATATTGTAATTATACTTCATGAAAATAAACACAATATTTAAAAAATCAAATTGGCATAAGATCTGATTTTTGCAGAATAGTCCCAGTGCTAAATTCATATATCACAACCCGATATCAACTCAAAGCAATTGTCGGTCTTCGAAAGTTCGGCTGTGCCAATAATCACCCACTACAGTATCGGATTCGAATCAAGAACCTCTGGGCATGTCCGACCTGTAGAGGTGGGAGGCCCCTCTAAGTATGAATAAGGAATTGTCTTTTCGATCGAGTCAAGCCTAGCGGTATTAAAACCCTCTGGTCAGAATCAATTTTCCCGGTAACCCCGTCGGTCACAGTTTGTAGAAGCCCGTACCAATCGACTTTCAAGAATATAATGTTCATAAGCTTTGGTAATTTGTCATTTAGCTATTAAAGCAGGAGATTTATCCGACGTATTTAACTTATTCAATCAAAAAAGCATGAATAGTTCCAATTATTAGGAATCAACCGAGTTTGATACTGTATCAATTTGAAATGAGGTTATGGGCAAAAACCTATCATATATGATGTATTGGAATTATTGGCTGCTGTTAAAAACATCGCTTTATAAGATAAATGACAATTAGAACGACCAAACCCGCTCCCCACAATTTCACGAGTGTATTATCGTATTCTTTATAAACAAGATTTCATAATAGCTAAAAGCATAATTTATAAGGATTAGGCTTTTTTTCTGGAGCATCATGATTGGTTAAATTTTACGGCTATCTTTAGGAATTAATATAGACAACCACTAACAAATTTCCATCAAAAAGGCTAACTTTGTGAAGTAATTAATCATCAGAAATTATGGAATACAGAATTGAAAAAGACACAATGGGCGAGGTGAAAGTTCCTGCCGATAAACTTTGGGGTGCACAAACAGAGCGCTCTCGAAATAATTTTAAAATTGGAGCAGTTGCATCGATGCCATTGGAAATTATTTATGGTTTTGCCTATCTTAAAAAAGCGGCGGCATTTACCAATTGTGAATTGGGAGTTTTACCAATCGAAAAACGCGATTTGATTGCTCAAGTCTGTGATGAAATATTGGAGGGCAAGCACGACGACCAATTTCCATTGGTAATTTGGCAAACCGGCTCTGGCACCCAAAGTAACATGAACGTTAATGAAGTAATCGCCAATAGAGCACAACAAATAGCTGGTAAGAAAATCGGCGATGGTGATCCTGTTATCAGTGCAAACGATGACGTCAACAAATCACAATCTTCAAATGATACGTTCCCAACAGGAATGCATATTGCCATTTACAAAAAAGTGGTTGAAAATACGATTCGTGGTGTCATTCAATTGCGTAACACATTACATAAAAAAGCTAATGATTATAAAAATGTTGTAAAAATTGGGAGAACACACCTCATGGATGCAACGCCTATTACACTCGGACAGGAAATTTCGGGTTATGTAGCACAATTGGATTATGGATTAAAAGCTTTAGAGAATACCTTGCCCCATTTAAGCGAATTGGCACTTGGCGGCACTGCTGTAGGTACAGGTTTGAACACCCCTAAAGGCTATAGTAAACGCGTTGCAGAGTTCATCGCCAAATTCACAGACTTACCTTTCATTACCGCTCCCAACAAATTTGAGGCGCTTGCTGCACATGATGCATTGGTAGAAACGCATGGCGCATTGAAACAATTGGCCGTAAGTTTAAATAAAATAGCCAATGACATCCGTATGATGGCATCTGGGCCAAGAAGTGGGATCGGAGAAATCATCATTCCTGCCAATGAGCCAGGAAGCTCAATCATGCCTGGAAAAGTGAATCCTACGCAATGTGAAGCCTTAACCATGGTTTGTGCACAAGTTATTGGAAATGATGTTGCCGTAACCGTCGGTGGCACACAAGGGCATTATGAATTGAATGTTTTCAAACCAATGATGGCGGCAAACCTATTACAGTCTGCTCAATTATTAGGTGATGCCTGTAAGAGTTTTGATGAGCATTGTGCACAAGGCATTGAGCCTAATCTTGATGTCATTAAGCACTTATTGAATAACTCTTTGATGTTGGTCACTGCTTTAAATACTAAAATAGGATATTACAAAGCTGCTGAAATTGCTAACACAGCACATAAAAACGGTACGACCCTGAAAGAAGAAGCTATCAATTTAGGATACGTCACCGCCGAAGAGTATGACGAATGGGTGAAACCAGAAGACATGGTCGGCGGACTTAAATAATCGGTTTCATTCAAGGTTTTTTTAAAAGATATAAAGCCTTCATAATTTTATAAAAAAGCAAGTTTATTTTTAATAACTTGCTTTTTTTATGCGTATTCCGCAGTTCATTTATATAAATTTCAATTATGTCCATACTCATTATCAACATCAAGGAGCTGATTCAAGTCAGAGAAAATAACGTGACCATTGTCAAAGGGCCTGACATGAAAACCCTCCCTACCATCAAAAATGCTTATCTCATTATTGAACATGACACGATTGTTGAATATGGCCCCATGTCCGATTATGTTGATTATCAGGCTGAGGAGGTTATTGATGCCAAAGGCAAAATGGTGCTTCCTGCATGGTGTGATTCCCATACTCATATTGTGTATGCTGGAGACCGATCTCAAGAATTCGTAGATCGTATCAATGGTTTGTCCTATGAAGAAATTGCTGAACGAGGCGGAGGTATTTTAAATTCTGCTGAAGTACTTCAGAACACTTCTGAAGAGGATCTTTATCAACAATCCTTGAAACGATTGAACCGCGTGATGCAGTTGGGCACTGGCGCGGTAGAAATAAAATCGGGTTATGGATTGACGGTGGAAGCCGAATTGAAAATGCTCCGGGTAATTAAACGGCTCAAAAAAGAGTCATTAGCCACTATAAAAACCACTTTACTTGCTGCACATGCAGTTCCTAAAGAATTTAAAGACAATAAAAAAGGATTTGTTGATCTTGTTGTTGCTGAAATGATTCCGGAAGTTGCTCAATCAAAACTTGCTGATTATATCGATGTCTTTTGTGAAAAAGGATATTTCGATTTGGAAGATACAGAGCGAATTTTGACAGCCGGGAAAGAATATGGTCTAATTCCGAAGATCCACGTCAACCAATTCAATGCCTTTGGTGGCGTAGCCCTCGCTGTGAAGCATAAGGCCCTATCTGTAGACCATCTTGAAGAAATGAGAGCAGAAGACATCGAGGCTTTGAAAAACAGCACTACAATGCCCGTAGCGCTTCCCTCCTGTTCCTATTTTCTAAGTATACCGTATTCACCAGCACGCCAAATTATTGATGCTGGATTGCCATTGGCATTGGCTACAGATTATAATCCAGGTTCCACACCAAGTGGTAATATGAATTTTGTAGTGAGTACTGCGTGCATCAAATTAAGAATGACGCCAGAAGAAGCTATGAATGCCGCCACTATAAATGGCGCTTATGCCATGGGTATTTCAAACCAATACGGAAGCATCTGTAGAGGAAAAAAAGCAAATTTGATTATCACCAAAGAAATAGAAAGTTATAATAACCTGCCGTATGCTTTTGGCGATAACCTAATAGATAAGGTGATCATAAGTGGAAAAGTCTTGGATTAATCGATGCTAATAACACGCTAAATCGCCTATCCCATCATATGAAAACATAAAAAACCCGAAAATCATTTGATTTTCGGGTTTCTTCGTTTTTATATACTAAGTTTTGGCTATTCTAAAGTAAATTCTGTAGTTGAAACCAACTCTTTCTTGTTGAAAATATTTACTACGTAACGTCCTTTTGAAAACTCTCCTTTTGGAGCTACAAACTCGCAGATATTCAGGTTTCTGTTTTCATAGTTGAACTTACTCACTAAACTATAGTTCAAGACCGTTTCACCAAATTGAATTTGCTCATTAGCACCCAAAACATTATCACTTGGATCCAAGACCTGAACATATAATTCTTTATCACCTGCACCAACTAAAGTGTTTTTTGCAACCGTATAACACAATCTAATTTTATCACTACGTCGAGCTCTTTCAGTTGGGATTAGTTTTCCTGAACTTCTTTCAATCACACCAAAAGCCTTTAACCCTACAGTTTGCAAAACCGCAGCATTTTCAACCACAGTTGCCAATTCTGTATTCTGAACCAATAGGGAATCTGTAAACATGGTTCGTTCTGCTAACCTCACATTCGTGCTATCCAATGAGGTCGCCAATAGTGAGTTTTCAATCCGAAGTTTATCATTTTCAGTTAAAAGAACGTTCATTTCCTCTTGTAACGATAGATACTTCTTTCTAAAGCTCATTAAGCTATTCACACTATTTTGAGATATTTTCAAAGAATCCATTAAATTCTGAATTCTACCTCTGGCTTCTGCCAAGTCCTCATTCGCCACTCTGTTTTCTCCAATGGCAATATCATATTGTTTTGCCATATTGCTTAAATCCGTCATAACCAACTGCTTTTCTTTGGTTAACTCAGCTTCATTTTTCTTTTTATCATTGTACAATTTTGAGGTATAAAAGCCTGTTCCGATAAACAAGGCCAATAAGATCCCCAAGGCAATCTTTAATCCGGTATTTTTGTTACTGTTTGAACTTTCCATAAGTTTTGTTTTAGTTATTGATACTTAAATTAACACTGGTTTTGTTATTTTTGGTAATTGGAAAAAATTAAAATATAATTTTAATACATCAAATGTAAAATTAAATTCTCAAAAATGGAGAAACTTGTTCTATTTAATAAAAACGATTTAGATCTCTTACTAAAAAAAAGAGCTAATGAATCCAAATTCGGAGAACATATTCAATTACTTTCCAATTCTACCCATATATACGAATCGTTAACATCTTTGGACGTTGACTATGTTGTATTTGGAATTCCAGAAGATGTTGGTGTGTTCGCAAACTATGGAAATAGAGGTGCAGCCAAAGCCTGGGAAGCAACTCTAAAGGTTTTGTTAAACATTCAAAGTAATGGCTTTACAAATGCAAACAAAGTGCTTATACTTGGTCATTTAGACTTCTCAAAAGAGATGGAAAAGATTGACAAATATGATGCGTCTGATAAAAAACACATCGAAAAGGCTAGAAAACTAACCGAAAAAATTGATAGACATGTCACAGATTTGATCTATCAAATTGTCAAATCCGGAAAAAAACCTATTATTGTAGGTGGCGGACACAACAATGCTTATGGCAATTTAAAAGGCAGTTCATTAGCCTTTAAAAAACCAATTAATGTAGTCAATTTTGATGCCCATTCTGATTTTAGACGAGAAGAGGGCAGACATAGTGGCAATGGATTCAGTTACGCATTCGCTGAAGGTTTTTTGAAGAATTATTTTATTTTTGGTCTGCATGAAAATTATACTTCCGATCATATTTTTAAGACATTAGATAGATTTAAGGCGTTACAATTCAATACCTTTGAAGCCTTAACCATTAGAAAGGATAAAAAATTTAAAGCCGAATTGTCGCGGGCAGCGAAGCATGTTGCCGACAAACCTTTTGGGGTCGAAATAGATTGCGATGCCATTAAGTATATTCCAAGCAGCGCCATGACACCTAGTGGGTTTAGCATAAAAAAAGCCAGAGCTTTTGTGACCTATTTCGGAAAACAAAACAATGTAGCCTATTTACATATTTGTGAAGCAGCACCAACACCAGAAACAGAGACTATTGTGGGCAAGCTTATCACCTATTTGATCACCGACTTTATGAGGGCTAATCAGGCAAATCAATCAAGTTATGAAACAAAATAAACAATATCGTATCGACTTATGGTTATTTATAGGCAGCATCACAGTGTTGTTGTACCTGTTATTTATGAACCTCATGTTTGAAGAGTCAGGAAAAAATGCTTTCAAAGCAGTTATGGAATGGGTCACCATTCCGATATTTATCATGGGTGCTTTTATACCTTTGATTGTTATTTTTAGATTTATTGTAAAGAAAAGTGTCAGCACCTCCTTGGCTATCTTAACTTTGCTCTTTTCATTGCTGGCCGCAGTAATGATCGGGTATACCACATTGGTTTAGTGGTTGAAACTAATGGTTTAAAAAGCTATCTGCTGATATTTTAAAATCCACTTCAAGTTATTTAAAAGCATCTCTATATCACTGTTTATTTTAAGAAAGGATAAGTTCGCTTAAATTCAGAGTCAACAATCTCGGGGTATTAAAACCCACTGGAGGAGAAAAATTAGTTCCCAACCGATTTTAAAGAATCAATCGCACGCTGTAATTTTTCAATTTCATCTGCATTGGCATTGACTTTAGGAATTGATTGGATCGAATCTATTGCTCTTTTAATATCTAAGTCTGATGGCTCTGTTGTTTCATTAAAATAATAACCAATCCCTTCACTCGCTCTCCAAGCTTCGTTCAATTCATCGTACACGGTTTTGTCCCATTGACTCGGATGTTTCACATCAATCCAGATCACATTGCGATATTCACTGTCAATCAAAGCCAAATCAGGAGTTGCTGAACCGTCAAACTTTTGTGAATCGGCCTTTACCGCCGATACCGTCCCTAAGAAAAACATCCTTCTACGTCCGGCAATATCTTTAATATAAGGTCTGAACTCCACAGGTTTATTAACTGACCAATCGTATTCCTTACGCGATTCAATAATTTTCAATGGCATGGCAGATACTCCTGCATAACCTTGCTTTTTGGCGGCATGATCATAATAATAGAGTTTATCCGTACCATCTGCCGGAACAAAAACGCTATAGGTCAAACTTGTGCGTTCTTCTCCAATAGGCTCCAATCCAAACCAATGGTACAAACCACTATAAGCTTTAGTATCAACATCATCAAAATTAAAATCTGTTACAAAAGGTTGTTCATTTTGATCATCCGGCATTTCTGGAATTTTTACTGCCGTTTGCATTTTCCATGGCAAAGGATCTGTGAATCCTCCCAAGAACTTTAAAGATTCGGCTTGCAAACGCGATACGTTTTCTGATAAGGTATTTTGTTTGGTCAAAAACGGATGGTTTTTCATTTCTTCCGGACTGATATAGGTACCCTTTCCAATCAATACGCGCTCTAAATAATCATTGAAATTGTGTTTACCACTGTCAATGATCATCACGCCCCCAAAAGTTGGATAGGGGAAAAAGAAACCTTTCCATTTGATCAAACTGACCACTTCTACCCAATTTCCAGAGTCGTTTTTCATATAAAATGTATCTCCTGGCTCCATGGTGAACAACTGAAAAATATTGAAACGTTGCACCACAGCGTTATATGTATTACGACTGAACTTTAAGGACTCGCCTATTGAAAAAGTCACAGGAATACGATTTTCATTAGAAAACCTTGGAAATGGTGAGGTGCTGGAAACAGAGAAAATCTCTTCAGTATTTTCGCTAATTTGCTGCATGGTGTATTTTTCGGAAGGTTGGATGGCCATAGTCCATTTGTTTTCACCATCTACCCTAACCAAATGAGGCAAAGACACGTCTTTTGTTTCACCAACCGATTCATTGGCCATAGAAAAAATATTGCGCAAAGGTTGGATGCGTTCGTTTTGTGTCAATGGCAGTTGGTTGATTTCAACTCTATTCAAATGATTGAAAACATTATAAGTTTTCATATAATCATACATTTTAAAATGCCAACCAATAAAATAAAGTAATCCGAAAAGCACAGTCAAGAGTACCAAAACTCCTAAACGGCGCCCCACACCTACTGCATTTCTAAACGTTCGCAGTCCAAAAAACAATACCAAACCGATCAAGAGGATTACAAAAATGTATTTTCTAAGGAACAATAAAAAAGGTTGGTAGTCATCCCGAAGGAAAAACAATAAAATTATTAAAACCAAAGCACTAATGATTGTGATGGTTTTTTGTCTTCGTCCTCTATTCCAATAGTTCTTTATCATGATGTTCTGTTGTGTGTTGTGTGTTGTCTGTCCGTTGTCCGTTATCCGTTATCCGTTGTTAAGAGGAAAATGAAGTGTTAATCAAATCAATCAACAATCGTTAATCATCAATCAACAATCGTAAATGGTAAATCGTAAATCAACAACCCGCCCGTACCGAAAAGGTACATTCGGGCGGGTCGTAAATCGTAAATCCAATTTACATCAACCCCTTATCCTTCAATCGCTCTCTTGCGCTCTTTTTTGGTGGTTGTGGTTCTTCTTCAATTTCTTTTTTGGCTTCTTCCACCACTTTTGGTTCTCTTGAAGTGATATCCTTGACAAAATCCTTGCTCTGCTCAATGGCATGATCAAACTTTTCTTCTAAAGTATCACTATGTTCATCAATGACTTTTTCAGATTTTAAAATAAATCCTCCGATATAAGTTCCCAAAAGTGTTCCGACAATACTTGAGGCAAACACGGAGATAGTAGCAATATCGATCGGAATCAAAAAGCGCGCGATTAAAATCCCAACCAGAAAAATCATGGCTATAAACACCAAACGCAAAATGAATTTTTGCTGATACAGAAAACCTGTTGGGTCATTGGGCGACATTTGGAGTTTTTTGGAATACATCATTTTATTGAAAAAGCGATACATTCCGTTACCTGTAGATTCTCTCCAATATAGGAGGATTCCGAATAAAATTGAGCCGATGAAAACGATAATCTCTAAGGTCATTTTTTTGTTTTTATAAATTAAGCTCCTTCCAAAGAAGAAGTGTTATACTTTCATAGCGATGAAGAATTCGTTGATATCCATTTTGATTGTATTGATATCATTACAAATAAACTCTTCCGTCTTTAGGCTCTTTACCGAGCCAAAATCCACCTTCCCTCTCAAGGGAAGGAATTTTTTCAATGATCATTATTTCAAAATTTCTCAAACTAATATCTTAAGAAGAATCAAAACTTCTCCTCCTTTGAAGGAGGAGTGGATTCATCCCGAGAAAACGGGATGAAGACGAGGTGGTTGATTTATTCTTCTTCTAAAGGACTTTCTCTCTGATTTAATCCAAAGTCAATTCGACAAATTCAATGAACATCAAAAGAAAACTTGTATCTATACATCTCCTTTAAAATTAGTCTAAAAAATTTATATATTGTTACGAATCGTCGCAATTACCCAATCTTTCAACGAATCATCCCACTCTTTATAGTTGTTATAAAACTGTTCTTTGTCGTACCAATACAGGAATAATACATCCAAAGACGAAATATTCACCAGTAATCTCCATATTAAATCTTGATGCTTTGCATTTAGAGACGAATGTGGTTGTTGTAAAGCTTCAAAGAGTTCCACATCAACTATATCGGCCAATTTATATTGATTGCTGACTTCCATCTTTTCAAGGTACAATTCAACACTCATCACCTTTTTCCGATCTTCAATGGGCAATTTGTTCAAGTACCCTTTGAACAATACTTTATCATCCAAAATATCTTTTATAGGATGTTGAGTGTTTTTTAAAAACGTGGAGAACATGAATTTTTTGATTCGTTCATAACGTGCGGTCTTAACTACTTCATCCAAATCATATTCAATAATCAGATGGTCGCGCAACTTTTCTAACAATTCAGGTTGTGAAATGTGGTAAATCAATACGTCGTGAGAGGTGTCTTTAATGGCTTCCTTATGCCATTTTTCATCTTCGAACACCACAATTGGCGTGATAAAATCACGCAAGACATACACACCTCCAAAAGCTTTTGTGTAAAAGGAATCCGTTGAAAAATAAAGCTCTTTAAGCTCTAAATTCCTGTGTCTTAAATCGCCATAAGTTTTTGCAGAATCCAGTATTCGTTGGTGAAGATTTTCATCAATAAAATTATGCTCTTGTTTAAACGTATCGATCAACTCAAACTGCTGTTTTTGTACTTTATCAAGATTATTGATCAATTTAAAGCTAATGGAAATATCCTTATATTTCAGAACGTCCAAGGGTTCATAAAAAGCATCAATATATTGATCAAAATCAACACAAATAGCACAATCCCTTGTAATATCATTTATCTGATCACCATGCGTCTTGAAAATCAGCTGCATCATCTCCCGGTCAAAGGTATGAAAAGGCATATATACCGGCTTTCCTTTTTGAAACGGCGTAATGATAATGGCATTGGGATTGGCTTCACCATTATTCAGATAATGGATTTCTTTTTTTTCTTCTGCGATTTCAGGACTCCAACCTAAACCATCGATTGAAAAACTTGTAAGAGAGGTTTCAGTTAACCCTAAAATTTTCAGGCACTGATTATAACGCTCTACCAATTTCCCACTGATTGGGATGAGATCGTTTCTAAATAATTGAGCTTCTTTTAGTTTTTCCATGTTTACTTCCCACGAAAGTGGGAATCTCTTGTTTCTTGTTTCTTGTTTCTTGTTTCTTGTTTCTTGTTTCTTGAGTGAAAAAATTATTCTTTATTCACTGCCAGTCGACTGGCGGGTTTATTCTTTTAACTTCTTTATCAACTTTATATTTCCATCAATAGGTGCAATCGAAACTTCATCTTTTCCTTTTATAACATAAAACACGTATAGGCTATTCTTACCCAACATTTTTATTTCTTGTTGTTCACCATCCTTAAAAAGTAGAAGATGTGTCAGTTTGAAATCGTCATTTTGAATTCTATCGTTTGTCTTGTTTCCACTTCCGATTGCTAACCCAATAAACAAAGAAAACACAAAAAAACAAATGAACATAAGAGCACCGTTTTTACTTTTAAGTCTTGCAACTCCTTTCTCTAATTTTTCTTTTCTTTTACCCTGTTGATAGCGCTTTTTAGTTCCCAACCAGTGGTAATATTTGGGAATTACTTTCAAGTACCAATACGATAGAAACACTGACACCACCACAGTAAATCCTAATACTAAATTTCCAAACATCACTGAAATTGGACTAATTAGAACATCCAAAATAGAGGAGTAATCCAAAATATTGACTCCTATAAACTTATAATAAATCGTTTCATGGAAAATTCCAAGAATCAATAAAAAGATGTACCCAATTGAAAGGTAATCCTGCAACGCAAGAACCTTATTGGTGTTACTTTCAGTTATTATCTCTCCTTCTGTCATTATGACAATTATTTAAATATATTGTGAATTTGCGCATACTGCAATAAAATAATAGTTTTGGCGTCCTGAATTTCTCCAGATGCCATCATTTCTAAAGCTTTCGAAAATGGCAGCTCCATAACTTCAATTTCCTCATCCTCACTGGCAACACCACCCCCTTCATTGACCTTCATGTCTTCTGAATACGGCGCCACAAACAAATACATCTTTTCGGTTAAGGCGCCAGGTGACATGTACGTTTCCATTATCTTTTTAACGTCTTTAACTTTATATCCAACTTCCTCTTCCACTTCTCTAATTATTGTGGATTCTGGCAAATCATTATCGTCTATGGCTCCAGCACAGATTTCAATGGACATCGCTTCATCTTTATTGGTATGATAAATTGGCATTCGGAATTGTTTAGTCAAAATAATAGTGCCCTTATCAACATTGTATAATAAAATTCCGGTGCCATGCCCACGATCATAACTTTCTCTGGAAACGTGTTTCCATGTGCCATCTTTGAACTGGTAATCATAATTGATCTCCAATAAAGTAGCCCAAGCTTTGGAAAGTGTTTTAATGGCGATGTTTTTTATGTTGTTTGACATTGAAATTTTTCTTGTTCTTGTTTCTTGTTTCTTGTTTTCCTCCTCCGCAAATGCTACCCGCCTCTACAAAAGTTTCGGGCAAGTGGACGGGCAGGCTTGTCTCTAAGTTAGATTATTCTTTAGTCTATTTTCTCTAATCTATTCTCTACTTTTCAAACTTCTTTCGTGCTTCCAATTCAATGTTAAGTTGATTGACTCTTGAATCGACTTGTCGTTTGAAATCGGTGTCAGCAATTGTAGCCACGTTATCCAAATAACGCACGACTTCCTGACGTCTTATTTCAGAAAAATTAAGGCCTTTCATATTGGCGCGCATCAATTCCTGCAGCATGTTGAATTTGGTCTCATAAGGCTGTTTAAAATAGATTTCGGGATTATCAAACCATGAGGGTTCCAAATCAAAATCGGTTAATCGTAATGATATGGCCGATTGTATATTCCGAACATCCCTTGAGGAAAAGAACGGGAAAACTTTTTGAATTTCCTTATATAGATTGGCGTAAAACTGATGTTCATTGGTTTGAAACTGTTTTTCAACCTGATCATAAACAGCATGGACGCGTTCTTCTGATGGCTTGTCGACTGCGCTTAAAATCTCTCCCATATTCTTCGCCAAACCTTGATCTTGGAGATAGTTATAATGATTTGGATCTTTCATGTTTATGAAATCCGGCATCGTTTTCTCCAACTTGCGCCACCATATATGATCTTGATCCAAAAAGTCATGTTCGGTTCTGGCGCCATCGATTTTGAATCGACCTTGCACTCGCGAAATCACAGCTTTATCCAGCATCTCTGGTAAATTAGTGAATAATCCTATGGAACTATTGCCGTAATTCACCGCATAAGCGCCTTCTGTATATCTTAAAAACACTCCAATTACTTCTTTAACACCTGCAGAAACACCTTGTGCAGTTCGTTCTTGCAAGTTGTTTTCAGCATCATCAATTGGTGCGAAAATCAATTTTGATGGATCTTGCATAGGCTTCATCCATTCCACCATTTTTTCGGCAGAACCGCCTTGAAATGTTGAAATCAAAGTATCAGGCATTGGATGGAATAGAAACGGAATCTCCAGATGGTCGCAATGTTCCTTTAATTTTGTGGCGATAGCCGCAATGAGCATACTTTTTCCTGTTCCAGGTATACCGTAGCCCATAAAAACTGGCATAAATCCGCCCAATTCCTGAAACGGATTCTTTTTGGCGGTAAAATCATAACTCAACATACGTTCGGTCAATCGGCGTGCAAAATGTTTGGCATCTTTGTTTCCGACAATCTGCTCAAACTTAATTTTGTTGAATTCTACACTCTTGGCAGCACCGGCAAAAACGTTGTTCCATCCAGAAATCGCAAATTCGGAATGCTCCAACTTGTAAGTTCTGTCCACAATGGTTTCCTGATATTCCAACGTGGCTTTTCGCATTTGGATTTCATCAATCAATGCTTCAAAGAAGACCACTGTGAAATCGGCCACATCCTTATCACTTTTGATAATATCAGGATGTCCCAAATATTTGTCATAATAAAACAAGGTACAGGCCACCCCTTTTAAAGGCGACAAAAACGAAACTTCGGGAATGCCTGCAAATTTTTGCTTCATAACGCTCAAATCGTCAGATGCATAAGGTTTTAGATTGTGCAAAATATTATAGGCCGCTGAAAACAACATGAAGGCTGTTGCAGTATGCATTTTACTTTCATACTCTCTCTTGCCCATGCTGTCCAATGAGGCTTTGCGCTCATTTAAACTGGACAATCCTGAAGCATCATAATAACTGTCCTTGATCCAAATACCTAAGGTCAAACCTTCCTGAACGGCATACAAGGTTTGGTTAAGTAATACTGGAATGGCAATTGAATCGGGAAGCAAACGCTTTTTAAGTTCCAGAATAGTTTTGGACACCGACGTGGTTTCTGCCATATTAGAGCCGTTATTGGCTCTGGAAAGATAAAGAAGAATGGAATCGTCTTTAGCATCTTTATCTTTGTTTTTGGCACGTTGCCCTTGTTCCCATTGGATACTTTTAAGATACGATGCTGCTTCATCACGAAGCATATCGAGGTCATTTTGTTTTATGGGGAATGTTGAGTTTTGTTGCATATTTTTTAGTCCTCAGTTGGCAGTCTTCAGTCTTCAGTCGTGGAGTGCCTTTATTATTTTAATCCAAACTTATCAGGATTGTTAATCATATAGTTTAAGAGTCTTCCGATTTCTTCACTTTTTAGCTGTAGCTTTTCTCTTTTTTATCATCGATGTAATGACAAGCCAAGGCAAAGTCTAACCACAATTGAGTTTCTGAATTTTCACTATCAGCATCTGACAATTTACTTTTAAAATGTTTTTCATATTGACGTTTTCGATAAGCTTCAGCAATTGCAGAACACACAGCTCGACTTGATCTAACCATTTGCGAAGTCAACAAAAATTGCTCAGATTTAGGAAACTCTTTTGTTAGGTGAAAAATATCCATCTCTAAATCAAATCCTTTCTGATATGCCAATAACTTTTTAAAACTCATTTCTGTAATCTTCAGTACTCTGTTTATAAATTAATTTGAAATATTCAGCTAACTGCCGACTGCCAACTGCCGACTGCCGACTGATAACTTACTTCAATTCCCTTACGGGAATTTAATCCGCCTTCCCTTAAATAGGGAAGAAATTTTTCTCCGTTTATTTAAAAAAACTTCCAATTCTTCACAATTAAAAGTCTCGATTCTTGATTCTATAAGCGCAGCGATCTTTATTCTATTTTTAAACTTTACTTATTTTCAAATCTGCTATCTGAATCGGTGGTTTTGCCAACTTATTCATGATTTCCGGCGTTTTACTGTACAATAACTGAATGATGCGATGTGGTGCCAAGACATAACTTTTATGAATGGGGTCATTCCATTTCTGCAAGGTTTGTTTTGAGAAATAGCCACCTTCGCTAAATTCGCTACCTGAGAGTACTTCGTCAACGCTTAAGGAGAGTGCATAGCTTTCCAAAGGCACAACTTTATCTGCAATATTCTTTAAAATAGCATGGGTGATTTGGTTTTCGTCCTTGGCAAATACATTATGGAACGGCCCCAAATCGATGCGTTTGATGTGCTTGGGCTTGATATCCTTCAATTTCCGATCAATACCATAGGCCATGACGTCTAAGTTCATTTCACGATCTGCGGTGTTTTTGAGCACCTCATAGATTTGAGTTTTATTGGCTTCAATATTAGTACCTTCAAAATCAAAGTACATATAACAAACAAAAGGTCGGTTGCAACCTACGTCAAAAAAACTCCAGCTGGTCATAAACTCAGCTGCAGAATCTTCTGGTGCCTTTATGATTTTCCCTTGTACAAAACGATTAAAAATAAATTTCTGTTCCACTGATGTGTAATAGACAATGGAGGCCGCCTGAAACAATCGGCTTTTTTTAATAGGTTCTTTCTTTCGGAGCAAAGTATCTAAAAACTCTTCCTGTAACTCACTCACATCTTTGAGCTTGTTGACATAATTTTCCTTTAATGATAAATCATTGAACAAATAGCGGAATTCCAAATAATTTGGAAAACCAGATTCGGTCAAATCGACTTTCATATTCTCTTCTTCGTCATACATGTACTTGACCCGCATGGCTTCAATAGAATACAATAGCAAATCTGCATATTGTTTAAAAAAAATGAGTTCCTGAGTAGTACACAAGTTTTCACGTTGTGCACTCACAATTAATTCCTTGAGCGCAAAATCGACCATTTTATGATAAAACACATACTGCTCCTTGGAGTCGAGATATGCAGAATCTAATGGTGTTACGATGTGATTGATGGACACTTTTTCTAGTTAAAAATTAATGATGAAAAATTATGAATGATTCCTAATCTAGTTGTTACCTAAACACGCGTTAAGGGTTGCAGCGGCATCCTTTTTTGTTTAGAGGTTGAGCTTGTCGAAATCTTCAAACAAAAAAGATACAGCGGAAAACCTGACCACGCTTTTCGCGTGGGAACGCCATGAACAAAAAAACTCAAAAGACCTGACAGGTTTTGAAAACCTTTCAGGTCAGTCGGCATCTTTTTATCAGGACAATAGATCGTCGCTATTAGTTTCTGGTTTTGGTGCTGCTGCAGGTTTTCCTGCATTGTCATTCCCTGAAGGCTTGGTAGCATCAGCTTTATAGTAATCTTCAAAGATCTCTTTCATGTCGATACCGTAACGCTCAGCGAAATTCTTTTGGATATCGGCATCTTTGGTACGGATTTCCTGTAAAGCTTCAGCGTAACTGCTGTAGACCCCTTGCATCACTTTTTCGTGTACGGGGATATTTTCCATCATTTCCTGACGTGCTTTGGCACTTGCAGTATGCATTGACGCTAAAGTTTCTCCAATATGCTCATCGGTCTTGACCCCCAAATGTTCTAATATAGCTGCAAACTCCTGATCTGTTCGCGCTTTAAGTGCCACGACATAACCATCATAATATTTAAGACGCTCTTCGGTATCGCTCTTTAATTTAGCGCGATGCGTTTGTAAGTTGCTTCGTAAAGATGTCAATACTTTAATGGTCAGGTTGTGTTTATGCACAAAACTATCTTTACTCGCGGCCAAAGTGGTATAGGCATTTTTAAGACCTTCCAATTCTTCTATTTTTTGCTCTAAAGTAGTGACGTTACCTACAGACTGGGCGTAATCTGCCGATTGCTTGTCGACAATCTCGTCCAATTCCTGACGGGCCTGTCTTAACAATGCGTAGTTATCATCGAGCTTTGCTTCTACTTCTTTCTTCTTTTCTAAAGCTCGAGTGTGATTTTTAGTAGCTTCAACAATGGCAATTTGAAGCTTGTCTTCCACCTCTTTAATTTCAACCTCCCTGTTTTTTAAACGGGATACCGCGGCTTGACTTTTAAAAGACAATTCACTTAAAAGGGTTTGTACATCGGCGCTTTCAATGCGCTCCTGGAACATGGCTTTTGCTTTGTTATCTGCACCTGCCCTAACTTTCTCGGCCTCCTTAAACTCTTGCTCTTCTTGTTTGATCTTGCTTTTTCGTCCCCAAAGGTTATTCCACCAGGTATCCGGTTTATTACGTGCATCTTCCAACTCAATACGAGCGCGTTCCAATGCTTTCTGGGCATCGTCAATGACGCGTTGCTCATCAGGATTGAGAGAGGAGAACTTTTCAAAGATAATTCCCACTTCATCCTGATAATCGGTAAGGTCCTTGATGGCATCCAAAAGCGTTGTTCTGTCTTTTTCTGCCATGTGCACCACATCATCGAGCGTGGCGTTCAGGATTTTTTGACGGGACTGCGGATCGTCCTCCTGGGCTAACTTAGATTTCATGGTGTCAATGGCTTTACCCCAATTGACATCCACTTTACCAGTTTTCTCGTTAGAATTGGTTTCTAATAAATCAAAATCATCAGACATAAGTATATTGTTTAAGTGTGTTCAAATAAGTTTAATGAGTAGCAATTTCGTTAAAATAAATCAGTATCAAAATTATTATTCCTTTAATTTATTTGTAGGAATTGTTGCAAAATTGTTACAGAGTTTATAAATAAGTTTTAAAGTCACTATCTTTAAGAGACTAAAATCAGAAAAATGAAACACTCAAGTCTTATAACATCAGTATTTATAGTGCTATTGTTCAACTGCAAAAACAGTACGGAAAAAGTCGTAGAAATAGCCTCAGAGTCGGCGAATGAGTTATTCGAGTCGAATAAACCGGAAGAAATTAAAATCATTCCAATAAGTCATGCTACAATGGTCTTAGCATACGAAGACCAGATCGTTTATGTAGATCCAGTTGGTGGTATTGAAGCATTTTCTGGTCAGGAACAACCAGATTATATTTTGATCACCGATATTCATGGGGATCATTTGGATCCCTCTACTTTAGAACGTATGGCATTGGATTCTACGACGCTCATTGTCCCACAAACAGTGAAAGAACAGTTGCCCGCACTAAAAGCCAAAGAAGTTATCGTTATGAACAATGGCGAAACCTTGGACCTTGACGTCTTCTCTATTGAAGCCATCCCGATGTACAACTTAAGGGAAGAGGCCTTGAAATATCATGAAAAAGGGAGAGGCAATGGATATGTTTTAACGTGGAGCGATCAAAGAGTTTATATATCTGGTGATACGGAAGACATTTCAGAAATGAGGAATCTAAAGAATATTGACATCGCCTTTATTTGTATGAACCTGCCATATACGATGCCCGTTGAGAGTGCAGCAAGTGCAGTACTGGATTTTAAGCCGAAAAACGTATATCCTTATCACTATAGAGGTACTGACGGAATGAGTGATGTTGATAAGTTTAGGTCCATTGTTAATAAATCAAATCCTGACATCGAAATTGTTCAATTAGACTGGTATAAGTAGCGGTTTATCGAGTCTGGATAATGACGAAAAAGAATCCATCCCTGTAACTTTTTTAGTATGACATAGTTACGGAATAAATTAAAAGTGTATATTTGAGCACCCAACCAAATCTAATTAATTTGAAATTATGTTTCCTACCTTATACAAAATTTCCCAATTAGCCGTAGTAAGTACAGAACATCTTACCATAGTCTTACTAATAACCGCTGGCGTATTTTTATTTTTTATTGCTATAGCAGTAATTAAGATGTATAAATTAAAAGCTGAAAACAAGCGATTAACCGATAGTGATGCTTTCAAAGCAGAAGTTGATGAGAGTTATAAGGATTTCACTGACGGTCATTTATATGACAATAACTAGACAATTCCGCAATTATGGTTAATTTCATTACTATCTTAACAACCATTCAAGATCTTAATAAAATGATCAGCGTTTTATCAATAGCAGTTGTTACTTTATTGATCTTATTAGGTTTGAATATTTATAAAGTATATAAGCTTAAAGCAAAATTAAAATCAATTCATAAAAATAAATAATCTTTCACTTAATTAAAAAATGCCGCTCGTTGAGCGGCATTTTTTATTAGCGATTATTAACGAACTAATTTTTTATACTTAAGGCGTTTTGGTGTCAAGTCGCCACCTAGACGTTTCTTCTTGTTTTCTTCGTATTCACTAAAGCTGCCTTCAAAGAAATACACCTGAGAATTGCCTTCAAACGCCAGGATATGTGTACAGATCCTGTCCAAGAACCATCTATCGTGACTGATCACCACGGCACAACCCGCAAAATTTTCAAGACCTTCCTCTAATGCTCTTAGTGTATTGACATCCAGGTCGTTGGTAGGCTCGTCCAAAAGTAATACGTTACCTTCTTCCTTAAGCGTCATGGCCAAGTGCAAACGGTTACGTTCCCCACCAGAAAGGAGTTTAACTTTTTTATTTTGTTCACTTCCTGAGAAGTTAAAGCGACTTAGATAAGCTCGTGAGTTGACTTGTTTTCCACCCATCATGATCAGTTCCTGTTCGTCACTAAAGTTCTGCCATATTGATTTTTCAGGATCAATATTGGAATGTTTTTGATCAACATAAGCCAATTTCGCAGTGTCACCCACTTTAAATTCACCTTTATCCGGAGTTTCCTCACCCATAATCATTTTGAAAATGGTCGTTTTTCCCGCGCCATTCGGGCCGATGACCCCAACAATACCAGCTTGAGGTAAATTGAAATTTAGATCTTCATAAAGTAATTTGTCGTCATAACCTTTACTCACACCGATGGCTTCAATCACATTCGTTCCTAAACGAGGTCCGTTTGGAATGTAGATCTCCAGTTTTTCGTCAAGTTGCTTTTGATCTTGACTCATCAGTTTATCGTAATTGTTCAAACGAGCTTTTTGCTTGGTCTGACGTCCCTTAGCTCCTTGACGTACCCATTCCAACTCACGCTCCAAAGTCTTTTGACGTTTAGAAGCCGTTTTACTTTCTTGAGCCATACGGGTAGATTTTTGCTCCAACCAAGACGAATAGTTTCCTTTCCAAGGAATACCTTCACCTCTATCAAGTTCCAAAATCCAACCAGCAACATTATCCAAGAAATATCTATCGTGGGTTACCGCTATAATCGTTCCTTTATATTGAGACAAATGATGCTCTAACCAATGCACAGATTCCGCATCCAAGTGGTTGGTTGGCTCATCTAACAATAATACATCAGGTTCTTGTAACAAGAGTCGACATAAAGCCACACGACGGCGCTCACCACCGGAAAGCACGCCGATCTTTTTATCGCCATCGGGCGTTCTTAAGGCATCCATAGCGATTTCCAATTTCGTATCGAGCTCCCAAGCATTGGAAGCGTCGATTTTATCCTGTAATTCCGCTTGGCGGTTCATCAACTTTTCCATTTTGTCTGGATCAGAGTAGACTTCTTCCAAACCAAACATATCGTTGATCTTATTGTATTCATCGAGAATAGCCACTGTTTCTGCTGCGCCTTCGCGAACTACTTCCATGACGGTTTTACTGTCATCCAATTGTGGTTCTTGTTCCAAGAAGCCTACTGAATAGTCCTGAAGAAAAGTGACATCGCCCTGGTAGTTTTTATCCAGTCCGGCAATAATTTTTAATAGAGTAGATTTCCCGGAACCGTTAAGGCCCAAAATTCCAATTTTAGCTCCATAAAAGAAGCTTAAATGTATGTTTTTCAACACTGGTGTATCAGCACCTTTAAAAGTCTTAGTAAGACCTCGCATCGAAAAAATTACTTTTTTATCGTCGCTCATTTTTGAAATAAGTTAATAGTTATTATCATATCAAGTAGTTGTGGTAGTCATAAAATTTGAATAACTCTAAACTGACAACTGATTAAACGCTACACTCGTCCTTTTAATGCGTTAAACACCCAGGCGATGGCGAAGAAGCCAATGCCTACTGCTGCAAATCCATAGCCTGCCACATCATCATATCTGAATGCGCCAAGCGCTATAAGTGCAACTCCAACGATGATCATAATTGTTGTGGCCCAAGCCAGTACGGTATTTTTATTCATTGCCATAAATCTTAGTTTTTAAGGGAATTACAAATATCGATTATTTTAACATAAAAACAGCTCTTAAAGTGGGTTTTTAAAAGGATTCCTAAAAACAGGATTGGTTTAAACCTTCGGCAATTCATTCTTCTATCGCATCATGATATTATTGATTTATAATTAAACTATCTACCAAATTTTTAGTTATTTAGCATCCATAAAGTCCTCTTTTTCACAAGTTATCAATTAACTTTTAATTATCATAATTTCGACGACTACTCTGAACCTATGTCTTAATTTTGTCGATTATTTTTTTGAACCGATAAATATCATTTAATGAATAAAGCCTTATTATCATTGGCCATTGGCGGGTTTGGAATTGGATTGACTGAATTTGTAATCATGGGTATTCTACCAGATGTAGCCCTTGCATTTGACATCAGTATTCCCGAAGCAGGACATTTTATTTCGGCTTATGCGTTGGGCGTCGTAGTTGGTGCACCAATATTGACTGGTTTTGGCAGCAAATGGCCTGCAAACAAGGTTTTGTTGGTGCTCATGCTATGGTTTACAGTTTTTAATACACTATCGGCATTTGCTACAGGCTACAATTCGTTTATGGCATTACGTTTTTTATCGGGATTGCCACATGGTGCATTTTTTGGAATCGGTGCAGTAGTTGCCGGCAAATTATCAAAACAAGGAAAAGAGGCCAAAGGGATTGCAATCATGTTCAGCGGATTGACCTTTGCCAATCTTTTAGGCGTTCCATTGGGAACTTATTTAGGCAAAAGCTTTGATTGGAGCGTCTCGTTTTTAATGGTTGGCGTGGTTGGCGTTTTGGCAGTTTTAAGTGTCAAATTCTGGATGCCAGCTCTCAAAAAGTCTTCAGAAAGTAATTTTTTAAAGGAATTTCGAATCTTTAAACGTGCTGAATTGTGGCTCATCATCTTACTGACTACTATTGGTACTGGTGGCTTTTTCGCTTGGTACAGCTATATTTCTCCGTCGATTACCGAAGTTGCTGGGCATTCAGAAAATGTAGTGGCTTACGCAATGGTTTTGGCTGGTTTGGGAATGGTGATAGGGAATTTCGTCGGAGCCAAACTGACGGAGAAATTCGCACCGCTGAACACCGTAACTATTGTGCTCACCTTGATGGTCATCTGTCTTTCGCTCAATGCGTATTTGGCATCCGATAAAACAATGATCTTGGTAATGACCTTTATCATCGGAATGGTATCCTTTGCAATCTCCACACCTATTCAGATGCTCATCATCCAATCGTCAAAAGGATCTGAAACCTTGGGTTCCTCGCTTAATCAAAGTGCTTTTAATATTGGAAATGCGTCAGGCGCTTACTTTGCAGGACTGCCTATTGCGATGGGCTATGGTTACACATCTGCGGATTGGGTAGGTGCAGCAATGGCTGCAACGGGTATCCTTATTGCTTTTGCTATTTATATTTTAAAGAAGCATCAAGCAAGACACTAAACAAGAACTTGGATTTGTAATCCTTTTTTTGATTATAATTGAGGAATCGACCTACAAGTCAATTTAAGAATTCCATCAATTATTTAATAATATCTTGATATTCCGCTTGCCTTTTCTCGAAAATTGCTTTTGCATAAGAACAAGAGGTAATCGCTTTCAGGTTTTTGTTTCTCATAAACCTCACTGCCTCATCAATCAACTCATAGCCTATCCCTTTTCCTTGTAAGGATTTCGCAATTTCGGTGTGGTCAATATCAATGGTATTAGCGTCTTTATAAGAGTAAGTCATTTCTGCTTTTCTTTGTCCATCTATTTCGATATAAAATGAACCTTCTTTTCCGTTATCTGAGTGTTGAATTTCCAAAATTACAGATGTTCTTTTAATAGTTCTACTTTACCTTTAAGTTCGTTGTCTAAATCAGGATTTGTTATTTCACCGTTGGAGAAATTGACCTCAAATGATGGCAATGAAAAGTCTGCTACTACTTGCGCATCATGACGTGGAAAACGTTCTTTCGCCATAGTCAAAACAGAAATTCCGCCTCTACTTCCTGGAGAAGTTGCCATGAGCAACATCGGTTTACCAAAAAACAACTTAGCTTCTGCTCTGGACATCCAGTCAAATAAATTTTTAAACACCGCAGAATAGGCGGCATTATTTTCAGCTAATGACAATACTACTCCATCGGATTGTTTTATATAATTTAAAAAGGACATAGCGTTTTCAGGAATACCATGGCTTTTTTCGTAATGTTTACTGAAGATAGGCAATTCAAAATCATTCAAATCTAAAACGGTTACTTCAGCCTTTTCAATTAATCCTGACGCGTATATGGCGAGTTGTTTGTTAATCGAGTCTTTACTATTACTACCTGCAAATGCTAATATCTTAATCATCCAATGTTGTGATTTTTTTATTAAAAATGTAAGAAACTATTAATAGAACCATCGCGATCAAAGCCGAAATGTGTTCTCCATCACCAATCATATAGTGCGCAAAAAACGCCAAAATAAAGGCAAAAAAGAAAGCAGCGTAAGCCCATTCTTTTATGGTTTTAAAATTCGGGATCCAAAGTGCAACTAATCCCAAAAGCTTTAGGGTGGCATAAGGATAAATAAGGTAAGTTGGGTAACCAAACTCCGTAAACATTTCTGATACTTCATCGTAATTAAAGAAATACATACCGGCAGAGAAAAGCAACAATAATGTCAATAATCCTGTTGATAAGTAATAAATAATTTTATTTGTCTTCATAAGAGTTCTAATATATTTTCCCGCAAATATAGGTTAAAATTTTTTGCGCTCTTAGCATGAGATTTCCTTGATATATTATTAAAAAAATAATTCGTCTTTATCCTTATCTGCTTCTTTTGTATAACTTTTAAAGTTTGTATTTTTACATCAAACTAAAAAACTGCAATGGACCTTAACTTCAACAAAAACGAAGATCACAACAAACTTCAACTCTCTTCTTTACGCCATCGTCTTGCCAAGGTAAAATTGGGTGGCGGACAAAAAAGCATCGACAAACAACATGAGAAAGGTAAAATGACCGCACGTGAGCGTATCAATTATCTGTTGGACCCTAAAGCTAAATCCATTGAGATTGCCGCATTTGCAGGCGAAGACATGTATGAAGAACACGGTGGTTGCCCTTCGGGAGGTGTGGTGATTAAGATGGGCTATGTTAAAGGTGTACAATGCCTGGTGGTGGCCAATGATGCCACAGTAAAAGCTGGAGCCTGGTTCCCGATCACTGCAAAAAAGAATTTAAGAGCCCAAGAAATCGCTATTGAAAACCGATTGCCAATTATTTACTTAGTGGATTCTGCTGGCGTGTTTTTACCATTACAAGACGAAATTTTCCCAGACAAGGAACATTTTGGTCGTATTTTTAGAAACAACGCTATTATGAGCAGTATGGGCATTACCCAGATTTCGGCTGTGATGGGAAGCTGCGTGGCAGGCGGTGCTTATTTGCCTATCATGAGCGATGAAGCCTTAATTGTGGATAAAACCGGAAGTATTTTTCTTGCTGGAAGTTATTTGGTGAAAGCGGCAATTGGAGAAACCATTGACAACGAAACCTTAGGAGGAGCTACAACCCATTGCGAAATTTCCGGCGTCACCGATTATAAGGCCAAAGACGATAAAGATGCTTTGGACACCATCAAAAACATTATAGATAAAATTGGTGATTATGATAAAGCTGGATTTAATCGTGCAAAAGCTATAAAACCTAAAGAAAATCCTGAAGATATCTACGGCATTATTCCAAGAAGTCGTAGCGATCAATACGATATGTATGAAGTCATCAAACGTTTGGTGGACGATTCTGAATTTGACGAATACAAAGCAGGCTACGGGAAAACCATCATCACAGCTTATGCACGTATCGATGGCTGGGCGGTAGGTATTGTGGCAAACCAACGTCAGTTAGTGAAAACTAAATCCGGAGAAATGCAATTTGGCGGCGTGATCTATAACGATTCAGCCGATAAAGCCACCCGCTTTATTGCCAATTGCAATCAGAAAAAAATTCCTTTGGTATTTTTACAGGATGTCACGGGATTTATGGTGGGCAGTAAAAGTGAACACAGTGGCATTATTAAAGATGGTGCAAAAATGGTGAATGCGGTAAGCAATTCTGTAGTTCCAAAATTCACCATTGTCATTGGTAACAGTTACGGTGCGGGAAATTATGCCATGTGTGGAAAAGCCTATGATCCACGATTGATTGTTGCGTGGCCAAGTGCAGAACTGGCCGTCATGAGTGGCAACAGTGCCGCCAAAGTATTGCTCCAAATTGAAACGGCCTCACTTAAAAAGAAAGGTGAAACTATCACAAAGGAAAAAGAGGACGAACTCTTCAAGAAGATCAAGGATCGCTATGATGCCCAAGTCTCACCTTACTATGCTGCGGCAAGAATCTGGACGGATGCCATTATTGATCCATTGGACACAAGAACTTGGATCAGTATGGGAATTGAGGCGGCAAACCATTCACCTATTGAAAAGAAATTTAATATGGGCATTTTGCAGGTGTAATGGACACTTCAAAATCCAAACGGCCGTTTTTTATCATTCTCTTATTAATTTTCGCAGGAGAGGCCATTTTTGTGCTCCCCTTTGTATTGGCACGTATCTTTAGACCTACTTTTTTAGAGGTTTTTAATATTAACAATTTGGAATTGGGAAATTGCTTCTCAGTTTACGGCGTTGTTGCGTTCATATCGTATTTTTTTGGTGGCTCGCTAGCGGACAAATATGCACCCAGAACATTAATGGCAGTGGCATTGTTTATGACAGCCATCGGTGGTTTTTATATGGCCACCTTTCCCTCCTATTTTGCCATGAGACTGCTTTTTGGTTATTACGGATTTACCACAATATTTTTGTTTTGGGCACCCATGATCAAAGCCACCAGAGTTTGGGGCGGACAAGATAAGCAGGGTCTCGCCTTTGGGTTTTTAGATGGCGGGAGAGGACTCGTAGCCGCTGGCTTCGGTTCTCTTGGCGTTTTGGTCTTTTCTTATATGATAACCATTGATGTTTCTGAGGCTTCACTATTGGATCTTCAAGATGCTTTTAAATACGTCATATGGGCGTCTTCAGCGATGATTATCTTTATTGCAATTTTAGTCTACTACTTCCTTAAGCCTTTATCGGTTAACGTTGAGGCATTTCAAAGTCAGAAAAAAATATATACGCTTGAAAATTTTAAATCGGTTTTAAAATACCCAACAGTCTGGCTGATGATGCTCATCATTTTGTGTGCTTATGTAGGCTATAAAACCACGGATATCTTTAGTTTGTACGCCAAAGATGTTTTAGGTTACAACGATATTGGATCCGCAAAGATTGGGACCTACCTCCTCTACATCAGACCTGTAACCGGAATTGCCATCGGACTTTTGGCCGATAGAACCCGTGCATCATTGTGGATCATTATAGGTTTCTTGATCATGATGCTCAGCAGTTTATTTTTTGCTTCAGGCATTATTTCCGACAACACTATTTACTTATTTATCATATCGGTTATTTTCATGGCCATTGGTGTCTATGCCACACGAGTACTTTATTTTGCCATCATGGAGGAAGCCAAATTACCTTTGGCCATTACAGGTACTGCGGTCGGATTTATCTCAGTGGTTGGGTATACACCAGATATCTTTGCAGGACCGATGATAGGAGTGCTATTAGATAACTCACCAGGCGAATTAGGGCATCAACACGTCTTTGCGGTCATGGCTATTTTTTCTCTAATAGGTTTTTGTGCGACATTGGCGTTCTCAATATTAACCAAAAAGAAACTTAGGAGTTAATCATTGTTGTTGAATAAAGAATCAAGACCGCTGCGCTTATAGTCCCGATAGCTCCTTGAATCCGCAAGTCTTCCAAAAAAAATGCCGCAAAACCTTATTGGATAAAGCTTTGCAGCTGTGTAATATTCACTTAAAT
>NZ_JAGEVG010000079.1 GCF_017581925.1 Gelidibacter pelagius | reverse complement strand
ACTCTCCCACGAGATGCAGTACCATCGGCGCAAACGGGCTTAACTTCTCTGTTCGGAATGGTAAGAGGTGAGCCCCGTCGCTATAACCACCTTAAAGGTTTGCCCCCTCCAGCTCCCCCGGAGGGGGAGAGCCGATTGCGTTCTCCTCGGCATCCTCCCCTTTGGGGAGGTCGGGAGGGGCTTAATATCGTGACATATTGAAAAAAGGGCACAATGTGCCTACATACATAAAAAACTGTTGTACTCTACTAAAAAACAGGCGTACAATAAGCCTATGGGCTATTAGTACCACTCGGCTATGACATTGCTGCCTTTACACCTATGGCCTATCGACGTGGTAATCTTCCACGGCCCTTTAAAGAAATCTCATCTTGTGGTGGGTTTCGCGCTTATATGCTTTCAGCGCTTATCCCTTCCGAACGTAGCT
>NZ_JAGEVG010000078.1 GCF_017581925.1 Gelidibacter pelagius | reverse complement strand
CTCTCAGGTTTCCAAAACCTGAGAGGTTTGGTTCCGGAGAATTCGTGAAATTTAATTAGATCTTGGCTATCTGTTTATGAATTATAGACGAAGATGAGTTTTGCAGTATCCGTGTAACCCGCCCCTGGCTGGTCGGGCAAGTCCGTGACTTAAAAAAAAGCTATTTCACAAAGGGTCACAAAGGAGGCACGAAGGTTCACAAAGAAATGGATGCAATATTTTAAAAATTCGTGAAATTTGTTTGACATTTGATGATTTTCTATAAAATTTAACCACCTCTCCCGCCTGAGCGGACCGGCAGGACTTCGCTTCTTTCACGGGAATCGAAACCACTCCACCTATAAAAAGAGGAGAAGTTTAGATTGTTCAAAATTTTAAATTTTTTCCCATAAAAAAACCTCTCAGGTTTCCAAAACCTGAGAGGTTTGGTTCCGGAGAATTCGTGA
>NZ_JAGEVG010000077.1 GCF_017581925.1 Gelidibacter pelagius | reverse complement strand
ATCAAGGTTGTGCCATTGACCCGTTTTGTGAATTTGGCATCGCCCATTATACTTGGGTCAGACTGACTATTCAAAGTATAGGTTTTAGAAGCATCGGTCAATTCATTTTGTCCGATATCTCCTTGTGCGATTAATGTTCCAAGATCGTCGGCACTTTTGTGAATATTGATATATCCATTAAAATCCAATAGTTCTTCATAAGTAATGGCCGTCCCATCAGCCAACATGGCCACTTGCGTTTTGCTCATACCTGTTGCTCCGTTTAAAGGCGTAAAGGTAACGGCAATGTCCCCACCTTCGGCAGCAGTATTCATATGAATATGACCTGGATGCTCATCGCCAGCCGAAGTACCATCCAACATGACCTCTATCAAGGTTGTGCCATTGACCCGTTTTGTGAATTTGGCATCGCCCATTATACTTGGGTCAGACTGACTATTCAAAGTATA
>NZ_JAGEVG010000076.1 GCF_017581925.1 Gelidibacter pelagius | reverse complement strand
GCAACGACCAAGTAGGGGTCGAACATTCTAAAATTTATCGCTACGAAAGACGTGGGATACCTACAGCATCTTTTTTCGGCGTAAAATTTAATTTTCACAAGTCGTTGAGACAAAATGCAATCGATATGGCATGGATTCCAGAGGAATCCGACGTTTATCAAAAACATTATTATTTACCGCAACGACCAAGTAGGGGTCGAACATTCTAAAATTTATCGCTACGAAAGACATGGGATACCTACAGCATCTTTTTACGGCATCAAATATAATTTTTACAAGCCTTGAGACAAAATGCGATCGATATGGCATGGATTCCAGAGGAATCCAACGTTTATCAAAAACATTATTATTTACCCCAACGACCAAGTAGGAGTCGAACATTCTAAAATTTATCGTTACGAAAGACGTGGGATACCTACAGCATCTTTTTTCGGCGTAAAATTTAATTTTT
>NZ_JAGEVG010000075.1 GCF_017581925.1 Gelidibacter pelagius | reverse complement strand
AGTAATCAATTGTTAGTAATCTTTAAGTGGTACAGCCAAAACTTTGAGATTGCCGCGTCATTCGTGCCTCATTCCTCGCAATGACGCTTGGGTTGAGAATGCGAGTCCGTTGATTCCGTCATTGCGAGGAGCGACGAAGGAGCGACGTGGCAAATGCGGAGCATTCACGCCTGCCCGTCTTTAGCCTAAGCGATTGCGGGAATACCTAAATTTAAAAATAATCAATTGTTAGTAATCCTTAAGTTATCACGTCAAATCCATGAGATTGCCACGTCTCTGCTCGTATCAACACGTCTAGATAGTGCCTTCACAATCTCCAAACATTTCTCTGACTTCTAAATGCAAACCAGCCCATTTAAAGTT
Source organism: Gelidibacter pelagius (assembly GCF_017581925.1). GTDB lineage: Bacteria > Bacteroidota > Bacteroidia > Flavobacteriales > Flavobacteriaceae > Gelidibacter > Gelidibacter pelagius. The sequence goes on along the minus strand of NZ_JAGEVG010000075.1, from coordinate 90 downwards.
TAATTCAAGGCTTTAAGCACTGCATGGTTGACATAATAATTGGTACGTCCAATTTTATGTTTTACCAAATGTCCATCAGTAGCCAACTGA
>NZ_JAGEVG010000074.1 GCF_017581925.1 Gelidibacter pelagius | reverse complement strand
ATAAGCGATTCGTACAAGTTTTGTGAAATGGAAACGTGAAATTCAACTTGGAACTAAATTGAAGAGATCCCGCCCGAAAGCGGGATAAGCGATTCGCACAAGTTTTGTGAAATGGAAACGTGAAATTCAACTTGGAACTAAATTGAAGAGATCCCGCCCGATGGCGGGATAAGCGATTCGCACAAGTTTTGTGAAAAACAAAACTTGGCTCTCTGCTTACATACTTTGGGTATAGTAATTATAATCTTTTAAAATGGTATCGATAAATTGGACATCACTACCAATGATCGCCTTTACCTCTATGACTTCAGTTATTTTATTGCGTAATTTAGTCAAGGTCTGATAATCATTGGCTGATTTAGCAATAGTAAACGTGTCTTTAATAATCCGGGCATCATTGTCTGAAAGCTTGATCACTGTTGGATAAGTGGGCTTATAATCGTCCGTTAAGTGCTCTAAAATCGTGTGACTGATATTTACTTTGTCTTTTAGTAAAATAA
>NZ_JAGEVG010000073.1 GCF_017581925.1 Gelidibacter pelagius | reverse complement strand
AAAATTTGCTACAAAGATGATGCTCCTACGGAGCTATTTGCTTTGTAGCAACGAAGTTTTTCTAATAATTAATGTTTGGGAAGATAAAACCATGTAACAAAACAATCACCAGTCATCAAAACAACCATCCACACAATCTTTAAAATAATTGCATACCAGCAACGTAGTTGCGTCATCTTTGTAGCCACGTAGGTTTCGCAATTTGTGTTGCAACGTAGTTGCGCCATCTTTGTAGCACAACAATTCAACATCCATAAGAGCTGCAGCCCAGCGACATCTTAAATTTATCAAAAAATGAAAAAAAATTTGCTACAAAGATGATGCTCTTACGGAGCTATTTGCTTTGTAGCAACGAAGTTTTTCTAATAATTAATGTTTGGGAAGATAAAACCATGTCACAAAACAATCACCAGTCATCAAAACAACCATCCACACAATCTTTAAAATAATTGCATACCAGCAACGTAGTTGCGTCATCTTTGTAACCACGTAGGTTTCGCAA
>NZ_JAGEVG010000072.1 GCF_017581925.1 Gelidibacter pelagius | reverse complement strand
AGGAGTGGATTCATCACGAGAATCGGGATGAAGACGAGGTGGTTGTTCTCATGCAAAATTCCGTTTTATTTCATTTAGCAAGCTTTCCAAATTTTCAAATACCTCTTTGTTTTCAAACCTCAGCACCTTAAATCCAAGAGATTTCAATTTTTGTTCCCTCTCATAATCATAATTACCAACTGCAAAATCCAAATGAACAGCCCCATCCAATTCAATTACTAATTTTTCAGAGGCACAATAAAAATCGACGATATAATTTTCAATACTGTGTTGCCTTCTAAATTTCCGTCCGTCCAATTGATTTCTTTGTAGTGACTTCCATAAAGTCGCTTCAGCGGATGTGGAATTATTTCGCAATTCTTTCCTGCGCTCTAAAAGATACTTTCGGTTATGGATGTTTGATTTCATTGGTGATCATTTATAAAAACAACCCTTCCGACTTTAAGCTCTCTCCGGAGCTTAAAGCCATCCCGAAAAAAATCGGGACAAGCTCTTCCCTTAAAAAGGGAAGGAAGTTTTTGATTCAGCATTATTTAAAAAT
>NZ_JAGEVG010000071.1 GCF_017581925.1 Gelidibacter pelagius | reverse complement strand
TGCTGACAATGATTGTTTTCTCTTTTGCGGGGTAGATGCCGTTCCGATGGAACTCTTGGTCATGTCTTCACCTTATTTTCTACAAAGATGAAGCTCCTCTGGAGCTGAAAATAATCCCGTAGGGATGTTATTTCTGTAGCTGCTGTGAGCAGCATTTACCTTTTAAAACAGCCTCTATGATCCTATAATTAATGGGTAATGGAATGCTATGCCGACAATGATTGTTTTCTATTTTGCGGGATAGATGCCGTTCCGATGGAACTCAATATGATGTTTTCACTTCAATGTCTACAAAGATGAAGCTTGTCTGGAGCTGAACATAATCCCGTAGGGATGTTATGTTTGTAACAAAAAATCGGACAAATAAACAAGCCCCATAGGGCTGACATCAAAAGGCAATCTATTGAGCCACCGTTTGAAAGGTTTGCCGTGAGCAGCATTTACCTTTTAAAACAGCCTCTATGATCCTATGATTAATGGGGATGGACTGTTATGCTGACAATGATTGTTTTCTCTTTTGCGGGGTAGATGCCGTTCCGATGGAACTCTTGGTCATGTCTTCACCTTATTT
>NZ_JAGEVG010000070.1 GCF_017581925.1 Gelidibacter pelagius | reverse complement strand
GACTGATTGCAAACTCATTAAAAGACAAAATGTACAATAAGCTACATAAGAGCGTATGGGGAATGCCTAGGCTCTCAGAGGCGATGAAGGACGTGATAAGCTGCGAAAAGCTGCGGGGACGGGCACATACCGATTGATCCGCAGATATCCGAATGGGGCAACCCACCATATTGAAGATATGGTATCCAGCAATGGAGGCAAACCCGGAGAACTGAAACATCTAAGTACCCGGAGGAGAAGAAAACAAAAGTGATTCCGTAAGTAGTGGCGAGCGAACGCGGATTAGCCCAAACCGGCATTGTTACGGCAATGTCGGGGTTGTAGGACCACAACATTCGAAGCAGGATGAATTAGAACCCTTTGGAAAGAGGGGCCATAGACGGTGATAGCCCGGTATAGGTAAAGAATGCATAGATAGTGGTATCCTGAGTAGTGCGGGGCACGTGAAACCCTGTATGAATTTGGCGGGACCATCCGTTAAGGCTAAATACTCCTGAGAGACCGATAGTGAACCAGTACCGTGAGGGAAAGGTGAAAAGAACCCTGAATAAGGGAGTGAAAGAGAACCTGAAACCATACGCTTACAAGCGGTCGGAGCCC
>NZ_JAGEVG010000006.1 GCF_017581925.1 Gelidibacter pelagius | reverse complement strand
GTTATCTTTGTAACAAAAAATCGGACAAATAAATAAGCCCCATAGGGGCGTCATCAAAAGACAATCCATTAAGCCACCGTTTAGAAAGGTTTGCCTTGAGCAGAATTCAGTTTTTAGATTCTATTATTGAAGGCTCTTAGCTATTAATTTCGTAAATTACGAGGTAACCATTTACAGAAAAACAATGTTAAACATACTTTATCCATTAGTGATCCAAATTCCATCAAGCACTCCAAATCCAGGCGATTCGAGTACTCTCGATTTCTCAAGCCCCTTTGAGGTCATTGTCTATATAATTGCACCCATTCTATTGATCATCTTTTATTTTGCTTATAGAAAGCAACAAAGAAAAGACAAGGACAAGGATTAATACGCCCAATTCATTGTATTCAAAGATCATCCAATAGCTCAGTAGATATCAAGAACCTATGCACAGTGTAGGGTAGTGGGATGTTGGGTCATAAAACACCTTGTTTAGAATCCGATCCATAATTCTTAAAATTTGACACTTGCTACAATATTAAGCAGGGACTTGCTATATATATGAGTAATTTTGTCTTATGAACTTTACAGAATACTACTCGCGGATTTTAGAGATCAATGGGCAACATCCCAATCTCAGTTTTGAACAACACAAAAAAATGTTCAACATCATTGCTTTAGAAATGCGAATGGACGAATTGAACCGCATCGAATATGCACTCAAAGACCCCGACCTCCAACGGAAGATTTATCAGCGCAGCCAATCCGTGCAATCGCAGTTGGCAAAACTCACGGAGTTATCGCATGCGGCCAATCTCTTGGAAAAAATGATTGAGGCGTCGCAAAGGGAGTGATATATTCGATTAGATCAAAAAAAAGCCATCGACAAACCACTAATAAAGACGGTCCCAAAAACAGAGCACTCTTAATACTTAATACTCAGTACTTAATACCATTTCCTATTCAAACCTATGCCGTTTCTCCGCCGTGGAAGACGCATTGAGTAGATCATGAAACAGTTTGATATTATTAAAATCGCGCGTGATCGCTTCAGATACCGCAAGACCAGAAATACCCGTTGCCAATAAGTCCTTAACATCTGCTGTAGTGATGCCACCAACCGCAAGCACTGGGGTTTCGGTTTTTAAGACGTCCATAATGGCCGTATAGCCGTTGAGACCCAAAACTGTGGGAATGTTCGCTTTGGTGTTTGTAAATCGGAAGGGTCCCAAACTGATATAATCAACGTCCTTATTGATTAAATTTTTACAATCCTGCAAGTTATGTGCCGAGCCGCCAATCATTTGCCAAGTGTACAAATGCGTTCTGGCAACGGTAGGGCAGACGTCGGTTGTTCCTAAATGCACCCCATCGGCTTTAACGGCTTTGGTTATTTTGTAGTCGTCGTTGATGATCAATCGGGTTTGAAAATGAGAGGTGATGTCCCGAGCCTCCTGAGCCCATTTCAAATGTTTCTTTTCTGAAATATTCTTTAATCGCAATTGTACCAATTCTGCACCAGAAGAACAGGCTTTTTGGATGTTTTCCAAATGTTCTTTTGGGGTATTGCCTTGAGAGATATAATGAAGTTTAGGGATGATCATGATGTTGCTTTTTATGAGGAACGGAATTGTGGCAAGTTAAATACTTTAGGTGGGAAAGTGGAGTGGAATTTGGAATAAAATGGAGACATTGGGTGGGTGACTTAAAAAAAACATCTTCTAAAATCCGCTTCTCCAATGTTAATAAAATTGAACTTTTTCATGAAATTCATTATTTCATTAAAACTTCTTTAATACAACAATTCCTTCTTAGAAGCCTTTCTCCAACCCGCTTGGTTTTGATAATCGACAAAGAAAATCTTTAAGTCGACTTGATTTTCGTACTTCACGAAAAATATTTTCTTTTTTGCTTGATTAGCATATTTTGTAAAGAACCATTTTCCGTCATTCTTGCCTGCTTGATTTTCGTATTTAACTTTGAAAACTTTCAAATCGGCTTGGTTTTCATAATCCACAACGAATACTTTTACATCAGCCTGATTTTCATAGTCCACCGAATGAATTTTTTGAGCTTTTGCCATGTTGAAAGTCAAAAGCAGTATTGAGATTAAAAAAAAGTGTTTCATATTCTTGAATTTTAATTGGCATTCCTGGTAACATAGGTTACAATTAGATACAGAAGGAAAGTCTATGTTTGTCCTTGTGATGTGAGTCACCTATTAATAATCCAAATTAAGAAAAATTATGCGTCATCAGTTTTTATTGATCCTTTTTGTTTTTGTAGGATCTGTTTTGTACACTCCAGCCACTGCACAATCCTTAAGTGTTTCAGATATTGAGAATTCCGTGAAAACGGACGGTAAATATGCGATCCTCGTTCCTAACGCGCGATACTTTCAAGCAGCGGTTATGACGGGTAAAGAACTTAAAGGCAAGAATCCTAAAATGAGTTTCGAAATTGTCATCATCAGTGCGGCAGCGAAAGATTTAGCCACCGACGAAAGTTTGACTTCTTTTATTGAAATGAGCGAAAAAATTGGCGTTCGTATTGTCGTTTGTGAGTCGGCGATGAAGCACTTTGATGTGAAAAAATCAGATTACCACAGGTCTATTGAAACCACGCCAGATGGATTTGCCTATATTTTCGGTTTGCAAGAAAACGGCTACAAAACGATCACCCTATAATTGTGACGGATCGCTTTCAATATTAAACCATTGACATTTGAAATTAGCTGATTGCGCTCGATTGGAACAAATGTCCCAAAATAAATGATCTTTAGCACGATGACATGCGCTCGTGCTTTAAGCGTTATGATCTGGTTGAGCGATTCTCATTATAAACAACATCTCCCGGGATTGAAGTTCGTTTACGGTGAATTATGCGTCCCAAATGATTTTGTCTTTGTGATTAAACCAGGCTAAATAATTTTCGTTATAGGTTTTATGGATTTCATTTCGCTTGATTTTTAAGGTAGGGGTAAGGAGGTTGTTTTTTTCTGACCAAACTTCTTTTGTGATGATAACCATGGTGGTTATTCTTTCGTAGTTAGGAAGTTCCTTATTTAAAATCTCCAAGGTTTCCTCGCATGACTCTTCAATGATATCTTTCGATAAGACCATCGCATCTTCTGAAAGTTGCACCAAAGCAATGGGATTAGGCAATCCTAAGCCAACAACACATACTTGCTCTATAAAATCGTTTTCTAAAATTGTTTCCTCTATAGGATTTGGCACAATGTATTTACCTTTGGACGTTTTAAATGCGTCAGATTTTCTACCAGTAATGATCACAAACCCATCTTCTGTGATATGACCGATATCTCCACTATACATCCAGTCGTCTTTTAAAACGTCATTTGTTTTTTCTGGGTCATTATAATAGCCTTTCATCATATAGGGCGTTTTAATGATCACCTCGCCGTCTTCTGGGGCTATTTTAAGTTCTGCAAAAGGCACTACTTTACCTACGGAATCGTAAGGCGAATTTAAATCGACTGAATTGGTGATTGATCCACAAAGCTCGGTCATCCCGTAAGCTTCGATTAGATGGATGTCTAATTTCTTATAAAATTCTTTTAGGAATGCAGGTGTGATGGCAGCACCAGTGGCTACTATCTTACATTGGTTCAAGCCTAAGCCTTTTAATATCTTGTTTTTAACAATGGTCTTTACGATTGGAACTTTTAAATACAAGTCCAATTGCTTTTTAGGGATTTTACTCAGAATGCCTAAGTAAAATTTATTCCAGATCCGTGGCACCGAAAAGAATAGGGTAGGTTGGGTGCCCCGTAAATTCTTTGAAAAAGTGTCAATGTTCTCTACAAAAGATATGGAACCTCCAACGGTAATGGCGGTGGTTTCTACGCCAATTCTTTCACCGGCATGATTTAAAGGCAAATAAGAAAAAAATCGGGAGTCTTTAATTTTGAATACGCCAACCCAATCGGTCTGTTTTTCATGATGCATGATTAATGCCGGCGACCGATGAATATGCATGACACCTTTTGGTAGTCCCGTAGTACCCGATGTAAATAAGATGGTCCATAAATCCTCCAAATTCGGAATGTAATTTTCTTTTAGGGGTTCATTTCCTTTGATGAGTTCATCCCAATCCAAACCTGTAGTTACTTTTGCATTATCTTTATAATGCGGAAATCTGATCACTTTTAGTCCTTCTGGAAGTATCTCTTCTTTGCTTCCCCATTCATCTATTTTACCGACAAATAGCGCTTTTAAATCACTTAAATCGATAACCGTTTTTAATTGATCTTTTGGTAAGCTTGCATAATAGGGAACAGAAACAAAGCCGCCCATATGAATGGCCAAATCGGCTAAGACCCAATGGTAACAGTTTTTAGAATAGATACCAACATGGTCGCCTTTCTGTAGACCCTCCTTTTTTAAGGCAGTCACCATTTTTCGGGCTTCAAGTCCTGCTTCCTTAAATGTGAGCGTCGTCCATTCGTTTCCAAAGGGCTGTCTTAAAAAAACGGAATCAGGCGTGTTTTCTTCCCAGAAATAGAAATATTCAATAATACTTTTTATAGAATTATTTTCCTCTTGCATGCTGTTATTATTATTTTTCAAATAATTTTTTATTTAAATATTCGCGTTTATTTCTTATATAATCGGGCGTCAGTTGATTTCCCAAAAACCCAAAATCCAGCATAATTCATTACTTATGGGAATGAAACCCGTATGATTCGTTAGTTTTTGCCAGTAAAGCATTTTGATTCGTAAAAACTAATACTTTTAGAATCGCCAGCAAATCATACAGGTTTCGTGTCCTAAAATTCCATAGGAATATGAAATTGAATAGTCCTAAAGTCTATCCAAAAATGGTTTGCAACTTCATGGCTACAGACATATCGCCTTTAATTTTTACTTTCCCACCCATAACGGCAGCCATCGGATTCAATTCGCCTTTTGTTAGTGCTATAAAGTCTTCGAAACTTGTTTCTATAACACATTCTGCTGGGTCATTGCTGGTGGAAACTTGGTTGACATCGCCTTTGCCATCGATGTATAATTGCTCTTCTCCAAAATCGAATTTCAGTGTATGTCCGATTGGGTCTACTTTTGCTGTTTTTGCTTTAATGACGTCTAAAAGTGTTTCTAATTGTGTGCTCATTTTTTGATCTGTTTTTAAATTTATATTGGTATTAATTTCGTTTTTAGTTTCTGTGCTTTTTTCATAACTCACATCGTCAATGACCATTTTGGCGATAATCTCCCTCATGATTTCTGAGGTTCCGCCACCAATAGTCCCGATTCTGCTGTCCCTAAACATTCTGGCGATTTTATATTCTTCCATATAGCCATAGCCACCAAACGATTGTAAACATTGGGTCATGGTTTTGTCGGAGAGTTCTGTAGCCAATAGTTTTGCCATAGAGCTTTCTTTAACTGCGTATTTTCCATCATTATGAAGTCGAGAACAATGCAGTACAAATTGTTTGCAGGCTTCTATTTCTGATGCCAATTGTGCCATGCGATGTCTTAAGACTTGAAACTTGTTGATTGGTCTGTTAAAAGCAGTTCGTTCAGACATGTATTGCAAGGTGTACTCCAAAGCAGATTCGCTTGCGGCATAGCCCATAATGGCGCCGACCAAGCGTTCTAACTGTAGACCGCCCATCAAATAATAAAAGCCTTGACCTTCCTGTCCGATTAAATTCTCTTTTGGCACTTTAACGTTGTCAAAAGATAGTTCTGCCGTATCGGAAGCATGCCAACCCAATTTCTTTAATTTCGTTTTTTGAATGCCATCCGCATCTAAATCGACTACCAAAAGACTGACACCTCCAGGTCCGGCACTGACGTCCGTTTTTACGACACAGATGACGAAATCGCCATAAACCGCATTGGTAATGAATGTTTTAGAGCCATTCAGAATATAATGATCACCTTCTAAAGTGGCTGTAGTTTGTATATTCGCCACATCGGAACCAGCCGAAGGTTCTGTAATGGCGATCCCGCTTATGGCATCACCAGAAATGAGTTTTGGCAGATATTTTTCTTTTAATTGTTGCGACCCGTGTTTTAAAATATACGGACTGGACATGTATTGCACAACCGCTTGGGTGATGGCAAAACCGCCTGAAAATACTTTAGCGAGTTCTTCAACAAAAATAACATCGTAAAAGAAATCTAAGTCTGAACCACCAAACTCTTCCGGAAATCCTAATCCTAAAAAGCCTAAGTCGCCCATTTTTTTCCATACCTCAGTTGGGATCCGTTGTTCTTCTTCCCAGGTGTCTATGTTCGGAATCACTTCTTTTTTCATGAATGCTTTCAAACTTTCCTGAAACATTAAGTGTTCTTCTGTAAAATGATAATTGCTCATTTGTATCTGTTTATAATTTGTATTTATTTTCTTCGATAAAGTGTTTTGCAACAACTCTTCTTTTTTCTATAATATGTTCTGCAGGGAGCTGAATGAGCTTTTTAATCGCTTTAAAACTCATCAGAGCCATTTCTGGGGCTGCACTTGCGTAAATAACCTCTTGGGCAGCGTCGTTTATGATTTTAGCAGATTCATAGATGAAAATGCTGGTCATGGCTTCTCTTAATTCTGTTTGATGACTCTTGTTTTTAATGCTTCTCAACACCACACTTTCAAGAATATAGACTTGAGAAATGATATCGGAAAGCCTGGACAACACCTCTTGCTCTTTTTCTATGTCTTGTTGGAATTTTTGCATGGCTTGACCGCACACTAATTGCGCAAGCTTTTTGCAATTGTTTAAATACTCCAAACTAAAGTCAGCAAAAGATAGGGCAGGGTCGGCAGGTTTTAAATTACCAGCTTGTAAGTCGCCAAAGGTTTTCATTACGGTTTCCATTAGCGGAATTTTTCCTTTGAAAGCCAATTTTAAAATAGTTCCTGGAATTAATAGCCGATTTATCTCATTGGTGCCTTCGTAAATTCTGTTGCCGCGAATATTTCTATACAATACCGAGATATCACTTTCATTAGAGTAGCCCATCCCACCATGAATCTGTAGCGCTTCATCGACTACAAATTGCTCCACTTCAGAACCAAACACTTTAATAATGGCGCATTCTGTAGCGTATTCTTGAGCTACTTTTTGTTTAGAGAGCAATTCGTTTGCCGTTTCAGATAGGAAAAGATCGTACATGGTATCCATATCTCCAGCCAAGCGGTTCCAACTCGATTCTAAGGCATAAATAGACACCGCCATCTTGGCAATTTTTTCTTGAATAGCACCAAAAGAGGCAATGGTTTGATTGAACTGAACGCGTTGGTTGGCGTAAGTGACGCCGAGTTTAAAAGCTCTTTTTGAGATTCCAGATCCTGCGATTCCGATAAACAATCGACCGAGATTTAAGGCATTCATGGCAATCTTGAAGCCCTTATTCCGTTCGCCTAAAAGGTTTTTAACAGGGACTTTGACATCTTCAAAAAACACTTGTCGTGTGGACGAGCCATGGATGCCCATTTTGTCTTCTTCAGCACCTAAGGTCACGCCCCATTCTTTTTCAACAATCAAACAAGATAAATTTTCATCGCCGTCTATTTTGCAAAACACAGAGAACACGTCTGCAAATCCTGCATTGGTAATCCACATCTTTTGTCCGTTGAGAATATAATGTTTGCCATCAGCCGAAAGTGTCGCTTTTGTTTTCCCGGAATTCGCATCCGAACCTGCACCAGGTTCTGTTAAACAATAAGAACATTTAATTTTACCGGCAATAATGCCTCCTAAATATTTTTCTTGCTGTTCTGGGGTGCCATAAAAAAGAATGGTATTAATCCCTAATCCTCTCTGAACGCCCATAGATTGTGCAAATGCAAAACTATCGGACATGATTTCGGATGCCGCCATATCTGTTTTGATATCGCAACCCATGCCGCCGAATTTCTCAGGTACGGATAAACCTAAAAAGCCTAATTCGCCTAATAGTTCCAATTTTTCCGGTGCTATTTTCGTGCCTTCCTTGGTATCAAAAACGTGTTTTATAGGTTCAATTTCTCGGTCTAAAAACGCTCTGACAGATGCTCTAATCAATAGCTGATCTTCGGTGTATTCTTCGGGTGTAAAAACACTCTCGGAATCTGGCGTATATATTAAAAAAGCGCCACCATTTATAAGTTGTTTTGTGCTCATCAGTTCGTTATTTTAAGAAGGATTTTAATACGTTTGGCAATCCCATTTTATCATAGTTTAAATGCTGTGCGCCATCTACATACAATGAAATCCCTGTGATATAGGACGCCAGCGGACTCGCTAAAAACGCAACGGCATTGGAGATGTCTTTCACATCACCAAAACGTTTTAAAGGAATGGCTTTTTTGGCTTCAGCAAACATGTCTTGAACTTGTGCCGGATAGGTATCTAAACCGCTCGATTCTATAATTCCTGGTGCCACACAGTTGATTCTGATATTAAACTCGCTCCATTCTTGGGCTAAGGTTTTTGTGATGTTTTCAACCCCAGCTCTTGCAGCACCCGTATGGATCATCCCAGGAAAACCTCGATGCATATCCACAATAATATTGACGATATTACCTTGTTTTTGAGGAATAAAAAAAGCGTTTGCCATTTCACGGATCATATAAAATGTGCCGTTTAGATTGTTATTGATTACTGCATTCCAACCTTTATCATTTAAATACTCGGCAAGTACAGGAAATTGACCTCCAGCATTGTTTACCAAAACATCCAGTCTTCCGTGTTTTTCTTTGATCATGGCGGCCAATGCTTGGATTTCTTCGGTATTTCGAATATCACAAGCTTGATAATCGACGTATCCGAATTCAGAGAGTTTTTCAGCGGCTTCTTTTAAGGGCGCTTCTTTACGTGAGCAAATAATGACTTTGGCGCCCAATTGCAGCATATCTTTGGCGATTTGAAAGCCGATTCCAGAGCGACCTCCCGTCACTAAAACCACCTGATCTTTAAATGTATTGGATTGAAACATAGTACGTTTATTATTTTAAAGGGATATTGAGCATGGCTCTGGCTTCTTCTATAGTCGCAACTTCTCTACCTACAGATTTTGCTAAAGTCATCCCAGCGTCTACTAATTCGCCGTTCGATTTTGCCATATCTCCGTTTGGTAAGTAAAAATTATCTTCTAAACCAACTCTGAAATTCCCTCCCATGGCGGCTGCGATTGCAGACAATTGCCATTGTTTTCTACTGATGACGATAGATTGCCAAAAAGCACCTTCTGGAACTTGTTTTATCTGATGGATGAGATTCTCTGCCGTAGCATCAATACCTCCTAAAACACCCATCACTAAACTGTAACATGCATTATCAGGGAGTAATCCCATTTCTTTTAAAGGTTGTGCATTTCTGATATGCCCCGTATCAAAACATTCCATTTCTGGACAAATATTGTTCTCGTTCATCGTTTCAACAACCTTGATCATGTCGTCAAAAGAGTTCTCAAAAACCCCATTCCAAATAAATTGTTTGGCTCTTTTAGAGAATATCGCATAGTTCATGCTTCCCATATTAAAAGCCGCCATATCTGGTTTTGTTGCAGGTAAATGCTTTAAACGATCTTCTATAGAAAGACCAATTGCACCAGTAGAATAATTGATAATGACGTCTTTAGAATGCTTTCTCACTTCTTCCGAAATTTCTTGAAAAACCTCTGTGCGCCAAGAAGGCATACCATTGTCTTCTCTCGCGTGAATATGAACGATGGCAGCACCAGCATCTACGGCACGTTTTGCTTCCAAACCTAATTCTTTAGGCGTATAAGGGATGTCCGGACAGTGCGTTCTATTGGTTGCAGCACCTGTTAATGCTGCGGATAAGATTAGTTTTTTGTAAATCATAATTTTGTGTTTTTATTGGTCAGACCAATTTGGTTTTCTTTTTTCTTTAAATGCCAACAAGCCTTCCTGAGCGTCTTTAGACATAATTGTTTTTTGAAGCATTTGCATTAAATAGGCATGTTCAGATTCTTTTTTATTGATATAATCAGCTGCTTCCAATCCCAAACGGATCGCCATAGGGGAGTTCTCAAGAAGCTTATTTATAATGCTGTTCACCGTTTCATCTATGGTGTCTTTGGTAGCCATGTGCGTCACTAACCCATATTCAAAGGCTTTATTAGCATCTATATTATCGCCATTGATACACCAATCGATTACTTTTCGTTTCGGCATGATTTCTAACAGTGATGCCATGACTTGAAATGGGAATAAGCCACGTTTTACTTCTGGTAATCCAAGTTTTACATCGGCATTACAAACCACATAGGTTGGACCTGCCAGGAAAAAGAGTCCGCCTGCAAACACATCGCCTTCAATTTTAGAAATCACCGGTTTGTGTACTTTATTGAAAAGTTCTCCTAATAATATCTCCTGATCTGATTTTGGAATAGAGGATTCAAATTCACCAACCATGCCCATAAATGCCTTTAAATCGGCACCAGCACAAAACACATCGCCCAGAGCGTCAATCACCACAGCTCTTACGGCATTTATTTGTTTGGCGAATTGCATGGCAAAAGCAATTTCTTGCACCATTTGTGGGTGAATCGCATTTTTCTTTTCCGCTCTATCTAATGTCAGCGTAAGGACGTGTGCTTCAAATTTCAATTGGATAAAAGCAAAGGTTTGCTCCAAGGCTTTATCTACAAGTTCTTTATTAAAAAATTCCATAATTACTTGCTGTTTATTTTTAGTAATAAATGATCTACTTGGACATTCTGACCTTCTTCAACAAAAATTTCTTCGATGGTGCCATCTTCATCAGCCATAATGGTACTTTCCATTTTCATGGAAGAAATAACGATTAAAGGATCGTTTTCTTTAACCACATCACCTGTGGCAACAAGCAGTTTGATGATTTTTGAAGGCATAGGGGAGGTGTAGCCTCCTTTTTCTTTTGCCTTCTCTTTTACTGGGAAACGATCCAAACGTAAAACTTCTACATTTCCAATGGACGGCGTATGGATATAGGTGAACTTATCTTTTACGCAAATTGCAAAGGTCTTTTGAAGTCCGTTGGTGCTTAAACGAATGCTGTCTTCCGAACAATTTATGATTTCAGAAGTACGTTTTTCATCATTGATTAGCACCTCAAAGCTATCATCTAAATAGCGATACTGAACGGTGATGTCTTCATCATTGACAACAATCGATTCTTTTTGATGTTCGTAAAAGTTATTCCGCCATCCAGAAGGAATCGCTCTTAATTTTGTCCGCTGATGTTGGCGTTGTTGCCAATTGTATAAGGTTGAAACTATGGCTAACTCTTCTTTATCTTGTTGATTTAGTGTAGCTATAGCCGTTAAGTCTAATTTGTTTTCAATAAAATGCGTATCGTAGTTACCAGCTATAAAATCATCATTGTTTATGATGGTTTGTAAGAAGGCTAAATTTGTTTTTGTGCCTTGGCAAATCGTGTTTTTGAGGACATAATTCAATTTGTTCAGTGCTGCAATTCTATTGCTGTCGTGCACAATAATTTTAGCAATCATCGGATCATAATGCATCGAAATTTCGGAACCTGTTTGAATGGCAGATTCCACTCTCAATCCTTCAACTTCCGGATAGCTAAGCTTATGTACGGTACCAGTAACTGGTGCGAAATTATTTTCCGCGTCTTCGGCATACAACCGGACTTCAATAGCATAACCATTGCCTTTGATGTCTTCTTGTTTTACTTGCAATGGCATTCCTTTTGCGGATTCAATTTGCATTTTAACTAAGTCCAAATCGGTAATTTCTTCTGTAACCGGATGCTCTACTTGTAATCTGGTGTTGACTTCAAGGAAAAAGAAGTCGTTGGTGGACTCATCAAAAATAAATTCTACGGTACCAGCATTATCATAATTCAGCGCTTTAACTGCAGCCACAGCCACCTTGCCCATACGATCTCTAAGTTCTTGAGTCAAAACAGGAGAGGGGCTTTCTTCCACTACTTTTTGGTAGCGTCTTTGGATGGTACATTCTCTTTCTAAAATATGAATCACATTCCTGTGTTGATCCCCAAATACCTGAAACTCGATATGTCTCCCAGAAGCGATATATTTCTCCACCATTAAATCATCATTGCCAAAAGCATTCATAGCTTCTCTTTTTGAAGATGTAATGGCATTGTCTAATTCGTCTTCTTTATGGACGATGCGCATGCCTTTACCACCACCACCATAGGTCGCTTTTAACAAGAGCGGGAATCCAATGCGTAAAGCTTCGTCTTTTAAGGTTTGAGGAGACTGATCTTTACCTTTATAGCCTGGAATGGTTGGTACCTTCGCTTTTTCCATAATGGATTTAGCTTCTGCCTTAGAACCCATGGCTCTTATGGCTTCTACATTTGGACCAATAAAAATGAGATTTTCTGTATGACATCGCTCTGCAAAATCAGGATTTTCAGATAGAAAACCATAGCCAGGATGAATGGCATCAGCATTCACTTGTTTTGCAGCGGCAATGATTTTATCTTGATTCAAATAGGAAGCCGCAGGCTCCGAATCACCAATATGAATGGCAAGATCTGCTTCTTGTACATAAGGTGCGTTTTTATCGGCATCGGCGTATACAGCAACTGAGATAATTCCCATTTGCTTGCAAGTTCTGAAAATGCGGGACGCAATTTCTCCTCTGTTTGCAACTAAAATTGTATTGATATGTTTCATGCTATTGAGTTCCTTTTAGTGTCTCCAAACACCATAACTGTTGGTGCCTTTAATTTCTTGATTGTATAAAACCGCTAAACAAAAGCCGAGATAATTCCGTGTTTCTTTCGGGTCGATAATACCATCATCCCAAAGTTCAGAAGTGGAATGCCATGCAGATGATTTTGATTCAGCTTCTGCAACCAACATGGCTTTTATCATATTGGTTTGTTCGGGATTATCAGGAAGTCCTTTGGCTTCGTTGGATGCTTTTTGAATAATTTCCATCACACCTGCCAATTGTTCTGAGCCCATCACGCCAATTTTTGAATTGGGATAAGCAAACAAGAAATTAGGTTCAAAAGAACGTCCGTTCATCCCATAATTACCAGCGCCAAAAGAACTCCCAATCATTAAGGTGATAGATGGTACTTTAGAGTTGGAAACGGCATTGATTAATTTCGCGCCGTTTTTAATGATGCCACCTCTTTCATATTCTTTTCCAACCATATACCCCGTGGTATTCTGTAGGAAGAGTAGGGGAATGTTCTTTTGATTGGACAACTGAATAAACTGCGCGCCTTTGTTGGCAGATTCAGAAAAAATAACACCGTTATTTCCAATGATTCCAACTGGGTAGCCGTTTATTTTAGACCACCCGCAAACCATAGTACTACCGTATTCTGCCTTAAATTCGGAAAATTCAGATCCATCGGTAATCCGCATAATGAGTTCTCTAACATCAAAAGGGGTTTTGATATCGGCAGGAACCACAGATAAGATTTCGTCTGATGGATATAAAGGGATTTTAATGTCTTCTGTAGGAATTAAATGTGGCGTCTTTTCTGGCACAAATTCCATGATTTCTCTGGCGATTCGAATCGCATCCAATTCATCTTCCGCTAAATAATCTGAAACACCAGATTCTCTACTATGCATTTCTGCACCTCCCAGTTCTTCATCGGTTGCAATCTCATTGGTCGCCATTTTCACTAAAGGCGGACCGGCTAAAAACACTTTTGCAGCTTGCTTTTGAAATATGGAATAATCAGACATTCCTGGGATATAAGCCCCACCAGCAGTAGCATTACCAAAAACAACGGCAATGGTTGTAATTCCTAATTCGGAACGTCTGGTGATTTCTCTAAATCCTTCGCCACCATAATTAAATATTTTGGCTTGGTCAGGTAAATTGGCGCCGCCACTTTCAACTAAATTGATGGTTGGTAATTTACATTCTCGTGTGATATCGCCAATTCTTAGTCCTTTAAAAACAGTCGCGTAATCTACGGAACCACCTTTACGGGTGCCCACATTGGAGTTGATCATGCAAAACTTGCCGTGAACCAAGCCAATACCAGAAACACTTGTGCCTCCAGCACCAAAGCCGTTTTTATTGTTCATACCGGCTAAAGGCAATAATTCCAAAAAAGGACTGTCTCTATCCAACAACAATTCGATGCGTTCTCTGGCTAAGAATTTCTGTCTTTTTCTTGCTCTGGTGATGTGTTTTTCATCCCCTTGAAAACTACCTTCCTTATATTTTTTGTTCAATTCTGAAACCAAGTCCACCATCTTTTGATAGTTTTCTTTGCTGGCTGCAGCGTTGATATTGATTTTTGATTTTAAAACACTCATCTTAAATTTGTATTAAAGTTGTAGGCATCGTTGTGCTATGCTGTTTTTGAAGCATAGTTTTTCTCATCAACAATCATTTTTGAAATAATTTCACAAAGTATTTCTGAGGTTCCGCCACCAATTTGATTTAATCGCGCATCACGCCACATACGTGCCAACGGATAGTCTTCCATAAAACCATTCCCGCCAAACATTTGAAGACATTCAAAAGTGACTCTGTCCAGCATTTGTGAACAGACCAACTTTGCCATAGAGGCTTCTTTTACAAGATATTCACCCTTACTATGTCGGTCATAAATGCTGTATAAAAATTGTTTGTTGCAGGCAATCTCTGCCGACATTTGGGCGATGCGATGTCTCAAGACCTGAAATTCCTTGATTTTCTTACCAAAAACAGCTCTTTGATTCATATAATCTAAAGTCAGTTCGATGGCGTATTCTGCACCAGAAACCGAGCCTGCTGCTATGGATAAGCGTTCAGAAACAAAATGTTGCATGATATAAAAGAAGCCGTGGTTTTCTTCTCCCAATAAGTTTTCTAAGGGAACTTTGACGTTGTCCAATCCTATTTCTCCCGTATCGGAGGCTTTCCAACCCAGTTTGTTTAGCTTCGTAGCACTCACACCTTTTCTGTCGTGTTCTATCAACATCATGCTGATGCCATAATACCCAGCTTCCGGATTGGTTTTAACAGCTGCAACAATATAATCGCTATTCACACCGTTGGTAATAAAAGTTTTTGCGCCATTAATGATATAATGATCGCCTTCTTTTACAGCAGATGTTCGAATGGATTTGACGTCAGACCCTGTATCAGGTTCCGTCACCGCCAAACAGCCAATGAGTTTTCCTTCATTACCTGCCGTTAGATATTTTTGTTTTTGTGCTTCATTTCCTGAGCCATTAACATGTACCATGGCTAAGAAGAAATGGGCGCCCATGGCGGCGGCAAATCCACCAGAGTTGATTCGTGAGAGTTCTTCGTGTAACACCACTTCGTACCAAATGTCTAAATCGGAACCGCCATACGCTTCCGGAAAACGAAGTCCAAAATAACCCATGGCTCCAAATTTCTCATAGACTTCTCGAGGCACTTCGCCATCTTCTTCCCATTGATCCAAGTTTGGAATCACCTCTCGCTTTAAAAAGTCTTTTACGGAAGCTCTAAATAAGTCGTGCTCTTCATTAAAAGGAGAAGGATGTTTTGTTTCAGTATGTGTGAGGCTTGTGTATTCTTTCTTGTCGATAACAACCTTGGCAATGATATCTTTCATCATTTCTGAAGATCCTGCGCTCAATGTGCCAACTCGCGTATCTCTATACATACGTGCTAAAGGATGATCCTCCATAAAGCCACTGCCGCCAAAAATCTGCAGACATTGTGTGGCAACTTTTTCGTGTAATTCTGTGGCGATTAATTTGGCTGATGCAATAAGTTTTACATCATAAATTCCCTCGTTGTAGACCTTGGCACAATAATAACTGAATGCTTTTAAGGCTTCAACTTCGGAAGTTAATTGGGCCATTTTATGACGTAATACTTGAACTTTATTTAAGTTTTTACCAAAGGTTTTACGGTTTGCCATATAACGTAAAGATTCGTCAAGGGCGTATTCCATAGTCGCAATAGCGCTTGGCACCAGGCATAAACGCTCCAATTGCAGTCCGTTCATGAGGTACTCAAAGCCTTTGCCAGTTTCGCCTATTAAATTTTCTTTAGGCACTTTTACATTTTCAAAAGTTAAGGTGGCGGTATCCGAAGACTGCCAGCCTAATTTTTTCAATTCTGTTTTATGAATGCCTTCCGAATCTAAATCGATCACTAATAAACTAATGCCCTTAGCTTCGGCTTCCAGATCCGTTTTTACTGCAGTTACGGCGAAACTTCCCTGAATACCGTTGGTGACAAATGTTTTAGTACCGTTGACGATATAATGGTCGTCTTTAGCTTCTGCAGAAGTTTGAATGTTTGCGATATCTGAACCAGCTTCGGGCTCTGTAATAGCAATACAACTTACGGTATCACCAGAAATAATGCTTGGTAAGTATTTCTCTTTTAAGTGTTCTGAACCATAGTTTAAAATATAAGGTGCAGACATATATTGTACCACTTGTTGGGTAATCACAAATCCGCCAGAATTCATTTTACCGAGTTCTTCATTAAATACCACGTCATAGAAATAATCCAAGGCTTTGCCACCGTATTCTTTAGGGTAAGACAATCCAAGAAAGTCCTGATCGCCCATTTTCTTCCAAATAGAAAGTGGGATGCTACCAGCTTCTTCCCATTCAGCAATGTGAGGCTGCACTTCTTTTTCAAGAAATTCTCTTAAGCGTTGTCTGAATTCTTTATGTTCTTTTGAAAAATATGTCATGATTAAAACGATATGTAGTTGTCGATAGTAGTATCAAATGCTTCGCCCAGATTATCCAAATAATCTGCTCCAAAGAAGGCGGTCATCGATTTTTTTCCTTTATCCGTGAAATGCGGAAGAAGAATAGACCAAATCAGTGCTTCACCATCTTCCTTACTTTGATCGCCTCTAATAATCTGTTGTGCAGACCAGAAGAACGCAATCATCCAAACCAGAAGTGCAATATTATGGTAAGCGCCTTTAAAAGGCTCTGGTTTCATATTGCCTATAGATATGGCAAAAGCAATTGCTTTTTTATTATCTAAAACCGTTTGTTTAGTCATTTCCCGAAACTGTGGTTTGACCATGGGATGTACTAAAACTTGAGAGTCTAAAAAGATAAAAGCGTATTCTTTTTGAAAACGATAATACAATTGCACCTCATTATGGAGATTCTCAAAAGAGGGGAGGGCTCTCGATTTTGCGCGTTCTGCGGCAATTTTTTTCCACATCACCTCCGTGATGGCCTTAAGTAAGTCGTCTTTGGTCTTATAATGATAGGTGAGATTCCCTCTCGTCATTTCTAAATGCCCTGCAATTTCATTTAAGGTTACGGCACTAAAACCGTGTTGGTTAAAGTATTTTGTGGAGGCATTTATGATGTTTTCTTTGGTAGTCATTTTGTTAATACTGATAATTATTTTTCAATATTAGTCAAAATAAACTAATAATTAGTCATTTGTGACTAATTATTTTAAAATTGAATTTATGTGTGTAGAATATTAAAATTAGAGGAGAATTAAACGAAAATCTATTGAAAGTTAGGAATCACATATTCGAAAATATATGAACAATTTTCTTTTCATCGTTTTATCCTTGTAGCATTCGATAGGTCAAAATCAGTATCGCGACAGCAAAAATGCTGGTATAAATTAATTTGTTATGTTTTGCGAGCCAATTGGGTAAAAATATATCAAAATTATCTTTTGTGGAATTAGAATATTTCCTGGCCATAACTGTTAAAGGACAAAACATTTTAAAAGCCAATAGCACAAGGCCTTCCAAAAAAACCATTTCAACACCAATCTATATCCATATATCAATCTTGTTAAAAATTGCAGCATACAAAATGTAGAATATGACCACATTAAAGAATAACCAAATAATGGTATGACTGATTTTGATGATTAATAGTTTAGAAATGTTCATTGTAATTTATTTACAAATTCGTTTAATACGGGTTCTGGTAAAACAATCGAACGCTAAGAATCGCATATTTGAAAATTTTTGGACAATGGTTCAGAATATTCAAATTATGAACAAGGCGTAGAAATCCATAATTTACGTACATAATCTGTAATGATATAAAATAGCGCCCAAAAGGCGCTTTTACTAAATTAAAAATAAATGTTCTATAATTTATATTATGTAAAATAGAATATTCTGAAGTGAAGAAATCAATTGCTATTCCTTAGTCTCTTCCAATCTACTCACCCTTCCATTATATTCAATAGAACTGCGACCCGTAGACTGTACTCTGATCGTGCTTCGGTAGTTTGGATATAACGTGATCACCATATCATAACGCTCGTTGCCTCGGTATTTGTCAGATATTTTAAACTTGATGTCTACAGCATGTTTTTTATCATCAAGATTCACCGTATAATCTTCTGGTATATCATTGAATTCAATTCCCGTATGATTGCCTCCATAGCCGCCACCAAAGTTCTGTTCACCAAAAAATGGCAAATGGCCACGAATACTGTCGCCCTTAACGATCAATCTATTGGAGTTTGAAGTGATATCGATATTGCTCGCATTATTTCCTGGGCCTAAGATGTTCGAATTCGCAACCTTACTAAATGCCGCCGAGGCTCTTGGCATGGCGCTTGTAGAAATAATCTCAAAAGATTTTGAGGCTACCAATTCTTGTAGTTTTTGATAGTCTTGATTATCATGCTCTGTAAACTCCTTGCTGGAACCACAACCAATCAATATTATAAATAGGACACTATATGTCAGTATGTGTTTCATAGTTATGAATTTACGAAAAATTCAGACACGGTTTAAATGAATCTCAATAAAATCAGAGATTAATTTTACGTAGAGTCGCAAGAATCGCAAATTATTTATCCGTCTTAATCAGCGCCACTTGTGTTCCATATTCTCCGTGCATCTCCGTAAAACCTCCGCGTATCTCTGTGGAATAACACTCTACTATTTAGGATCCAAAATCAAGTCAATTCGCTTCATCGCATCCTGATAGTGATATTTCGTCTCGGTATGTGACACCGTGTTCTTGCGACTGTTCAATTGGGTTTTCAACGTGTTCAATTCGCCTCTTACCAAAGCTCTCACATCAGATTGATTCACATTATAAACACTTACCCCACGCCCAGGCTTCAATTCCTCAGTCATTAAATACGCCATGCGGTCGATATAGGCACGTTGCAAATTACGTCGGTACACATCTACGGCCTGATTGCTGTTGAGTTCTTTCCAAATCCCTTTGCGCATCTCCTGTAACATTTCCAAGGCCGAATAATTTTCTTTACTGACGGCGGTTCCGTCAATTAATCTCCCCAAGACGTCAAAATCAAGAATGCTGTTTAAATGTCTTGCTTGGGCACTTCTAAAGGTTTCAGTATAGCCAGCGTGATCAATATTGCGAAGAATATTGAAATTGACCATCCACGTTGGGGTTGCAAAAGTGTTTTCCTGCAGCCATGCCATCGCGGCTTTTTGATCGGCTTTTGAAGCTGGCGTATAAATCACACCCCCTTGGTTAGGTTTTTTAGTATCTTCATAGACCCCGCCAATATGCGTGGTCACATGGCCCATATAACGGTTCCAAACGCCCAGCAACTCCCCTTGCAATTCCTTTAAATCATCATAATCGTTGGTTTTATCGCTAGTCCATGTTGGAAGTTGTTCTGCCACATATTTTAGGTTTTTAAGTCCGTAGGTGCTCGCGTTTATAGAGTTGTTCCCAATATCTTCGGTTTGTGAGGATGGATCAAAACGACTGCTCTGTTTCCCATATTTATATTGCGGATCTCCAGCTTTATCCATCACCCACTGGTCCAAGGTTGGGGTCTCCCCTTCTGTGGTTGCCCCTGGAATCCAACGGTAACCCCAATTGGTGACATAATGGTCGTAAGGCCCAATCTGACGGACAAATCGGATGTTTTCATCGCCTGGTTGTGCAATATAATTGTATCGGGCATAATCCATAATACTTGCCGCAATGCCATGCTCTTGAGTGAACGCACCGTTTCGATAACTTTCCACATCATAGGCATTACTGGCGGCCATATTGTGTGGAAATCCTAAGGCGTGGCCTACTTCATGGGCAATCACCATACGCATCATTTCTCCTATTTCCTCATCGCTGGTATCCAAAGTACGTGCTGAAGGGTTGGCGGCGCCAGTTTCAAGCATGTATCGGTTTCTATAGGATCGCAAATGGTTGTGGTACCAGATGATGTCGCTTTCAATAATTTCACCTGTACGTGGATCAGACACACTTGGTCCGACCGCATTTCGTGTGGTACTTGCCACATAACGCACTACGGAATACCGAATATCCTCTGGACTGAAATCGGGGTCTTCTTCGTAAGTTGGTGGGTCTTTCGCGATAATCGCATTTTTAAATCCTGCAGTTTCAAATGGTTTCTGCCATTCTTCAATGCCTTGCTTGATGTATTTGCGCAGTTTCTCAGGCGTTGCAGGATCCAGGTAATACACGATGGGTTTGATGGGCTCTACCAATTCGCCTCTATTATAAGCTGCAGCGTCTTTAGGTTCCAAACGCCAGCGACGGATATATGTTTTTTCATCTGATTTTAAAGCTTCACTACTATAATCATATTGACTGACCGTAAAAAACCCGACGCGCGGATCGGCAAGACGAGGCTGCATGGGTGTGGTCGGTAACAAGACCATCGATTGGTTCATTTGCAAACTGATGGTCTCCGTAGCCGGAAGCATGGGTGGTTTTGACGCATTATAGGTAAAATCTTGAATGATTTCGATATTCAGAGGAAAACTTTTTGCAGAGGTGATAAAACTACGGGAATCGTCCAAATTACGGACTTTGTAAGTCTCACGGAGTCTACTGGACAAGCCACTAATCGCTTTGACATCACTGGTGTAGAATTTAGTAACATCAATCACCACAGCAGATGAATCTTTACTAAACGCCGCAATATCGAAGGCGAATAAGACCGGCTCATAATTGTTTGCTTTTACGGAGATATTGATGGGCAAACTGTCATTGGCAACAGCATTATAGGATTTGACTTTGATCAAGATCTTGTCCTGAAAACGCTCCCATGTAATCAATTGTTCATTGGCTTTTGACCCAGCATTCATGTAGCCTCCACCTAAATTAGAAGGCAATTTGGACATGCGGCTCACGAGCAGCATATCTTTATTCAGTAAACTATCTTGAATTTCAAAGAAGTATTTGTCTTTTATCTTATGGATTTTGAACAGGCCATCATCGGTGATGGCGTCTTTGGTAATCACCTTGTCATAAGGTTTGATGGCCTCGTCCTTCTTCTTTTCTGGAGCAGGCGCTTCTACCTGATTCTTTCCTTTTTTAGTGTTTCTTTTAGATTGTGCACTCACATTCAGTGGATTGAGAAGACCCCCAATCAGCAGGGCAAAAAGACATAAATTCTTCATTGACTTGATTCGTTAGTTAAGATTTATAAATATAGAAATAAGTTTTGGATTGCGGTGGGTTTTTCTCGTTGAGGCGCGGAGACGTGGAGTTGAAATTACCAAAAACAAAAGTACCAATGATAAAATTCCCTGTCTGCCGACAGGCAGGCAAATTCCAATCAGATGGTCTGTGGGAATCTGTGTAATCTGTGTGAAAAAATCAGGATCTTCAGTCTGCCATTTTGCACGCAGGAGGCGCGGATAGGCAAAGTATTTGGGCGAATTAATGCAATTGAAGGAGCACCAAAGAAAAACTCCCTGTCTGGCGACAAGATAGATTAACTCCAATAAGATAATCTGTGAGAATCGGTGATCCCGATAGCTATCGGGACGTGTCTAAAAATTCAGTGAATATCTACTAAGATCAGTGTCACCCGTCTGAACGTACGGGCAGGTCAGCGTTCCGTTTGGCTCACAAAGGCATTGAGACGCAAAGAATTCGTAAAATTAAAGCGGTTAGAAAAACAACAAACTCCAATAAGATAATCCGTGAGAATCGGTGAAATCTGTGTCTGAAAATTCAGTGAATATCTGCTAAGATCAGTGTCACCCGTCTGAACGGACGGGCAGACCAGCGTTCAATTGTTAGCGTTCTATGTCAAATTAATCCTCAGGCGGATGCCCATGAATTTCTTCATAAATAGTATCGAAATTTTCCCTGATATGCGCTCGGAGTTTCATGCGGTAATCATCATGCAACCATTTTACAAAGTTGAAGGTACTTCTACTGATACATTGTGTGTAGCGCTCTAAACGGTGATTGATATCGTCCTCCAACAATTTCATCAAGGCTAGGGCATCATACACATCTTCACTGTTTTCAACACATATTTTCGTGTGATGTGCAATGGACTGCTCTAAAAGCACTTTTGAAGAATCGCCTTTGTTAACAGAATCGGTATAGGCCTGTTTCATATCAAAATAGACCTCTTCAGAATTAGCAAATTCCTGACGCAGGGCATCAGGCATCTCATATCTGAAATCGGCTTCAATATCATCATCATTAACAATACTGTCCAGATAATAATTTGGCGATCCGAAGATTTTCTGCCAGTTAATATCTGCGCCCCAGGGTCCAAAACGGTGCATATTGTTACCTAAATCGATAATCTTAAATACTTCTTTGCCCTTATAAATACGAGACCCACGTCCCACCATTTGGTAATACAAGGCCAAGGATTTAGTAGCTCTGTTAAGAATGATGGTATCAACAGAAGGCTCATCAAATCCGGTAGTCAAAATACTCACCGAAGTCAAAATGGCATTCGGTGTTTCCTTGAACCATTTCAGAATCATCTTCCGTTCCTTCTTGGTCGCAGTATTATCTAAGTGCGCAATGGTATAGCCAGCACGTTTAAAGGCATCGTACACATGTAAGGAAGTGTTGATCCCGTTATTAAAGATCAGCGTTTTCTTATTAAGTGAATGTTGCTCATAGGCGTACACCACTTTTCTTAACATGTCGGTATTGGTGTATAGATCTTCAGAAGATTTGACGGTATAATCGCCGTTGGATCCTACTTCCAAAGACGTTAGTCCCACGTTATATTGATAAGTCTCTGCCCGTGATAGGAAGTTGTTTTCAATAAGGTGCTCAATAGTTTCTCCTGTAATCAGCTCATTATAGTTGTCCTTCATTGGCAAGTCCTTGTTGGAACTCAAGGGAGTTGCTGTCACGCCAAGGATAAAGGAATTTTCAAAATACTTAAAAAGTTTTGTAAACGAATTGTAATGCGCCTCATCAATAATGACTAGACCCACATCAGAAATATCCAACTTGTCCTCTTGGAGTCGGTTGTTCAATGTTTCCACCATCGCCACAAAACAGCTGTAATTTGCCTGATCATCCAAATTGGCTTTACTATCCACTACTTTGTTGGTCACGTTGAATTCTGTCAACATCTTAGACGTCTGTTTCAACAATTCAATACGGTGGGTAAGAATTACCACTTTTTTATCGTGATTCTTTAAATACTGCCTCACAAATTCAGAAAAAATCACAGTTTTCCCACCACCTGTCGGTAATTGATAGAGCAGATGATAGTCGGAAGGAGCTTCATCAAAAGCTTTAAATACCTTGTCAATGGCCTTCTTTTGATAATTGTATAAATCTTTCTCGGTTTGACGTTCTAAATTTTTTGAAACTGTTTTTACAGACATTTCGTATGTTGAGCTTAGCGGTTGGATGTTATAAGAAGATGCAAAGATATGAGTATTAGCACGGTCTTCCAATTATATGTTTAAAAGATATTTGTAATTTGCCCTCTCAATCTATGGAAAAAGACAATTTACAACGCAATTTTGAAGGCTATTTAAGCACACCCCGATTATGGCAAAATGCCGAAATTTATGGTCTGCAACAGTGTGTGTTGAGCAAAACTTCCCTCCGGAATTTCTCCGTTATTAACGCTGGTAATCTGCGCTTGGGAAAACTGGTGGAACAATTTGTATTCCACCAATTGAGTGACGATGACTCTTGTTCGATTATAGCTGAAAACATTCAAGTACAAGACGGCAAACGCACGATTGGCGAATTGGACGCGCTTTTAATGACCGAGAGTCGACCTGTACATTTGGAGATTATCTATAAATTTTACCTGTATGATCCTGAAGAAGGCCCTACGGAGTTATCACATTGGATCGGCCCAAATAGAAAGGACAGTTTGCTTCAGAAATTGGACAAGCTAAAGGAAAAGCAACTTCCACTACTCTACCATCCCAAGACCCAATCCCTACTTGACGATTTAGGCCTTAGCACAAGTGAAACTATACAGCAAGTTTTATTCAAAGCACAGTTGTTTTTGCCACTCGATCACCAAAATATAGAATTTAATCAATTGAATCCGGCTTGTGTTAAGGGTTTTTATGTGAAAATGGACAATCTCGAGCTCTTCAAAACCGGACAATTTTTTATTCCTGAGAAAATCAATTGGCTTATGGATGTCCATGACGATGTGAAATGGATGAATTATGATAATTTTCTACTTAAGTTGAACCCTTTGACCAATAAGAAACTCGCGCCTTTATGTTGGTTGAAGCAGCATGGTAAGTATTCTAAATTCTATGTAGTCTGGTGGTGATTTTTGTAAATGGCTCATCTCCAATCACCTTATTGGTTTCCTCTTAATCCTTGCGATATGTCTTCAAATAGTTTTACTTTGCACAGGTTAAATTTAGAACTCGAATAAAGCTTAAATGCGATGTGAAAATCATAAATATAAATCAGTTCTTCAATGATTGAAAACGATTCCTAATCAAGAACCTCGGGATATTAAAACCCATTAGTAGAAATAAAAAACAATCAACAACTAATAACAATAAATAAACACCTATTTTGAAAGTCTGTATTGCCGAAAAACCCAGTGTTGCGCGAGAAATCGCCGCTATTTTAGGCGCCAATAGTAGGCATGACGGTTACTATGAAGGCAACGGCTATGCGGTAACCTATACGTTTGGGCATCTCTGCACTTTAATGGAGCCCAACGATTATAAACCACACTGGAAAAGTTGGGATTTAAACAATTTACCCATGCTTCCCGAAAAATTCAAAACTAAGGTAGTTGGGAATACGGGAATTCAAAAGCAATTTAAAATAGTCAAGAAGTTATTCGACCAAGCCGAGGTAGTCATCAATTGTGGGGATGCGGGCCAAGAAGGAGAATTGATCCAACGCTGGGTTTTGGATCAGGCAAATTATAAGGGAAAAGTGCAACGTTTATGGATTTCTTCATTAACTGCGGAAGCCATAAAAGAAGGTTTTGAAAACCTCAAACCATCAGAACAGTATGATAATCTCTTTTATGCCGGGTTTTCACGCGCTATAGGCGATTGGCTTTTAGGGATGAATGCCACCCGTTTATACACCCTTAAACACGGAGGCTACAAACAAGTATTATCTGTTGGCCGTGTGCAAACGCCAACTCTAGCGATGGTGGTTAACCGATTTAAGGAAATTGAGAATTTTGTGCCCCAACCCTATTGGGAATTGCAGACACTCTACCGAGATACCTTGTTTAGCTATGAAGAAGGCCGTTTTACCAAAATGGAAGATGGCGAAATATTGGCCAATAAAGTCAATGAGCATGAATTTGAAATTGTCTCTGTTACCAAGAAGAAAGGAAAGGATTACGCTCCAAAACTGTTCGATTTAACGGGACTACAGGTGTATTGCAACAACAAATTTGGGTTTTCAGCCGACGAAACGCTTAAGATTGTACAGAAACTATATGAACAAAAGGTGGTCACCTATCCGAGAGTAGATACCACATTTTTACCCAATGATGTTTATCCTAAAGTCTCTGGAATTTTACAGAACCTGAAGAAATACGCGCCCTTAACAGCACCGCTTTTAGGTAAAAAAATCAAAAAATCATCAAGAGTCTTTAACGATAAAAAGGTTACGGACCACCACGCTATTATCCCAACAGGTGTGGAAAGCCAGTTGCAATACAACCAACAGCAAGTTTATGACATTATAACCAGACGGTTTATAGCTGTTTTTTATGATGATTCTGCAGTATCCAACACGACGGTTATCGGGAAAGCTGCGGATGTTAATTTTAAGGCTACAGGAAAAGAAATCTTGAGCAGAGGCTGGCGCGTGGTGATCGAATCAGCGGAAAAAGAGCAGAAAGCGACAGACTTGCTCCCATCGTTTGTCAAAGGTGAAAAAGGACCTCACGAACCCTCATTTTTGGAAAAACAAACCAAGCCACCCAATCAATTCACAGAGGCTTCCCTCCTACGCGCTATGGAAACTGCAGGGAAACAGGTGGATGATGATGAGATGCGTGAACTTATGAAGGAAAACGGCATCGGTCGTCCTTCTACACGTGCGAATATTATCGAAACCTTATTCAAGCGGAAATATATTGAGCGTAATAAGAAGCAAGTGTTGCCTACGCATATCGGCATTCAACTGATTGATACCATTCAAAACGAACTGTTGAAATCGGCCGAATTGACCGGAATGTGGGAAAAGCAATTGAAAGACATTGAAAAAGGGACTTATAGTGCTGGACAATTTATCGCCAATATGAAAAAAATGGTAGATGCTTTAGTGTATGAAGTCCGTAGTGAAACGCAACGCGCAAACATTTCACATGTAAAAGTTGAACAAAAAGCAGTTGCTGAAAAAGAAGTCAAAAAGAAAGCAGGAATTGCAGGAGAAACTTGTCCAAAATGTAAAAACGGGCATATCATCAAAGGCAAATCGGCTTTTGGGTGCAGCGCTTATAAAAACGGATGTCGATTTGTGCTGCCTTTTAAATTTAAGGACAAAAAGGTTTCAGAAAAACAATATGTGCGTTTGCTCCAAAAAGGATCAACCGTCAATTTGAAAGGCTTTAAAACCGAGGCCGGAGACTTGGAGGGTTTGATCAGATTTGATGATCAATTTCAGTTGGTTTTGGAGCCCAAAAAAGCAGTGAAAAAAGAAACATCTGATGCCCTGACCTGTCCAAAATGCAAGAAAGGTACGGTCATAAAAGGGAAAACCGCCTATGGCTGCAGCCAATACAAAGAAGGCTGCACATTTAGATTTAGTTTTGATGAAGTGCGACAAAAAGCAACCGGAAATATAATGAGCAAGGAGCTGGTTTACAGTATTTTAAATGGAGACGTCTAAACCAAAACAACACATTCATTTCTTACTTCATAAACCCTTGGGATACTTGAGTCAATTCATGAGTAATGCCAAGCACGAACGCAACAAAAAGTTTTTGGGAACACTTTATGATTTTCCTGAAGGCGTCATGCCGATTGGACGTTTAGATAAAAACTCTGAAGGTTTATTGCTATTGACCACTGATGGTTTTTTAAGCAATACCATTTGTAGCACTCCGATCGAAAAAGAATATTATGTACAAGTGGATGGAGAGATTACTGAAGCCGCTATAACACAACTTCAAGAAAGCGTGACTATTGGATTTGAGGGCATCACCTACCAGACTAAAGCCTGTAAGGTTTTTAAACTGGAACAATCGCCGGATTTTGCGGAACGCATTAAAAAAATAAGGGACGCACGCCATGGACCAACCTCATGGATTTCCATCACTATAAATGAAGGAAAGTTTAGGCAGGTTCGCAAAATGACTTCTGCTGTTGGTTTTCCTACCTTGAGATTGGTACGCGTACGTGTAGGTCGCATTTATTTAAACAAAATGCAACCTGGTGAAGTCATTAAACTTGATGAATTAAATGTAGATTAAACGCGCTTTACTTTTACAGCGTTCATGCCTTTCATGCCACGTTCCAACTCAAAGCTCACTTTGTCATTTTCGGCGATATCATCTAAGAGTCCGCTCACGTGACAAAAATACTTTTCATTGTTTTCTAAATCGATAATAAATCCGAAGCCTTTTGAGCTATCATAGAAAGAAACTTTACCTTGTCTTACAGGATCTTCTTCTTCGCCTTCTTCTTTTTTAGGAACACCTAAAACGATGTCTTCAGCATCAACTTTGATTTTATCTGCAGGATCAATTGGAGTATCTGATAAGTTTCCATAAGCGTCTACATAAGCAAACTGGATTCCATCACTTCCGCCTTCTGCACGACGGGCATCTTTTTTCTTCTTTTTTTCTTCACGCTTTTTAGCACGTGCTTTTTCTTTTTCAATTTTGTTAAAGGTCTGTTGCGACTTAGCCATTCTTTTTTTTAAATATGTTTTAAGGGTTAGATTTGAATTACCAAATTATGCTTTAGATGGGCAATTCTTGGAATTGTTGATTCGAAAGATTAATTCAGTGATTCTAATATACATTAAAATTTAATGGAATGCACCACAAAATGTCTATATACCTTACAAATATAAGATTTTGATTCGAGATAATGGTTTCAAACTACGATTCTTTGCGCTTGTAAGGTCTAATTATTAGTCCTAAAGGTTTATCGTAGGTCAAATAGTTGGCCATCCAATCATAAAATGCCATGATTTTATTTCGAAAGCCTACCAACGACATGATATGGATGAACATCCAAACCATCCAGGCAAAAGTACCTTGGAATTGCCATTTAGGTAAATCTACTACTGCTTTTTTACGACCAATGGTTGCCATTACACCTTTGTTTTTATATTTAAAGGGCACCATTGGCTGTTGAATTATCAGCTTGATGATATTATCGGAAAGTAGTTTACCCTGTTGTTGGGCCACCGGAGCCAACATAGGCAGGCCCTTTGGATTTTCAGTTGTTACGCAAGACGCCACATCTCCAATGGCAAATATATTCTTTGTGTTTTTTACTTGATTGAAAACATCAACCAATATGCGGCCGCCTGCTAAAGCATCGGCAGGAAGCCCATCAATCGGCGCTGCTTTCACCCCAGCGGTCCATATAACCGTGTCTGTGGCAAATGAGGTTCCATCTGCGAGAGTCAATATCTTGCCATCATAAGCATCCACCTTAGCATTGAGATGGACGTTCACGCCCAACTCTCCTAAATACTCCAAACTTTTCGTTGAAGACGCTTCTGACATGGCAGATAACAACTCTTTTGCAGCTTCGTAAAGATTGATTTCCATTTTGGACAAATCGAGGTCAGGGAAGTCTTTCGGAAGCACAAAATGCTTCATTTCCGCGAGCGCCCCGGCCAATTCAATTCCAGCAGGTCCGCCACCAACGATGGCAATATTCATAAGATCATCAATAGAGCGCTCATCCTGATGTGCCAATGCCTTTTCGAGATTTTGATAAATATAACTACGCATATTCAATGCATCTGGAATGGACTTCAAGGTTAATAATTTATCCTTGACCGGTTCGAAGTTAAAAAAGTTGTTCGTGCTTCCCGTGGCGATCACCAAATAGTCATAAGCAATGGTCCCTATTGACGTATGAAGACGTTGAGTGGCTACGGAAACCTGATCCACCTTGGCCATTCTAAAACTGAAGTTCTTTTGGTTTCTAAAAATTCGCCTGACTGGATAGGCTATACTATCGGGCTCCAATCCACCTGTCGCAATCTGATACATCAAAGGTTGGAAATTGTGATAATTGTGTTGGTCTATTAAAAGGACTTGGACAGGTTTATTCTTGAAAGATTTCGCTATGGTTATTCCTCCAAAACCTGCACCAACAATAACAACTTTAGGTGTGGTTTGTATGTTCATTCGGCAGGATACTATAATTTAAACACTCGTGAAATGACTGGGCGTTTCATTTCATAAAGATACAAAATCCTTTCCCTTGAAATATTAAAAACTATATATTAGATTGGAATTGAATATTCTACACGAGTCATTATATGGACATTTTGCAATAGCTTATTTTATTCCATCAGAGGGTTTTAATACATTAAAGTCTTTGATGAAATATCTAAAAATCTTGAATTTAATAAGTTAGCAGTCGACAGCATAAAATCCATGTATTTCCGCCATTTGTATTAGGTGAAGTGCGATAAATTATCTAAATTTAGATTCATAAAACAAGAAGCCGAGGCAAATATCCATCTGTGAATACGTAATTTGTATTTGCGATTGAGACAACTCTGAGGCTATTAAAACCGCTTTGTAAAAATGACCTATATAAATGACAATGTCATCCCTGGAAATCACGGTAAGACATTTACCACAGATGTTAGAAGTCCTGAGGAGAAATCAAAATTGAAAGCTGCAATCATGAAAATTGATGGTGTTACCAATGTGATTTTTGAAGATGTCTATCCATCTGAGGTTACCGTTCACACCGATAAAGTCGTCCATGTGAACGAGATTCAGGATATAGCTACTGATCTTGAATTTCATGTGATTGCAAAAGGACCTTTCTTTCCTTTGTTTTAGAAAATCACTATTCTTTTTCTTTTACGAGAATAATACTTGCCGTAACTCCAGTCAAGAGGTTCCACTTTTTAGACGAGACCTGAACACCATTGTCGTCGTAAACTTGAAATTCGGCTGTATTTGGACCAGACTCTCCCTGATTAAGCGCTACAAAGTCAATTTTATTGATGCCCTCCACCAAAGGCACATCAAAGCTCTTGTAGTTGCCTGTCAGTAATAAATCGGCTATAAAAACCGTACCATTGACAAATACCCGAACCCGGTCGCCATCAGGATATTCATGGTCCCGACATCTAATATTGGCTTTTTTTCCGGTGATATTAAAATTGCCCAAAAACTGATCTTCCATGGTTTCCATTCGGAAACCTTGCTCTACAGCTTTCTTGTTCCATTTATTATCAAAGATTTCGCCAGGATCACGCAAATTGCTATCGTCGAACATTGAAAATTCAGTTTCGCGTTTTTTAATGGTGATCGGGCTTTCAGCTTTAGGCTGTTCTTCTTTTATGATTGGGTCAATTTTGACAGGTTCAGGTTCAGGTTCTTTCTTTTCGTCCTTCTTCTCCACCGCAGGAATAGGAATACTCTTAACTGGAAATTCCTGAGCCTTGGTTTGGAAAATTGCAACAAGAAAAAAAATGCCTAAAAGTTTATATTTATAAGATGTCATAAGCTTAAAAACTAGTTCGGATATAAGAATCAAAAACCATACCTATCAGCGAAACTAACGATTAATTCCGACTATAATTTTAAAGGAAACGTTAAAACTTACCGTTAAAACTCAGTCTAAGTTTTCTAATATATTCTTCCATCAGCCATTCTTTGTAATTTTTGGTACTGTTCATCATACAATAAGAATACTGTTTGATCCGGTATGAAATGTCGTCCATCAAATATTTAGTGAGGTCCCTAGCTTCAAAAATGGTTTCGGCATTGGCAATACACATTTTGGAATGCTGTTCTATCGACCGTTCGATGGTAACCATAGATTTGTTGCCGTCAGCAATGGCTTTTTCATATTCCGCTTTGACATCGAAGTCGATATTTTCAGAATTCTTAAAGCGTTCCCTGATGGAATCTGGCATGACGTACACAAAATCACGCTCAATATCCTCGTCATTTCGGAGGTTTTCGAGATATAAATCCGGGTACTTGAAAATATGCTGCCAATCGACCGTTTGTTCCCAAGGTCCAAAACGAACCGCATTATTTCCCAGATCCAAAACCAAAAAGGATTTTTTATCCTTTAAAATACGGGAGCCCCGCCCTATCATTTGAAAATATAAGGTCAATGACCGTGTGGCACGGTTCAAAATAACCGACTCAACGGTAGGCTCATCAAAGCCCGTGGTCAAAATACTGACTGAGGTCAAAATGGCATCAGGCGTGTTCTTAAACCATTTCAAAATTTCCTTTCGTTCCTGTTTGCTGCAGGTATTATCCAAATGCTTCACCTTATAACCAGCACGCTTAAACGAATAATAAACCTCCTTAGAAGTGTTGATGCCGTTATTGAAAATCAGTGTTTTCTTGCCTTTCGACATTTCTTCGTAAGCAAAAATAAGCTTGCTCAACATATAGGAATTGGTGTAGAGTGTTTCCGAAGATTTAACGGTATAATCACCATTGATTCCTATCTTCAACGTGTTTAATTCCACATCAAAGTTGTACAAATTAGCATTTGCCAAAAATCCATTTTTTATCAAAGTCGAAATATCATCACCAACAATCAATTTCTGGTAATTATCTTTCATTGGCAATTTAATATTGGAACTAAGTGGCGTTGCCGTGACCCCAAGGATAAAACAGTTTTCAAAAAATTTGAACAGTTTTCTGAACGAATTATAATGCGCTTCATCAATAATGACCAATCCAATATCTTCCAATCGCAATTTTTTATCATTAAGACGGTTGTTTAAGGTCTCGACCATGGCCACGAAACACTTGTATTGATCTTGATCAGGGAGCTCCTTGACATGGCTATTGATGACCTTATTTTCGACATCAAAATTAGTCAGCATCTTTGAGGTTTGTTTACATAGCTCAATGCGATGCGTGAGAATTACAACCTTCTTATTATGGTTTTTAATATAGCGCCTTACAATTTCAGAAAAAATCACAGTCTTCCCTCCTCCGGTTGGAAGTTGGTACAACAAATTAAAATTATCTGGAGCAGTTTCCATGACCTCAAAAATCTTGTTCAAATCAGCAAGCTGATAATCATAAAGATCTTTTTTGGTTTCGGTTTGGTTAAGTTGCTCTATAGTTTCTGACATAAAAGTTTGGGTTCAAAAAAATTTCCACAAATTTAAGACTTTATAAGAGTTATTCTTAGTTAATGTTGAAAAGAATTAACAAGTATTAGGATTCTAATTCGTGATTATCTGATAGTTATCTAAGGGGTCTAAAAAGATATTTGGATATCCGCTTTTGGTCGTAAGGATTAAAAACTGAAAATACAATCCCGACTTGTTGTTTGCTCCGCCCTAAAAGGGATCAAAAATCTCAAATTATTAATTAAATTGAGAATAAGCCACTCTTTAGTCCCGATAGCTGTCTGGAAAGGCAAGGCTTATTCAGATTTTAAATGAGTAACCTCTATTTTTAAGGATTAATTGCGGATATGTAATAAAGATATCTTGTAAAAACTAAAAAGAGAAACCGATTGGTTTCTCTTTTTGAATTTTCTGATTTCCAATTTCTTAGGAAATAGTGATTCGCTTTGCTGGCTTATCTTTGGCCTCTTCTTTTTTCGGTAAATGCACCGTTAAGATACCTTCTTTATATTGGGCACTGATTTTATCAGACTCAATTGTATCTGGTAAGGTAAAGGTTCTTTTAAAAGACGAATATCCAAATTCGCGTCGCGTGTAATTTTCTTCTTTATGCTCTTGTTCTTCTCTGGTTTCGGATGAAATAGAAAGGACTTTATTATCAACATCAATATTAAAATCTGATTTTTTCATTCCAGGAACTGCGATTTCTAAAAAGAACTCATCGGCGTTCTCTTTAATATTCACTGCCGGAAGCGTCATTCCTGTATTGAAATTGGACAGAAAACCTGTTCCCATTCCGCCTTCAATTAAATTGTCAACCCAAGATGAAAAACTTGGTAAAGAAGAAGTGTTTCTCTTTGTAGAAACCTCATTGCCATGTTTAGGCATTGTTGCTAATGTACTCATTGTTTTCAAATTTTTTATAGTTAAACTTTATTTTGATTACTATACTTCAAAATCAATACCAGCTGTGATTTTAGGTCAAATTACTGACATATCTATCCAGATAACCGACATTTTGACACTTATAATACCCTGATAGCTAACATTTTGGCAGTTTTAACATTTCTATAACTACTTTGTATCGCATAGTACTGTAACAAAGCATTTGTTGTGTCGTCTTTATAGTATAATCATTAATTAAAAAATTAGAAATCATGAGAACATTAAACAGTAATCAAACAACAGGAACATTTCAAAACTCAAAAACATCTGCTTGGAATACCAAAAGACGTTTTAAAAACTAATGCTATTAGAATTTCATCAATCTGCCAAGAATCTTGGCACCAAATAACTTCACAATGAAAACTTTATCCAAAATAATCGACTCATCATGTACTTAAAATGACGATCTGGAGACGATTAAAACTCAATCTTCATCAAAATTACTGGCGCCTTAATCGAACGCCAGTATTTCGTGGCATCAATTTTGTGATTTCGTTAACATATCCTTAACACTTCACATGATGAGACATTCACAAAAATCTGCCCCACAGGTCAATGCTGGCTCCATGGCGGACATCGCCTTTTTATTATTGATTTTCTTTTTGGTAACCACTACCATTTCTGCTGATAAGGGCATTAATAGAAAACTCCCTACCAATTGTCCACCGGGAACAGACTGCTCAATGGAAATCAACGAACGTAACATTTTAAGAATTGTATTAAATTCGAATGATGAATTGATGGTTGATAATGAGCTTATCGCAATTGAAGATTTGAAAGCAAATGTTAAAATGTTTTTGGATAATAATGGCAATGGTTCTTGCTCCTACTGCAACGGAACATCTGCGAAGTCGCTCTCTGACCACCCTAAGGACGCCGTGGTCTCTTTGTCCACGAGCGAAACCTCCAATTATGCAACTTTTATTGCCGTACAGGACGAACTCTCCAAAGCCTATTATGAGTTAAGGGAAGTTTACGGATATACTGTTTTCGGGAAATCGCCGGACAAGCTAAATGCTTCTGAAATTAAAGAAATTAAACAGGCCTATCCTTTTATACTATCTGAAGCAGATACAAAATAAATAAAGACACGAACCTACCCGAATGGGCCGGTTCGTGTTCATACTTATCGACAATGGTCATTCTTCTTTTGGCAACCTAAAATCGATACAAACCTTTCTCCTTCCCCATGCTCTTGCTGCTTCAATATCTTCTCCCATATAAATATCAATATGGTTACGCCATTTATGGTGCATTTTATCCTTTACCAAATAAATCCCCTCAAAACCTTCTATGACCACAGGAGTATTGTGTTTTAAACCTTTACGTAACAAGTCCCGAGACACGGCAATATATTTCATGCCTGGTTTTAAACTGTCACCAAATGCCGTAATATTAGGGTTTCCGCTTGTTTGTCGGACCGTAGAATTATAGGCAGAAGCTTTGACATACATTGAATCCCAAATATGTTCAGAATCCTCCTTTTGTTCTTCAGTACAGCTAAAGACCAATAATAATAAAAACAGAAATCGGATTTGCATAAAATAAATATACAACATAAATACAATTTTGTAACTTGTCGTTTTTAAAATTAACATAACCAAACATGAAAAACACTATTCTTTCCTTAAGTCTCATCACACTTCTTATGAGCTGTAAAAACGAAAAAAAACAAATGACAGAGACCAATTCAGCACAAGACTCCATTGCACTAATTGAACGTGCAAAGGCAATACATGATCGTGTGATTACCCTTGACACCCACGCTGATATTAATGTCAAGAATTTTACGGATTCTATCAACTACACTCAAGACCTAAGTTCGCAGGTGACCTTGCCAAAAATGGATCAAGGTGGATTGGATGTGGCTTGGTTTATTGTTTACACAGGTCAAGATGAACTAACAGATGAAGGTTACAAAAAAGCTTATGAGAATGCGATGGACAAGTATAACGCCATCCACAAATTGGTAGATGACATTGCGCCAGATCAAATTGAACTGGCATTGACTTCAGATGATGTACGACGCATTGTCAAGTCTGGCAAGAAAGTAGCAATGATCGGCATTGAGAATGGGTACCCTATTGGAAAAGATATTTCCAATGTTGAAAAATTTTATGATTTGGGCGGACGCTATATGTCTTTGGCCCATAATGGTCACAGCCAATTGAGTGACAGTAATACGGGAGAAGCAGATTCCATTTGGCTACATAATGGCCTTAGTGATTTGGGCAAAAAAGTAATCAAAGAAATGAACCGCTTAGGCATGATGGTCGATGTATCGCACCCAAGTAAAGAAGCGATGAGAGACATGATCGAATTGTCTGAAGCTCCAATAATCGCTTCCCATTCGTCAGCGAGAGCATTGTGTGATCATAGCAGAAACTTAGATGACGAACAATTGGATTGGTTAAAAGAGAACGGTGGCGTTGTACAAGCGGTTGCCTTTGCAGCTTACCTGAATACTGAAAAGGCCGAAAAACGTGCGGCTTTTAAAAAGGAGGTTGCACTAACAGTTATGGATTCCATGAACGTTGCTTACTTGGACTGGAGTGCTGTTAGGGAACTGAAAGCAGATGAACGCGAGGCTTATTATGAAGTATTACAAAAAGTAAATCCTATAGTAGAAGCAAAATTAAAAACCATGAAAAACGTTCCGGAAGCTGTAAATGTCTCAGACCTTGTAGACCATATTGATTATATGGTTAACAAAATCGGGATCGAACACGTTGGCATCAGTAGTGATTTTGATGGCGGAGGTGGAATTGAAGGTTGGAATGATGCTTCAGAAACCTTCAACGTTACTTTAGAACTTGTGAAACGCGGCTACACCGAGGAGCAGATTGGTTTGCTTTGGAGCGGGAATTTACTACGGGTACTGGATGACGTTCAAGCTGTGGCAAAAAAACTACAGAGTTAAAAACAAACAGTCTATATATAAAAAGTCCGCTATATGCGGACTTTTTGCGTTATAAATAAGTGAGATTTTATTCTTTTTCCATTCCTATAAGTTGAAGCACTTTTTCAGAATCTGCTTCAGAAACAAAAAGTTGAATCTCTCCAAAAATTCCTGCATAGGAAGAGTCCATTTTATTCACCTCCTGGTACTCTATACCTTCATTTTCCAGAATGTTCTTAATTTCCATGACCCTAACTTGGGAACTGCCTGAATATATTTTGATGTCGCTCATAATCTCTTGTTTTTAAAATTAACGTTATCTCTGTAAGTTAATCAAAAAAAATAATATTAAGAAGATAAAACGATCTCAAACGAGCGTTTGTTTAATGAATAACATTTCAAGAGTAAAACTGTTGGTGGAAAAACGCCAGCATTGGTTTGCTTTCCCCATACTTTGATAAAATCT
Organism: Gelidibacter pelagius; assembly: GCF_017581925.1. Lineage (GTDB taxonomy): Bacteria > Bacteroidota > Bacteroidia > Flavobacteriales > Flavobacteriaceae > Gelidibacter > Gelidibacter pelagius. Next base: position 156,036 of record NZ_JAGEVG010000006.1, on the reverse strand, counting down.
GTTGAATACATTCGTGATCACGATAGCTATTGGGCCGTGGCTAAAATTAATACGCCAAAACCTCCCTTAAAGCCATTTCAAACTTCCCTTTCGCCAAATACTGATCCTCTAATTGGTTGATAAATGGAATTGGCGTTTCCATACTTGCCACCCGTTTTACCGGTGCATCCAAATATTCAAAGCAATTTTCCATGATCAAGGCGCTCAAGTCACTTGCAATGCCGCCAAACATAGAATCTTCCTGCAGAATGATGGCGCGTCCAGTTTTCTTAACCGATTCATAAATGGCTTCGGTATCTAAAGGTTGTAAAGTTCTTAGATCGATGAGATCAGCAGAAACATCTTCATTGTTTGACAAGGTGTCTAAAGCCCAATGCACTCCAGCGCCGTAAGTAATGATAGTAATAGCATCTCCTTCTTTTAGGAGCGATGCTTTTCCGAATGGAATTGTAAAATAATCTGTTGGTACATCTTGTCGAATACTTCTGTATAATGCCTTATGCTCAAAATACATCACCGGATTTGGATCATTGATGGCTGTTGCCAACAGTCCTTTGGCATCATATGGAAATGCAGGATAGACCACTTTTAAACCTGGGGTTTTTGTAAACCATGCTTCGTTGGTCTGCGAGTGGAAAGGTCCTGCCGCAACTCCAGCGCCACAAGGCATCCGGATCACCACATCGGCATTTTCATTCCAACGGTAATGTGATTTCGCCAAATAATTGACAATCGGATTAAAGCCTGAACTCACAAAATCGGCAAATTGCATTTCCATCACAGCTTTCATGCCGGCAATAGACAGACCCATAGCCGTTTCAACAATGGCCGATTCGCATATTGGTGTATTTCGCACGCGTTCGCGTCCAAACTCTTTTACAAAGCCTTCCGTGATTTTAAAAACTCCGCCATATTCAGCAATATCCTGCCCCATAATCACAAGGTCTTTATGACGTTGCATGCTCTGTCTTAAGCCTTGAGAAACAGCATCAATAAAACGAATGTTTTCTGAATTGGAATTTGGTTCAACATGCTGATATTCAAAATCTTTATAGACGTCACCTAATTCAATGGTTTCATCAGGAACAATCGCCTCTTCTGCGCCTGCCACCTGTAAAGCTTCGTCTATTTCAGCCTTAATTGTTTGATGCAACTCGTCATCTTTGGCGGTAGTAAGAACGCCTAAATTGAGCAGGTAGTTTCTATAATTATTGACAGGATCTTTAATTTCCCATTCTGCCATTAATTCATTAGGAACATATTTAGTACCACTCGCTTCCTCGTGGCCACGCATTCTAAACGTCTTAAATTCAATTAAAATGGGACGCGGTCGTTTGCGTATGCTTTCGGCAAGCTTCAACACTTTTCCGTACACTTCAAGAATATTATTGCCATCAAAAATAAAAGAATCAATGCCATAGCCTTTGCCTCTATCGGCTAAATCCTTACAGTGATATTGCTCTGAAGTTGGCGTTGATAAGCCATAGCCATTATTTTCTATACAAAAAATGACGGGCAATTGCCAAACAGCAGCCACGTTTAATGCTTCATGGAAATCGCCTTCGCTTGTCCCTCCTTCTCCTGTGAAAACTGCCGTGACCTGACCTTTATTTTTTAATTTACTGGCCAATGCTATTCCGTCGGCTACGCCCAATTGCGGGCCTAAATGTGAAATCATCCCAACGATATGATAATCTTGGGTTCCAAAGTGGAACGAACGATCGCGCCCTTTTGTAAACCCATTGGCTTTTCCTTGCCATTGACTAAACAATCGGTGCAAAGGAATATCGCGCGTTGTAAAAACACCTAAGTTACGATGCATTGGCAGGATGTATTCGTTAGTTTGCAAGGCCATCGTCACGCCTACAGAAATCGCCTCCTGTCCAATACCAGAAAACCATTTTGAAACTTTGCCTTGACGTATAAGAATGAGCATCTTTTCTTCAATCAATCTTGGCTTCAACATGTTCTTATAAAGTTGAAGAAGTATCCTATCATCAAGATTTTTCTTATCGTAATTTATATGGCTCTTGGCTGCTGTCAACATAAGGTTCAAGTTTTAAAGTTCAAATGTAAATAAAATTAGAGAGATTGACTGTAAACCCTTGATCTTTTAGCGTAATAAAGCAACTACATTTAATAGTATTTTCGTTACTTTTGTAATTAAGACAGTTAAATCTAATAACCTATATAAATATGAATGTGATACCAAGTGTGAATCTTCAGGATTTTGTTTCTGGTGATCCGGTTAGAAAGCAAAAATTTATTGATGAAATAGGCAAGGCTTATGAAGAAATAGGCTTTGTTGCGCTTAAAGGCCATTTTTTAGATGATAAATTAGTCGGTGATCTTTATGGTGAGGTGAAGAATTTCTTTTCATTGCCAGTAGAAACCAAACGGAAATATGAAATCCCAGGAATTGCCGGTCAACGAGGCTATGTTTCTTTTGGGAAAGAAAGTGCAAAGGGCCAAAAACAAGCCGACTTAAAAGAGTTCTGGCATTTTGGTCAATATGTAGAAGACGACCCTGTCCGTGCCAAAGAATATCCTGAAAACGTAACGGTCACAGAATTACCAAGATTCAATGAGGTAGGAAAAGAGGCCTACGCAATGCTCGAAAGAACAGCAAAATATGTGCTTAGGGCTTTGGCACTTCATTTAGGATTGGAAGAAACTTATTTTGATAATTATATCCATAATGGCAACTCCATTTTAAGACCTATCCATTATCCACCCATTCACGAAGAGCCTAAAGAAGCTGTTCGAGCGGCAGCACATGGTGATATTAATTTAATCACCTTGTTAATGGGAGCTCAAGGACGTGGGTTGCAAGTACAAAACCATAAAGGCGAATGGATTGATGCCATCGCGCAACCAGATGAATTGATGATCAATGTTGGCGACATGCTTTCACGTCACACCAATAATAAGTTAAAATCAACGATCCACCGAGTTGTCAATCCCCCTAAAGAGCTTTGGGGAACATCTCGCTATTCCATTCCATTTTTTATGCATCCCATAAGCGAAATGAAGTTGGATGTTTTGGAGAGCTGTATTGATAAAGACAACCCTAAGCAATTTGAAGATATTACTGCTGGCGAGTTTTTACATGAGCGTTTAATAGAATTAGGATTGATCAAGAAATAGTTGACAGTAGGCAGTTTTCAGTTGGCAGTCATGCAACTGAGGACTGCCTGCCCGTCCACAGCGTTTGCGGAGGACGGAAGACCAGAAGACTAAAAAAACATGGATTTACAAGACCAACTCAAAAAGTTGTTCCCAGAACACACCCCAGAAGAAACGCCTGAAGACGAACCCTCTAATATTTGGCTGCAGGATGATCCCATTATTTGTAAATATGAAAAGCGAAAAGGTAAACCGATTACTATTATAGAAGGCTATACCGGAGCTACAGAAGATTTTAAGATATTGGCAAAGGAACTCAAAACAAAACTGAGTGTCGGCGGGAGTTTTAAAGATGATAAAATCATTATTCAAGGGGATTATAGAGATAAAATTATGGAAATCTTAAAGGAAAAAGGATTTACAGTAAAACGTGTGGGAGGCTAATGGGATTCGGAGTTTTACATATTACCAACGGCAATGATCTGACAGATTATTTGAACGAACTGAAAATTGAAGGTGATTTTTTGACCTGGCAGGAAATGCTCTGTGAAGGCCCGACAACAGAAGAGATTGAGACTGACGAGTTTTTCAATCTCCGGAAGGAATTTTTATTGGAGTTTTATGATATTGAAATCGCAGAAGCTGAGCTTCTAAGTGAATTGGACGTTTTAAACCATACAGATCAGTTTGAAGAAATTGTATTATGGTTTGAATACGATTTGTTTTGTCATATCAATTTGATGGCGATTATCAACCTTTTGAAACAAAAGAAAATTGAAATCCCACTCTACTTGGTATGTAGCGGCCGCGTGAAAGGCGAAAAAGATCTTAAGGCACTGGCCGAATTAAAGCCTGAACAACTTCATAGGGAATTTAAAAATAAAATTAAACTATCCGATGAAGATATTGAATTGATGAGTTCTTTATGGCGGATTTATTGTGGTCACGATCATAATCTCTTTAAGCCCTTTATTGTGCAAAAATCGTCGTTCCCATATTTGAGTAGTTGTTTGAAAGCACATTTAGAGCGCTTTCCGGATTCTAAAACAGGACTTTCAACTTTAGAAACGCATACGCTTCACATGATTTCTGATCATAAAGTATCATCAAAGCGACACTTATTGGGCTATATCCTGAATTTTCAAGGCTATTATGGCTTTGGGGACATTCAGATTGAAAGAATGATTGACAGACTTAATATTTTTTACACTGAGGAAGAAGACCAAATTGTACTCAATCGGAAAGGACATGATGCGCTACTGGAACGACGGGATTTCTCTAAAGAATTGGCCTCCAAGATGATTTATGGAGGTGTCAAAAAAATTGATTTTCAGTTTAGTAAAATTGAAAATAAACTTATAAAATCGACCTAATGTCAATAAAAGCATCAGAACTTATACTCAATCCGGATGGCAGTGTCTATCATCTTAATTTAAGACCGGAACATCTTGCTCCAACTATCATTACTGTTGGTGATCCTGACCGTGTGGACAATGTGACACAGCATTTTGATCACATCGAATTTCAGACAAGAAAAAGAGAATTTCACACGCAAACTGGTACCTATAAAGGAAAACGGATCACAGTCATTTCCACTGGGATTGGAACCGACAATATTGATATTGTATTCAACGAATTGGACGCTCTGGTCAATATTGATTTAGAAAAACGCAAAATCAAGGACCAACTCACTTCTTTGGAAATCATTAGGATTGGGACCTCTGGTTCTATCCAAAAAGAAATTCCCTTAGATTCCTTTCTGATAAGTGATTACGCCGCTGGCTTTGACAGTTTATTACATTTTTATGAAAGTGAACACATTCAACATCACAAGATTTCAGAAGCCTTAGTAAAACACACCAATTGGAGTCCTCTAAAGTCAAGACCATATATTGTAAGATGCAATGAAACCTTGCTCAAAAAATTTAGCTCAGATAAAACTGTAAGAGGCTTTACGGCTACCAATGTTGGTTTTTACGGACCTCAAGGTCGGGTTTTAAGGCTTGCCCTACAGGATGACGACCTTAATAATAAATTGGCAAGTTTTGATTATAACGATATGTCCATCACCAATTTAGAAATGGAAACTGCCGGAATTTATGGCTTATCAGCGCTTTTGGGCCACAAAGCCTTATCCATGAATGCGATTATTGCCAATCGGGCGACTGGCGAATTTAGTAAGGATTCAACAAACCTTGTCAATAATTTGATAATATATACATTGGACAAGTTGGTGGAATAGTTTGAAAAACCCCTATAATTTTAATAATAAGTTTTAAAATCAGATTCCCACCCCAAATTTGTATAAGGATTGTGCGGGATAAATAAATAAATTTTTTAATGACGACAGTAAAAATTGGTGGTGTACCCGAACATTTTAATCTTGCGTGGTATTTAACGCTAAAAAACGGCGAATATAAAGAGGAGAATATCAATCTGCGTTGGGAAGATTATCCCGGAGGCACTGGTGCCATGAGCGAAGCACTTCGAACAGGAGATATTGATATGGCCGTTATTTTAACTGAAGGCATTATTAAAGATATTGTAGAAGGAAACCCGAGCAAAATCGTTCAAATTTTTGTAGAAACACCACTTATTTGGGGCGTTCATGTTGCGGCTGACTCTGAATTTAAATCTATTGAAGATTTGAAAGGAAAACGCTGTGCGATTAGTAGATTTGGATCAGGATCTCACTTGATGGCCTATATAAATGCTGAAAATCATGGTTGGGATTTAGACACTGATCTTAAGTTTGAAGTCATACAAGATTTGGACGGCGCCGTTAAAGCTTTGAGCAATGGCGATGCGGATTATTTTATGTGGGAAAAGTTTATGACCAAACCCATTGTGGACTCAGGTGTTTTTAGGCGCATTGACAATTGCCCTACACCATGGCCTTGTTTTGTTATTGCCGTAAGGAATGAATTTTTAAAAGCCAACGAGAATATAGTCAAGATTATTTTGGAGGTTATCAACAATACGACCATTGATTTTAAGGAAATCCCAAGCATTGATAGAATGATTGCCAACAGATATGAACTGCAATTGGAAGACGTGCAGGAATGGCTTTCTTTGACAGAATGGTCGCAAAGCAATTTGGATGAAGCTACAGTAAAAAAAGTGCAACAGAAATTAATGAAATTAGACATCCTTAAAGAACAAAAGCCTTATCGCGACATTGTCAAAGAAGTATGAGCTCATCCCTATGGAATTAACATAATATTAAGTTTTTCTTAGATTGACATGGGGTTGTTTTAAAATTGCATACATTTGTAGTCCAAATCGTCCAAATTCCCCTGGTATATATAAATACATATGATCATGACCATTATTTTAATTATTGCTTCCTTAGTTGTTTTAAATTTCCTACTCCTAATATTCAGCTGTAATAGAACTACAAAAAAAGTCATTTCAGAAGTAAAACCCATCAAGCGTCCTTTTTCAGTCTCCAATCAACTGGATTCACGCCAACTTGCTCCAACTGGTAGTTAGTCTTGCTAAAACATTTATTTCCAAACCAATAGCCTCTATTGGCACTTAATGGCGAAGGATGCCCTGAAGTAATTATTGTATGTTTGGAAGTATCTATTAATTTAGCTTTCTTTTTGGCGAAACCTCCCCAAAGTAAAAATATCACGTGTCTTTTTTGATCGTTTATTGTTTTAATAACATGATCTGTAAAAATTTCCCATCCTGGTTTTTGATGACTGCCAGCAGTTCCTGCCCTTACCGTTAAGGTGGCATTGAGCAACAGAACACCTTGTTTCGCCCACGGTTCTAAATTTCCTGAGACAGGATATGGGATTCCCAAATCAGATTCTAACTCCTTAAAAATATTTCTGAGTGAAGGCGGATGCACAACGCCTTCGTTAACTGAAAAACACAACCCGTTGGCCTGTCCTGTGCCATGATAGGGATCTTGACCAATAATAACGACTTTTACTTGATCGAATGGGCACCAATTAAAGGCATTGAAAATAGCTTCTTTTTTGGGATAACAGGTCTGAGTGGCATATTCATGTTTGACAAATGTCATTAAATCCTTGAAATAAGGTTTCTCAAACTCCGATTGAAGTCTTTTTTTCCAGCTGGAATGGATATTGATATGCATGATTGTTATTATGTTTTCGATAAAAATAAGCTGATTTTCGGTATGTAGTAAATTATGCATCCCAAAACTTTAAATTTCCGTAAATTTGTTCCCAATTAAAGATGCCCTATAAGAGAATGCACATTCAAGATAAAACCTTAAAAGATATTGAATTTTATACCGTCTTAAATCAAATGGCGGAATACTGCATGACTCATTTGGGCACTGAAATGGCCTTACAGATCAAGCCATTTCGCAAAAAAGAAGAGGTATTGCAAGCTTTGCAGCTGACCAATGATTATTTGGCATCTTTTGAAAATGACAATCGCATTCCAAACCATGGGTTTGAACCCATTACAAAAGAAATTCAATTTTTAAAAATAGAAAACTCATTCCTGGAAACTGGGAGCTTTAAAAAAATTAAAGCTATTTCTGTCTCTTCTAATGATATTATTGGTTTTTTAAAGAAGTTTAAAGAATACTACCCAAATCTATTTGAGTTCTCCTCGCCTATTCCCATCACCACTGAGTTGATCCATCAAATAGATATTGTAATTGATCGTTTTGGCGATGTTAAGGACAATGCGTCAGATGAACTATTTAAGCTAAGGCAGGAAATCAATAATATCAGAGGTAAAATCAACCAAAGTTTTGTGTCAGCATTGAATTCTTACAGTGCCATGGATTACTTAGATGATATTAGGGAATCAGTGGTTGAAAACAAGCGCGTTCTGGCAGTCAAAGCAATGTACAGACGTAAGGTAAAAGGTGCGATTTTAGGAGGCAGCAAAACAGGAAGTATCGTATATATTGAACCGGAAGCAACTTTTAGATATACTAGAGAACTCAATAATTTAGTTTTTGAAGAAACGGAAGAAGTCAACAGAATATTAAAACAGCTGACTGATTATATGAGACCGTTCCGTGGGTTGTTAAAGAATTATCAGATGTTCTTAACTGAATTGGATGTGATTTTTGCAAAAGCAAAATATGCCCAATCCATTAATGCTCTTTTACCGGAAATTACTGAAAACAAAGACTACGTTCTGAGAGATGCCATCCATCCATTACTTTATATTTCGAATCAAAAGAAAAATATTAAAACCTTTCCGCAATCTATAACATTGCATCCTGAAAACAGGATAATTGTGATTTCAGGACCAAATGCGGGTGGAAAAAGTATCACCTTAAAAACAGTAGGCCTATTACAAGTGATGCTGCAAAGTGGGCTTTTAATCCCAGTTCATGAACGCAGTAAAATTTGCCTATTCGATCGAATATTAACTGATATTGGTGACAATCAATCGATTGAAAATCATTTAAGCACATATAGTTACAGATTAAAACAGATGAATTATTTCCTAAAGAAGTGTAATGGGAACACTCTTTTCTTGATTGATGAATTTGGGACCGGAAGTGATCCGGAATTGGGTGGTGCTTTGGCAGAAACTTTTTTGGAGGAGTTTTACCATAGAGAAGCTTACGGAATTATCACCACCCACTACTCCAACCTTAAGGTTTTGGCCAACGAGTTGCCTTTCATGCAAAATGCCAATATGATGTTTGATGAAAAAAGTTTGGAGCCAATGTTCAAACTTGCATTGGGTCAAGCCGGAAGCTCTTTTACCTTTGAAGTGGCACAAAAAAATGGCATTCCCTATAGTTTGATCAATCGCGCAAAAAAGAAAATTGAACGTGGAAAAGTGAGATTTGATGCCACAATAGCTAAACTTCAGAAAGAACGTTCCAAATTAGAAAAGACGGAACGCTCTCTTAAAGTCAATGAACAAAAGAAATTGAACGAAGCTGAAAAACTTGAGGAAATAAATCAGAAAATACAAAAAAAGCTCGAAAACTATCAAGAGTTATATGATAGCAATCAACGTTTGATTTATTTGGGACAAAAGATGAATGATTTGGCGGAGCGTTATTTTGATAACAATCAAAAGCGTGAACTGATGGCAGAATTGTTCAAAGTCGTCCAAATTGAAAATTCCAAACGAAAAAAGGTTTCGGCCAAAGTGAAAAAAGTTCAGAAAGCAAAGGAGCAAAAAGTCATTAAGGAAGCTGAAAAAACGGTTGAAGTCATTCGCGAGAAAAAGAAAGCCGCCAAGAAAAAAGTAGAGACCGCTCCGAAACCAAAAGCTAACTTTAAAATTGGTGACCGCGTCAGATTACAGGACGGCAGAGCTGTTGGCAGTATTGATAAACTCGAAAAAAACAAAGCCATCATTAATTACGGGATGTTTACGACCAATGTAAGTGTGGATCAATTGGAATTGGTGGAAGCGGTTGGGAAGTGAGAATGATAGTATGCAATTGGCAGTTGGCAGTTGGCAGTCGAGTAAATAAGTTTAAAAATAGAACAACATGTCCATAGATTTGGAACAAAATAAAAAACTAATTCTTTTTGACGGGGTCTGTAACCTCTGTGATGCTTCGGTGCAATACGTAATTAAACACGATAAAAACGATCTGTTTCGATATACGACGTTGCAAGGTGAAGTTGGGCAAGCCATCATTAAAAAATTTGATGTGGACACTAGCAAAATGGATTCTATTTTACTCTATTCTCCCAAAAAAGGCATATCCTATAAATCGACCGCAGCTTTGAAAATTGCATCAAAACTTGGGTTTCCGAGACATCTGATGGTTATGTTTTTAATTGTTCCCGCTTTCATCCGAAATTGGGTATATGACTTCATCGCAAAAAATAGATATAAATGGTACGGCAAAAAGGAAGAATGTATGATTCCGACAAAGGAATTGAAGTCTAAATTTTTATAGAAAAGAATAACTGATCTTTAAATATCGCATAAAAAAAAGTCCTCGGCAAAGGACTTTTTTCATTTAACAACTACTTAAAAACTAAATTAATCTTAAACTTAACTATTGCAGAGGGAATAATAAGTTGATTAATAGCACATTATTTTGATACCGTAAATCTATACAATTGATTTGTGATCAAATAAAATAGTCGTTGTATGTCTTAAAATAATTGATTAAAAAGTATTTGATGTTAAAATCATCTACAAACGACATTGCTGAACCAATTTTTAAGTGTTTCGTTCTAAATTTCTTGTATTATAAAGTTGCTAATCTGCTATTGTACAGATAATCACCGTACATGCTTCTGTAGTAGACCTTTCGTTCAATAGATTCAATAACGGGTGTTGCAAAATCAGCATCGTACATCTGCCCCATTACGTTTAAGCCGCCTGGGCTGAAGACGTTAATTTCCATCAACTTAGAACCTACAATATCGATCCCCACCAAAAACATACCATCTTGAACCAGTTTAGGTCTGACAATATCGGCAAGTTCCATGATCTGATCCGTCATTTTCACTTTTTCAGGCTTACCGCCCGCATGAATATTACTTCTAATGTCTCCGGAAGAATTGACGCGTTGCATTAAAGCGTACTGGCCATCCACTTGTAAAGGTTCTCCATTCATGAGGAACAACCGCGTGTCACCTCCAGTGGCCTCAGTGAGGTATTCTTGGGCAATTACAAAGCCGTCACGACAAATGGCATCAATGGTTTGCGATAGATTGTGTTCGTTCTTCTTATCCATCATGAATACATTGGTACCGCCCGACCCTTGCAAAGGCTTGAGGATCATTTTCTGCTTTTGTTCTTTAAAGAACTCCTTTATCTCATCATGGTCTCGGGTAATTATGGTTTTAGGGCGAAGGATTTCAGGAAAATGCTGAAAATACATTTTATTCACAGCACCCGCCAAACTACTCGGATGATTGAGTACCAATACGCCATTGCTCATAGCTATTTCACCAAAAATAAAGGCCGCATTATAGGCCCAATCACGTTCGTTGATTTCATCTGCGGGATTATTCCTCAAGAACAGAACATCCAAATCTTTAGAAGATAAGTTGACAAATTCTTCATTTTGAACCGCTTTAAAATACGTTTCCTCACCTTTAAAAGTTCTCTCAGTGATAGTTTTGCAGCGAACAGAAAGATGTCCTTTTGAGGCATACGACAATTCGCCAACACCGATAAAAAACACTTCATGTCCTCGTTTATAGGCGGCGTAACCCAAAGCAGGTGTTGTATAATTCCACTTTTCCGTGGCGTGATCATTGATTATAAATCCTATTTTCATTGTATCTGATTTTATTTTACAAGATCAACAATATTTATCCCCTTCCTTAACTTTTTCAAGCGTTCCTTTACCTCATTACGATCTAAAAAACTCGGCAGTATGGGTTGTCTCAATACGTTTCTGTACAGCAATTCTTCAATTAAAGCGATATGGGTGATATTAAACTTGCCCGTATATAGTGGTTCAAGCTTCCCTCCTTTTTTAAGGTATGCCATCAAATCTATAAGCCCGGCAAGATATACTGCATCTTTAGTAAGTCCGCCGCCCCTATAAACACGCATACTTATATAATAGGCCACACGATTTGGAAACGCATAGAACTCTCTCAGCAGATTAAAAGTTTCGATAAAGCTGGCATTGCCTACCATGGCGTTTACGGCAATGACACGTCCTGCCAACAATCGCAAACGGTTTACGGTCAGTCCGCCAACCAAATATTCAGCTATCACAGCCAATCCTTCCTGCAGTTGATCATAACCTTCAAATCCGCTGTACATCTGCTTTAAAGGCTGACTTTTACCATTGCAATAGGTCAGGATATGTGTGCCTATTTCGTGCTGAATCAACGCATCACAGCGATTCGCATCCAGATTCATTTCATTATTGATGAGCAATTTGGACTTTGATACCATGATGCCGGCTACATCATCCCTTACTTCAATACCGAGCTCCAAGTCAGGAAATTTATGTGCATAATAATCTATTTCTCTTTGGGCATGTTCTGCGAATTCCGCACTATTAAAACGCTTGGAACCTTGGATGATCTCTCCTTCCGGATAGGTTTTTAAAATGTGCTCAGCCGCCTCCAGAACATCTTTCCGGATCACTCCATAAAGACTTTCACCAATAAATCTAAAATTATCGGTGCCACGCTCCTCAAGCATGATCAATTGCTTTTCTATTTCGAGACGTTTTCCTCGTAATATAAATGCAATGGTTGGGTCTTCGACCAAATCTATGGGAATATTAAAAAGTTTGCGTTTTTCCAGCTCAGGATCTATCGCAATCAATCTGTATTTAAACGATGGCGTAACCGTGTATTCATTCTGCTCAAATTTGTCCCATTCCTCGTTACTGTTTACTGGTGTCACTCTTAATAGAAAAGACATCCGTTCACTGATTTTTGCAAGTTTAGTATCTGAAGAAATGGTAACAGCGTCAATATGGGTCTTGCCCAGCATCAGGTAATTCTCAAAGGCATCGGTAGTTTGAACCCTTATAAACTCATAGACCGCTCTTTTTATAGTTTCGGAAAAAATGGTGTAGAATTTCCTGAAAAACAAGGAGAACAACTCATCGGTTTCTGTGTTTTGATAAACGGCAGGAATTGAAATGCCAATAATAAGTGTTCCTGATTTTTTAGAAGTGGAGATGTCCAATAGCGGCAACAAATGTTTTGGATGCCTAAACTCTGTATGAATTATTTTTGTGCTTACAATGGAGAGTGTTTTTTTTATTTCACTAAAACCCTCCTCCAATGCATTGACTGTTTCCTCTGATTTGTCTTTTGGACCGTAAATTTGAAATTGATTTTTAAGGGCGTCTTTATCTGGCCATAATTCCAAAATCAGAAAAGTTTCAAACTTTTCAGAAGTGATCAATCGGATGGCTTCCAAGAGATGCGAAATATCGATACTCTCTTCGACAATTAGGTAAGAGGCTTGCGTTTTAAGAAGTCTTGAGAAATACATATCCAAATCCTTGTATCGATACACACAAATAAAGGGTAAAAGTTTATCAATGTGCAACAAACCGTTTTTTGGCAATTCGGCATTCACAGGAACATTGTCGGTGATGTTTTTGCAAATGGTTTGGACTAACTCAGCATCTATTTGGTGTTCCTTGATCATTTAATTAGAATATATATTATAGAAATCTGAAGCATGTTCGGGCAATTGCTTCTTTAAGCCCTTTCTGATGGCAGAGACAACTTCCGGATAGATCACCTGTCCGAGTTCATCACAATAGATTTTAGCCACTTCTGTAGCCAACACTAAGGTGTTATTAAAGTTATTGGTGATGAATTTCAAAAAATAACCATTGCCCTGAAAGGTGTCATTGATTTTGGCTGTTGGTGGGATATCATTTGGCAACTTAATTTTAGACAACTGATCCCGCCAGGCCTCTACTGCTTTTTCAAAACGTATGTTGTCTATATTGGAGGTCCCCAAATTCCAAGTTGGTACTTCCCTGTCCCAGCGCTTCCAATTATAACTATGCAGATCATAGACCACACAGCATCCAAATTTTAGTTCCAGTTTTCGAATCAATGCGTGGACCACTTTATAGAAGTTCTGATGTTTTTCAAGACTTCTTGATTTTTCGTCTTCGGTCAATGGTTCTTTCCAAAGCTGCTTACCCCAGGCGTCTTCATAAATGGCATTCTCTGGAGCTCTGTTTAAATCATATTCAAATCTGGAGTCCATTCCCGAAATCACGATAGGATGTGGTTTCAGCATCGTTTTGGTCTTTGGATCTTCTTCATACCACCGCTCATATTCTGTATGCAGGCACTTAGGCCATAATTCTTTACGGAACTGGTGTCCGTTATGCACGGCAGCGCAAGCGTATGGTACGTAATCGTCAATTTTTAGGGTGAATGAATAGTCAGAAGCGACCGCGTGAAAGAAATCTTCGTTTTCTATTTTTGAGATAATGTCTTGAATTGAGAGCTTTTGCATGAATTGAAAATTATAAGAAGTTTAGAGCTTTTATGTGACATAAAATTCTCACATCTTCACAAATTTATAGAATAATGTGCTGTCAACCCTACTCAATATGATAAATTATAGTTAATATATGCTTTTATTGAACAGCGTTGGAACTTAAGAAGAGTGCCATTTTTAAAAGCATTTTAACATGATGTGCATAGGTTTTTAGAATACCTTTGCGAGCTTGTTGTAAAATTCTGGAATGAACTCAAAGTATTATATAGCAGTAATCTCGGCCTTTACTATATGGGGCTTTTTTAGCATTGCACTGAAGTCTCTTGACTCCTTTTCGGCATTTGATATCCTGAGTTATCGGACCTTGGGATCTGTCGTCATCATGTTTTTTGTGTCCTTAGTGCTTCGACCGAAAGCATTGAAAACAAATATAAAGTTGTTCAATTCGCTGACAACAACCGACAAACGGCGTATCGTCATCATCAATGTACTGAGCGGCTTATTTTTGGCCCTTAACTGGTATATTTTTATTTATGTGATGAACAACGTGAGCGTAAGTGCCACGTCTTTGGCCTATCTTATCTGTCCAATCTTGACCATGGTATTGGCTTATTTACTACTCAAGGAAAAGCTTTTGAAATTGCAATGGGTCTCCGTAGTGTTGAGTTTAATAGGATGTCTATTATTGTCCTTAGGAAATTTCACGGATCTGTTTTACAGTATGATCATTGCATTGACGTATGCTTTGTATTTGGTCTTACAACGAAAAAATCAAGAAATGGATCGTTTTTTAGTGCTGACTTGCCAAGTCTTTTTTGCAGTGATTTTTCTGTTGCCCTTCATCATTAGCTATGATTCTCCCAACGAAAAAACACCATTTTTCTACGGAATGTTAGCTTTGATTGCTGTGGTATTTACCATCATTCCAATGTTTCTTAATATTTATGCCTTAAGAGGATTGAACTCTTCTGTAGTTGGCGTTTTTATTTATTTGAATCCGCTCATTAACTTCATGCTCGCCATTTTCTATTTTGATGAAAAGGTCAGCTTTATTGAAGCCATTTGTTATCTCTTGATTATTATCTCTATTGTCATCTTTAATTTTGCTGCAATTAAAAACAGGATCAACCGAAGGCGTGCTGCGCATATTTGATCTTAAGATTTCAAATCGAAAGTTTCTGTTGGATCTTTGGCATCTTCATAATTCAACATATTCTCGCCATCAGCTATTATTGCACAAACGGTGGCGTCTCCAGTGACGTTAACCACAGTTCTGAACATATCAAGAATACGGTCAACAGGGAAAATGATGGCAATCCAAGCGGGGTTAAGCCCTACGGAATCCAACACAATAATCAACATCACCAAGCCTGCACTTGGTACTGCTGCAGAACCTATAGAAGCCAATGTTGTGGTCATTACCACGGTGAGTTGCTGCCCTATAGTCAAATCAATCATATGCAATTGGGCTAAAAAGACCACTGCTACGGCTTGGTATAAACTGGTGCCATCCATATTCACGGTGGCGCCAATTGGTAGAACGAAACTGCTTATTTTTTTGTTTACGCCAAGGTTTTGCTCCACACATTCCATGGTGATAGGAAGTGTAGCGGCACTGCTCGATGTTGAAAATGCCAAGGTCTGAGCCGGACTCATTGCCTTAAAAAAGCCAGCATAAGGGATCTTTTTAACAAAAGTCTTTAAAATCGAAGGATAAGTTATGAATATCATAGTCAAAAGACCACTAAGAACAGTTAATGAATACCAACTAAGTCCTTTAAATATCTCAACGACTTTCCCAATATCATCCCCAGCCATTTTACTCACTACGCCTGCCAACAGGGCAAAAACGAAAAATGGAGCGGCTTGCATAACCAAATCCACCATTTTAAGAAACACCTCGTTTATACCATCGACCAATTTTAAGACTGGTCCCGATTTTTCATTTGGGATAAATAATAGACAGACGCCAAAGAAAATTGCAAAAAATATAATTTGCAACATCAAACCATTATTGGAAAGTGAGTAGAAGAAGTTGTCGGGAACGATATCAATCAACGGCTGCAAAGGCGTTGTTTCTTTGCGTTGGTCAGCGGTTGCTATTTTGTCTGAGACCGAAACTTCTTTTAAATCTTGCTTGGTTAATTCGGAAATTTCCTGTGCTCTTTCTAAAAACTCTGGATCCTTTAAATAATTGATACCATCTTTGATTTCATGCCCTTGAGAACTGGCCCAAATTTCATAGTTGATTCGGTTGTCTATTCGGCTTTGCTCGTCTATGAGCTTTCCAGGCTTTATCGTATTAACTAAAATTAAACCTAAGGAAATGGCAAAAATCGTCGTCAGGAGATAAAGAAGTAAGGTTTTCCCTCCCATTCTTCCCAAGCTTGAAGGATCTCCAATATTTGCAACACCACCAATTATGGAAAACAACACCAAAGGAACTGCAATCAATTTCAATAAATTAATGAAAATAGTACCAAATGGGTCAATCCAATTGATGGTAAATGCGCTCCAGCCCATGTAGCTGGATAATAATGCCCATATAACGCCAAGGACCATTCCAATGATGATTTTCCAGTGTAGTGCTAATTTTTTCATGTAATTATGTTTTCATTTCCGCGAAGGCGGGAATCTCTTAATTTTTAATCATGGGTGATTTTCGGAAGCTTAAGGCTCCGTCTTTTATTCATAAGACTCCTGCCTGCGCAGGAGTTGGTAATCTGCTAGAACCAACGCAGCCATTGCCTCGACAATAGGAATAGCTCTTGGAACCACGCAAGGATCATGTCTCCCTTTTCCTTGCATTTCTACAATATCACCTTTATTGTCAAGCGTGTTTTGCTTCTGTATAATCGTGGCTACCGGTTTGAATGCCACTCTAAAGTAAATATCCATGCCATTGCTGATACCACCTTGAATACCTCCTGATAAATTGGTTTTGGTACTTCCATCTTCGTTGAACTGATCGTTGTGCTCACTTCCTTTCATTTTGGCTCCGCAAAATCCGCTACCATATTCAAAGCCTTTCACAGCATTGATGGACAACATGGCTTTGCCAAGTTCAGCATGCAATTTATCAAAGACAGGTTCTCCAAGCCCGATAGGTAGATTTTGAATCACGCAAGTGACCGTTCCGCCAATGGTATCCCCTTGTTTTCTAATCTCTCTGATTCTTTCAATCATTTGATTTGCAATAGTTTCGTCTGGACAACGTACAGTATTGCTTTCAATTTTTGAAAAGTCAAGATCTTGATAAGGTTTATCTAAAAAAAGGTCTCCAACTGAAGATGTATAAGCATGAATCTCAACGTCTTTCAGCATTTGTTTTGCAACGGCGCCTGCAACAACTCGGCAAGCGGTTTCTCGTGCAGAACTTCGTCCGCCACCTCGATAATCACGAACACCATACTTTTTGTCGTAAGTGTAATCGGCGTGACTCGGACGGTAAACATCTTTTATATGAGAATAGTCTTTTGATTTCTGGTCGGTGTTTTTGATGATGAAGCCAATTGGAGTGCCTGTAGTTTGACCTTCAAAAATTCCTGATAGGAACTCAACCACATCTGATTCCTTGCGCTGCGTGACAATATCAGATTGACCTGGTTTGCGGCGGTCCATTTCTAACTGAATGGCATCAAAATCCAACTTTATTCCTGATGGACAACCATCAATAACGCCACCAATGGCGACACCGTGAGACTCACCAAAGGTTGTGAGTTTAAACAATTTTCCGAAGGAATTTCCTGCCATAGATATTATTTTGTGCTAATGTAATTGTATTCTGAGAGAAACAAAAATAGAATTTTTAAACGTTTTCTAAATTTTTTATTGTCGAAAGATAACAATTCCTTCATAAAACCAAGTGATTATTCCACGGAACACTTATTCTTAACCCGCATTGATATTCGCCAAAAAACAAATAAGTCAAATTCAATATTTAATGTGCTATAAAATCGCCTTAAAATTTAAGACTATAGGAGTGCACGCCTCAAAATCGTGATGGGGTGCAGCGCTTCTGTTTGCGTGCCATCCATGATTTGGTGTCTACAACTGGTGCCGTTTGCCGAGATCAGTGCCGCCTCAGGAGCTTTTCTTACCGCAGGAAACAAGGTCTGCTCCCCAATTTGCATACTGACTTCATAATGTTCCTTTTCATACCCAAAACTTCCTGCCATTCCGCAACAACCACTAGGGATAATGGTCACTTTATAGTTCTCAGGGAGATTGAGAATTGTAAAGCTGGACAACTGGTTGCGCAAGGCCTTTTGGTGGCAATGTCCATGGAACTTTATCGTTTTAGAGTCGGATGTAAATTGCGATGCCTTGATATGTCCTAAGTTGATTTCTTGCTGAATAAACTCTTCAATCAATAAGCTGTGCTTTGCAATATGTTGGGCGGCTACTTTATCGTCTGCCAATCTTGGATACTCATCCGTGAATGTCAATATTGCCGAAGGTTCAATCCCGATTAATGGTGTTTCTGCAGAAATCAAATCTTTAAAAATTGCCACGTTCTTATTGGCCAATTTTTTAGCTTGCTCCAGAAGCCCTTTGGAGATGAATGAGCGTCCAGATTCTGAATGCCGAACAAACTTTATATTATAATTCAGACGTGTCAAAAGTTCTATGGCATCCTCTCCAATCGGTGTATCCAAATGATTGGTAAACTCATCATTAAAAAAGTAGACTGTTTTAATACTATTACCATCAATATTCTTATTGTCAAATGATTGTATATACTTATCTAAACTCTTTCTTGAGATCAAAGGAAGCGATCTCTCTTTAGCAATTCCGAAAGTATTCTTTATAATTGACGACGTTAAGCTGTTTTTGAAAAAGAAATTTGTCATCCGCGGAAGCGCACTTGAAAACCCATTCAAAGTATTGTTATAGGCGAACAATTTTGTTCTCAATGAGACCCCGTTTGCCTTTTGATATTGGTATTGAAACTCTGCTTTTAAACTTGCAACATCCACACTGCTTGGACATTCGCTCGCACACGCCTTACAACTCAAACAAAGGTCAAAAACATCCTTTAATTCCTTATGGTCAAACTTATTAGCTTTCTCTGAATTTGTCAAAAACTCGCGCAATGCATTTGCTCTGGCACGGGTGGTATCCTTTTCATTACGAGTTGCTCTATAGCTCGGACACATTGTGCCACCAAATTCAGGTAACTTCCTACAATCACCAGAACCATTGCATTTTTCAGCCTCTCTTAAAATACCCAAAGAGGCTGAAAAGTCCGTTATGGTCTCTATTTCGGGTTCAGTTCTATCAGGTTGATAGCGTAGATTCTGATCCATTGGATAGGCATCTACGATTTTTCCGGGATTGAAAATATCCTGAGGATCAAAGACTTTTTTTATGCGCTTCAACAATTGATAATTTTCCTCACCAATCATTAATGGAATAAATTCAGCTCTTACGATACCATCACCGTGTTCTCCACTCATGGAACCTTGATATTTCTTAACCAGATGCGCCACATCCGTTGTGATCTGTCTGAACATGGCAACATCTTCGCTTTTTTTAAGATTGAGGATAGGTCTCAAATGTAGTTCTCCGGCCCCGGCATGCGCATAATAAATGGCTTCCTGATTGTGTCCCTTCATCAATTGTGTAAACTCAGCGATATAGTTGGCCAAATCAGGTAATGCGACGGCCGTATCCTCGATACAAGCTGCCGATTTTCTATCGCCAATAATATTGCCCAACAGCCCCAATCCTGCTTTTCTTAACTCAACGGCTTTTTCGATCACCGCCCCAATAAGAACAGGCCATGCATAACTTAATCCAGAATCCTGAATGGCTTTTACCAGGTGTTCAGCTTGTTTTTCTACGTCTTCAAAAGAATCCGCCCGAACCTCACACATTAAAATGGCTTTGGGATCGTCAACAATAAATGCCCTGTTTTCAGCCTGGGTCTTATTTTGCTTTGTACAATCCAAGATGGTTTTATCCATCATTTCACATGTAAATAGATTGTGCTGCATGGTCAGTTCGACACTCTGCAAGCAATTTTCTATACTGTCAAAATGTGCTGCAACCATTATACTTTCTTTTGGTGGCAACGGATCCAATTGGAGCATTATTTCGGTGGTAAATGCAAGCGTTCCTTCACTTCCCGATAATAACTTGCACATATTAAAGGCTTGGGATGTCTCAGAAAAAACTTCATTTTTCAGAAGTTCATCAATGGCATAGCCTGTATTCCTTCTATGAATTTCGGGTTTTGGAAAATTATCGGTAATTCGTTTCTGGACAGCCTCTGAATGAAGTTCCTTATATATGGTCTGGTAAATATTACCTTCTAAGCTGCTTAATTTTGCTTTCTTAAAGAATTCAGCTTTGCTTGTATTCTCGAAGACCGCTTCACTCCCATCGCTCAACAAGGTTTTCATCTTCAAAACCTTATCTCTGGTAACACCGTATTGAATTGAGGTGGTTCCCGAGGAGTTGTTCCCAACCATACCTCCAATCATACAGCGGTTGGAAGTGGACGTATTCGGGCCAAAAAAAAGACCAAAAGGTTTTAAGAAGTTGTTGAGTTCATCTCTTACAACACCTGGTTGAACTGTGACAGTTCTCGCATTTTCATCAAGGTCAATAATTTTAGTGAAATGCTTGGAAACATCGACTACAATTCCCTCACCAACACATTGACCTGCCAAAGATGTCCCTGCCGTACGAGGGATTAGAGATGTTGAATGGGAATTTGCAAAATTAATGAGCAATTTTAAATCCTCAAGAGTTTTGGGATATGCTACACCCAATGGTAATTTTCTATATACCGAAGCATCTGTCGCATACAGAGCTCTCATTAAATCGTCAGTAAATAACTGCCCTTCCAACTGCTGTTTGAGCTCTTTTAACACTTTGCTTGACTCTATTACCATTGACTTTTCTAAATCTTAAAATTTTGTCATAAATTTAGGGGTATTTAGCCAATTTTAACACAAAGTTGGCGTTATAATTTCTCTCGAATATCAATCCAAGATGTATTTTTGTTAAAACTTTAAAACTTTAATTATGAAAAAAATATTTTTAATCGCTATTGCCTTTGTTGGGGGCACTATGTTTATGAATGCGCAGGATATTGCTGACAACGCCATTGGTTTACGTATTGGCGACAGTGATGGTTTTGGAGCGGAAGTCTCTTACCAACGCGCTCTTGGCTCTAACAATCGTTTAGAATTGGATTTGGGACTAAGAAATGGAAGTAACTACGATGGATTTAAACTTGCTGGTATTTACCAATGGGTTTGGAACATTGATGGTGGCTTTAATTGGTATGCAGGCCCTGGTGCAGGTCTTGCAAGTTATGGTTATAAATACAAGGATGAGGGTAGACACTACAAAGACAATCAGACCTTTGTGTTTATTGCTGGTGATATAGGAATAGAATACGTTTTTGATATCCCTTTAATGCTGTCATTAGATTTCAGACCAGAAATTGCTTTTGGAAATGATTATAATGACGATTTGGATTTCGATATTGCCTTAGGTATCAGATATAGATTTTAGAAATTAATTTCTCTAAGAGAAATAAAAATAAAACCATCATTATTTATATAGTGATGGTTTTTTTATGTGTTTTTTATATGCATTTGACGGTATTCCGTTGGGGTTATCTGATATTCTTCCTTAAATATTTTTGAAAAATAGCTTCTACTCGTCAAGCCGACTTTATAAACGATTTCTGAGATGTTGAAATTTGTACTTCTTAATAATTGAGACGCAAGATTCAATCGTACGTCATTAATATAATTATTGATTGTGGAGTTATAAAGGATTTTAAAACCTTCTTGAAGTTTAGTTTCCGTAAGGCCCACTTCTTTACAAATATCATTGATGGTATTCGTTTTCTCAATATTTTGATGGATGAACTGAACAGCTTCTCTTACCCTAGAGACCTCATATTGCCTTAAAACATGCCTGTTTTCTTCATTATTCAGATCGTCTTGGTATTGTGCAATTTGGTTTCCCAGCAATTGATACCCGCAACTAATCATAAAAATGGTCCTTAAAAAGTAATTGTCATTGAAATTTTTTATCTGTTCAAATACTTCAGCAAGGGCTAAACTATAATATCCTTCATGGTAAAAACTGTTTTTAGCCAAAACATCACCAAAAATATCATTGAGATCAGATTTAATAAGTTCAGAGGAGCATTCATCATAGAGCATAAAGCGTTCTCGATCCATTTCCAAGCTATAAAGATTGACTTCTTGATTTTTCTTTAGGCTGATGACGTGACCGTTATAGTCTTGACTTGCCACAATAGCCTGTTGATATTCTTGCAGATCATGAAGCTTATCTTCATTGGAAAATCGATGTACAAAGCTGCCTTTTGTACAGTATAAAAATTTTAAGGGGTGTGTAAAGTCTTTTACAAATTGAATTTCGACATCCATTTTAAATTTACAATGGTATTCGATAATGCCAAGTCCAGACTCAAGCATCATTGCCTTGATATAGCCTTCACCTATATTCTCTGAGAGTTCAACAAGATATTCACGGCAATTAAGCTGAAAAGGCAATTGAAATGCTGCCGCCAAATCCTTTATGACCAAATCTACTGGCAAAGAGTTGACTTTTATGGTTATCATGCAATTCGAAGTTTAGACACCCAACATTAGGTTGTAGGCAGAATATTTAAAGATAAAGCTTATTTTACAAGCTCACAATTTTTTAAAGTCTTAACATAAATAGCTTCGTACTGAGGTACCACATTTTCAATTGCAAATTTAGCAGATTCTCTTGTGGCATTCAGTTTAAAGGTTTCAAGCCTTTTTTTATCGCTCAAAATATAAATAGCATTTTTTGACATGTCTTCCACATCGTTGACATTGCTCAGAAAGCCGGTAATTCCTTGGATATTTACTTCAGGAATCCCTCCTGTATTGCTCGAAATAACCGGAACCCCTGAAGCCATTGCTTCTAAGGCTGCCAAACCAAAACTTTCGGTTTGTGATGGTAGTAAAAATAAATCGCTAAAGCACAGAATTCTATCAATTTCATGACTATTGCCAAAAAAGACCACTTTATCTAAAATGTCAAGTTTTTTACATAACCTTTCGGCTTCAGCTTTTTCTGGACCTTCACCTACCATCATCAATTTTGCGGGTATTTCCTTCTGTATGTTATAAAATATCTTAATGACATCCGGAATCTGTTTTACCTTACGGAAATTACTGATATGGGTAATGATCATTTCATCCTCCTTTGCCATGACATCCCTCTGACAGTCTGTAAACTCTGATTTATGACGACTGAAGTCGATAAAATTAGGAACAACATCTATCTCATTTTTAATATCAAACAAGCGCAAGGTATCGTCTTTTAAACTTTGAGATACAGAAGTCACGGCATCTGAATTGTTAATGCTAAACGTAACGGCTGGTTTATAAAAAGGATGACTTCCCACAAGCGTAATATCCGTACCGTGAAGCGTAGTTACTATGGGAATGTAAATGCCCTCTTCCTGTAACATTTTTTTTGCCATGTAGGCGGCGTAAGCATGCGGTATAGCATAATGTACATGAAGAATCTCTATGCCGTATAACTTAACCATATCTACCAATTTGCTTGACAATGCAAGCTCGTAAGGCTGATATAAAAACAAGGGATATTCTGGTACATTGACCTCATGGTAATGTACATTGTTGCCCAATAAATCCAATCTCACTGGTTGACTATAGGTGATAAAATGAATTTCATGACCACGTTTGGACAATGCCAAACCCAATTCTGTTGCGACAACCCCACTACCACCAAAGGTCGGGTAACATACGATTCCTATTTTCATGTTTTGTTCTTTTTAGTTTAATCTAAAGTTTTACAAGTACTTGAAGTGACTAAAGTTGTCAGGTCGTCAGATAATTGTCAAACTAAATATTCAAAATTCTTCCGCCCAACTTCAAGTATTTAAGGCACTTAAAACTTATAGCCCCATTACTACACCTACTCAATAATTGCTTCGTAAATCAAGCGTTGAATCTCCGTTCTAATACCTTCTTTTAATAATATATTATTGTTGGCATTGGGATATGTACGGTTTGATAAAAACACATATACGATTTCCTGATCCGGGTCGGCCCAAGCATAAGTTCCAGTAAAACCAGAATGTCCAAAACTCGACAAGGACACACAGCCACAAGTCGGCCCCTTTGTTCCCAACTGCGGTTTATCAAAGCCAATACCTCTTCTCACGCCACTACCACAGTAGTAGCAGTAATTAAATTTATCAATAGTTTCTGGTTTTAAATAGCGCTTCCCACCATAATAGCCTTTTTGAAGATACATTTGCATAATTTTAGCCACGTCGTTACTATTACTGAAAATACCAGCGTGCCCACCAACACCATTTTGCATTGCAGCCCCCATATCATGAACATAGCCCTGAACGGTCTGATGTCTGTAATAATCATCTATTTCTGTTGGCACCAACTGCGAATTGCTGAAAATGGCTGCTGGATTGTACGTGGTGTGATTTGCTCCCAGCGATTGGTAAAAATGTTCCTGAACCAATTCATCCAAGCCTTTATCGTAGTATTTCTCAATATATTTTTTCAAGATGAAATACGGAAAATCACTGTATCTATAGTTTAAACTTGATAACAAGTCGCTGTCCTTAATTATTTTCTGGATGGTATCTGGATAATCATGTCTTAAATAAAGTTCATCAGCTACTTTCACACTGAACATAGGGCTCGAAACTCTTCTATAGTATTTTGGATCTGGTTTTTTGGCTGCGTCCAAAGTTGCAGTATAAAACGGAATCCAAGGTTTTAAACGGGCATAATGTGATAACATTTGCTTCAATGTGACATTCTTCTTGTTTGAATCTTTAAATTCTGGTAAAATCTGGGACAGCTTTGTTTCAGTAGAAACAATACCTTTTTCTTCGAGTTCCATTAAGAGCGGCAATGTTGCCAAAATCTTTGTGAGTGAGGCCACATCGTACATATCGTCCAAATCCACCTTTTCCTTACCGTCGTAAGTGTGCTTGCCAAACGCTTTATTGTAAACAACTTTTCCTTTGCGAGCCACTAAAATCTGTAATCCTGGAGCTGCCTTATGATCAATGGTAATTTTAGCCATCGAATCCAGTTTTTTTAATTTCTCAGAACTCATCCCAACAGACTCAGGTAGGCCGTAACTCAAAGATTGTATAGCGTTATAGATAAATCCGTCGCCAACCTTAAAATGCTCTCCGGTAGAAACAGGCAAGGTTCCTTTTGCTGGAATTGCACCAAAAATAAGCTGTGCAGATTTGCGCATGGAAATCTCACTATTTTGATAACTCACAACAATGCCTTCAATGTTTTCTATAGAATGTAAATCGATAAGTGCATAAGGTCGTGCAAAAACATCCAAAATAACGGTGTTGGTCCGTGCCATTTCATAAAGCCAAACCATCTCCTTATCAGAAAACTGATAGGGTTTCCATGGATTGACGTTTGATTTGTGAAATCCGACGATAACTGTATTGTAGTTTTGAAGTTTGGTTATCAACTCATCCAACTTGGTTGCCTTTATTTGATGTACTTTGGTATATTTTCTCAATTCATTAAGATAAGCCGAATTATCAAGAGCATCCCCCATTTCGACATAGGCTATTTTTTTGGTTTCGAGATGTCTTAGAGGCAGGATTTCCTTTTGATTTCGGACTACCGTTATGGCATTTTCCATAACTCTTTCGTAGAGCAGATCATCCTTCAAACGATTAAGATCCTCTACAAGATGCGTTGTACCTATCGGGCTAAAATTATTAAGACCAACTTTATACTTCGCCATTAAAATCTTTTTAACGGAGTGCGCCAGGCGTTCTTCAGTAATCTGTTTGGCTTCATAAGCAGCCACAATTTTATCAATGGCAACGGGTACGTTTTCAGAAATTAAAAGTACATCATTTCCAGCCAAAAATGCGGCAAGATCAATATCTCCAGGTCTACTAAAGTTGGAAACACCTTTCATTTCTAAGGCATCTGTGAAAATCAAGCCTTCAAATTGTAAGCGCTCCTTTAAAATATCCGTAATAATATGTTTTGACAAAGACGATGGTGTACCTTCTTTTGGTTCGAGACTTGGTACATTCAAATGCGCCACCATAACACTTGACAAACCCTCCTGGATTAGTTTTTTATAGGGATACAACTCTATAGAATCAATACGTCTTGCGTTGAAGTTTATGGTAGGCAATGTTTTATGGCTATCCGTGTCTGTGTCTCCATGTCCGGGGAAGTGTTTCGCATTTGCCAAAACCCCTGCATCCTGCATTCCTTTCATAAACGCTAAACCTTTGGCCGTCACATTATCTCTATCCTCACCAAAAGAGCGGTTTCCGATGATGGGGTTTTTAGGATTGGTATTGATATCAACCGTTGGAGCAAAATTAAAATGGACCCCAATTCGCTTGCTATGCTCTCCAATTTGCCGGCCTACTTGTTCCACTAGTTTATTGTCAGTGATGGCACCAAGGGTCATATTGTATGGAAATGCATAGGTCGAATCCAAGCGCATGCTCAAACCCCATTCTGCGTCCATACCAATCAATAAAGGAACATTTGAAATAGCTTGGTAGGTATTATTTAATTTGGCTTGATTAACTGGACCGCCGGTAGAATAAATAATGCCACCGATTTGTTGCGTATTTATTAATCTGGCCACTTGAGCTTCATTAGATTTATTGTTATTTGATACCGCTCTCGCCATGAACAATTGCCCCACACGCTGGCGCGTATCCAAACTGTTATAAACACTATCTACCCATTTTTGCTGAGCTATCTGGTCTTTTGCCAACAAAGGATTTACTGGCATTTGTGCTAAACTATTGAGTGATATAAAAAAGATTATAACGAGGGAAACTACTAAGCGCATATAAATTCGGGTCTTTTAAAAAGTCTAATTACCAATATAAAATAGTGCAGCAAAATACCACTTTTACGTTGAAGGCTATAATACTTTAAGATAGTTTTATAAAGAAGCTGATTAATAAATGTTATGGGCACGAAGGATTTATTTTATAAATCGACTGTGCCAACTATCACTTGCAGGAACTTCCCAGTTTTCATTGAATTCTGCGATATTATTGACCAAATTATTGAAAACAATGGTGTTTTTTGAAACCGCCTTTTCTTTGGCCATTTTTTTGAAATCCAATAATGTCTTGTAGGCAATGAAATCCCCCTGCTTATAGGACACGTTCATCTTGTCCAAAAGATCAACATTATAATCCTTTTCCAATTGCTGGATAAAATGAACAGAGGCATCAATACTGCAACCTGTTGCAGTGCTTAAGCTTTGATTTATTGCGATAACTATAAAACGTCTATATTTAATGATATAGCCAGATTGCAAATCGGCGCCATGGGCCGTCCAATTGGATATAAAAGTATCCAATTTGGATTCTATTTCTGAAATTTCATCATCCGTAAATGAGCGATTGGCTTGATAAATCCACACTCTTGAATCTTCTGGTAGGGTATTAAAATCAACTAACATAATTCTATTTTTTTCTAAGCACAAAAGTACACAATTACATCCAATCTTTATCTTAGGATTCAACCTTAAATAGCAGATAATCTACGATTGATTTTGCGTTTTCTTCAGTGACACAAAGAATTTTAACTTTATCGGATGCGGTGGCAATGTGGATTGTTGCGATCTTCTTTCGCTTTTGAAAAATGCTCTGTTTTAATTGCACTGATTGAATTTTTTGCAATTCGCTGATATTTCGCACACGATCAATAAATCCGCTAGTAATGGTAAGGTATTTATCGGTAATTTGATAGCTCGCCTTTTTATAAGTGAAGTGGACAAATAGAGCTATCCAAGGTATCATGATGATATTGACCATCCAAAAGGAATTTCCGAAGATAAAAAAAGCAGGAATATTAATAAATGCACCAATACTAATGGAACGAAATGTCAACATTCGTTTATAATAGACTTCCGGCTTATGATATTGGCCTGATCCATTATACAGGATGAAAACTTTCTCGATCAAATGCGCAACCTGATGTTTCTCTAAAGCGACAATCTTGAAGTTCTTTTGCTGTTTTTTATTGACCATAGCCTGTTTGATGGACAGGGTGTGTAAGCCTAAGGACTGCTTTAGCCGATTGGTTTTAATGATGATGTTTTGAATCTTTTCTGGCACCAAAATCAAGGAGAGCTTATTGAACAGTCCTTTGTTGATCTCAATAGTGTCTTCATTTTCAATGACTTCTAAGTTGAAATTAGAAACAAAAGTATGGATAACGGAAAACAACATGGAGCCCAATACCGCGAGAACTACAACAAACATATTGGCCAATACGACATTGATAATAGTACCTGATTCAATATTGACCGACGCTTGCACGTGATCTGAAATGCCGAGGTCTTCCAAATAATTCTTAAACTCATTATACAATCCAAACACAAAAGAAACGATGACCAAAAAACTTTTGATATGGTTTTGGGAGATGCCTTCTAAAAATAATCGCCACATCGAAATTTTAAAGAACACACTGCTCTGGGAGGTTTCATCAACCAAATCAATGTCTGTAACTTGTCTTTTAATGAACAATTGCTTTTTAAGTTCAAGAGCAGATGAGCGACTTAAAGCATTAATTTCAATTTCGGCCTTATCATCGCCAGCGGTTTCTATGGTAAGCGAAACGACATTAATAAGCTGTTGGATGAAATTTTGTTTGATATAAACATTTTGGATCTTGGACTTGGGAATGATGGCCGTGTCCTTATTGATAATACCAGATGATAAATAAAACTGGTCTTTATCCAAGTGAAATTTGAAATTCAGATATTTGAGAATGGCCAATACAAGAATCAATAAAAAAACACCTATAATTATGAGCGTCAGGCTTGTAGTAGTTAAAAAGTAAAATGATTCATCTTTGGAGACTGACAAACCTAAGGCCAAAAAAATAACAAAGTAACGCCTAATGAATTTGAAGGTATTGAGCGCAAAAATGACAAGAATACCTTTGGAAGACTGCCGTGAAGGTTGAGAAAAATCAATCCGTTCCATTCACCCTGTTACTTAAAAAATCATTGATTTGTTTGGCCTCACTGTAATTTAACCCCGCAATCCTCAAATCAATTCCCGATTCACCCGCGGTGAAAATCTTTAAAGTCGCCAGGTTAAATCTTCTCGCTATCCAGCTCCTGGAAATTTCCAAATGCTGAATCCGTGAAATCGGAACCACTGATACTGAATTGACCAACAGGCCTTTTGAATAGATAACATCATATTCTCTAATAGCAAACTTCCGTTTTTTGAAGGCCAATATTGAGCCCACAAGATTAAGAATGCAGAATAGCACAACGGTCGAAAACAAATACACGAATATCAAATGAAAATTTGAATGCATAACCTTGAATTTGGCAAAGATCAATGCAGACAAAATAAGACCATAAAAAAGCAGTCTGTTTAAAATAATAATTTTGAGATACTGTTTTGAAATAGGTTTTAAGGCTACATCATCAATAGCAGGCAAAGTTTCCAGATTAATTTGCTTATTGGTGAACATAGTAGTCTAAGTATTTGTTATAAAACTGTCTTCATTTAAATCTTGTTTTTCAAGATTTCTATAAGTCAAAAAAAAGCCAATAAGCAATGGCTTAGTAAATAAGAATGCTTCAACCTTCTGCTAATATTGCAAGATCATCGGTGATTTTATTCGATTAAATCGATATGCTTATCGTGATATCCCAATAAATACAAAACACCGTCCAATCCCATACTCGATATAGAACTTTGCACATTGTTCTTAACTTTTGGCTTGGCATGGAATGCTATTCCCAGTCCGGCAAGATTGAGCATCGGCAGATCATTTGCGCCATCACCAACTGCTATCGTCTGACCAATATCAATGCCTTCTCTCATTGCAATTTCCTTAAGGTATTCCGCTTTTTTATTGCCATCAACAATCTCTCCAATATAGTTTCCTGTTAGCTTACCATCTTTTATCTCTAATTGATTGGCGTAGACATAGTCGATACCTAATTCGTTTTGTAAATAGTGTCCAAAATAAGTGAATCCACCAGACAGAATAGCGGTTTTAAATCCATATTTTTTCAACGTATCAATCAGTCTTCTCGCACCTTGGGTTATTGGCAAATTAACTGCGACATCATGTAGCACATCTTCGCTTAAACCTTTGAGCAGTTTCATCCTACTTTTAAAGCTTTCATTAAAATCAATGTCGCCGTTCATAGCAGATTCTGTTATTGCTTTTACTTGGTCTCCAACACCTGCCAATTCAGCTAACTTATCAATGACTTCAGCTTGAATTAAGGTTGAATCCATATCAAAACATACCAAACGTCTGTTGCGTCTGTATATATTATCTTCCTGAAAAGCAATGTCTACATCTAAATCGTGAGAGATTTGCATAAATTTTTCGGTAAACTCAGCCTTATTATCAATTTTGCCTCTGATCGATAATTGTATTGAAGCTCTTGGGTAGTCATCCTGTTTAATTAAAGAAATACGACCCGTCAACCGTTTTATGGCATCAATATTTAAGTTCTTTTCTGAAATGACTTCAGTGACCGTAGAGATCTGTTCCGCAGTCAGCTTTTCACCTAAAATGGTAATGATATAGCGATCCTTACCTTGATTGCTCACCCACTTTTCGTAGTTTTCAGATGTAATAGGTGTGAATTTAGCTTTGACACCAAGCTCATAAGCTTTGAATAACAAATCTTTTAAAACCGCAGCTGATTTGTCGCCAGATTCAATTTCAAACAAAAAACCCAACGATAAGGTGTCGTGAATATTTGCTTGTCCAATATCTAATACTTTAGCGCCATATTGTGCTAAAACGTTGGTCAAACCGGAAGTCAATCCAGGTTTGTCTTGTCCTGAAATGTTTAATAGAAATATCTCTGTGGCCATTATAAATCCTGAGCATTTGCTATTAATTCCGCGATATCCATCACGGCAATCTCAGATTCTTTGTTTGTTGATTTTACGCCATCAGTCATCATGGTATTGCAAAATGGGCAACCTGCCGCTATAATGTCCGGCTTCACCTCGATGGCTTCCTCTGTACGTTTAACGTTTATTTCCTTATTCCCTGGTTCCGCCTCTTTAAACATCTGAGCTCCACCAGCACCACAACAGAGTCCGCGGGATTTACAACTTTTCATTTCCACCAATTCAGCATCCAATTTTCTGATCAAGTCTCTTGGTGCTTCGTAAATATCATTGCCACGACCTAAATAACAAGGGTCATGAAAGGTGATGCGCTTGCCTTTAAATTGTCCACCCTCAACGGTCAGACGTCCTTCATCCAAAAGCGATTTAAGAAATTGTGTATGGTGCATGACTTGATAATTACCTCCAAGTCCTGGGTATTCATTTTTTATGGTATTGAAACAATGTGGACAGGCTGTAACAATTTTCTTGATCTCATAGGCATTCAACACCTCTATATTAGTGACCGCCTGCATCTGAAAAAGAAATTCATTACCGGCACGTTTTGCAGGATCACCAGTACAGCTTTCTTCAGTTCCTAAAACTGCAAAATCTACCTTGGATTTATGAAGCAATTTCACAAAAGCTTTGGTAACTTTTTTTGCTCTATCGTCAAAGCTTCCCATGCAGCCTACCCAAAAGAGTACTTCTGGTTGTTTACCTTGGGCCATGAATTCTGCCATAGTTGGCACTACAATTTGTTCGCTCATTTTTTATGAGTTTATATGTTTTTATACTTATTTTACTTAAAATACTTAGACAGCATCTTTTATAGGTTCTCAATAAGCCTTATGTCAGAAACTATGTGTTATGACATTTGTGATTTCGCCTCAATTAGATTTATTCGTTTTTCCAATTCAATCTGTCCATTTGATTGTATGGCCAAGGAGCGCCATTATTTTCAATATTGGTCATCATATTATTGAGTTCCATTGGTGCTGCTGATTGCTCCATGACCAAATAGTTTCGCATTTCCACAATAATTGACATTGGATCGATACTCACTGGACAGGCCTCAACACAGGCATTACAGGTGGTACATGCCCACAATTCTTCACGTGTGATATAGTCATCCAGCAATTGCTTGCCATCATCCTTAAACACACCGTTATTGGCATCTATATTTTTTCCTACTTCCTCTAAACGGTCACGCGTATCCATCATAATCTTACGCGGAGACAATTTTTTGCCTGTTATATTAGCTGGACATTCACTTGTACAACGTCCGCATTCAGTACATGTATAGGCGTTGAGCAATTGCACCCAACTTAAATCTTGAACATCGCTAGCTCCAAACTTTGCAGGAGTCTCGTCCCCTGCTCCTTCCGGTTGCGCTGCAAATGGATCAACGTTTGGATCCATCATCATTTTTACTTCTTTGGTAACGACGTCATTGTTCTTAAACTGACCTTTCGGTGCGATTTTTCCGAAATAAGTATTTGGAAATGCCAAAAGAATATGCAAATGCTTGGAGAAATAGAGATAATTCAAAAAGGCAAGAATACCTAAAATGTGCAACCACCAAGCGCTACGCTCAATAATATGGATTGTACCTTCTGAAAGACCGCTAAACAGTGGTGTCAAAAACTGACTGATGACATTTCCATTTTCCATGGCTTGGAACTTCAAGTCAGTGGCATTCATGATTAGGAATAATGCCATTAGCACCATTTCAATATAGAGGATATAATTGGCGTCATTTTTCGGCCAACTGGTCATTTCATTCGCCCAAAACCGTTTGATTTTAATAATGTTTCTCCTAATCCAAAAGATGATGACAGACACAAAGACCAAAACAGCCAATATTTCAAACACTCCAATAAGAACACCATACAAAGGTCCTATGGATGAAAAAATACGATGTGTGCCCGCAAGACCATCGATTATAATCTCTAAAACCTCAATGTTTATAATAATGAAACCTACATAGACAATAATGTGCAAAAACCCGGAAACTGGTCTTTTGACCATTTTACTTTGTCCTAATGCAATCATTGCCATGTTTTTCCAACGTTGGGAAGTATGGTCACTCACATCAACATCACGGCCCAATTTAATATTGCGGATCAGCTTTCTTACATTATTTGCAAAGAAACCAATGCCAACAATTAGCGCTATGGCAAATAGAATATTTGGAATGTAACTCATTATATGGAGGTTAGTTGTTTTCTAATTCTACGCGTATTTCGTCTGGTTGTGTTTTTAGGTCTTCAATGATATTGCCTTCAGCATCAAATCGGTCTGGTCTCTTTCCGAAAACAGAAAAATGGACATAGCGTTTTGGATTCAATTTAAAGTCCTGTAGCAATTGTTCCAACTGTAGAGATGCTCCTTCGAGATTTGTATATAATTTATCGTCATTAAGCAGTTTGCCCATCGTGCCCTTACCATCCTTGACACTTGCCAACAAATTATTGACCTCCTGAAGCGTTTGATCGAGTTCCGCAAAAGTTTTGGATATTTCAACCTGTTTAAATTCTGTAGTGATCTCCGCAAGATTTCCTGATAAAGTATCAAAATTACCAATTGCAGAAGTTAATGCTTCATCGTTTTTAGCCACTAACGCGGTCATGGCATTTGACATGGATCTAAAAGAAACAATGGTTTGGTTTAATTCGGCAATTGCAGCTTTTATACCATCCTCATCGTCATTAATGATCAAGCGGTTAAAATTGTTCATTAGTGAATCGGCAGCCTTTAGGGTCACACCCAAGTTGCTACTGATTCCCGAAAAGTTTTTGGTCAAACTTGTGATAAGGCCTTCCTCAACCTCGGATTCCAAGAAATCCCCACTTTTAGCAAGTTCAGGTCCAGGCATAGGTATAATGGCCAAGGCATTGCCTCCCATTAACCCTGTTTCATACATACGGATCTTACTATTTGTAGAAAACTTGACATCTTCCGTCACAACAAGAGTAACAATAGTTTTACCTGTTTTGTCATCATAAGTGATCGACTCAATTTTCCCTATTTGATTCCCTTTAATAGTCACCAAAGATGAAGAACTTAGCGCATTATAATCGAATTGTGTTTGGTATCGATTGTGTTTTTGTAGGATATTGATACCTTTTAAATAATTAAATGTAAATACCATTAGGAGTATTCCTGATATTACAAGTATTGCGGTTTTAACTTCTCTTGATATTTTCAAAGTTTTTAAGATTTAGTTGCTCACAAAATTAGGAATAAAAATATTAAGAATCTTTTTAATTAGCGGGAGAATTGATAACTGAAGATAAGTCTACACGTTTTCCATTTTGGTAAGCAACAATAAAGGAGGTGGGATAGCCTTTTGACTTTGCAACTACTGCCATTTTTTGAATTTCATTATAATCAGAGGTGTCACCATAGAAATACTTAAAGAGTTTGCCTTCCTTTTCTCTGGAAATATCCTTTAGACCTTTAAAATTAAAAGATTTAGGTTCAATTTTATTTGAACTCGCTGCCAATTGCACTTTAAATATAGTATTGGGATAAACACGTTTAGTGGTATTTTTAGAGTCGACCTCGTCATCTACAGCTTCTGTGATAGTCTCTATATTGGCCACATCTTTATAAAGATTTTGACCCACATTTCTATCCAAAATCATTTTGTAGTCCATAAGCCCTTTATAAATGGACAAAGCAACTTCATTTTGACCTTTCGTAGAATTGAGATAGGCACCCTCCGGCTTATAGGTCAAGAACCCCGTTTCAACCAAAACACTTGGCATATATGTATTGTGCAACACCCAAAAGCCAGCTTGCTTAACACCTCTATCATTTCGTTTTAAGGTTTTGGTAAAGTTATCTTGAACCAATCGGGCCAATTGTGTACTTTGGTCAAGATACTCCTCCTGCATCAAAGTCAAACCTATAAAGGATTCTGGCGAATTGGGATCAAATCCGTCATAATGGGATTCATAGTTTTCCTCTAAGAAAATAACCTCATTCTCCTTTTTGGCAATTTCAAAGTTACGTTGGTTTTCATGTAAGCCCAAAACGAAGGTTTCCGTACCATGGGCACTTGAATGATGTGAATTGCAATGCACTGACACAAACAAATCAGCATCAGCATCATTTGCAATTTTCGCCCGATCTCGTAGAGGCACAAAAACATCCGTTTTACGAGTGTAAATCACTTTTATATTAGGGTGTTTCTCTAAAGATTTGCCAACCGTCAAAACGATGTTGAGAGCTATTTCTTTCTCTTTATAGCCATTTCCCACGTTCCCGGGATCATTGCCACCATGGCCAGCGTCTAAGACCACCACAAATTGACCTTTGTTTTTCTGAAAGGCTTGGGCAGGTGCTAAAAAACTAGCAAATAAAATTATGTTTAATACGAAGATGTAATATAATTGCGTTCTCATAAAGGTATAAACGTATAAAAAACTTGGTTTATTTTAATTTTTAAATTTTGGTTGAATAGTAATTAATCACAAAAAAATATATGTAATTTTGACTTTTCAAAAACCGAGCCATACTTTTACAAAAATACACTTAAAAGCATTGCGTACAAAAAGCTTTCATATACTTTTTTCCCTGAGTTTTACAGTGTTTATTAACACTTTGGGGTTGGCTCAAGACCTTCCAAAAAACCAAACCCCCATCTTGCCAAAAACAGAAAATGACAGTATGAGGGTGTCCATCAATATTGACTCTCTGATGACTCCGACGGCAACGCTCAAAGAAACCGATAGCATTCAACAGGACACAATTCCAAAAAAGAAAGATTTCTTAGAGGCTGTGGTCAATTATAAGGCAAAGGATTACGTGACTCTTAATCAACGTTTAAAGCAGACCACCTTATATAACGAAGCGGAAGTGTACTATCAGGACATGGAAATAAAGGCAGGGGTCATTGTTATCGATCACAATAAAAATCTGGTTTATGCGGGACGTTTAAAGGATTCTGCAGGTGTGTACTCTCAAGCTCCTACGTTTAAACAAGGCGCCAATCTTGTAGAACCGGATTCAATTATCTTCAATACCGAAACCAAAAAAGCTCTTATTTTTAATTCGAGAACAGAACAAAGTGGCGGTTATATTATTGCGGATGTAACCAAGAAAGAAAATGATTCGGTTTATTTCATTAATCGTGGAAAATTCACAACTTCAGAGGACCAAGATGATCCTGAATTCTATTTTTTAATGCGAAAAGCCAAAATTGTGCCCAACAAAAAAGTGGTCACCGGCTTGACCAATATGTATATTTACAATGTACCCACCCCCATCGGTTTGCCTTTTGCCTTTTTTCCGTTGACAAAAAAGCAAACTTCAGGAATTCTTTTTCCTACTTTCGGTCAAGATAGCAGACGAGGTTATAACCTCCAAAATGGAGGCTATTATTTTGCGATAAGTGACTATGTGGATTTGGCGTTGTACGGCGATTATTATACCAATGGAAGCTATGGCTTCAGAACAGAAACCAACTACGCCGTGCGGTATAAATTTAGAGGAAATCTTGGTATTAGGTATGAAAGCTTAATCAATAGTGAACGTGGCTTCCCAGATTATTCAAAATCTTCCATCTATAATATTAGGTGGTCACACTCTCAGGATGCAAAAGCGAATCCGAGTTCTCGTTTTTCGGCCTCTGTCAACTTAGGAAGTAGTAAGTATTATCAAGAGTCTGTCAACCAAATGAATGCCTCTAACTTTCTAAATAACACCTTATCATCATCCGTCTCTTATTCTAAATCCTTTACTGGTGAGCCACAAGTCAATGTCAGCCTGACGGCCACGCACTCACAAAATACAAGGACTCAGCAGATTGATATGACTTTACCTACTTTTCAGGGAAGTGTGAGTAGAATCTTCCCTTTTGCACCAAAAGTTGGCACTAAAAAAGGAATTATTGACAATATCAATTTTCAATATAATGTCAATGCACAGAACAGGATAAGAACTACAGATTCACTTTTTTTTAAAGCAGAAATGTTTGAGGACGCTCGAGTTGGCGTGCAACAAAGTATTCCCATTTCCACGAACTTCAAAGTTTTTAATCATTTTAGTGTCAGTGCAAGTACAAATTTTCAGGAAAATTGGACCCTCAACACTATTAGAAAATTCTATGATCCCGACGAAAATAAAGTCTTAAAAGAAGATTTGACAGGCTTTGACAGTTATAGAACCTATAATTTCAGCACCAGTATTGGAACCACAATTTATGGGATGTTCAATTTAGAAAAGCCAGGAAAGGACACCAAAATCAAAGCTATCAGGCACATCATGAGACCTTCTATAAGCTACAATATCAATCCTGCCTTTGATGAGTATTATGATTCCTTTGATTATATTACGGCCAATGGCGATCTGACTCGTGCAGAATACAGTAGGTTTGAAGAGTCTCTTTATGGTGCACCAAACAAAAATTTTTCAAGTGCAATGGGCTTTTCATTAGGTAATAATTTTGAAGCCAAAGTAAGAGATAGAGACTCCACCAAAACAGAGCCTAAAAAAATCATCTTATTGAATAATCTTAACTTGTCTTCCTCTTATAATTTTGCCGGCGATTCACTGCAATGGAGTCCGTTAAGAGTCTCTGGTGGGACACAATTGTTGGACAATAAAATGAGCGTCAATTTCGGAATGACCTTAGACCCTTACGCGCTTGACAATAATAATCGACGTGTGGATAAATTCAACATCAACAATGGCGGAAGTTTATTTAGGTTGACATCAGCAAGTATGAATTTGAGCTACACCCTAAATAGCGATAGTTTCTCTGGACGAAAAGAGCCTGACCAAAGAGCCATTGATGAATCTGTCCTTAGCGGTGGTCGCGCTGATGATTTATTTGGAAAGTCTCAAAACTTTGCCGATCAGCGTTTAGGCGATGAAGACCGAGACAGAAGTAAAGAAGAAAAATCTGAGTTTTATAATTTCACCATACCATGGAGCTTACGTGTTGCATGGGCTGTCAACTACTCCAATAGCGCACGACAAAATGAGATTTCGTCAAACTCTTTGATGTTTTCTGGAGATATAGATTTGACGCCTCGTTGGACAGTGGGCGTAT
Source organism: Gelidibacter pelagius (assembly GCF_017581925.1). GTDB lineage: Bacteria > Bacteroidota > Bacteroidia > Flavobacteriales > Flavobacteriaceae > Gelidibacter > Gelidibacter pelagius. The sequence continues at coordinate 118,030 of NZ_JAGEVG010000006.1, read as the reverse complement.
CTTCAGGTTATGATTTTAAAAACCAAGGTTTCACCTATACCCAACTCAGGTTTGAGCGTGATCTGATGAGCTGGCGGATGAACTTTAGCTGGATTCCGTTTAGCGAGCGTAGTTCATGGAACTTTTTCATCGGAATCAAATCGAGTCTACTAAAGGATATCAAATATGACAAACAGCGTTCGCCTGATAAAAGACTATAAGTGAAACATCCAAAATCCAAATAGCAATAAACCTTCTAAGGAAAAAAAATAAAATACGATTCATTATGAAAACAATCATCAATACGCCAAATGCTCCTGCACCCATAGGACCTTACAATCAAGCTATCTTAACTGGAAACACCTTATATACTTCAGGGCAAATAGCTTTTGACCCAAAGACCAATGACCTTGTTCTTGACTCCATAGTAGCCGAAACCAAGCAAGTGATGGAAAACCTAAAAGCAGTTTTAGCCGCAGCCGATATGACTTTTGAAAACGTAATTAAATCGTCCATCTTTATCAGCGACATGAACAATTTCGGACAGATAAATGAAGTTTATGGAGGTTATTTTAATGAAGCTACGGCCCCAGCAAGAGAAACTGTGGAAGTGGCCAATCTTCCTAAATTTGTGAATGTGGAGATTAGTATGATTGCGGTGAAGTAATATGAGATTCCAATAGGCCATAATATAAAAAAGCAGTGTAGTTGTTTTAAAATTTACACTGCTTTTTAATTTTATTCTCACCCGTGGGATTTAATGCCCTGAAGTTCTTAGTTCTATTTCAAACTTAATTTTGAAACTTTCGTGTATGATAATCCACTAAACCTTCAATAGGTCGGCGAACAAAATTCCCTGCGGTGAAACCCATTTCTTCTGCTATTTCAAGGATCTGATCTTTAGCAAAAAACGCTATAGATCCAGCAAAATGAACCGGAACCGTCTTAACTTCGTCTTTAAATTGGAAAATCATGTTTCTTGCAAAAATTCGCATTCCTTCCTTAATCATTTCTTGAATATAGATTGAATCGATATTCAGAAACATAAATTCTGCAAAATTTGCTAAATAAGCGTTTGGGCTCGGTTGTTTATAGAGATTGTACTTGATATAATCAGCGTCCATATTGTATTTATCCGCAAAGGATACTTTTATGGCTTCTGGCATATGATTAAAGTAATAATCGCGAATTAACTGTTTGCCGAAATAATTGCCTGAAGCGTCATCCATTAAGGTATAGCCCAATGACTGTATTCTCTGGTCCAAATTTGCGCCGTCGTAATAACTGCAGTTTGAACCCGTACCCAGGATACAAACTATTGCTGCCTCATCATCATGACTTAAAGTTGCTCTTACAGCGGCCATGGTGTCTTCTGTAACTTCAACCTCCGCGTTAACAAAAATATCTTCGAGCACTCGTTTAAGAAGCAATCTCGGGTTTTCAGTGCCGCAACCGGCACCATAAAAGAACACATGAGTTACGTCGCGCTTGATTTCCGCCAATTCTTCACTCTTTCTTATAATCTTGTAGAGTTTCTTCTCTTTAAGAATTTCTGGATTCAAACCACCGGTCCTTATTTTTTCCTTTATTTGTTTTCCGCTTTGATCTACTGAAATCCAGTCGGCTTTTGTAGAACCACTATCAACTATTAATATCATGTGTTTATTGAATAAAAAAAATCCGTATAAGTTTAAATCTATATAAATATAGCGAACTTACACGGATTGATATGGGTTAATTATAAAGAATGGACATGTTCAGCCAATTCAACCAACTTGGTAGAATATGCAAATTCGTTATCATACCATCCTACTACTTTAAAGAATCTTGAATTTAGCTCGATAGAAGCATCGGCGTCAAATACACAAGTGTTTGTTTCTCCAACAAAGTCTTGAGACACTACAAGTTCGTCAGTGTAGCCAACCACACCTTTCATAGCACCTTCAGAAGCATCCTTAAATGCTTTTTTGATCGCATCCAAAGAAGTTTCCTTAACAGTTCTTACAGTTAAATCTACCACAGATACGTTAGCCGTTGGTACACGGAATGCCATACCTGTTAATTTTCCATCCAATTTCGGAATTACTTTTCCTACAGCTTTTGCTGCACCTGTTGAAGCAGGTATAATATTCATTAAAGCACTTCTTCCACCTCTAAAATCTTTTTTGGAAGGGCCATCAACCGTTAATTGTGTAGCAGTTGTTGCGTGGACCGTCGTCATCAAGGCTTCTTCAATACCAAAATTATCATCAATGATTTTCGCCATTGGTGCTAAACAGTTTGTCGTACAAGAAGCGTTAGATACAATTTTATCTGAAGCTTTTACTTCATTATGGTTAACACCCATAACAAACATTGGTGCATCTTTACTTGGTGCAGAAATCACCACTTTCTTGGCGCCTGCCTCAATATGGTAATTTGCTGATTCTAAGGTTGTAAAAATCCCCGTACAATCGGCAACAACGTCAGCTCCAACTTCATCCCATTTAAGATTACGTGGATCTCTTTCAGCAGTTACACGAATGGTTTTTCCATTGACGACTAAATGTCCGTCTTTAACTTCAACCGTACCATCAAATCTCCCGTGTACTGAATCATACTTTAACAAATATGCTAAATGCTCAACTTCCAATAAGTCATTGATTCCTACTATTTCTACATTTGGTTTATTTAAGGTTGCTCTAAATACAATTCTTCCTATTCTTCCAAAACCGTTTATTCCTAATTTTAAATTTGACATTTTTTTATAATTTTTAATATTATTATTCTTAATTTTTATTCTACGCTCTTCATCTCACCATAACCATAAAGCACATGATGGCGTAGCAAGTTTTATGTGGTCATGATTTCTGACACACGGAGTAATTCCCTATCAATTTTTGACTTTCCTTTGACAGCTTCCCTTAAATGGGTTAATTCCATTTTCTCATTGAGTAGACCAACCATATAATTGGTTTTTCCTTCCAACAGCGTTTCCACAGCTTTCACTCCCATTCTACTAGCCAATACCCTATCAAAGCAGGATGGAGAACCACCACGTTGCATATGGCCCAAAACAGAAACCCTAACGTCATATTCGTCCATATTGGCTTCAACATAATCTTTCAACTCAAAAACGTTTTTTCCAATTTTATCACCTTCTGCAACCACTACAATACTGGAAGACTTGCCTGAACGCTTACTTCTGTGCAAGGATTCCAACAGACGGTCAAGACCCAAATTTTCTTCAGGTATTAAAATTTCTTCTGCTCCTGCACCAACACCAGCATTCAATGCGATATGCCCAACGTCACGTCCCATAACCTCCACAAAAAATAAGCGGTTGTGAGAACTTGCAGTATCTCGAATTTTATCTATACAATCAACTACGGTATTTAATGCCGTATCAAATCCGATGGTATGAGTAGTTCCGAAAATATCATTGTCTATAGTACAAGGAATTCCAATAATCGGGAAATCATATTCTTTGTTGAAAACCAATCCGCCATTGAATGTTCCGTCACCACCAATAACTACAAGTGCATCGACATTGGCACTTTTAAGTTGGTCATGGGCAATTTTGCGACCTTCAGGAGTTCTAAATTCTTTTGAACGGGCAGACTTAAGTACTGTTCCGCCCTTATTGACAATACCTTTAACGCTACGGGCATCCATGGACCTAAAATCTCCCTCCATAATACCTTCGAAGCCACGATAAATTCCTACACATTCTATATTATAGTAGGCGCAGGTTCTGACTACGGAACGAATGGCTGCATTCATTCCTGGAGCGTCGCCTCCAGAAGTCATAACCCCAATTTTTTTTATGTTTTTTGACATTTAAATAGTTTAGTAAAGTAAAATTACTAAACTAATACTATAATAAAGACGGGAATTATGATATTTTACTGAGTAATGTAAAATTCAATCGATTTCGTTAATAACTAAATCGAAATTGTGCAAAAACAGTTGGCTTAATTCTCCTTTTTTGCCTCTTTCTTCTTCATTTTGACATATTCTGGAAGCGGGTTTTCTTCTCTCGTACCTACATTTTTGTTTTCAACAGCATTGTTGTCTTTTCTGTTCTTCCCTGAAAATATAATTCTCAGCAATTCCCTAAACGTATCAAATTCTACATTATAGGATAATCCAACACCTTGAGTATAGCCAATTTCTTCGCCAAAATTCCGAATGTTATTTTCTCTATTAAAAAATTTAGCAGATAAGGTACCGTCTTCATTCAGCAGTAATTCTATTTCAGCGTCTCCGGCAATAACCGTTTCATTAACGCCGCCAATTGGCACCCCAACTTTCCCATTGAACAACACACGATCACTAATCTTAGTGCTTAAAGTCAAACCTAAACGATCATCTGATCTGTAATCAGGAGTTTGTTCGCCTGCTTGAAAATTCAGACCCAATTTCAGTTTATCATCGTCACTGGACAGTAAGTCATTGAATAAACTGTTTACACGATCGGCAATAGTACCATAAGCTTGTTGGCCTAAACTTATTTCACTGGCAAAAGAACCCGTTGCCAATAAGAAAAGAGCTTGATTCTCTCTACTTTCTTTAGTTTCCAGTCGGTATTCAAGCTCTGACCTAACAGTTGAACTCGCATTTGGAAATGCCAAGTTGAAATCTGGCGTGGGCTGTTCCAACTGTCCTGAAAGATTGATCTCCACATTGACCGGGATGCTTCTATTGATCGGATTATCCAATAGAACCGAAGGATTGGCTTCTGTTTTGTAAATGGCCTTCAAATTGATTTGCGCCTTTAAAGCATCACCTTCCCAAATAATACTACCTCCAGGTTCTACGACCAAGTTTTTCTGAATCAAACCGCCGTAAGAAAAATTATAAATACCTTTAAATACGGCAAAATCACCCCACATTTTAAATTTACCATTGGTATTGATTTCAAACAGAAGGTTACCTTCTCCACTGCCCTGGATGGTGCTTCCCGAGTTTCGGTCAATTACAATTTCAATATCTGCATTTTGGTTGACATTCAAGTCAAACTTTAGCTCCAAGCCTTTGACCTGAGTTTCAGTAATGACCTCTCCTTTCAAACGCGCTGCTTTTTCTTCAGGACTCAAAAAGTGGATATAAGAATTGTCTCCAAAACTTTCAACATCATTCAATGGAATCTTAAAAACGGTACCTTGAGACGTACTGCCATCGACTTCAATGACCAATTGATCTGTTGGACCATAAATGCTTGCTGTACCGTTCATAAAGGCCGTGCCGTAGTACAAGGCATCTTCAGCGTCATCTGTATTCAAAACCAGCAATCTGTTAGTCTCTATATCCAAGCCAAGCCTCCAATCGGAAAAGTTTTGATGCGACATAAAGCCGTTCAATGTCGCTTTTGAAAAGAATTCGGAATCGGTAAGCACAACATCATTAAAAACAAAGCGCTGGTCTTTTAGAGTGACTTCCGTATCAAAATCAAAGGCGTAATCAACATTCAAATAAGGGATGGCCAATCCTGCATTGTCCAAAATCAAATCGCCGTCAATTTGTGGTTTTTTTAAATCTCCGGATACAATGACATTACCTGATGCCAATCCTCTAATCTGATTAATGACATCTCCTCCAAAAACATTCAATGGTTCTAAATCAAATTCATCAAATGCTATATCCAAATCAATATTGGAGTTGGTGGCGCTGACGTCAACATTGCCAGTGACATTCAACGATTTTAGATTGTCATTCCTTAAAAACAAATCGACCGTATAGTTGGTGAGAGATTCGTTGCCCACGATATCCGCTCGTAAATCGCCCAGCATATAATCATTAAACATAAATTTCTCAATACTCACATCTGAATCAGGTACATACACACCATTTTGTTGGAGGATATCCAATTTCCCGTTCAAGATGCCCCCAAAGCTGATACTGTCAAGGTTGGGTGTCACTTTGTTGAGATCCACATCCATGAATCTGAGTTTAATATCTTTATAGGTCGAATCGCGAAGAGCGCCTGACAATTGGATTTCTTCATCTTTATGACTAAAAACAACATCAGAAATATTAAATTCATTAAAACTTCTATCAAAAGCTACTTTATTGAGCTGGTCCTTCTGTTGGTTTATGATCCACTCATTATCCTTAATGGTAATATCCGATCTTTTAAAACCCACAACCGACTTGTTGTCTTGGTCAATGGTGTAGAAGAGACTCAAATTGTAATGGTCGTTATTGTGCTTACCACCATTAAATTCAGACTTGATAAACAGTGTGTCTCTTACGGTAACGTTAATAAGATTGAACTTTGAGACGTTATAATATTTGGTATTGATGGAATCTACCTCAATAAACGTATTAAAAAGAGGATTGCCATTATCTATATTCACTTGAATGTCATTTGCGAAATAGTCCAGCAATTTAATTTTCGGTGATTTGAAGGTCAAATTAAATCCGCGTTGATCACTTTCAATTCGCCCCTTTACAAAGGTATTTTTACCAAGTTCAAGATCATGATAGAAGACTTCCACAATTTTATTGTAAATGGTGAAATTGAAATCGAGATATTGTTCGGTTTGAACTTTATGCGGAATATAATTGGTATAAATACTTCCTATTGAATTTGCCACCAGTTTACCAATGTCCTTAAACTTAAAGATGCCACTCACCTGTCCTTCAATAATATCGGGTGAATTGATTTCAACGATACGTTCGTTTTCATTAAATCTTGAAGTGATTTCAAAATCATCAAAAAAGTAAGTGTCATTTTGATTGATATAGGTTGTATTGTTAAACGTAAGTTTACCAAAAGCATCATCGATGTTTGAACCATCCATATCCATAGTAACATCGCCCTTGAAGATGGAGAGACTATCCTTTTTTACAAAATTGAGGGCTCTAAGGTTTGCGTATTCCACTTCGGCAGTAAAGTCCAATGAACTGACTTCTTTTGACATATCAGCCAACCCGTTGAACTTGAATTTTAAATTTTCATCTTGCGAAATCAAATCACCGTTGAATATCTTATTTCCCAATTGACCAGAAATGTCAATATTTTTATAAACATAATCGTTGTAATTAAGATTGAAAACATGCCCCTTAATATTGGTGTTTAAGTTCTCAAGCGTAAAGCCTTTTCCGTCCACCTCCATGTCAAAAGTGGTTTCTTTGATGTTCGGATTATCCAAAACTTCTCCAAGGTCGAAATCTTCAAAAACAACATTTCCTTTATAGCTGGCGTTGTCAATATCATTGAACCGCAACAAATTCAAATTCGATTCAATATGTCCGAGTGCCGTATTGATCTTTAAATCGGCAACAATGTCAGACGATGTGATTTTCGATTTTCCATAAATGGTAAAGCCTCCCAATTTAGCAAAAATGCTCGGTATTGAAGCGCCCAATACGTTGGGCATAAGCGATTTTAAATCATAGTAATTGGATGAAAGATTGCTAAAATCGCCATCCATTTCGAAGGTATTGGGCTCAATATTGAATAAATTCTTAAAGTTGATATCGCCATAAACCTTTGTTTGACTGCTGGTATTGAGTCTCAGGTTCATCATGGTCAAGTCATTAAGGGTTCCGCTTAAACTCACACTAAACTTAGCATGATCTTCAATACCAAACTCGTTATAAAAGGTGTTCAATTCATTTAACATCACATCAGAATCCTTAAATGATGCAACAACTTCTACCTTGTTGGTGAAATCTTGCAAATCTTCACGATTATACTTGAAGGTCAAATCGCCATTGAGAAATGAATTGGGCGTTTTTATAGAAAGATCGGCAAAGGTCATGTGATCCAAAGTGTATTCAAAATCCGTCACCATGTTTTTTACCGTCAATCCCCTACTATCCCTAAAAGTGAGCGTGTTTATCCGAGCACTAACATCGCTGGCGTTGATTAAAAAATTGGTGGCATTTAGGTTCAGATTGTTAAACTCAAGAATTTTTGGATTTTCCTTATTGTCATTGATCATTCTGAAAATACTTCCATAAATGGACACATCACTTGAGGACAATAAAAACCTGCTTTTATCAGGCCTCGGATTGTCTTCATCAAACCTTGCTACGAATACATCTAAGTTGGTCTCGTCCTCACCTAAATAGGTTCTGACATTAAAAGTTAGGCCATGGACATCGATATCGCCAAAGGTCAATTTACTATTATAAAGATTTCTATAGTTAAGAATTGATGTATTTAATCCTTCAATTCCTATTAAAGTATCTTGTTTATAATCTTCAATATAGATGCCTTTAAGTTCCACATCCCCGTTAAATCGAAGGCCCACCTTATTAATGTAAATATGTGTTCCGTAATCGTCATTGATACGTTTGGTCACTTTTTTTCCCAAAAATGTTTGAACGGGTGGAATAGAGAGAATCAGCACCAAAATGATGAATAGCAACACAATTATTGCTACAATTTTAGATGCTATTTTTAAAAGTTTTTTGATGCGTTTTAAAAGTTATAACTTTGGAGTCAAAATTAACAATTATTGTGCCTAATTCTTACTAATGGCTACACAAAATATTTATATTCTTGCAATTGAGTCTTCATGCGATGATACCGCGGCTTCAGTAATGCTAAACGGGAAAATCCTAAGTAATGTTGTGGCTGGTCAAAGCATCCATGAAGCTTACGGCGGTGTGGTGCCAGAATTGGCCTCACGAGCCCATCAACAAAACATTGTTCCGGTGGTTCAGCAAGCCCTTAAACGTGCCAATGTTGATAAAAATCAACTGAGTGCCATTGCATTTACCCGAGGTCCAGGTTTAATGGGGTCTTTATTGGTTGGCACCTCGTTTGCTAAATCATTGGCCTATGGTTTGGATATCCCTTTGATTGATGTCAATCACATGCAGGCGCATATTTTAGCTCATTTTATAGATGAAGAAGGCTTTAACAAACCTCCTTTTCCGTTTTTGGGGATGACCATTTCTGGCGGACATACGCAAATAGTGAGAGTGAACTCTCATTTTGATATGGAAGTTATTGGTGAAACTATAGACGATGCTGTTGGCGAAGCTTTTGATAAAAGCGGAAAGATATTGGGGCTCGGCTATCCCGCTGGTCCTGAAATTGACAAACGCGCTAAATTGGGTAATCCGAAAGCATTTAAATTCACCAAGCCCAAAGTTGAGGGCCTGAATTTTAGTTTTTCCGGATTAAAAACGGCGATTCTTTACTTTATTCAGAAAGAAACCAAAGCAAATCCTAATTTTATTGAAGAAAACCTGAATGACATTTGTGCATCTATTCAATATACAATTATAGGAATTCTGATTGATAAGCTGAAGCTTGCGTCAAAGCAAACCGGTATCAGTCACATTGCGATTGGTGGTGGCGTTTCAGCAAATACGGGTATCAGACAAGCACTCAAAGATGGGGAAGCCAAATTTGGATGGACTACCTATGTGCCCAAATTTGAATTCACCACAGATAATGCCGCAATGATTGCCATTGTTGGATATTTGAAATATATGGAAGGCGATTTTGCACAACAAAATGTCACGGCTTCCTCGCGACTAAAAATTTAATACTACAGAATCAACCAATGCAGCTTTTCTATAATCCGAATATTGACGAAACTACTACGCAAATTGACTTTTCAAAAGATGAAAGCCGACATATTGTGAAGGTGCTTCGAAAAAATAGTGGCGACCAACTCCAAATTACCAATGGAAAAGGCTGGCTATTTGTGGCTGAAATCACACTTTCGGATATAAAAAACTGTGTGGCATCTATACTTTCCAGATCGTTTGAACCTGCTCGAAACTACAAAGTTCATTTGGCGGTAGCTCCTACAAAAATGAACGATCGCTACGAGTGGTTTTTAGAAAAGGCAACTGAAATTGGCGTGGATACCATCACGCCAATTATTTGCGACCACAGCGAGCGAAAAGTCATTAAAACTGACCGATTTGAAAAAATCCTCCAGGCAGCAATGAAACAGTCTTTACACTATTATTTGCCAGAATTACAGGAATCTATTTCGTTTAATGACTTTATAAATCTACCGTTCGACGGACAAAAGTTTATTGCACATTGCGAAGAATCCGAACGCGTTTCTTTTAAAAATGCATTACAATTACATACTAATGTTCTAATTTTGATAGGTCCTGAAGGCGATTTTAGTCCTAATGAAATCAAGACGGCCATGGCCTCAGGATTTAAACCTATTAGTTTAGGCAATACGCGTTTACGTACCGAAACTGCAGCCATTATAGCGTGCCATAGCGTTGCATTTACAAATGAACAATAACTTCATTTAAAGGGCATATATAACTACTATACAGCATCTTAATATAATTCATGTAGTATTAAAGCACTGATTGTCTAACTTTCAATTCGTGCGATTTATTTTAACCCATTTTTATTTCTATTTTTGGAGGATGAGATTTAGCATGACCATATCAAAGCATTTTTTCGGCATTTTATTCTTTGGTATCTGTGGAATAGCGTCGTTGCAGGCACAAGAAATTGCCGTATTAAAGTATAAAGGTGGTGGCGATTGGTATGCAAATCCAACATCCTTGCCCAACTTAATTTCTTATTGTAATCTCCACATCAACACAAAAATCAATCCTAGACCTCAAACTGTAGAGCCGGATAGTCCAGATATTTTTCAATTTCCATTTATACATATGACAGGGCATGGCAATGTGTTTTTCAGTGAAAACGATATTGAGAATTTAAGAAACTATCTTTTTTCTGGTGGATTTTTACATATTGATGATAATTACGGAATGGAGTCTTACTTGGTAAAGGAACTCAAAAAATTGTTTCCTAATAAGGAGTTGGTTGAATTGCCTAAGACTCATCCTATTTTTAGTTCAGCTTTTAAGTTTCCTGAAGGATTACCTAAAATTCATGAGCATGATGGCCAACGGCCCCAGGCTTTTGGAATGTTCGATAACGATAGATTGGTGCTGCTTTTCACTTTTGAAAGTGACTTAGGAAACGGCTGGGAAGATGAAGAAGTCCACAATGATCCTTTAGAAGTGAGGGAGAAAGCGTTGAAAATGGGCGCCAATATTATTAAATACGTTTTTGAAAACTAGAACGATTAGTAATTGTTGATTGAGGAATATCGATTGATGAAGTAGGATATAAAGCAACATTAAATGCGCATTTTCAATTACATGCATGCCTCTTTTTATTTATACTGAGAGTTATTATTTAACAACATTTACTCTGTTTGAATTATGATTATAGTTGAAATTATGAATGAGTGACAATCCTGTTCATCTGTTTGAGGAAAGTCTATATCGTATCAAAAATAAAAAAGTTCAAACTTCAATTTTCTAAATTATACATGAACAATTCATCAGTATCAAAAAACACATCCGAGTACTTCAAAAAATCATCATTCGTTAATTGTCAATCGTTAATTATCAATCGTTAATCGTCAATCGTTAATTTTCAATCCCATGCAGCTTACCCATTACAATTCAAGATTCAACCAACAGACATTTCCCATTACCTTGATCTGCGAAAATGTGACCAATGCTGCTAATATTGGCAGTTTATTCAGAACTGCAGATGCTTTTGGAATTGAAAAATTGATACTTTGCGGCAGTCCAGTTCCTTTCGGTAGGAAAATGGCACAAACATCCAGGGCTACTGAAAAATATGTTAATTTTGAGTGGAATGAAAACGCTGAAGAAATACTCGTGAATTTTAAATCTTTGGGGTATCAGATTTTGGCTTTGGAAATCACCGACAACAGCACCTCCCTATTCAGCATGGAATTGAATGCTGATCAACCTATTGTATTACTCATTGGAGATGAAAATTTCGGTATTTCGGAAGCCTGCCTAGAACTTTCTGATCGTACCATTCATATCGAGATGTTTGGCCAAAACAGCAGTATGAATGTTGTACAGGCGACTAACATTGCACTTTATGAAATAACAAAACAACTTCGGAAAATTGTACTTTAATTTTTCTGAGCTTTAGCAATGTAATTTTGAATACCGTTAATTTTTATTGCAACCGCATCCTAAATTTGATTTATATTTAAAAAATGAAAGCAAAAACGATTTCGAAGGGACTATTACAGGCATTAGCCGTGGTATTTGGCATTATACTGCTGCTATTCTTTCTTTACAAAATCCAATCCTTATTACTTTATTTGTTTATAGCTGGAATCATATCGCTTATTTTCAGGCCTGTGGTTTATTTTTTTAAGAATCGATTGAGATTAGGAAGAAACTTTTCAGCTTTTATAACGCTTTTATTAATCGGAGGCTTTTTCGCCTTGATTTTATGGCTTTTTGTTCCCATAATTTTGGAACAGAGTAAGAATATATCGGAAATTGATTTTGAAATGGTCAAAACCGATTTGAACGAACTCAGTATTCAGGCCAGTGAATATCTAGGTGTGGAAAAGATCAACATTATAGAAGCTATCAAACGTACCGACTTTGTACAAGATTTCGACTCTGAGTTTGTGGTTAGTTTTGTAGACGTTTTTGTCAATAATATAGGGGCATTTATTATAGGCGTATTTTCTGTTTTATTCATTTCATTCTTTTTACTGAAGGATGACCGCATGATTTCCAACGCCGTTGCCAGTTTTGCCGAAGAAGGGAAAGAACGTCGGTTTTTAAGAGTTTTGGATAAAGCGAAAGAACTATTGTCTCGTTATTTTATCGGTCTCCTCATTCAGACCACAATTATGGGCATCTTCTATTTTTTACTATTGTTAAATTTAGACGTCAAAAATGCACTTGCCATTGCTGTCATTTGTGCGTTTCTAAATATTGTACCTTATTTGGGTCCTCTTCTTGGTGGTGTGGTCATGATCTTGGTAGTAGTCTCCAATAATTTAGGGGTCGATTTTTCATCAGATTTATTACCACTTCTTTTCAAAGTCCTCATTGGAGTAGCCATTGCTCAATTGATTGACAATCTCTTTTCTCAACCTATCATTTTTGGTAAAAGCGTGCGTTCCCATCCATTAGAAGTCTTTCTTGTGATCATTATCGGAGGGTTAATTTTTGGAATTCCTGGGATGATCCTTGCCGTTCCTTTCTACACAACCTTAAAGGTTATTTCGAAAGAATTTCTATCGGAATACAAAATCGTTAAGCAATTGACCAAGAATCTTTAAGTGTAATGGTTAATATTGCACTAAATTTCATGTGATGAATTCCGCCATTCTACATCCTGACGTACAAGATTATATCAACCATAATCTTAAAACGGATCCCACGGTTCTGATTTTAAAAGGGATTTCTTTTGCCGGAGTTACGACTGCAGAAGTTGTTGAACAGATTGAGGCGAAACAGAAATGTGAAAAGAAATTGCCAACATGGTTTCAACAACCCAATATTTACTATCCAAATAAACTCAATATTGAACAGACCTCTTCTGAAATGACCGCCGAATATAAATCGCGTTTAATTTCGGGTAAGACACTCATTGATCTTACGGGTGGTTTTGGAGTAGATGCATATTATTTCGCAAAATTATTCCAGCAGGTCACTCATTGCGAGCTTGATGCTGATCTCAGTGGTATTGTTAAGCGCAATTTTGAGACACTTAAAGTCAGTAATATCATTACCATTGCTGAAGATGGCTTATCCTATCTTGAAAACTTACCAACAGATTATGATTGGATTTACGTCGATCCCTCCAGGCGTCATGATAGCAAGGGCAAGGTGTTCTTCTTAAAAGATTGCTTGCCCAACATTCCAGAGCATTTGGATATTTTATGGTCACGGTCAAAAAACATCATGATCAAAACCTCGCCATTGTTGGATATCACGATAGGGTTGAACGAATTGGAAAATGTCAAAACAATGCATATTGTAGCAGTAAATAATGAAGTGAAGGAATTATTATGGGTTTTAGAACATGGATTTTCCGGGAAGGTAAAAATCAAGACCGTTAACCTTAAGAATAGCGGTACCGAGCACTTTGAGTTTTTTATGGAAGACGAAGCTCAGGTTGAGAGCACGTATAGCGAGCCACTCACCTATCTCTATGAACCAAATTCGACGATTATGAAATCGGGTGGCTTTAGCTCAGTATCAGAAACTTTTGGGGTAAAGAAACTCCATAAACATTCGCACTTATATACGAGTGATACGTTGATTGAATTCCCCGGAAGGGCATTTAAAATATTAAAATCGATCCCTTATAACAAAAAGAAAATCAAAAAGCTTTCTATAGAAAAAGCTAATATCACTACTCGAAATTTTCCTGACACGGTTCAAAATATTCGGAAGTTGTTTAAAATAAAGGATGGCGGAGCTTATTATCTTTTCTTTACTACGGATATGAACAATGAGAAGATGGTATTAGTCTGCACCAAGGCCACTTAATGACCTCAATCCTAAAAGTTGTTTTAAAGATGATTGCCATATTTTGTTGATCAGCATTCTATCAACAAATTGTCAAATTTCGTTGACTTAAATCATATTAAAGACTGGGCCAAGTAGGACATATATAATAATAAAAAGGATAATTGTGCCAATACAGCCACACTTACCACCACCTAATTTCTTTGCCCCCCACCCAGCGGCAAGAGCTCTTAATATATTTTTCATTCTCTTAGATTTTAATTTATAAATATAATGCGAAATGAAATTTGCGAAGTGCGCATTAACGAAAAATCATATCTCAAATACTGATTTTTCAGTAAAACCATAACATATGGCAGAAGCAACCGTTCGTTTGGTGTTTAATCCTGTAAACTCACTGAACGCAGGAAGGATTAAGCGGTGCTCAGAAAGCTCATAACAGGGAAGTTTAATCGATACCTTCCCTCTACCTCTTATTAGCACTCCAGGATGCGTATGTCCGGAAATACAAAAAATATCCTTTCCACAATGCTGTTCATCATGGACAAATCGGAAAGCGGCCACATCTTTATGAGTTTTGTAAACGGAAATCCCCAGGGATTCGTAAAAGCTATTTTTTAACCGATCGTGATTGCCTTTAATGAGTTCAAAATTGATATTTTGATTGGCTTCAATAAAATCTCGAAACTGATCACTGTCGGTATTTTGTTCAGCATGAAAAAGATCGCCAACCACAAGGACTATCTCTGGCTGAAAATAGTTTATTAAACCTTGTAATTTTTTCAAATCATTGTCCAATATGGCCGACGGAATAGGAATACCAGCTTTTCTGAAATGGGCGGTTTTTCCTATATGTAAATCAGATATAACCAAAGTTTTCTGCAATCCCCAAAAAAGGGCACGTTGGTTGGTCAGCGTTAAAACTTCATTTTGAATTGAAATGTCTTTGGTAATAATACTCATAGCTACGTTTGCTTCAGCACCTCGTCTCTTATCCGTTTAATCCGCGCATCTAAATCTTCGCTGGTCAAGGATTGTCGTAAGCTATCCACTTTTATAGGAAAGCTTAATGGTGTGAAAGATTTTGCAAATTTAAGGATTAGTTTGCTTTTAGAAATACGTTCAAAGGCATCTTTCAATCGCACTTCTTCCAATTGTTCATTAAAAACCTCGGTGTAGGCTTGTCGCAATAATAAATTCTGAGGCTCGTAATCTTCCAAAACTCTGAAAATTAAACCAGAAGAGGATTGTAAACTTTTATTATTCTTTCGCGTCCCGGGTTGACTTTGCACCACCAAACCTGAAATAACGGCAATATCCCTGAATTTACGAGAGGCCATTTCTGACGCATTGATGCTTCCGATCACATCTTCCATTAAATTTTCTTTAGATAAGATATCCGTGATCGTCTCTTCATCAATTGGGATGGCCTGATCACTCAACAGTTCGAAACCATAATCGTTCATGGCAATAGTAAAAGTCAATGGTTTTATCAAGCTCAGACGATAGGCGATCAACGCGGCCATAACTTCGTGAATCAGTCGCCCTTCAAATGGATACATAAAGACATGATGGCCATCTTTGGTTTCAATCATTTCGATCAAAAACTCGTCTTTACCTGGAATATGAGAATTCTTTTCCTGTTGGGAAATCAACGGATGCAGAAACTTAAGTTCTTTTTCGGCGGTTTTTGGATGAAGCGACTCCGCCAGTTTCTCACGCAAATAATGGCTTAAATAAGAGGATAAAGGCAAACGGCCTCCCATCCAACTTGGGGTAATGGCCGACTTTCGCTTGCTCCGCTTCACCAACACTGTCATATCCTTGATGGTCACTATCTCCAATACCCTGCCCGCCAAAATAAAGTGATCATTCGGTTTTAATTTTGAAATGAAATATTCTTCTACCATACCGATATATCCACCGGAGAAAAACTTCACTTTTAACATGGCATCACTTACAATGGCACCAATATTCATGCGATGCAACATAGCAATCCTTCTGCTTTTCACTTTGTATAAGCCATCCGTAGCTAAAATAACTTTGTGGTATTCTTCGTATGATTTCAAGGTGTTCCCTCCTTCGGTAATAAAATGCAATGCCCAACTCCAATCGTCTTCAGTCATATAATGGAACGCATGCACTTTCTGAACGGCTTCAAAAAGGTTTTTCTCATTAAAACCTTCACCTACTGCCAGAGAAACCATATACTGAATGAGCACATCAAAAGTCAAAACCATAGGTTCTCGAGCTTCAATACGTTTATCTTTTACGGCTTGTTTTAATGCGGCGGCTTCAATCAATTCCAAAGAGTGCGTTGGCACAAAATAAATCTTAGAGGTTTCATATGGTGAATGGCCACTACGTCCTGCCCGTTGCATAAACCGCGCAATACCTTTTGGAGATCCAATTTGAATAACGCAATCCACAGGTTTGAAATCCACGCCTAAATCTAACGAAGATGTGCACACCACAGCCTTGAGATGGCCGTCCGAAATGGCGTTTTCAATCCAATTGCGCAATTGTGCATCAATAGATCCGTGATGAATGGCAATTTGTCCCGCCAAATCTGGTTCTATCTTAAGAATCTGCTGATACCAAATTTCCGATTGGTTCCTGGTATTGGTAAAAATCAGTGTGGTGTTGTTTTCGTAAATAATCGGAATGATTTTAGAAGTCATCTTTACGCCCATATGTCCAGCCCACGGCAAGACCTCAATCTCATCAGGGAGCACGGTAATGATGTCGATCTTCTTTTTCTCTTTGGCAACAATACGTTTGGTCTTGATGTTTTTATACGGAATCAATACCTTTTGGGCTTCATCCAAATTACCAATGGTGGCTGTTATTCCAAAAATTTTCATGGATTTTGAAAGGCTCAACAATCTGGATATTGCCAACTCGGTCAGTACCCCACGTTTGGATCCCAACAATTCATGCCACTCATCTACTGCAACACAATGCAAGTTTTTAAAAAATCGGGAATTATTTTTTTGTGAAAATAATATATGTAGTGTTTCTGGCGTGGTCAACAACACATCGGGCATTAAACGCTCCTGTCGGCGACGGTCTTTTTGTGGTGTATCGCCATTTCTGACCTCCACTTGCCAATCCAAACCAATTTCTTCCACAGCAATGGTCATCGCTTTTGCCAAATCTTTGGCAAGCGATCGTAGCGGACTTATCCAAAGCAATTTCATGCCTTTTTTATAGGCTTCCGGTTGGTTGAGATAATCAATAACGACAGCTAAAAACACAGAAAAGGTCTTTCCAAATCCTGTAGGTGCAACCACCATTCCGCTGTAACCGTTATGATATTGATTCCAGGTTTGCAATTGGAAATCGAACGGGTTTTGCCCTTTCTTCTCCATCCAATCGGAAACTATCTGATAGCCCTGTGAGTCCTGAACGTTTTTCAAGTTGGATTTGTGATTAGTTGTTTAACTTGTTCAATGGTATCAATTTGATCAACGGTTTTATCACGTCGCCATCTTAAAATCCGTGGAAATCTTAGAGCTACCCCCGATTTATGACGATTGCTAAGTGCAATACCCTCAAAGGCGATTTCAAAAACCAATTCAGGTTTTACGGTACGAACAGGACCAAATTTTTCGATGGCATTTTTATTGACGAATCTTGAAATCTCAGTGATTTCAACGTCGGTCAATCCCGAATAGGCTTTGGCCACGGTTACTAAACCATCGTCTTTTTTAACTGCAAAAGTATAATCTGTATATTTTGAACTGCGTCTTCCACTACCCTTTTGGGCATAAATCATCACGGCATCAATTGTTAAGGGATCGACTTTCCATTTCCACCAATCGCCCTTTTTACGACCAGTGTGATAAGGTGAGCTTTTCTGCTTTAACATTAAACCTTCACTGTTGAATTCACGTGCCTGATTTCTAATAGCATCCAATTCACTCCAATTATTAAATGTAATGATTTCAGAAATTAAAATATGATTTGGTAAGATTTGAGAGGCTAATAAAGTCTCTAAAATTTCCCGCCGATAAGTCATTGGTTGTGTACGCATGTCTTGGCCATTCCATTCTAAAACATCGTAAACATAAAACCCAACCGGTATTTCTTCCAACATTTTTTTGCTGACGTTTTTCCGATTTAGCCGCTTTTGTAAATCATTGAACAACAGAACAGCATTATCTTTAAGTGCCAATATTTCGCCGTCGATAACAAAGTCTTCCTCAAAGGTCTCCATAGCGCTCACCAATTCGGGAAATTGACTTGTTACCAGTTCTTCACCTCGTGACCAGATAAAAATCTCGCCATTGCGTTTAACTATTTGACCTCTAATGCCGTCCCATTTATATTCCACTTGCCACTCTTCAGGATTACCCAATTCTGGCAGTTCCTTTTCCAAAGCATAGGCCAAACAAAACGGATAGGGTTTCGAATTGTCATAGTTGATATGCTCACCCTGGATCAAATCTTCAAAACTGATACTGTTGATATCCCAATTGCCAATAATACTATGCATCAGCTGATTGGCATCAATTCCAGAATACTTAGATAAGGCATTGACCAAGGTTTTTTTAGAAACGCCGATTCGAAAGCTTCCACCAATTAATTTATTGAAAATTAGACGTTCTTGCATTTCCATTCCTGACCAAGCATTGAGCACATACGCCTTTTTATCGGAGTCAGATTTTGGTCGTAAGGCAATCAATTCTTCCATCCAAACACTTAATGGTTTTTCAATTATATGTGTCGGATCTGGAAGCATTAAAGCGATGGTTTCACCCAAGTCGCCCACACTGCTATAACTTTCCAAAAACAACCATTCGGGATAGCCGGTGATTTCCATGCACCATTGACGCATCAGCGTTGTTTTCACAGGCCTTGAAGGACGTTTGCCTGTGAATAAGGTAATGATCCAAAGCTTGTCCTTTTCTGGAGCAGCTTTTAGATAGTCCACCAAGGCATCAATCTTTGAATTGGTTTTATTGGTGATTTCTATAGCGCTGATGAGTTCGGAAAAATGTTTCATAAGGCTTCCTTTTTTTCGGTTACTACCTCCTTATCATCTTCTTCAGTACCATATTCTGTTTTTACTTCTGCTGATGGAATACCAATTTCATTCAAATATTTTGAAAAAGACGCTTGACTGCCGTGGGTTACATAGACTTTTTCTGCTTCGCTGGCTTTTACGGCAGACAATAATCCGTTCCAATCGGCATGATCACTTACTGCAAATCCGGCATCTACAGCTTGCCAGCGCCTATTTCCCCTAATTTGCATCCACCCTGAGCAAATAGCGGTGGCAGCATTTGGAATCTTCTTCAATAATTTTGATCCCAACAAACCAGGAGGCATAATGACAATCTTATTTTGAAGATCTTCTTTTTTAAAGTCGTAGTTGAGCAATTCAGTCTGCGGAAGCGGGATGCCTGAACCTTCAATAGCCTTATTAAGATTGTGGATAGCCGAATGAACGTACATTTTATCAACACCTTCCATTAGTTTCATAATGCGTTGCGCTTTTCCCAAAGAATATCCCAAAAACACGCTTGTACGATTATGCGATTGATTTTTCAATACCCAATCTTGCATTTGTTGCTGCAGTTGGGCTTCAGGCAGCCAATTATAAATAGGAAGGCCAAAAGTGCTTTCTGTGATAAATTCATGACATTTGATAGGTTCAAAAGGGATGGTCAGATGATCGTTTTTCACTTTATAATCGCCAGTAAATACCACCACAAAACCTTTATACTCCAATCGTATTTGAGCAGATCCAATGACATGTCCAGCAGGATGAAAACTGACTTGCACCCCATTTACACTTCTGGGCTCATTATAATTCAAGGATTCGATCTGTATATCTGCTCCGAGTCGATGCTTTAAAATGGCTTTAGAATCCGTTTGGCACAAATAGTATTTCATTCCGTTTCGAGCATGATCAGCATGACCATGGGAAATGATGGCAAAATCTACCGGCAACCACGGATCGAGATAGAATTTTCCAGGGATGCAATAAATGCCTTTTTTTGTGAATTTAACGAGTTTCAAATGTGACGTGCTTTCTAAGTTAAATGTATAAAGTAGAATGGAAATGGATAAAAACCGATTTCAATTCAAATTCTACAATAATTACGGCTTTAATTTTCCGAAATCCATTGTATCGGGTTGATCTCCAGTAACGGCACCAACGCCCATTTTAACCAAAGTAACCAGTTTGTTGTTTTTCGGATCCCAATAAAAGGCTTCGGTCGGTTTTACAGAGATAGCGGTGATGTTTGGATCGTCTTTTCCATCAAACCAAGTATCGTCAGACTTACCGTAAAGTTCATCAATCATCCTTCTATCTGTGGTGATGGTAGCTGTTCCATAAACATTTAAGAACTGCATATCATTTTTATCGACATAAATTAAATGAAGATTAGGGTCGTTCATCAAATTCTCATTGTGTGTGCTATTCTTATTGCTCAAAAACCAAATATTTCCTTGAGAGTCAACTTTTTTAGTGCTCATCGGAATCATATGTAGGGGTGTTTGCTTCAGATTTGTGGCCATCATTGTAAAGTCAATGTCTTCTGCCATCTCTATAATCTTCTTTTTAGCGTCGTTATTATATAAATTCTGTGTGCTCATAATTTTTCTGTTTAATTTATTTGTAAAATTAGTGAACAATTTAAACGACGGATAATTCTATCCAATAAAATCATATCCCAAAAACAATATTTCCCCATCGAGTTACAATAAGTCTATACAACACTTAATTGTAGCGAATGAGGTAATTAATCTTTCTAAAATTGATTTATTTTATAGATAATTAAAATATAAAAACAATGGATACCAACAGATTATCAAAAAAAATAGAAGACATTTTAAATAAGCAAGCCGCTAAGGAGGCTGAAGCAGCCCAGGTTTTTTTAAGCTATGGCTGTTGGGCAGATTCTGAAGGCTATGGTGGGATTGCAAATTTCTTTTTCAGACATGTGGCCGAAGAGCGTGACCACATGATGAAGGTAATTCAGTACATCATGCAGCGCGGCGGCACTGTTAAAATAACAGCAGTCAAAGCACCACCTGCAGATCCGAAAAACTTACAGGACTGTTTTGAGAAAACCTTTAAACATGAAGTTGACAACACTACTGCCATATATGAGATTGTGAATTTGGCGCATGAGGAGCGCGATTGGGCAACTTACAACTTTGCCCAATGGTTCGTAAAAGAACAAATAGAAGAAGAAAAAATGGTCATGGACTTATTGGATAAACTTAAAATTGCCGGTGGTCCAAAAGCCACGGATGAATCCTTATTCAATCTTGATAAGTTTTTGGCTGAAGCACCTGATGAAGCGCCATTGGCAAGAAATGCCTCTATGGACAAACCGGAATAATAAAACTATGTACTTTCCAATATACAAAACCCTTGCTTGAGGGTTTTTTTGTGGGTCATACTTACCAAGTTTATATGGAAGATAAATACCACCATTCACATAGTTCACGTTAAAGTTCGATTGAAGTAAGTTACGCGACAAAAAACTATATAGCCAAGAATATTAATTCTATTTCTATGAAGTAAATTAGTTGCGTATCTTGCGTAATTGATCAACTAATCCATCACCAGTACTAATCATAATTGCGACAACAACAAGTAGAAGAACTTTTACATCCATGACTATTGAGGTAAATAAAATAGCACAATTAACAGGACATAAAGCGGCGATATATGCTTTGGATAAAGGTACAGATGACCATCTGATTTTTTCCGGAAGTGTAGATCAGGTTATCGCACAATGGAATTTAGAAACATTTCAATTGGATAAAGTGGCCGCTCGTTTTCTAGCACCTTTATATTCTATTTGTCACATTCCAGAAAAACAATGGTTACTGGCAGGAACTTCAAATGGCACTGTTCATCTAGTAGATTTAAAAACCAATCAAGAAATAAAACTTTTAACAAACCATAGCTCTCAGGTTTTCAATATCCGCTATTCCATAGAAACCAATTGTATTTATACCCTTGGCGGGGATGGCCGTATGGCGGTTTATTCATTGGACAGTTTAGACTTAATCAAATTAGTCATGCTAAGTGATAAAAAAGTACGTCATCTTGATTTTAATTATAAGAGTTCAGAATTAGCTATTACTGCCGGAGATGGTACTATTCATATTCTTGACTTAAACACCTTATTGGAGAAAAGACTTTTTATTGGACATCAACTGTCAACAAATGTCGCGCGTTTCAGTCCAGATGGAAAACGCCTTTTGACAGGCGGAAGAGATGGCCATTTGAACATCTGGGAAGTGGGAAGTTACGAACTCATAAAATCAATTCCCGCTCATGAATGGGCAATCTATGATATTGCATACAGCCCTGATGCTAGCCTATTTGCTACATCAAGTCGTGATAAATCATTGAAAATATGGGATTCCGAAACCTTTGAACTATTGGAAATAATAAATAAAGAAACCTTTGGCGGTCACCAATTTTCTGTCAATAAATTAATTTGGAGTACTTATAATAAGTATTTGATTTCAGCAAGCGACGATCGGACGATCATGATATGGGACATACAAGTAAATTAAAATGCCCCAATAACACGATGCGGTTGGGGCATTTTTTGTAAAAGTAGAAATATCTTGAGTTACCTCGCCGTCAATAGTGAAGCAAAATCCTCCTTAATATTTTTTAAGAACTATTATAAAGTAATCGTTTTAAATCCGCTCTCCTGCAGACCAAATATATAGGCGAAACCGTCAGGGGTTGTATTTATAGAGCTATGGTAATCTGATTTTTTTACTCCAAAATGGTTCATTGCCGACTCACAAACAACTACACGAATGCCCACTTTTTCAGTGATTTCAATAAATGAAATCAAATTCTCATCGGTTGCTAAATCCTTTGCAGCTGCACTGATGATGACAATTTCAAAATCAATTTTCGGATTCTTACCCTTAAGTTCCTTACCTGTCATCACTGCTGCCTGAAAATAGCGCGCATTCGGAACGAGAATGGCATATTTTCCATCCTTTTTGATAGAATTTTCAATATCTGAAACACTTAGTGATTGTGCAGTTGCTGAAGTAAACAAAACAGACCCTACAAAAACGAAAAGGACCATTAAAAACTGATTTCTCATAATTTCTTTAAATTTGGATAATTTATTATAAATACGTGACTAATATCACAAGGGCAAACATACAGTATCATTTGGTTTCTAAATGTAACCTATGTTACCATAAAGTACATTTAAGAATAAGGTAACTATAGAGTCATTCATTTTTTTTTAAATATTTTGATCTCATATAAAACATAACCGCATGTGGCACAAATAAAAAGTGCAATGATCAAAAGGCTTGAAAAGGTATTTAGATTAAAGGGTTTGGTTTTGAACGTAATCCTTTACAATACTTTAGATAAAAGTTATTGTATGTAAAACATTGGATTTTTGGCAGTATAATTGATGGATTACAGAATAAACATGAATTTTTCAGTAGTCACTTAAAAAATGCTGTTTTAAAATGGTCTACGTAATATAAGCCTCTTAAATTTAAATTAAATGAAATACTCACTTCTAATTTTAACTCTGTTGTTAACGTTTAGCATGGCAAATGCGCAAAAAATCTATTCAGTTGACTACGAAAATCAAGCTGATGTGAAGGTATTCGTTGTTGATTATGCCAACCAAGCCGATTTAAAGGTTTTTAAAGTCAAATACCAAAACCAAGCCGGTAAGAATAATGGGAAATGGTTCTTTACAAAATATGCCAATCAAGCCGAAAAGAAAATATTTTTTGTGAAATATCAGAACCAAGCAGATTTGAAAATTTTCTTTGTCGACTATAAGAATCAGGCGGGATGGCAAAAAAATTTTAAGAAAAGTTTATTGTATTAGAGCGTGTTCAGGTCATTGCAAATTTAGAAATCGATGACGGTTGTTATAATTAACCCCTATCCGGTTCATTTCTTCTTAAAACTATCAAGAATGAAAGCTTTGACATATTGATCGCCATAAACCTACTATTACAAGATGAGCAATGCTGATCCTGTTTTCAAGTAAAGATTTTGTTTACATTTGGTTATCGCGGTTTCAAGGCAGCCATCGTACTTGGTGCTTTAAGGAAACAAACCAAATAATAACGCACAATAAATGAAATTCACCTCACTCTTTATTTTCCTACTGTCCTCATTTATGGTCTATACCCAAACCTATATTAGAGAAGGCAAAGGAAATTATAATAGCGTGTTATACACTTGGGACGAAAAGTATCTAAGACAAGGTAAGGGTGTATACAATACCATTTTAGCTACATTTGACAAGAAATATATGAGACAAGGAAAAGGCGATTATAACACGGTTTTAGCTACTTGGGATGGAAAATATCTCAGACAGGGAAAAGGTGAGTATAACGAGGTTTTATATACCTGGGACGGAACATATATTAGGCAAGGTAAAGGCGACTACAACACAGTTCTATATACTTTTGACGGCAAATATCTACGTCAGGGCAAAGGCAAATACAACACTGTTTTATTGACAGTGTCTGGAGAGATTCCAATAGAAGTGCTGATTTTTATTGTTCCATAGTTTTATAGTTAGAATAAACTTTTTGCTAACATAATGCCAACATACAAAAAACGGGCAACACTTTTAAGTGATAACCGTTTGATAACCAGGCAAAGTCGATAGGTTATAAGCTCCTATGTAAACCCAAGTGAAAATAGAATTTCCAGCTATAAATACGGCTTCGTTTTTGTTTTGTGAAATGCCTTATATATTGACTGACAGCAATATTTGCATAATCCTAAAATTTCGCGGGGAATTAACTGCTCATAAAGCAAAAACTCCACTGATAGTGGGGTTTCGAGGTTATGAGCCCGACAGGATTAAAACCCCCGTGTGCCCCCAATTGAAAATAGAACTTCCAGCTGTAAACACAGCTGCTTTTTGTTGTGCGAAATGCCATAAAAATTCATTTTACGACATTTCTAAAAACAAAAAATCCACCAGCCTGTTGGCTGATGGAAGTTCTGCGTTAAGTGAGCCCGACAGGATTCGAACCTGTGACCGTCCCGACTTAGGTCGGGATGCTCTATCCTTTGGATATTAATTCGAATATTTTTTTTGAGCTCTTCCATCCTTTTATTTCCAACTCCCTTCTATAAGCTGAACTTTTGTCTGGATAACTTTCAGTATATACAATCTTCCAATCCTTGGCTTTTGCAGTAAAACCCTTGTGGGCCGTCAAGTGTTTTCTCATGCGCTCAGCAATTTGGTCGCAGGTATGTCCGATATAATACCTATTGAGCTCAGATGAAAATAAAATATAGACAGTGCACATATACTTACTAACTTAAGAAAAATAATCAAACCAAATTATACCTAATTATAAAATCCGTCAACTTTTTGACTTGATCTCTTTCTTGCGGTGTTTTCACGGTACTTTTTATCATAATATCAGTACAATTTGTACACATAAAACAATAAAATAACATAATTCAGAAGCCCTCAAACAACGAAAACCCTGCGCTATGCAAGGTTTTCAAGGATGTGAGCCCGACAGGATTAAAACTCCTGTGTGCCCCCAATTGAAAATAGCACTTCCAGCTGTAAACACAGCTGCTTTTTGTTTTGTGAAATACCTTGAAAATTCATTTTACGACATTTCTCAAAACAAAAAATCCACCAGCCTGTTGGCTGATGGAAGTTCTGCGTTAAGTGAGCCCGACAGGATTCGAACCTGTGACCGCCTCCTTAGAAGGGAGGTGCTCTATCCAGCTGAGCTACGAGCCCATTCAAGAACTGTTGTTCTGAAAATGGTAAAGACGAGATAAAACGAATTTCATTTGTCTTACGGTCGGCAAATATACAATTTCTATTAAAACATCATAAATAAAAAGTAAAAAAAACGTTCTTTAAATGGTATGTTTTTATCTCTTAAATATAAAAAAAATCGAATGGCTTAATTATTAATTACTTAAGGATTATTTTTAATGGATTGTCTAGCATTAATATTTTTAAATATTTACTAAAATCACGTTGCTTTTAAGCTCGTTGTGTCTTTACATCGGTGTTTGCCATCTTAAACTCATGAAGTTTTGTGACCAATCCTTCTCGATGATACCAATCGTTATAAGAAAGCTCCATTGTATTTACCTTGAACGTTCCAAAATCATGATTTCTATATTTATCGACAAGGGCCAAGAATTCCTCTTTCTCTTTTAATTGCTCACTAAAACGAAATACGGTAGCGTGCGCCGTTTGAATCAAATAGCGTTCATCTATGCTTTGCTCTAAATTGGAGTCTTTAAAGTTTCTCCTTAGGTTATCTCTAATCTCATTTAAACCATTACCCTCAATAAATCCTTGTATCATAATGCAAGACGGTGAAGCGGTAATACCTTTACAGTTTATAGTCATATGCTGTGCATTTTCAAGGCTTTTCTCTATGAGTTCAATGTATTCTGGTACATTAAGATTTGACAATTTAAGTCCGTCGTAACAGGAGACTACGGAAATTACCGTGATATGGATGTCAGAGTTTGGATAATAATATTGATCGGGTTCAATGCTTTTAAGTTCCTCTAAGAATTTTTGTATTTCATTTTTTACTGCCATTGGTGGTTTGATCAAAAGCGACATCCCAAATCGCTGATCATTTTCAGCATGAAGCATAGGATCGATTTCGTAATTATCGGATGAAATTTCACCAATGGATTCTTTATAGAGTTTATTGTAATGTTCTGTGAGATTCATTGATTTTAGTCAATTAGTAGATGATTCAGGTATTTTTACATTTTTCCCATTCTTACGAGCAAATCACAATGCCGATAAATTTTGAGAAAATTTATATGGAAGCAAACTCCAAAAATACTAAAAAGTAATGAGCCTAAGAAAAACCAAAGCAGCAAGGCTTTTAATACACATAACCCATTAGTTCAACTAGTAATTTACGTAGAGTTTTATGTTTTATGGATTGTCATCGCTTTGAACAAACTAGTGGTACCCAATTCTCGTAATCATCAATGTGAAACATCCCACAACAATTAAAACATACACTAGTCGTAAACGAAGATTGTTGCATAAATAAACGCCACAGATAGCGAGCAAGGCCATAAAACCTGTTTCGAAGCGTGTGCAGAGTATTCCTATAATCATCATTGTAAAAACCAGATGGGTCCAAAGGCCTTTCGGCTTCAAAAGTAAAGTAATAGCGACGACCAACTCTATCACAACTGTGATCCAAGCAAAGATATAGCTGATTGAACTAAGACTTGGGAAAACATCCCTTAATACGATACTCTCACCAATATTTGGGTCCGTGGCCTGCAAGTCTATCACACTTTTTGAATTACTCTTCGCGATTTCTAAACTTTCAGGAAAGAAATTCATGAAGTTTATAAATAAATCGCCATGATTGAACATATTATAATAGAAGTTCCCAGTCATAAATTGGCTTGAGGTCAGTTTTTGCACAACGGAAGTCAACACAACAATAACCAAAAGAATCTGAATGTTTTTTAGAAGGATATCACTGCGTTTGTGGTAGTGGTAGATCAACACTGAAAGCACTATAAACATCAACATAAAATGATGGTTTGCCAACCAGAAATAATTATGATAAAGGTCGACAGTGAGAAGTCCTAAAAAAGTAATCCAGATGATGGGATGCTTCTTTTTATGACGTAAAAGAAAATAACTCAATAATCCAATAAAAATTATCGGGACTTTCCATCGACGGTTCTCATCAGCCATCATGAAAACATAGGCAGCAAGTATCAAAAGTAGCAATTGTCCCGCTAGCGAAATTTGATCCTTTAAGTGATCTTTTATGTCTGTCCAATATTTCAAAGTTCCGTGGCTTTCAAATGAACTTCATCTATCAATACTCTCGAATAAAATCCATCTTTGGAATTGACAATTGGCTTCCAAATTTGAATGTGAATACTGTCTTTTTGGGTTGTTTTTAGGATAAGTTCACCAGCTTTATTAAGATTATCTTTATTTGGCATTAACATTAAATAGCCAAGCGTGCTTTTCATTTCACTGTTATCCTTTAATAGAGAATCCAAAGACATGCCTGGGATGTATATCTGATTACTGAAGTAATGAATTTCAGTGTACATCCCGTAACCGCCACCTTTCCATTTACTGAGGTTTTTTGTATTCACATAAAAGAGCTGTATGGCGATAATAACCACTGCAAGGCTCGGAATCCCATATTTCAAGATAAGCTCTCTTGCAGTGTTGGCCATAAGTTCTATTTGGATTATTAAAAAGAAGGAAATTAAAATTATGGAATAAAAATAGTGATATATCAGCAACTTACCCATTTTTATATTGGTATCACTGAAATAAGAGAAACAGAAAACATCACAATTAAAATCACAAAAAAAGTAGCACCAAAAAACGGCACTACTCCCACTCTACAATTATCTTGATGAAAATTAACTTACCAACTCAAACGCTTGCTTTGCAATCTCCAATTCCTCATTGGTTGGAATGACCAAAATTTTCACCTTGGAAGAATCGGAATTGATTTCTCTTAAATCTCCTGGCCTTTGGTCGTTTTTGGTAGTATCCAAGTTCATTCCAAAGACCTCCATGTCCTCACAAACCAATTGTCTGATCACACTTGAATTTTCTCCAATCCCCGCCGTAAAAACAATGGCATCCAAACCATTCATTGCGGCAGCATAAGATCCAATATACTTTTTAATACGATAGGCGTTCATTGATAAAGCCAGTTGGCAATCCTTATTTCCATTTTCTGCTTCGGCTTGAATGTCCCTTAGATCCACATGTCCAGTAAGCCCCAACATCCCACTTTGATTGGTGAGCAGTGTTTTGACCTCATCTAAAGTGTAATCTAAATTATTGACCAAATGGAAGATAATAGCGTGATCGATATCGCCACTTCTGGTCCCCATGATTAAACCATTAGAAGGTGTAAACCCTAAACTATGGTCTATACTCTTACCATCCTTAACCGCAGTCATACTGCAACCATTGCCCAAATGAATGGTGATGATTTTGGATGATTCCATGCCTAAATAGGTAATCGCTTTTTCTGAAACATATTGGTGACTCGTGCCATGGAAACCATAGACTTGAATGCCATGTTCTTCATAAAAACTCGTGGGGATGGCATACCTTTTGGCTTTTGCAGGAATGGTTTGATGAAATGCCGTATCAAAAACAACCACTTGTTTCGCTGTTGGAAAAATTTCTTCAGCAACCAGAATGCCTTCAAGATTTCCTGGATTGTGCAACGGTGCCAATGCAGCGTATTGTTGAATCTTTTCCTTCACTTCTGAAGTAATTAATGTCGTGTCTGAAAATGAGTTGCCACCGTGGACAACGCGATGACCAACCACCTCAATCTCATTTGTGTGGGTAATCACGCCTTTTTCTGGGTCAAGCAACAACGCTACAACTCTCTTAAGTCCTTGCTTGTGCGATTCAATATTATGTGTTTGTTGTAGATTTTCACCATTTGTTTTATAACTAATCGTCGCATTCTTATAACCAATGCGCTCCACTAATCCACTGCATATCAATGTTTCGGAAGGCATATCCATTAACTGAAATTTTATGGAAGAGCTTCCGGAATTGATGATTAATATTTTCATATATGTTTGATTTTCGACGTTTTGCCGTAATACCTCATTCTTAATACTTTATACTTACTTCTTAGTACTCATTAGATCCCTTGTGCTTGAATTGCCGTTACAATAACCGTGTTATAAATATCGTCTATGGTACAGCCTCGGCTTAAATCGTTAACCGGTTTGTTCAAACCTTGGATTATTGGGCCAATCGCCAATGCTTTTGTTTCTCGTTGTACGGCTTTGTAGGTGTTATTTCCTGTGTTAAGGTCCGGAAAAATAAAGACGTTGGCCTGCCCTGCAACTTCGGAATCTGGAAGTTTTAATTTACCCACAGCGATATCCACCGCTGCGTCATATTGAATAGGCCCTTCTACTTTAAGATCTGGTCTTTTTTCCTTCACTAATCTTGTGGCCTCCCGCACCCTTTCTACGTCTTCTCCAACTCCCGAAGTACCAGAAGAATAAGACAACATGGCAATTTTTGGATCTATTCCAAAAACCGTACTGGTTGCTGCTGAAGAAATGGCAATATCTGCCAATTGGATGGCCGTAGGATTCGGATTAATGGCACAATCACCATATACAGAAACACGATCGTCCAATAACATAAAAAATACAGAAGACACAATTGGAGCCTCAGGTTTTGTTTTAATAAATTGAAGAGCTGGCAGAATGGTATGCTGTGTTGTATGTGCAGCTCCAGATACCATACCATCGGCATCGCCTTTATACACCATCATCGTACCAAAATAAGACACATCTTCCATCAAATCCTTAGCCATAGGCAGATTGACATTCTTATGTTTACGAAGTTCAAAGAGCGTTTCTGCGTAAGATTCAAAATATTCAGATTCGATTGGATTGATGACTGTGACCTTATCCAAATCCAGTCCAATATCAAGATTCGTTATTTTTTCCTCAATTTGCTTTTTATTACCGAGTAGCGTAATCGTTACGACATCCAGATCGACAAGTCGTTTGGTAGCCCTTAAAATACGTTCGTCATTTCCTTCTGGCAAGACAATATGTTTTTTGCTCGATTTTGCCTTTTGAAATAAGTTGTACTGAAACATTCTCGGCGTAACCCCATTTGATTGAAAGGTAATAAGACGCTCGATAAGCGCATCCACGTTGACATATTTTTCAAATTCATTTATAGATGTTGTTATCTTGTCTGTGTTTTCGGCATAGATTTGCGACTGTATGCTCCCGAGACGATTTGTTACCGAGAACGTTCCTCCTTCTACCAAAATAATTGGAACGACCTCTGAAAGTCCTTCAATGAGTTTCAGAATGGAATCTTCCGGCATCAGCCCACCTGTAAGAACAATCCCAGAGATAGATGGGTAATTGTCGGAAATGTTTGCTTGTAAGGCCCCTAAAATGATATCCGCCCTGTCACCTGGCGTTATGACCAAGGCCTTTTCCTTTAAATGAATAAGGTAATTGCGCAGTTGCATGGCCCCCACACTATAATTGCCCGCTTGATTGTTAATGAATTCTTCGCCAAAAAGCACTTTGGCATCCAAGGTGTCCACTATCTCCCTGATGGATGGATTTGCAAGACTATGATTTAGCGGAATTGAATTTACAATAACACCTTTAGGCAAGTATTTCTCCAATTCTGAAGTCACCAGTGTCAGGTTTTGTGGTTCTATCTTATTGGCAATAACAGCCAATACCTCAACACCTTTATCTTTAAAAGAATCGTAAGCCATTTGTAGGTTCCCAACAAGTTGATCCAAGGTTTTACCAACACCTCCTCCAACAATAATGGCAGGTACGCCTAAGTTCTTAGCGATCAACACATTCATATCAAATTCCATGATGGATCCTTCGCCAATAAAACTTGAACCTTCTACCAAAACAAAATCGAAACGCTCTTCAAGACCTTTATATTTTTCAATAATTGTGCCCATGATCTCACTGTCTTTGTTGGCATTTTTTTTCCGAATAACCTCGCTTCTGGTAAAGGCGTAGGCGTCTTCAAATTTTATATCCAAATTGAAATAGGTGGAAACTGTATTGATATGATTATCTTTTTTTCCAGGCTCGAAATCATCAATAACTGGTCTGAAATAGCCGACTTTTGCAGCCTTTCCCAACAGTGATTGCATCAGTCCTAAAGAGATTATAGATTTCCCAATATTAGGTTCTGTGGTGGCAATATAAATGCCCTTATTGGTTGTTTTTTTTGACATATTAATATTATAATTATATTTTAATCCCACAACTGGGTTAAATTTCATGCTTGCTCTACTGTGAAAATTTAAAAATTAGTTCCAAATCAAAACTCTGAGTTGTACTGGACGATGAAAAACCGCTTTATTTCTGAACAAAAATAGCGATTTCGTTCCGTTAAGCAAAGGTTGGTTCCTTTCTATATGATTTAAATCTATTTAATTACTTGGATGACAAATATCCAAAGTTCTTTTGTCAAATGTCATGACTTTTATCATGAATTCATCCTAAAATTCCAGTTAAATATTAAGCCGATTCTTTCAAAGATAACTTCTGAAACTGAAGTCCTAATACAGTTTCGATCGAATTTCTGCTGGTAAAATTTTACAACTAATTCTGAGGCTTTTTTTTATTCAGATTGAATGGTTTAGGGCATTTATCAAACCTCATCTTTTGTAACCATCATAATGAAAATGCATCCAATATAAAAGCATTAAAAATCTAATAACCATGGATATCATATTTCCGTATAAAGCAAAAGTTCTCAATGTTTCCACTTTAAATCACAATGTCATATTACTACAAATTACCAAACCATGGAAGTTTGAATTCAATATTGGTCAAGCCGTCGATTTAAGTATTGATAAACCCGGTTACGAACTTGCGGTTGCTCCTTTTACACTGGCCAATGTGCCTACAGACGAGCATTTAGAGTTTGTGATTAAGGTTTATGAGAATGCAAATGCACTCACACAGGGCATTGCAAAATTGCAACCCAATGACATTGTACAGTTGTCTTATGCCTGGGACTCGTATTCTTACAAAGGCAGCGGGACTTTTATTGCTGCCGGAACTGGCATTACACCTTTTTTGCCAATTTTCAGAAATATGTCCAAAAACGGCATAGATGTCAAACAAGAGCACAGACTGATTTATGCCAACAAGACTAAAAATGATGTTTTATATTATAAAAAATTGAAGGAATTGTTTAGTACCAAATTGTCGGTAATCTTAAGCAGATCCAAATCAAAGAATCTTCCATTTGGGAAAATTGACAAAGACTATTTACTTAATTTAGTTCAAAGTACCGAACAGAATTTTTATATCTGCGGGCCAAAGCAATTTGAAGAGGATGTTAAAACCCATCTTATTACCATAGGTGTTAAACAAGATTATATTCAAACAGGATATAAATTTTGATTAATTTTATAGGAATATTAATTAAAACTCTATGAAAGGTCCTAAGCCAAACTCTACAAATAATATATTTGAACTTGAAGAATCCGCGACAGAACGCAAAGTTCTTTTTGATAAAATTCAGAGTTTCTCAGAAGATTTCATTGACACTTTAGACACCCAAAAAGCGTTTCATTACGACACACATGCTTCAACTGAACGGGATTCTTTTTTTAAAATTAATAGGGACAAAGAATCCTTGGATGATATCTTAGCGTTTTTTAAAGAGCGTGTGGTTGATACCGGATTAAATCCTGCATCAGGTGGTCATTTAGGGTATATCCCGGGAGGGGGTATTTACAGTTCCGCCTTAGGCGATTATCTTGCTGCAGTGACCAATAGATACGCTGGTGTGTTTTATGCATCGCCCGGGGCAGTCAGAATGGAAGATGCACTTATCAATTGGACTGGAAAGTTAATTGGCTATTCTGATGGCTTTGGAGGAAACTTGACTTCTGGTGGAAGTATCGCCAACCTTATGGCGCTCCATACAGCGAAACATCATAAAAACATTACTATTTCGCAAGTTTCTAAAAGTGTGGTGTATTGTACTTCGCAATCACATCACAGTATTTACAAGGCTTTGAAAATTATTGGACTTAATACCTGCATCATTAGAGAAATCCCTCTCGATTCGCACTTTAGGATTTCAGTTTCAGCTTTGGAAACTCAGATTAAGCATGATGTACAAATTGGGTTAAAGCCTTTTTTAATAGTCGCCAACGCTGGTTCCACTGATGTAGGGTCTATAGATCCTTTGGAGAAATTAAGCAATATCAGCAAAAAACATAATATTTGGTTCCATGTGGATGCCGCTTATGGTGGCTTTTTTATGTTAACCGATATAGGAAAAGAAAAACTTAAAGGGATTGAATTGGCCGACTCGGTGATCTTGGATCCTCATAAGAGTTTATTTATGCCGTATGGATTAGGAATTGTACTGGTAAAAAACATTAATCATTTAGCCGCTGCCCATGCTTATAGCGCAAATTATATGCGTGATGCCGAAATGGAAAACCAATATTCACCTGCCGATTTATCTCCAGAGTTGAGCAAACATTTTAGAGGTTTGCGCATGTGGTTACCATTAAAACTGTATGGACAGAGTCCTTTCTCCGACTATCTCAATGAAAAGTTGCAACTCACCAATTACCTTTATAAAGAACTTCAGACTATCGGGTATAAGGTACTATGCGAACCCGATTTGAGCGTTGTGGCGTTTAGACTCGAATTGAAAAACTATGACAGTGATGTGCTCAATAAAATGATATTGGATTACATTCAACAAGACGGTCGGATTTTTATTTCATCCACGCTTTTAGACGACAAAATGACTTTACGTGCCGCGATTCTTTCCTTCAGAACGCATAAAAAAGAGATAGAATTGTTATTGTATTTACTTAAAAAGATAAAACATCAACTCGACATTTAAAGTTGATGTTTTAGACTTCTTTTATCATTTATATCCAGCGTTGTCCAAATATCTCTAAAGTATAATGCAATAAGTGCGCAACCTTGTGTATATCAATTCTCAACTATCGATTTTTGCTTCTTGATTGCTTTGTTTATAGAATAATCTAAGTTATAAAAAACATTTCCTCAGGGCTTGATTCCTTTAGGAACTGCTTCCCTAAAGAGATGCATAAACAACAGCAAACTTTCAGCATGGTCAAGGGATACTACCTTTTGACCTTATATTGATTTCAAGTATTCAGTAAGATCATACTTTTTGGTATCACTTAATTTAAGTTTGTTCACCTCATTATATCTTGATACCACATCAGCCAATGTTTTTGCTGAACCATCATGAAAATAAGGAGGGTGTTGCCAAATACCTTTCAATGGTGTCACCCGCCATTGTTTGGTGGCGGAACGTTTTACATAATCCTTATCTACTGCTACGGATGCACTTTGAGGATGTAATTTTCCTCCTTCAACAACATCTGTAAATAAAGGTCCGGAATGACATGTTGCACATTGTGCTTTTCCTGAAAAAAGTGCTTTTCCTCTAAAGGCGGCAGCGGCATCAAATGAATTTTCTGGGGGCTTTGGAGCGGCAATAGAAAATTGATAGGCTTGTAATGCAGGAAGTTTATCGGTTACTAAATCGTCATCTTCTCTATGGTCCACTATCCAATTATCAAGACGTGCATCTTCAAAATACCCATGCCCATGCATTTGGGTCACTGCAACATATCTATTCCAATAGGCCACAGGTCCTGCAGGTTCATGTTCGATATCTCCATCCCCAGTAAAAATGGCTTTAGGAAGTCCATACAGACCATAAGCTGGTGGAATGACCACTGGATTATTCAAACCATCGTGGTTAAATCTCGGATCGTAGATACCAGGTGCCCAAGATGCGTAAACATCTTTTGTAGGTTGGTCTAAAGCTGGCGACAATGAGATAATCAAACCAGGGTCTAAATCTCTATTTGGCCATCCATCCAAACGATTTCCTATGCCCTTAGCAAAAGAATCGTCAACAGTTGAATGACACAAAGCGCAAGTTATACCCATTCTATCCAAGGTCAAAGAACCATCCGGTTTTTCACTTACCTGACCTTGCACTCCAACAACAGCATTTAGTTGCAGCAAGACCAACGTGGTTTGAGGATCCTCCAAATCAACGTCCCCATTTTGAATGGCTGCAACAACTTCAGCCGGTAAAGCAGAAGCATCGACCTTTAAGCCCACAGCCAAAGCCGTTGCTGGACTGACTGCGGATTCTATAACTTGGTTCATCTGCAATACATCTGTCCAAAACGTCTCATCACCAAAAGTATCATATCTAAATATGTCTTTTCCCTCTTGGACTAACTGTGGATCCAGAGGAGGCAGGTCCAAACTACCTTCTCCTGGTGGAATTGGTATGATCGTTCCAGTATCATCATCATTGCAACTAAAAAGGCTAAGCATAGCCATTACGGTGAATGTCACCGTAGAAATTTTAAAATAATTTTTCATGATTTTTCGTTTTTTGTTAGTGAATTATGAACCTTCTCCCGACGCTTTACTTGAATCGGGATAAGTTTTTTTATGCTGAGAGGCGAAAGATTGGACCAGTGCAATCAACTGAAAGAACAGCTAACCTCATTCAGATAATTAATACATTGACTACTTAGCTACTGTAATTGTGCCTTTCATCACTTTGTGTAGATCACAGTAATATTTGATATCCCCGGTGATCACTTTTGACCAAGATTCGCCTTGATTAAAAGGTTTTGAAGTCCATTTTCTACTAGTCATTTCAGTCACATCATGTTGATAGAAATCTTTATTGATCCATACCACAGTATCACCTTTATTGACCACCAGATTCTCTGGATTAAACTTCATTTTAAAAATAGTTACTGTATGCCGAGTGGGCTTATACGTGTTTTCTGAGCTTTCAAATCCCATCAGTAGCACAAAAGCACAAATCAGCACAGCCACAATTAATAAATACTTAGAAACTAAAAACTTATGTGATTGCATTATTTTGAAATTTTACTTTGTGCCATTATAGCATGTCCAAGATGTGCTTCTAAAGCCGGGAGTACTGCTTCGAGCAAATCTTTGAGTTCTGAATTTTGTGCTTGAGGAATTAATACATTTTTAACAGCACCAATGACCGCTTCATGATATGCTACTTCATTATCGATATAAGTCTTGTCAAAATCCTTTTTACTGACTGAGTTCAGTTTTTTAAGGGTTTCTTTAGATTGACTCATTAAGGATTGGCTCACCGCATTATCTTTAGGGGTCACGCCTAACTTTGTAACCAAAGCTACTGCCTGATCAATGACTGCACTATGATCTTCGATCATTCGGTTCGCAAAGTCAGTCACCTCTTTATTTTTAGAACGCTTTAACGCCACTTTTCCATAATCGATGTCAATTTGATTTGCCACCACTGCTACAGATGCTATTTCAGGATCTGTTAGTTTTGGGGCGTCTTGAGCCATCATCAAACCTGATGTGGCCATTACTAATGCACAAATTATTGTCAATTTGTATCTAGCTTTTGTTTTCATAATATATATGTTTTAAAAATTGTTTATTGTTTTGATGCATTTCTTGTACTTGGGTTACAAATAGTTTTAGATATTATTTTCCAATGGCATTAAAAAACCTATTTTTCATTTTGTCCTTTAGGAACTTTCCACCAAAGAAGTTTGTTTTGGTCACACTTTTCTCATCTCTTACGCCACGAGAGGCCACACATAAATGAGTAGCTTCTATAAAAACAGCTATATCGTCGGTTTTTAAAAGCTCCGATAATTTTTGACCAATTTCAACCGTGAGCTTTTCTTGTATCTGGGGTTTACTGGCAATAAATTGAACAATTCGGTTAATTTTAGATAATCCAATCACTTTGTCTTTAGGCATATAAGCCACAACAACTTTTCCGAAAAAAGGCACAAAATGATGCTCACAATAAGAATACATACTAATATTTTCAACCATCAGCATGTCCTTATAGTTGTTGGTGTTATCAAAAAATGAGATTTTCGGAAAATTTTTCTCATCCAATCCTCTAAACACCTCATTGACATACATTTTCGCAACTCGTTCTGGAGTTTTCTTTAAACTTGGGTCTTTGAGATCCAGACCGAGTGCCTCCATTATTTTGGTAAAATGATATTGTATAGTTTCTAGTTTTTCATGATCCTCTATGTCATCTATTTGTGTTTTTCTACTTGAATACATAGTAGATTCAAGAACTCTATTTCCATTAATTCCCATAATTAATTTTTTGTTTTAATTAGTTTAAAATTTACATTAAGCTTCGTGGTGCATTTTAGATAAATAGTTCAAAATTCAGAATTATTAAAAGTTGAGCAGTTAACAAAATGCCATCGCCTTTAACTCATGGCCCTTTAGTTTAGATGAGCATCTTAAAAAAAGGTTACAAATTTTGTAACCAGTCCCATGAATTCGCATCTAAAGACAAACAGCAATCGTTATGTATACCAAAACAACACCAGAAAAGCAATTGACTGAGGCGGCGATAATTGAAAAAATACTTGAAGGTGAAGTTCAATTATTCGAAATTTTAATGAGACGCTATAATGAACTATTATATAGGACAATTAGAAGTTACTTATTAACCGATGTGGAAGACACAATGCAAGACACTTATATTAAAGCCTTCGAAAAATTATACCAATTTAAAAATGAGTCAAAATTTTCTACCTGGTTGATTAGGATTGGCATCAATGAGGCACTGCAGCGAAAGCGAAAATCGCCAAAGCATACCACCATTTCTTTGCAACAAGATGATAATTTTTTACAGATAGTAGATCAAAACACAATGAATCCTGAACGACATACGATATATAAAGAATCTTCATGTTTTATGGAGAAAGCAATAAATACCTTGCCTGAAAAGTACAAAGCAGTCTATATGCTGAGAGAAGTAGAAGACATGGATATCTCTGAAATATCAAAATGCTTGAAATTGACCAAAACTAACGTTAAGGTTCGCTTATATAGAGCACGGTTTCTGCTAAGGAATTCTATTTTAAATTTAACCGATTACTCAAGTATTTTTGAATTCGGAAATTCAAAGTGTGATCATGTTGTAGCCAATGTTATGGATCATATTTATAGGAATTATTCAAATAAATAATCAATTGCTATATCTAATTGGAATGTTTGCCATTTCTGTTTCTTATATCTGAGAAAACAGTGAAAAACTCAGTGCATTCGGATCTTTTAATACCATCGATAAATAATCAATATGAAGATTCACTTCACAAAAGTCTCTTTTGGGATAAATAAATTAAACTTTTTGAATAGTGAAGCAATATCTTAAAACAAATAATTATATAATCAAGAACCTCGGGACCCATCCGACCGGCACAGGCGGGCAAGCTCTCAAAGTTTGAATAAGAAATTGTCTTTTCGATCGAGGCAAGCCTCGGGGTATTAAAACCCACTGGTGGGAATAAAATGGAAACAGAATTCAATTTATGGAACATCAACAGAAAGATTTTATTGGAATATTTTGAAAATTATTCCTTAGAACAGTTGAATATAATACCTCAGGGCTTCAACAACAATCTTATTTGGAATATTGGACACGTCATAGTGGTGCAGCAGGCATTACTTTACAATACTTCTACCCTACTTGGATATATTACAGATGACATGATCAATTTATATAAACCGGGAACTTTCCCAACAGGAAAAACTAATCATGCCGAAGTCAATGAGTTAAAAGAGCTACTGATTTCTTTAATCGACAAAACTAAAACTGATTATTCAAATCAACTTTTTAATTCATTTGCACCACGCAAAACACTCATCGGGTTAAATATGGACTCTATCGAAGATGCCATTATTTTTAATAATTACCACGAAGGCTTGCATTTAGGTGCGATGATAGGTATTCAAAAATTTATTTAATGACATGGATAATCTGTCATCTACAACTTAATAAAAACATTATGGGAATAATAGTTGTGACATTACCACAAATCTCATAGACTTTTAAACTCTTGACCAGAGCAACAAAATTCTCCAAACATCGCGATTATTCAATTTCGATTATTTTTAATTTGCATATCCACTTTTCGTCCTAAGAATTAAAAACTGAAAACACAATGCCGATTTTTTGTTTGCCCTCCCGATTGTTATCGGGACTAAAGGAAGCAAAAATCTCAAATGATTAATTAATTTGAGAATAACCCATCCTTTAGGCGGGGCAAGGCTTATTCGGATATTAAATGTGCAATCTCAATTTTTTAGGATTAATTGCGGATATGCAAAATTTTAATTAGACAATTCAAATCGAAAAATTATTTGTAATTTCAGTGCTTATTTCAAAGTCAAATGAGCAAATCCATTTCTCCTTTTACCCGGGAACAATTACTTCCTCAGGAAGAAACTCTGGAAATTTTCAAAAAAAAGGGAAATCTTTTTATTGGTATTCCCAAAGAAACCTATTTTCAGGAGAAGCGCGTCTGCTTAACTCCTGACGCTGTATCTGCCTTGGTGTCCAACGGCCATCGGGTCATGATTGAAGCTGGTGCTGGGGATGGTGCAAATTTTAAGGATAGAACCTATAGTGAAGCAGGTGCCGAAATAACCAAGGATACCGCCAAAGTGTACTCCTGCCCTATCATCTTAAAAGTTGAACCACCTTCTTTAGATGAAATTAAACTCATCAACCCGCAGACATTATTGATCTCAGCGCTGCAACTAAAAACACAAAGCAAAAAATACTTTGAAACCTTGGCCACCAAACGCATTACGGCCTTGGCATTCGAATTTATAAAAGACGATGATGGCTCTTACCCTGCGGTTCGGTCTTTGAGCGAAATTGCAGGAACTGCCTCGATTCTTATTGCGGCCGAATTATTATCGAATATCAATGGTGGCAATGGATTGATGTTTGGAAATATCAGTGGTGTGCCTCCAACCGAAGTCGTTATTATTGGCGCCGGAACGGTAGGCGAATTTGCTGCCCGTTCTGCCATTGGATTGGGTGCAAATGTTAAGATTTTTGACAATTCCATTACCAAGCTAAGATCGGTCCAATCCCATTTGGGCAGAACACTATACACTTCAACACTGCAACCAAAGAACCTCATCAAAGCCTTGAAGCGATGTGATGTTGCCATTGGCGCAGTAAGAGGCACCAACAGAGCACCTGTTGTGGTTACTGAAGCTATGGTAGACTGTATGAAAGCTGGAGCTGTAATTATTGATGTCAGCATTGACATGGGCGGTTGTTTTGAAACCAGTGAGGTCACTACCCATGATAAGCCAACTTTTGAATATAACGGCATTGTCCATTATTGTGTGCCAAATATTCCTGCACGCTATTCCCGATCAGCCTCTGTATCAATAAGTAACATGTTCACACCTTATCTTTTGAAAATTGGAGAGGATGGCGGAATCGAAAATGCCCTCAGATTTGATCGGGGTTTAAAAAATGGATTGTACTTTTACCACGGTATTTTAACAAGCAAATTGGTTGCCAATTGGTTTGATTTAAAATACAGTGATGTCAATCTTTTAATTTTTTAACCATGAAATTTATCCATCGTGTCGGCTATTATTTAGGCGGCTTTTCTATAGGTTTAATTATTCTATTCTTTTTCTTAAGTGGCAAAAAAACCTCATGTGCCTACAGTCCCAACGCACGGACTACAAAAAACATCTCACTAAAACAAAAAACATATTCAGAAGATGCATTATTTGCTATGCGATCATTTGAAATGGATACTGTTGTTGTTTCTGAGATGATCAAACATGGGAATGTCAATTTTTCGGAAAGTGATACCAAAAACGAATTATGCAAGACTTATATCATTGAGAACAGCTATAAAGAGCAGAATTTCAAAATGCAAGTTAAAAACTGCGATTCTTTAGTAACTGTAGAATCTATCGTCCGCTTTAAAAAATAACTGAGCTATAAAAATATTCCATGGCGAATGATTGCTTAAGTCATTGCTCACTTATTTTGATTGATCCAATCAACTAGTAAGCATATAGGGCTACCTTTTAAGGATAGTGAGTCCATAACCATTAAAAATGTTAACATTCGGTTTATCGCTTACCTACCTCAACAATGGCTTCGGTAACAGAAATTTGAATTATAAAATGATATTTCAAACATAATTTTAATCAATGAAATCCCCAACAATTCAACGAGTCATCCTGCTTTCCAAAAGAGTTAAACTTTTTTGAAATACTAGTGCTTTTCAAATAAAAATATCTTTTTTTTACATAAAACTAATACTATGTGTGGTATATATTTAACAAATATTCCTTACCAACTCGAGGAAATCGATA
Source organism: Gelidibacter pelagius (assembly GCF_017581925.1). Taxonomy (GTDB): domain Bacteria; phylum Bacteroidota; class Bacteroidia; order Flavobacteriales; family Flavobacteriaceae; genus Gelidibacter; species Gelidibacter pelagius. The sequence goes on along the minus strand of NZ_JAGEVG010000006.1, from coordinate 76,002 downwards.
CTAAGCTTGATTCAATTTCCTACAGAGGCCCAGACTTTAAAGGAATTAAAAAAATAAATCATCTAACGTTTGGTCACTTGCGTCTTTCCATTTTAGATTTAAACACACGTTCCAACCAACCCATGGATTTTGAGAATTTTACAATTGTTTATAATGGGGAAATTTATAATTATAAAACAATTCAAAAAGAGCTTCAAGATTTAGGTTATATCTTTAAAACAGAAAGTGATACAGAGGTTCTTCTAATTGGGTATAAGCAATGGGGGAAAGCCGTTCTAGAAAAGATAAACGGCATGTTTGCGTTTTCAATTTACGACGCAGAGACAAATAGGTTGTTTTCTGCAAGAGACAGGCTTGGGGTTAAACCATTTTACTACTATTGGGAGAACGGTAAGTTTGAAATTTGCAGTCAAATTAAGCCAATGCTTGCGGACAAGAAGATTAACGAAGACGCCATTTCCATGTTTTTGGACTGTATGTTTATACCTAGCCCCTATACGATTGTGGATGAGGTGTTTAAGCTTCCTCCCGGGAATTATATGGAAATTGATTTAAACAACAAAACTTTAAATATCGAAGAATATTGGAACTTAAAACCTGTTAAAGTTAAAGACATTTCATACCAGGATGCCAAAAGCGAACTACATGATTTGCTTTTGGATGCTGTTAAAATAAGGCTTCAATCGGACGTGCCTATTGGCTCATTTTTGTCAGGAGGTATAGATTCTGCTTTGGTTTCTAGTCTTGCAGCAAAAGTGTCTCCTTCACAAATAAACACGTTTTCCATTGGGTTTGATGATCCTAAATTCGATGAAAGTAAGATAGCGGAACAATATTCCAAAATTCTCAATACAACCCATAAAACAATTATTTGCACTCCTAATGATATTTTAAAACTCATTCCAAAACTCACCGAAGTCTATGACGAGCCTTTTGCAGATAGCTCAGCGTTACCATCATTATTACTTAATAAAATCACCAAACAATATGTTACAGTTGCTCTTTCAGGTGATGGTGGAGACGAAAGTTTTATAGGTTATGAACATTTTGATTCATTGATGCGAAACAAAAGAATAATGGATATACCCTACGCTATTAGAAAACTCATAGTGAAATCGGGAGTTTTAAAGCTTTTTGGGATGAACACTGATAGAATTAAGAATGCTTTGAATACAAAAAGCAGAAATGACTTTATCGAAAATATTTTTTCTAGAAAGGGATTTCTTCTAAATGAGAAAAAGCAGGATTACATGAAGCATTATCAAGGCTATAAAACTTGGTCTAATAATTTCTTACAGAAAGCTGCAGATTTGAATATTAAATTATGGTTGGAAAATGACAGCAATGTAAAAGTTGATAGAGCCAGTATGGCATTTTCCGTTGAAGTGAGAAGCCCATTCTTAGATTATAGAATTGTAGAATATGCCAGAACACTACCTATGCATTTTAGGTATGAAAAAGGAAAACAGAAAAAAATACTGCGTGATATTCTAAAAGATTATATCCCAGAAGAAGTGTTTAATCAACCTAAACGTGGATTTGCCGTACCCATTGGTGATTGGATGCGAACAGAACTTAAGGAGGAATTTTTAAAAGCCTTGAATGATGAGTTCCTAAATAAGGTTCCCAATCTAAATGTTCTTAAATTTAAAAGGCTTTTATCTGAACATATGGAACAGAAAGAGGACCATACGGCATATATCTGGAAACTATATGTTTTGAGCAAGTGGTACGACGAATTTGGGTTTAGGCAAAATTCATAAAGGTTCTTTCCATTAATTACAAGAAACTCTTCCGAATGTGTTGGTTAAGAAATGTTCTTCCTCGAATGTTGACTTTATAATCATTATTCAATTGATAGGATAGTAGCCAAATGTTCTAAGTTTAATAAGTCATTTAAGGACTACACTATTCTTAGCATTACAAGTTAAAAACTATGATTCTTTAGTAACTGTAGAGTCTATCGTCCCTTATAAAAAATAACTGAGCCACAGAAATAATCCATGGCTCAGTCAATCTTCTATTTTTTTGAGACTTATCTCAAAACTATTTTTTTGGTGATCACTCTTTGGTTATCCACTAATTGTAATAAATATATTCCAGATGCAAAATCTGATAAATCGATTGTTTTATTATAACCCTGATGGTCATTTACACTGATTGCTTCAGTGTATAAAGATTTACCCGAAAGGTCATACAAATAGATACTTGATGCGTCAGATAGCCCCGAAATTTTTATGTGAACCTCACCGTACGTAGGATTTGGATGAATCAAAAGCTCTAACGTCGTATCATCTTCTATGGTCACATTATCATCGACAATTTGCGAGGTTTCACAATTTCGAACACTCACCATCACACTGTCAGTGTCAGAATCTAAAGCATGGTAAACCATCACTGAATATTCAGTGTCATTATCTGGACTAACGGTTATGCTTTTAGTAACCTCTCCAGTACTCCACAAGTATTCACTATTGGCAGGGCCTTTTGCAGTTAGAACTGTGCTTCCGTTCAGGCAGATGGCCACATCATCACCTGCATTGGCGACAATTTTTTCAAAGACATTTACCTTAATGGATTTTTCGGAAGAGCAATCGTTAGTGTATCCGACAACCTCATAGGTTTTAGTTTTCGTAGGACGTACCGCAATATTTGGTTGGGTCGCACCATTGCTCCACTCGTATCGATTGGCCCCTTGAGCTGATAAGGTTATAAATTCCCCTTCAAGAATAGCCGCTTCGGAACCATTAACGATCTTAACATTTGGCTTAGGACTTACCTTAACCGTGGCTTCATCCGTACCAGATGCTTCTCCAATATATGCCGTAACAGAATACTTAGTTGTCGTTTTTGGATTAACCGTTATACTTGCCGTCTTAGCACCTGTACTCCATAAATAACGATCTCCACCTGTCGCAGTTAATGTGACCGGTGAACCTTGACAAATATCTTTATTTCCACCTGCACGAGCGACAACTACTTGAGGTTTTTCTACTATAACCTTAACTGTAGCAATGGCATCACAACCATTTCTTGTTCCTGTTACAGTGTAAGTCGTGGTTGAAGTTGGACTTACATTAATGCTTGCCCCAGTTTCGCCTGTGCTCCATTTATAGGATTGCGCTCCAGATGCGGTCAATTTAGTGCTTTCTCCAGAAGTAATTGTGATATTTTTACCCACAGATACTGTTGGCATTGAGTTGACCGTTACCTTAACTTCATCGATATGAGAATATTTGCCTGTGCTATCATAAGCAGTAACTGAATACGTAGTTGTCGAAGATGGGCTAACCGAAATACTTGCGGTTGTAGCTCCCGTGCTCCACAAATAGGTAGAGCCTCCAGTGGCAGTTAAAGTCGCACTTGATCCGGCACAAATGCTTTGGTCCACACCGGCATCGGCGATAACTTCAACAGGGTTTAAAACGGTAACCTCTACTGTGTCTGCAACTTCACAACCATTTCGTGTACCTATTACAGTGTAGGTCCTTGTCGCCGTGGGACTCACGGTAATACTCGAGCCAGTAGAACCGGTACTCCACTTATACGTGGTAGCTCCCGTTGCAGTTAATGTTGTGCTTTCTCCTGAATTGATTTTAACATTACTTCCAGCATCTACCGCAGGCAGAGCGTTGACCGTTACTTTGACCTCATCTGTATCAGAATTTTGGCCGGATTCATCGTAAGCAGTAACCGAATACGTGGTTGTCGAAGATGGGCTAACCGAAATACTTTCGGTTGTAGCTCCCGTGCTCCACAAATAGGTAGAACCTCCAGTGGCAGTTAAAGTCGCACTTGATCCGGCACAAATGCTTTGGTCAACACCGGCATCGGCGATAACCTCAACAGTGTTTCTTACTATTACTTTTACTTTGTCTGTAGCCTCACAACCATTTCTTGTTCCGGTCACGGTGTAGGTCCTGGTCGCCGTGGGACTCACATTAATGGTCGCACCAGTTGCCCCGTTGCTCCACTTATAGGTAGTAGCACCTGTTGCAGTTAATGTGACGCTTTCTCCTGCATCAATAGTACTACCGCTCCCTGCATCTACAGTTGGCAGCGGATTGACCGTTACCGTAACTTCATCTGTATCAGAATTGGTTCCTGTGCTATCAAATACCGTAACCGAATAGGTGGTAGTTGCGTCTGGGCTTACCTCAATATTATCGGTTGTGGCACCATTGCTCCATTGGTAGATTGAACCTCCAGTGGCAGTTAAGATTGTGCTTGTTCCAACGCAAATAGCAACGTCTTGACCGGCATTGGCAGAAACTTGCTGAGCTACCGTAACAGTGATATTTGCATTACTCGAACAACCAGCAGGACTAATAGAACTGACGGAATAAGTGGTCGTAACTGTTGGGCTTACTGTAATTGATTCAGAAGTTTCACCAGTATTCCATTCATAATTACCCCCTCCATTCACTGTGAGTGTTGTAGATTCACCTTCAGAAATTATCAAATCGCCAGTTATTACAAGTTCTGGAGCATCTTTCACAGAAACACTAACCTCATCTGTACTAGAACAACCATTAGTACTCACTTCAACACTATAAACGGTGTCTACTTCTGGATTTACTTCTATCGAAGCTGTGGTTTCACCGGTACTCCATAGGTATGATGATCCTCCAGTGGCCGTAAGCGTTGTTGTTTCACCATTACAAATAGTTTGATCTTCTCCTGCATTTGCGGTCGGAATGGCACTAACTGTAACCGTGACACTAGCCTCTTCTGATTGATCATTTTCATCTGACACTGTAACAGTGTAAGTAGTTGTGGTCTCAGGGGTGACTTCAATACTCTCTGAAGTTTCTCCTGTACTCCAAACATAATTTGTGCCACCACTTGCGGTGAGTGTGGTGGTTGTACCTACACAAACTTCTTGGTCAGTACCTGCGCTCGCCTGGAGCGCTTCCGGAAAAACCGTTATTAAGGAGGTGGCTTTTATTCCACCGTCTGCACTTGTAAAAGCTATAGTCACCTCACCTACCGAAACAGCTGTCACAAGTCCTTTGGTATCAACCGTCGCGATGTCTTCGTCACTGGAAATCCATGTACCGTTTTTATTGGTAGCATTAGAAGGTGTAAAGCTTGCGGATAATTGAAGGGTTTCCAATATTTGAACTCTTGCGGTACTTGGTGTGACTTCAACACTTTCAACAGCTACTGCAGCAACCTCTCCAGTCCGATCTACACCATTTAAATACTCTTCCAACCAAGTATAACCACTTGGCGCAATGTCATTATGGTCTTGGCCTTCCGGAACGTTGGCTTTAAGCCATATTTCTGGGATGTGGGGGTTGGAGATGTAGAAGTTTGCTGATCTTGTGTTTCTAGGGATAGTTGGGTATGGTACTTCACTTAGAGGTGGATATGAGAAATCATTTTTATCATAGCTAACAAAACTATCATTTTGTATCATTAGAATATCAGCAGCATCCTTAGTGTCTTGGTATTCATTTAAAGTACCATCAGCATTTAATGTTTTATTTGCACCAACGTCATTTAGAACGTCAATATAGGCTTGATGTGCCGTTTTTATTGTAAAGTCAACTCCTTTAAATGGAAATTGTATTTTAGTAAAGAATTTGGCAGCAACTGGATTACCCTCTCGAAATGAAGAGTGTGATCCAGCAAAATAAGTCCACATGTCACTATCATCAACTTGTGGAACTTCTCTTTGCCCTGTTATTAAGCTTCCTGATGTATAAATTAAGGGGTTGTTATACGTTTGTGCTTGTAGTTTATGTAATCGAGTTGTAATAACACCTGTCCCAGGAAACCAACCACTTCTTCTTAATCCTTGAGCAGATGTTTTATAATAATTATTTATAATGTTATAAGTACCTTCATTTGTAACTCTAATAAGTCTTTCTTTCCAATTATAAATCACATTATTCACGATATCATATTGCCCTCCTCCCTGTGGGTTTGGAAATCTATGTGATATATTGCTTATTGCATTATTGACAAAAGTAAAATCGCCTAAGTCTGGTAAAGGTGTAGGGTTCCCACTTGAATCCACTCCCAATATAACTCCTGTTTTACTATCTTGAAGAAAACAATTTTGAATTGTAACATTTCCCATTGTTCCCAAACTATAAGAAAAGTCTAATGCTTCGTCATTACCATGGCTGAAAGTGCAATGGTCAAATATTATATTACTACCACCTTGATTCCATATTGGGTCTGAACTCGAATATTTATTTGTATTCCTAAATCTTATATATCTTACGACGACATTATCTACATCTCTAAAAATTATAAAAGAAGTCCTTATTGTAATACCTCCATGAGGAGCGGTTTGTCCCGCAATAGTAATGTTATCATAATCAGAACCAACAATTAAATCTTCATAATTACCTTGGCTTGTAGCATCAATTTCGCCACTTACATCAAAGACAATTGTGCGAGGTCCCTTAGTTTTAATAGCTTCTTTTAGACTTCCTGGTCCATCCCAATTTAATGTAGTGACGTGAATAACCTGACCACCTCGTCCACCAGTAGAATAAGCACCAGCACCTTTAGCACTAGGAAATGCTATCTGTTGAGCATTTATATTTAGAAATGAAAATAATAAAATGAATATTGGTATATAACCAATTTGACTTAATGTGATTTTAGGGGCTTTCATAAAATTTTTACTTTTTCTGATTATAAGAAGGTCTGCAATCTATAAAATTAAAGGATTGAAATATGCTAAAGAGCCGTTTTATTCGACAAAAGGCATAATAATACATAAGTATTCGACAAGATGCAAAATATTGTAGGGTAAGTATTACTTTGTTTTTAATTACTAATCATTGTTGTTATATACGGGTAGAAAATTGATTTAGATGTTTCTCAACGTTAAATTTAACAGTTTATCGAATTTACTATACATAATACAAAAAAAATTATAAAGTGAGAATTCGATTTTAATCAACATAGAACGGGCACATCATAAAATCACTGCATTAAAGTTTAATAAAATATTTTTCTAATAAAAACACATAACCAATAAGTTAAATCAAAAGATTTCCTTTTTAAGAAGAATGGTATAAGTAAAAAATTTAGCTCACCGTGAAACAATAGCAAATTGGTTTAAATTGTAAAAAATAAAAAAATCATGAGTAACTAAGAGAGTCGGCTACTGATAATAAAAAGCATTCCACAATGAGAAATTCTCGAACAATTAAATAAGATTCACAAAAACTCTTACACGATTTATTAATATCGAACAAAAATAACCTTTATTTAATGGACAAATAATGTTGTCGTTAACTACATGGATTTTAAAAATAATGCGGTGAAAACCATAACAAATAACTTAATACAATATTTATCTTGATTTCAATTATTTTTTCCATATTTGTGGATTACAAGAACATTTCGCCAATATTGACTCTACAACCTTTAGATAAAATCCAATCGAACTTTTAGAGATTATGTAATATTCCCTAAAATTAATATCTCCTTGAGTATATTTTTGACTGCAATGAAAAACACTCTTGACAACTTAAAATGTTAATTACCCAATTAAAAAATATATTAGGAAAAGCAAACAATACTATGCGGAACCCTGTTATGAAAAGTATGGCTATTGTTGCAGTTCTTACTTTCATAATTAAGATAGTTGCGTTTTACAAGGAAACCATTGTTGCAGGTAGCTTTGGATTAAACGAAGTCATAGATACTTTTATAATAGCTTCTTTGCTACCTACATTTATAAATAGTGTTTTTATTAGCTCACTAACAAACTTGTTTATACCAAACTATATTACTGAATTAAAAAACGGTGATAATAAATCAAGTTTTCAAAGTGTCGTTTTCACAATGACGATTGGTGTTTCACTTCTTTCGATTTTAATAACGTTTTTTTCATTCGATTTTTTCTTGGATATAGTTTATCCCAATCAACCAGAAGCTAATTATCAATTAGTGAAAAGCCAATTTTACATTATTTTACCATGTTTGTTTTTTTGGGGAATTGAATCTGTACTTACGGGATTATTGGAAGTTGACAATAGGTTTTTCATATCCACTATTGTAGGTCTCTTACCTTTATTCACAACAATCTTATTTCTTTTACACTTATTGGAAATACTCGGGCCAATGGTTTTGGCCTATGGTACTTTGACGGGTACGATTATCAGTTTTACATTTTTATTGTTTTATTCAATAAAGCTCAAAGCTATTTCGTTAGGAAAACTGATTTTGAATAGTAATTCTAGGTTAATGATACAGCAATTACCGCCCAAAATAACTTCAGGTTTTCTTTCTGCAATGAATAACTTTATTGATCAATTTTTTGCTGGCCAACTTATTGTTGGTTCTTTAGCTGCTCTAAGTTACGCAAACAGAATACCAGCATTTGGTGTTTCCATTGTAATTATGTCTTTAGGAAACGTCTTATTGCCTCATTTTTCAAGAATGGTTAATGAAGATCTTAAAATAGCCTATCAATATTTATTTAAGATTTTAAAATGGATATTTGGAACCGTACTAATTGCTTCAATAATCGGAATTTTATTATCTGATTGGGTTATTCAATTATGGTTAGAGAGAAATCAATTTACCCATAATGACACTATAAAAGTTTCGACCATCCAACAAATTTTACTATTAAATGTCCCGTTCTATCTCTGTACCTTAATTATTGTTAAATTTTTGACAAGCATTAATAAAAACAGCTTCATGGCTTGGATTTCGTTAGTTAATTTAATTGTTAATATAATATTAAATACTATATTAATTAAGCACTATGGCGTTTTCGGGTTGGCCATGAGCACTTCTTTAGTGTTTATTATAAGTAGTTGTTTTTATTTTGGATATACATATAAATTATACAAAAAACTTAATTTATGAAAATAGATTTTCTTGTAAATTCACTCGCCTCGGGAGGTGCTGAACGTGTGTTAGTTTTGTTAGCTAATTATTTTAAAGAAAAAGAACATGATATTTCAGTAATAACTTTTAACGGACCAGATATATGGAAACCAACTCAAAATATAAAACGTATTAAATTGCATCATGGAAAGATAAAAAACCACATGACAAGAAGCTTTGTCAACTTAATGCAATATTATAACTCTCAAAACAACAGACCTGAAGTATTAATTACATCTATGATTCAGACCAATTTGATTGGAATAATTGTTAGTAAATTATATGGCATTAAGATTATAGCTTCTGAACACAATAACCATCTTGAAAAAACAAATTTCATTGGTCAAATAACTAGGAAATATGCTTATAAATTTAGTAATGCACTAACGGTTCTTACCAACTTTGACAAGGAATATTATGAAAATCGAAATGTTAAGGTTTATGTTGTGCCAAATCCGTGCGCATTTGAAATTTACAGAGAAAAAACAAGAAATCGGAACAAAACTATCTTAGCTGTCGGGGATCTCGATAGGTACCATCATAAAGGTTTTGATAATTTACTAAAAATGATTGGGCCCGTTTTATTAAAAAATCCTGGTTGGAATCTGAGACTAATAGGTGGTGGAGAAGAAGGATCAAAGTTTTTAATAGATTTAGCTAAAAAAGAAAAACTAAATGATAAAGTGACTTTTGAAGATTTTTCAACACAAATTTCAAATGTTATGAGAGATTCTGAAATTTACATTATGACTTCTCGATTTGAGGGTTTACCAATGGTACTAATTGAAGCTATGTCTCAAGGTATGGCTTGCATAGCTTATGATTGTATTTCCGGACCATCTGAAATCATTACTCATAACGTAAATGGTATTCTGGTAGAAAATCAAAATTCTGAATTAATGTGTAAAGAATTAGATGAATTAATTAAACAACCAGAAAAAAGAATAGAATTTGCAAAAAAGGGTATTGATTCTTTAGATAGATTCAAAATCGAAAAAATTTATATGAGATATTTAGAGATGTTTGAAGCACTATAATCGATGAAAAATAAACTAGTTGTACATCTCTGTTTTCTATTTCCCTTTGTGGTTACTGTACTCAATGCACAAGTTATAGTTACTTATTTAGTTTCATCAACACTTGCTCAAGGTATAGCATACGGAAATCTATGTCTAATTGTATTAGGAACAGGCCTAATCATTAAAAACAGAGGAGAACTTTCCAAAACTTCTGCCTTATGGATTGTTTTTTATGTGCTTTATTTCTTGTTTGCCTTTTTGGCAAGTGCTATCAATTATTTTAATTCCAATATACTATTAGCTGTCATTCCATTTTTTTATGTTTTAGGATTTTATTATTATTTAAGCTTATCAAATAATAGAATTTTATTTGAAAAAGTGGCTCTTATATCCTTCGTATTATCTTGCGTGATTTCAATTTACTGGAAAAGTATAGATTTCGATATAGATCAGGTAGGCGGCAAATATATCTATATAATAGACAGAGCTTCAGGTGTTTATGGAGATGCTAACCAAATGGCCTTAGTCTCAATTATTTCATTTATTTTTGTTTTTCAAACCTTTAAATCTAAAAGCAAATTTCTGAAAATTTTAAGGTTAATTCTATTAACTGTCACGGCTTATAGTTTGTTCATTACTTTTTCAAATACCGGGTTTATGGTTTTTGTCATTTCATTAATAATGCTAAATTACAAGTTTTTTAAAGGCATTAGAATTATTTTAGGTATAAGCTTGCTACCTCTTGTTTATATTTTACTATTAAATCTAAATAGTTTAACCGCAAACGTTAATTTAGTAGGGCAACAAAGAGATAAAATAAACAATATTGTTAATATTTTATCATTTAATTTTGACAGGGTTGATGATTCTGGAAGAAGTGAATTAGTAAATGAATTATTGCATTATGTTTATAAAAATCCAGTATTAGGAAATGGAATCAATTTTGCAAATTCTCATCAAGGACATAATACCATTATAGGTGTATGGGCAGATGCTGGTGTTTTTGTACTTATCTTCTTCTTATTTATGCTTGGAAGATATTTCTCCAAGGCTATTGCAAGCCCACCACATATTAGATTTTTTGTGCTTCCTGTTTTAATCGCATTGTGCATATTCATGCTGAGTTTACAGAGTATAATAAATCAACCTTATTTAGTGGCATTGTTTATTTATTTGGGTTATCTCGTAGATTTTAATGATGATGAACATTTGAATAGTATTTCTGATAATTCATCACGCTCCATGTTTAAAGATTTTCTGACTTGATTAAAAACTTGCCATGATATTAAAAATAAAATAATTCATAATTTATCATCTCTCGATTTTTCAACTGTCTTGATTTAATTCTTCTGTTTATAATGCAGATAAAAGTAGGAAAGTTGTAATTCAAAGAATAATTTTGATGATTTCAATAAGATACAGCATATTTACTTTAAATTATTATGGCCCAAAATGGAACTGACCCAAATTTAACTATTTATGCTTTTTAATTCGCTAGAGTTTTTTATATTTCTCCCCATTGTATTTACACTCTATTGGTTTGTTTTTGGCAAAAACTTAAAGTTTCAAAATTTTCTCATTGTTTTTGCTAGCTATGTTTTTTATGGCTGGTGGGATTGGAGGTTTTTATCACTCATTATATTTAGCTCATTTTTAGATTATGGTATTGGAGTGCTTCTAAATAGCGAAAAGAGGCCTAAAAGACGCAAATTACTATTATGGACAAGTATTAGTGTTAATATTGGTTTTTTGGGATTCTTTAAGTATTACAACTTTTTTGTTGAAAGTTTTATAGCTTCATTTACGTTTTTTGGGTCAACAATAAGTGCTGGTACCCTTAATATCATACTTCCCGTTGGTATTAGTTTTTATACGTTCCAAACCTTAAGTTATACCATTGATGTTTATAACAAACGCCTAGAGCCAACCAAGGATATAATTTCATTTTTTGCATTTGTAAGCTTCTTTCCACAGCTAGTTGCTGGCCCTATAGAACGTGCTACAAATCTATTACCTCAATTCTATAAGAAAAGGGAGTTTCACTACGCAAATGCCGTTGATGGAATGCGACAGATGATTTGGGGTTTATTCAAAAAAGTAGTTATTGCAGACAATTGTGCAAAATATGCAAATACTATATTTAATAACTCAAATGACTATTCTGGCAGCACACTGTTTTTGGGAGCGCTTTTATTTGCATTTCAAATTTATGGTGATTTTTCAGGCTATTCGGATATCGCCATCGGTATTTCTAGATTTTTTGGTTTTGACCTTAAGCAAAATTTCGCATTCCCATACTTCTCAAGGGACATTGCAGAATTTTGGAGAAGGTGGCACATCTCATTATCTACCTGGTTCAGAGATTATATCTACATTCCTTTGGGAGGAAGCAGAGGAAGTTTGAATAAAAAAATAAGAAATGTTTTTATCATATTTCTCGTTAGTGGGTTTTGGCATGGCGCTAATTGGACCTTTATTGTTTGGGGAGGACTGAACGCCTTATATTTTTTACCATTATTGCTCGCTAAAAAAAATAGGGTGAATACCGATGTAGTGGCCCAAAATAAACTGTTGCCCAATTTTAGGGAAATTGTTCAAATGGCCTTTACTTTTTTCATCACAACTGTGGCTTGGGTATTTTTTAGGGCCGATTCTGTTTCCCATGCGTTCAGATACTTATTGGACATGTTCAATAGTTCTCTGTTTTCAAAACCTGTAATTCTTCCATATACCGTATTGTTTTTAGTTTCCGTTTTTTTGGGTATTGAGTGGTTGGGAAGACATGATCAACACGCCTTGGAACGAATAGATTTTATGAAAAAACCAATGCGCTGGTCTTTCTATATGTTGCTCATTATGCTTATGTTTCTCTTTACTGGAGAAGAGCAAGCATTTATTTATTTTCAGTTTTAATATTATAAATGAAAAAATTTTTAAAACAAGTTTCCTTAGGTGTGTTAGTGTTTATATTGGTAAATGTAATTATTGCGATTATATATGAATATCCCACCCATAAATCTGTTCGAAATAAAACGAATAGAAATTACCTTAAATGGGAAGCTATTCATCAAAACAAAAATACTTATGACTTGATCATTGTTGGTACCAGCAGAGCTTATGCTTCATTTAATCCAATTATTATTGACTCATTTCTAAATACAAACTCATATAATATGGCCACATCAGCCCAAGATATTGCTGAGACCTATTACAGTTTAGAAGAAATTTTTGAATATCAAAAACCAAAATATATCATCTTGGATCTGTTTTTTGAGGCCTCAGATGATATCTATGATTACTACCAAACTTATTCTAATTCTTCTTTCTTTAATTCCAATCAAAGAAGATATAATCTCATTGCCAAAGGCTACGGCACAGCTGGAATTCTAAACTTCAGCATTCCAGTAGTGAAATTTAAGAATTATATAAAACAAGACATCATCGGGGTGTTTTCAAATAATAAATCACTTAGAAAAGAAGATCAATGGATCAAGGGTTATCTGCATGATACCCTAACAGCCAGTAAAGCACAAGTGTCTAATTTTGGACCCATCTCCAATTTTGAAAATACAACATTCGACAAAAATCGTTTTGATAAGTATTTTAAAAAAATTGAGCATCTTGTCAAATCCAATAATGCAAAGTTAGTTTGTGTAAGAACAGCCTATCCTCCTTCGAGATTAAAATTAAGCAAAACAGATGATGAAGGTGCTTATTTTAAAACGTATATGGCAAAAGAAAACAATCCTTATTTTGATCTAAATAATTTTATTGATGATCATACTATTTATACAGACCAGGATTTTGCGGATTATCACCACCCAAATTACAAGGGCGCTCAAAAAGCAAGCATGCAACTTGTGGAGGCAATAAAACGAATACAAGAAAAAAACCACTAACAGAACCTCTATTAACCAACTAAATCATGCAATTACATGCTGTTTAATTCCATTGAATTTTTTCTGTTTCTTCCAATCGTATTTGGATTATACTGGCTTATAGGAGGAAAACGCATCAAGTCTCAAAATCTATTGATCACGGTATCTAGTTATGTGTTTTATGGCTGGTGGGATTGGCGATTCCTTTCATTAATCTTATTTAGTTCGTTGGTGGATTATACAATAGGACTTGCGCTGGGGAAAACAGAAAAACCATCAAAAAGAAAGCTACTGTTATGGATCAGTATTTGTGTTAACCTTGGGTTTCTCGGATTTTTTAAATATTACAACTTTTTTGTTGAAAGCTTAATAGATTCGTTTACCTTTTTTGGCGCCGAACTCAGTATCAATACGCTTAACATTATATTGCCTGTCGGCATTAGTTTTTATACATTCCAAACCTTAAGTTATACTATTGATGTTTATAATGAAAAATTAGAACCGACTAAAGATATAGTGGGCTTCATGGCTTTTGTCAGCTTTTTCCCTCAATTAGTCGCTGGACCCATCGAACGGGCTACAAATTTATTGCCTCAGTTTTCAAAGGAACGGACATTTAATTACAGTAATGCGGTTGATGGGTTACGCCAAGCACTTTGGGGATTGTTCAAAAAAATTGTTATTGCAGATAACTGTGCTAAGTATGCCAATATTATTTTCAATAACCATACCGAATATAACGGGAGTACGCTTCTACTTGGTGCCATTTTCTTTGCATTTCAGATTTATGGTGATTTTTCTGGGTATTCGGACATTGCTATCGGTATTTCTAGATTATTTGGATTTGACTTAAAAAGAAACTTTGCATTCCCTTATTTCTCTAGGGATATCGCAGAATTCTGGAGACGTTGGCACATATCACTTTCTACATGGTTTAGAGATTATTTGTACATTCCATTAGGCGGAAGCAGAGGTGGACTTAAAATGAAAATCAGAAACACCTTCATCATTTTTGTAGTAAGTGGTTTTTGGCATGGTGCCAACTGGACCTTTATAATTTGGGGCGCATTAAATGCTTTGTACTTTTTACCATTATTATTGACAAACAAAAATAGAGTAAATACAGATTTGGTTGCACAAGGGAAATATTTCCCCAGTTTTAAGGAACTTGCTCAAATGTCATTTACGTTTTTACTAACTATTATTGCATGGATATTTTTTAGGGCAGATTCTGTATCGCACGCCATATCGTATTTGAAAAACACTTTTTCCTTTTCTTTATTTTCAGAAATTGAAATATTTCCAATCCCGATTTTAATATTAGTACTGTTTTTCGTAGGAACAGAATGGCTTGGAAGAAGTGGCGAATATGCGATTGAAAATGTTGATTTTATGAGTAAACCTGTGCGTTGGGGCTATTATATTCTGCTGATTGTATTGATGTTCAGCTTTACAGGCGAAAAGCAACAATTTATATATTTTCAGTTTTAACTATGAAAAAATTCCTTAAAAATATATTTCCGTTATTACTAATAACTATTGTTGTCGGTGAAGTTGTTGTTAGGTTGACGCATGCTGTGGCCGATTTACCCCAAAGAACGATTGATGGACATGGTGTTCAAAAATACCTTCCAAATCAAGAAGGGTATTGGAAAGGTGGCGAACACAATTGGACAATAAATAAATTTGGTTGGCCAGGAAAACTTCCTCAAAGTTATGATAATCTTATAATGGTTATTGGAGATTCTTTTATTGAAAACTTCATGAATCCAAATGAGTGTCATCAATCTGTTTTCTTAAAAGAGAATATGAAGGATTATAATTTCATGGAAGCTGGCCGTTCAGGAGTTTCGCTAATTGAAGCATTAGAAATAAGCAAACAATTTGATTCACTCAAACCAATTCAATTTTTAATATACGTCAATGATGAAGATTTTTACGAAAGTATTTCCCAAATAAAACCAATGGACGATATTACGCAATTAAATATTGATACCAACACCATAGAATATGGCAAAATGAAAACTCCTGGCCTAAAAAAAATATTATATGCCTGGAAGCTAATGTATTACTTGTATAATAGGTTTCCGTTAACAAACTTATCTAATATAGACGAGAAACCAGAAGTCAGTTCTAAAGATACTAATAATAAAGAACTGGAATTTCAACCTGAACTAACTCAACTTATGGCTTATATAAAGTGTAATTACACCATCAATAATAAGACATTGGTGTTCCATCCTGATTCAAGTAAATCCATTATTGCAATTTGTCAGGCCGCCGGATTTAACATTATCTTTTTGGATTCCAATAATGATGAAACTTGGGTCTTTGACTACGATAGCCATTGGACCTGTTATGGACATAAAAGGGCAGCGGAACAAATATCAGAACAATTGCCCTCTATTTTAAATAATTCAGAGCAATTAAATTAATTATTTTTACATTACTAATATGTGCGGAATTTACGGAAGTACCATAGTATACAATGAGTCTCAAGTTAAGGAAAAATTAAGACGCACGTCATTTAGAGGCCCTGATCAAACCGGTTGTAAAGTTTATAAATCTGACAATTATTCAATTGTATTTGGACACAACAGATTATCAATTATTGATTTAGACGTTAGGTCTAATCAACCGCTCTCCTATTTGGACCATATTGAGATTGTGTTTAATGGTGAGATATTCAACTTCAAAGACCTCAAGGATAAACTCCATAAAAAAGGCTATACTTTTAAGACCACAAGTGATACTGAGGTAATCTGCGCCGCTTACTTAGAATATGGCGAGAATTGTGTCAATCATTTTAACGGAATGTTTGCCTTTGTCATTTATGATAAAAAAAAGCATCAATTCTTTGGGGCTCGTGACCGTCTTGGTCAAAAGCCATTCTACTACTACCACAATAGAAGGGATTTTGAATTTGCAAGTCAAATATCTTCCATTCAACTTCACAACACTAATTTAACTATTTCAGAACATGCCATCAATTCTTATATAACATGGGAAACAATTCCTGATCCGTTGTCAATTTTTAACGAAATCCATAAATTATTGCCTGGCTACGCATTCGTATTTGATTTAGAATCAGGAAAACTCGAAACAAAACAGTACTGGGATATTGATTATAAAGGCGAAAATATATTTAATGGTGACTATAAGGAAGCACAGTCAGAGCTTAAACGGCTGCTATCTGATGCAGTGAAAATCAGGATGTTTGCCGATGTACCAGTAGGTGTATTCCTTTCTGGCGGTGTAGATTCATCTATTGTGGCCGCTATGGCAACACATGCCTATGACACTAAAGTAAAAACCTTTTCAGTAAAATTTAATGATAAAGGTTTTGATGAAAGTATTTATGCAAAAAAAGTTGCCGATCATCTACAGACAGACCATAATATCATTGAGTGTAATTATAATGAAGGCATTGCCCTAATTGATAATTTCCATCACTATTTTGATGAGCCTTTTGCAGATTCTTCAGCCATCCCTTCAATGTTATTGGCAAAGCACACAAAAAAACAAGTCACAGTCGCGATTTCGGGAGATGGTGGTGATGAAAGTTTCTCTGGTTATCATCGTTACAATTGGATAAATCAAGGATCCAAATTCATGAAGATCCCTTATCCAATAAGACTTATTATGTCAAAGCTAACAGGACTTGCACCTCACTATAAATTAAAAATCATTTCAGAGTTTATGGTCTATAATTCTATAGAATCTATTTATATCGACTCTAAGACGGACAAGAGCTTTTCTCAAAATACTGGCTTAAAAGATCCTAAAGAAGTTGATGAGTTAAAATATCTACTTCATAATAATAAAAATTTAATTGAACGGGTATCAGACTTTGATATAAAAACGTATTTAAATTGGGATATAAACACCAAAGTAGATAGGGCAACTATGGCTTATTCTTTGGAGGCAAGATCACCTTTTATGGATTATCGAATAGTAGAGTTTGCTCGATCCCTGCCCTCCGAATATAAATTTAAAGGAAAGAACCAAAAACGCATCCTTAAAGACGTATTGTATCAATATGTACCAAAGGAATATTTTGATAGACCTAAAGCTGGTTTTACCATGCCTTTTGAAAACTGGTTTAGAAAAGAGTTGAAAGAATATGTACTAACCGAATTAGACACTAAAAGTTTGATGGAAATTCCTGGTATAAACTATCAAGATGTTTCCAATAAAATCAAGAAACACATGGATGGAAATGCAAATCATTATCCATTAATATGGAAATTATTGGTACTTAAACAATGGTTAAATAATAACAAGGGCTATGAAATCAGATAAGATAAACATTACGTTTACGCTCCCTAATCTATTGCCAGGTGGTGCTGAGCGGGTAATGTCCTACATAGCCCAGAACATAGATTCAACTAAGTTTAATTCAACCTTACTTATTGTTGGATATTCCAAAGATGCTTCCTATAATATTAAAAATATTAATGTTATTTTTCTCGAGAAACCCAGAGTATCAAAAGGCGTTTTCGCCCTATTTAAATATATTCTAAATACAAAGCCAGATATTGTGGTAAGTGCAATCAGTCATTTAAATACTGTCACCTCCTATTTGTCCTTATTTTTTCCAAAAACAATATTTATTGCGAGAGAAGTTAATGTTTTAAGTGTCCTCGCTAATTATGAAAATCAACGTAATCCGTCGACTTTTAGTTTCTTAGGTGATAAGCGGTTCAATTTTTTTGATAAAATAATTTGTCAATCTAACGATATGTTAGAAGACTTTAATAAGAATTTCAATATTAAAAAAAACAAGTTAGTTTTAATTAATAATCCCATAACGGATAACTTTAAAGTTAAAGAAAGAAACAAAATAAACACTCCCATAAATTTTATAACCGTTGCTCGATTTGATCAAGAAAAAGGTCATCATAGAATTTTGGAAGCACTATCAAAAGTTGATTTTGACTTTCATTACACGTTAATTGGCAAAGGAATACTTTATGATGAGATTTTCGCGCAAATTAAAGACTTTAACTTAAAAAGTAAAATTACTCACATCCCCTTCACAACGAAAGTCGAGAAATATTTAGCAGAAAGTGATTTATACTTGCAAGGTTCTTATACGGAAGGCTTTCCTAACTCTATAATTGAAAGTTGTATGGTCGGTACGCCAGTTCTAGCTTTTGATGCACCTGGTGGAATAAACGAAATAATATTTCCAGATATAAATGGTAACATTGTATCTAATGTAAATGAGTTTGTACAAAAACTTGAAACATTTAATGCCAATTACAATTTTAATCCGAAGGATGTCAGTGCATCGGTTAGCACAAGGTATAGTAGTAAAACTATTCTCGCTAAATACGAGGATTTATTTATGAATGTTTATCATAAAAAAAACAATTAGAGTGAAATTAGGAATTCTTATTTACTCGTTAGCCGGAGGTGGAGCAGAAAGGGTTGTTTCCTACATCGTATCCTATTGTATTGAAAAAGGTATTGAAGTCCATCTTGTTCTAATGAATTCTTCCATTGACTATGACTTACCCGAAGGTTTACAAATAAGTTATATTGAAAAATCAGAAGGTGACGAAAATGGTATTATGAAAGCCATTAAAATTCCGATTTTGGCCTATAAGTATGCCAAATTAACTAAAAAATTAAAACTGACGCATAGCCTGAGCTTCATGGCAAGACCTTCTTTTATCAACATTTTTGCAAGCAAACTTACAACGTATAAGTTTAAGGTAATAACAAATGAAAGGGCTTATCCTAGTCTTCAATACAGCTACAAAGGGATCCAGTCTACCTTCAACAAGAGTCTGATCAGGATTCTATATAAAGAATCAGATCTTGTGATATCAAATTCTTATGGCAATGCAAACGATTTAGTTGATAATTTCAAAGTACCTTCCAACAAAATGAAAGTTATCCATAATCCTATTGATTTAGATAAAATAAAATCCATTGAAGCCAATACGTCCTTGTTCGATACCGAAAAATTCAACCTTATCACTCTCGGTCGATTAGATCGCGGGAAAAATCATGAAATGTTAATTAGAGCGGTTCATAGATTACAGAATCCTAAAGTGCATTTGTATATTTTTGGGGTTGGGGAATTACAGGAATATTTAGAGCTGCTTATTGGAGAATTAGGTATAAATGATCAAGTGAAACTCATGGGGTTTAACCCTAATCCCTATCAATATCTAAAAGCAGCAGACTTGTTTTTATTTGGATCCAATCATGAAGGATTTCCAAATGTATTACTAGAAGCTATGGCCTGTGGCCTGCCCATTTTAAGTACAAACTGTCAATCTGGGCCAAGTGAAATCTTAAAATTAGAAACTGAGAGAGAAGACCTAATGATAACAGATTATGGTATTCTGGTACCTATTAAAAACATGGAACTTATGGCCAAAGGCATAAACTATTATGTATCTCATCAAGAGTATGCAGAAAACTGTAGGATAAATGGAGAAAATCGCATAAGAGACTTTGAAAAAGATCATATTTTAAAAGCATATATTGATTTAATAAAAAGTACAACCTAATCAATAGATAAAACCGAATTTAAGTATGTGTGGAATTAACGGCATAATCGCCAAAACCAATCAGAAAAAGGAAAAGATATCAGATGTCATCAATACCATGAATAATCTCATTATTCACCGAGGTCCTGATGATGACGGTCTATTCTCAGAGGAGAACGCCAATTTTTCCGTCGGCATGGGAATGCGAAGATTATCTATTATTGATTTAACATCTGGAAAACAACCTATCTTTTCAGACGATAAACAAATTGTTATCGTATTCAATGGCGAAATCTATAATTTCAAACAGATTAAGGCTAAATTAGAAGCAGAAGGTGTTTCTTTTAATACTTCTAGTGATACTGAAGTTATTTTGAAGGCCTACGAAAAATATGGTGTTGAATCCTTTCAATGGTTGGATGGCATGTTTGCATTTAGCATCTATGACAAAAAGATCAATAAATTATTTATTGCCCGAGATTTTTTTGGTGAAAAACCTTTGTATTATACCCATACAAATAAAGAATTCATTTGGGCTTCAGAATTAAAATCTATTATTAAGACCATAGATTTTACTCCAAATATTTCAAAAAAAGGGCTGAATCTTTATTTTAGATTGACTTATATCCCTGCTCCACACACTATTTATGATCAGATTTTTAAGCTTGAAGCCAATCATTATTTGGAATATGATTTGTCATCGCACAAGACAACAATTCATAAAATCAACGTTGAACCAAAACCTAAAGCTTCTAATATTTCCTTTGATGACGCCAAAATGAAAACGAAGGATCTGGTTTACAAAAGCGTTGAGAGCAGATCTATTGCCGATGTTGGTTTGGGAACATTTTTATCCGGAGGCGTTGATTCCTCAATTATCTCACTTTGTCTAGCGCAAACTACCGACAAAAAGATCGATACTTTTTCAATCGGATTCAAAAAAGCTGCGTATGATGAGTCGGATAAATCTAGGGTTGTTGCTAAAATGGTGAATAGTAATCATCATGAGTTTATAATAGATGAGAATGATCTTAAACATAATATTCATGACATATTATTGAATTTCGACGAGCCTTTTTCTGATTCAGCGGCCCTACCCACTCACCTACTTTCCAAAAAAACGAGTCAACACGTCAAGGTTGCATTGACGGGTGATGGAGGTGATGAAGTATTTGGAGGTTATAATAAGTACTATATTGGTAAAATGAATGATAAGTACACGAGTTTTGTACCTAAACGTCTGCATAAAACCATCTCAGGATTAGGTAAGAAATACCTTATCGATAAAGATGATCATCGTGGAAGGAAATATCAAATTAACAAATTGCTGAATGCAATAGACTATGATGGAGAATTTTATTGGGATATTATTTCCCTGGCAAATACAAGTAATCAGTTAGCTGAAATAATTGTACCAGAGCATTTTGAAAAGAATATCTTTACTGAATACAAAAACGTTTTAAAAAATCAAAAAATTAAAACAGTAACAGATTTTAGACTTGTCGATAAAATATTGAGTCTTGAGGGAGGAATGCTTGCCAAAGTGGATAGAACTAGCATGATGTCTTCATTAGAGTGCAGAGCGCCTTTTTTGAATAGAGAAATCTGGGAATTTTCCAATACTCTTCCCGAAAGTTATCTCATGAAAGGATGGAATAAAAAATACATTTTAAAAGATGCCTTCAAAGATCAGTTTCCGGATAAGTTTTTAGATAAGAGTAAAAGCGGATTTGGTAGCCCAACAGGGGATTGGTTGAGACAGAGCCTTAGAAAGGAACTTGAAAGTTATATTGAACCAGAACTGTTAAAATCTCAGGGGATTTTTAATGTGGAAGTGATTACGAAATTGGTCAAAGACCATTTAGACAGTAAAAAAGACAGCTCATTTAGAGTCTGGTCATTTTACTGTTTCCAAAAATGGTATAAATTCACTTATCTTAATCAAAACTAAGATAGGATGAAAAAAAGAATACTATTAGTAGCTTCCTATGACGGATCTCTCTTCGAATTTAGAGGTGATTTTATAAAACACCTCATTGCAAACAACTACGAGGTGTTTGCTGCTGCTCCTTTTTTCACAGAAAAGTATCTTCAAAAAATTAAGCATATTGGGGCTACTCCTATTGAATTCAACTTACAACGCACAGGTCTCAATCCGTTAAAAGATTTTCAAACGATATATGAATTAAAATCAATAATTGAAGATAATAATATAGACTTAGTGTTCCCTTATACCGTCAAGCCAGTAATTTATGCCTCAATTGCGGCCAATATGTGCAAAGTGCCTGTGATTTCGTTAATTACAGGATTAGGCTATACTTTTTCAGGATTGACAACGAAAACAAAAATATTACAACGTTTTAATGAAGCGCTGTATAAGTTATCTATTAGGAAAAATAGTGTCATAGTTTTTCAAAATAGAGATGATCACCAAGTTTTTTTGGATAGAAAAATTATTCCAAAATCACAAAAGGTAGCATTTGTAAGTGGTTCTGGTGTGAACCTGAAACAGTTCACATTTAAAGAGAAAAACGCTTCTGATAAGGTAACATTTCTTTTGATCGCGAGGTTGATTAAAGAAAAAGGAATTGCACTTTATATTGAGGCTGCTAAAATACTGAAAGCAAGATATCCTAGTTCGGAATTTCATCTAATTGGGGCAACTGAAACATCGCCTTCCGCAATCAGTGAAGATGAACTTAATCATTTACATAATGAAGGCGTTATTATTTTCCATGGCCTTCAATATAATATTGAAGAACATCTGCATAAAAGAGATGTTTTTGTGTTGCCGAGTTATTATCGAGAAGGCTTACCTAGAACCACTTTAGAGGCTTGTGCTTGCGGAAACCCAATTATTACCACAGATTCCGTAGGCTGTAGAGAATCTGTAAAGGAAGGGTTTAACGGATTTTTAATAGAACCTCAAGATTTAGATGCATTGGTACAATCCATGGAGTATTTTATTCAAAATCCTAATAAAATCAGAGAAATGGGAATTAACAGCAGGACATATGCGGAAGAACGATTTGATGTGAATATAATCAATAATGATTTGGTCAAATTAATTAAAACAGAACTACAAAGATAGTTACTTTTCATTTTTTGAAGCTATTGAGCCTCTAATTTAAATTTAAATTAAATAGTTTATGGGTAGTCGGTAGGTCTAAAAAATGTTTTAATGAAACTATAAGCTACTGTATGGACAACCTCTTAGATATAAACAACAAATTGAAATTATATTTCCAAGAATTATTTCTGAAATATTTCTATTGAATATAGAAATGATTTAAGTTACTGACCTATGGTCAAAAACAGCGTCTTGTTTTATAAAGTGACTTGATGCATCATGAAAACTGATACCACTTTTCCTTTTTCTCTGGATCTTTACCATATCCATATCCATATCCATATCCTTTTTTGTCGAAATTTGTTCCATTTAATAGCAAATTCATATTTGGTAATCTATTATCTGCATAGAGCGGTTTAGCAACGGTAACCAAATGTCTCTTGTCTATATTATCCGCACTTACGACATAAATAAATATATCAGCAAACTTGGCAATCAAAAGGGTGTCACTGACTAATCCAACTGCAGATGCGTCTACAATAATATAATCATACTTATTTTCAAAATATCTGAATAACTCTTCCACTCTTGGACTCATTAAAAGTTCAGAAGGATTTGGTGGTATGGTTCCAGAGGCGATGACATCTAAATAAGCATTATTTTTAAGTTTGGTTATAATATCATCAGGACTCAATTTTTTGTCCGCTAAATAATCTGATAAACCAATCTTTGAAGTGGGTTTCTCTTTAAGGTATTCCATGATCTTTGGTACACGGATGTCCATTTCAATAAGTAAAACTGATTTTTCGGAAAATGAAATTGATGAAGCTAAGTTGGTACTGGTATGTGATTTTCCTTCTTGCGCTCTAGTGGACGTAATAAATATTTTTTTAGCATTTGTTCCATGATCTTTTAAAACGAAATCGATGTTCGACCGTAAGATCCTGAAAGCTTCTGCTTTAGGAGAGTAGTCAACCTTGTTTATGAGTTTTGTTCTTTTACTAGTTAACGGAATGTCTCCAATATAAGGAATTTTAAGCGCTCCCATTAAATCGTCCTTATCATAAATTTTGGTATCTAATAAGTCCATTACGAAGATAAAGCCAATGGGAATCATCATTCCGAACATGAGCGCTCCTAAATAGGTCATCATCTTATTTGGCGAGACAGGATTGTAATTTGAGTATGCAGTTTCAATAACTTTAGCATTGGGTGTAAACATACCTAAACTTATTGCTGATTCTTCTCGCTTTTCCAGTAAGAACATATACAGTGATTCTTTGATGCCCTGTTGGCGTTCAATGTCTCGAAGTTGTCTTTGTTTGGTTGGTGCGGAATAAAGTTGTCCTCTAATTCTCGCATCTTCTCTATTAAGACTACTTAGTGTAATTTCACTAGTTCTCTTCATGTTTTCCAGAGAACTTTCTAAATTCGCTTTTAAGGCATCAATTTGGTTATTCAAATTTATAACCACGGGATTCTTTTCAGTGGAATTCTTTAAAATTTTATCCCGTTGGGCAACCAATTCATTATGACTTCTCGTTACTTGGCTAACATTTGAATCGTCAATTCCAATATTAGCTGGTAATAAATCCGATCGTTTGTTCTTTTCTTTTATTTCTTCTTGTAAATAATCTATTAATTGAATTTTGTTGGTAGTGCTGCTAATTTGAAATTCATTTTGTTTTTCACTTTCCAGATAAATATTGGCTTGGGAACCAAGCGCCGTTAAGTTGTTTCTTTTCTGAATCTGTTCCGCAGTAAAATCTACTTCTTCAAGCTCTTTAAAAACCAGCTCTAAACGGTTGTTTATAAAGTCTGAAGTTACCTTGATAACTTCTTCTTTATCTGCAATAACATCATTATTATACTCTTTAATTATTTGATTTAAAATATCAATAGCCCTACTAGGAATGTTGTCCTTAAGTGACAGTTTGACAATAGTTGATTCTTTTTCAACAGATGTCGAAATCTTTGATTGATACTGATTTACAAGGGAGTTCACACGATTTAATGAAACCTTTAAATTGCTTCCAATTTTTGGTGCATACTTCGCGGTGTTTGGAACTATCACCATATCGCCAAAGCCTGTTTTAATGCGATCACCAAAAGAAAATAATTTCCCTCCAGACACATCACGATCTATTAAAGATTTGCCGTCATCTTGAAACATTAAAAATTGTGAAGGAGATTTAACCTTAATAAAAAGTGTGGTATCAACTTGATGAATGATTGAATCACTAGCAAAAAAACTCAAGGCTACAGGTGGGTTCTTATACAGTTCCTGCTCTTTTATTTTGCCTTGTTCATAATATCTAATGTTTAAGTGTAGTTTCTTTACAACATTAGCAATTAGGGCTCTAGAAGTTAGGACTTCAATTTCATCATTTATTTTGGTGTTTCTTTCGGAAAAAAGAGAACCTTTACTTAGTTCTGAAATGCTTGGAAGTTTTTGGGATTGCTTGTCGTCTTTAATTTTAATGCTAGCCGAAGCCTGATATTCGTAGGTGGTATAACGAAGGTAGGTGAATGCCAACGCAAGCGCAACAATCACAAAAAAAGATATTAATTTCCATCTGGAGAGATAAAGATCTATCGTTTTTTTGAGTTCATTAGTAGATGTCGAGGTTCTGGATTCCATGAGATTTTATTGTTATTCTAAAAAATTATTTAATCAGAAACACCGCCACAATTGTGGTCAAGGTACCGATCGCGGAAATCAGAACGGCATTGTTTTGATTATAATTTGCTGACCGTATTCTTGCATTATTAGGCTCTATCACTAGCACATCATTTTGTTGTAAATAATAGAGTGGAGAGCTTACCGCGTTTACTGAGGTCAAATCAATTTTGGCGAACTTTTTCTTACCGTCTACTTCGCGAATTAATAATACATTTTTACGCTGACCAAAAATTGTTAAATCATTAGCTAAACCTATCGCTTCAGGAAGAGAAATGCGTTCATTCTCTATTGTATATGTTCCAGGACTATTGACCTCTCCAATAATCGTTACTGTAAAATTAACTAATCTTATATTGATGATAGGGTCTTTAGCATATTCACTGATTCTTTCTTTTAACATCTCGGTGAGTTCTATCCTCGTCATTCCCGCAATATGTAGCGTGCCCAATACTGGAAATTCGATATTACCGTTATAATCAATTAAATAGTTTTGCATGCGTTCACGACCAGTTGCGCTGACAAGATCAATACTTTCGGTCACCGTTGCCAAATTGAATGGCTTGGCCGCTACGGGATCTGCGGCAGACACAGTAATGGTTAAGATATCGTCAGCCTTATAAAAAAGCTGTTCCGGTGACGCATCTATATAGCCACCACTTAAGGGTTCATCTTGAAAGTATATAAGATCTTTGCGGGAGGCGCAAGATGAAGCTATAATTATGGATAATATTGAAAGTACAACGATATTCTTTTTCATATAATTTGTTTTAAATATTCAGTTCGGCTATAGTGTTATTTCTTAATATCCAGAACTTCGTAAGTGGAGTTGTTGGATATATATTCAGGAATTAAAAGTTTTATCGACGATACTATTTCTAAGGGTTGTGTTAATGAGTTCACGATAGAAAGTTTATTGATTTGTTTTTCTACATTATCAATATCTAAATATCGAGATTTTGCAATCATAATTTTCTCATGATAGGTTTTGGTGGTGTTCTCTCCATCTGCCAAAAGCTCTTCATAAATCTTTTCGCCCGGTCTTAACCCCGTGATTTTAATTTCTACATCCTCAGGATAACGTAAGCCTGAGAGTATAATCATGTTTTTAGCGAGATTGAAAATTTTAATCGGTTCTCCCATATCGAAAACGAAAATTTCACCTCCATTGCCCATAGCAGCAGCCTCTAAAACGAGTTGACAGGCTTCAGGAATGGTCATGAAGTAGCGCGTAATATCCTTATGGGTCACTGTCAACGGCCCACCTTTTTCAATTTGTTTTTTAAATAATGGAATCACCGATCCGTTAGACCCCAATACGTTACCAAACCTTGTGGTTATAAATTTGGTATGGCCTTTTCCTTTAAGACAGGTTACATAAAGCTCCGCAATCCGCTTTGTCGCTCCCATGACATTTGTTGGATTAACTGCTTTATCAGTGGAAATCAATACAAATTTATCAACCCCATGCTTAACAGCCATATCAGCGACATTTTTAGTGCCTCCAATATTAACGCTAACAGCTTCATAAGGATTGTTTTCCATTAATGGCACATGCTTGTAAGCTGCAGCATGGAACACTACTTTTGGTTTGTGCTCATTAAGAATTTGATCGATTCGGGCTCTATTACGGATGTCGGCAACAATAGCTTCTATATTTCCCAAGCCCTGTTGCTTGAACTCTTGTTGCAGGTCATAAAGTGCCGATTCTGCATTGTCTACCAGAATTAATCTTTTGTAATTATATAAACTGACTTTTCTACAAATTTCACTTCCTATAGACCCTGCCGCTCCTGTAATGAGAATAATCCTATTATCGTATTCTTCGGTTGGATTGATTATGGATATGGGATCTCTACCCAATAAGTCTTCAATATTGACGTTTTTAATTTGTCCAATGCTTAAATCGCCATCAATCCAGCTCTGTACTGGAGGAACAATTTTCACATGAAGTCCCAAATCAAATAAATATCCTGTGATTTGAAGTAAGCGGGTTGGATCAATATTTTGAATGGAGATGATGACCTCTTCAAGATTGTTTTTTAAGACAAATTCCTTAGTAATTCTTTCTAAACTGTAAACAGGTAATAAATTTATTTTTTTTCCAACCTTACTCTCATTGTCATCAATAAATCCTATAACAATATAACTGTTTTGAGGGTCATTGCTAATAGCTTGGTAGGTTATCATACCTGAATTGCCGGCACCATATACCAATATTTTTTTTGTGGCGATAAAATCATTGCTTATGGCATTATAGAGCGATTTTATAAATAGTTTAAAGCCTATAAGCAGTAAAATGTTAAGCAATAGGTGAATGTAGATGATGGATCCAGGTATATCAAACACCTCACTATAACCAAATTTACGACTGAAAAAAGTAGAAATAATCAAAAGTGTGGCTAAAATATTGACACCAATAATAATATTAATAATGTCCTTGTATCCTGTAAACCTAACTACCCCTTTGTGCGATCTAACGGCCAAAAAGCTAATCATTGCAGCTATTAGCACATAGGGTATTTGGGTAATCATTAAATTGAGATCAAATTCAATCTTGAAATTGAATCTGATAAAATAAGCCAAAAACAAGCTCACAATTACAATCAATAAATCTAACAGTAGCACCAACCACTTGGAGGCATACTTATGAGATATTTTATGTAAAAACTTATAAATCATTTACTAAAATACGTTTTAATTGTTGTCATAACTCTGTCGAGTTCGGCATCCGTTAAATTTGATCCACTTGGCAAACACAGACCTTTTTCAAATAACTCATCTGAAACACCATTTAGGTAGCTCGGGGCAGTTTTAAAGACTGGCTGTTGGTGCATTGGCTTCCACAAGGGTCTCGATTCTATATTCTCTTTCTCTAAAGCTAATCTTAAACCTTCTCTTGTAGATTTAGAATTCAATAAAATACAGGACAACCATCGGTTTGAAAAATAACCGTCGGGCTCTTGTAAAAATACAATATTATCGTTGTTTTTTAAAGCATTCACATAAAACTCATGATTAGAGCGACGCCTTGCAACATGGCTATCTAAAATTGTCATTTGTCCACGACCAATTCCTGCTACAATATTAGACATTCTGTAATTGTAACCAATGTGCGAATGCAAGTAGTGTGGAGCATCATCCCGTGCCTGTGTGGCTAAGAAAACTGCTTTTTCTTTCTGCTTTAATGTTTTGGTCACCAATGCGCCACCTCCCGAAGTGGTAATAATCTTGTTACCATTAAAAGATAATATGGAGAAATCACCAAAAGTTCCGCATTTCTGACCTTTATATAAACTGCCCAAGGATTCTGCACTATCTTCAATTACTGGAATATCGTACTTCAAAGCTACTGCATTAATTTCATCAACTTTATAAGGCATACCATAAAGATGCACTGCAATGATAGCTTTAGGTTTTATCCCTTTTGATAATCTATCTGTAATTGCTATTTCAAGTTGCACTGGACACATATTCCAGGTTTCTCTTTCGCTGTCTACAAAAATAGGCGTTGCTCCCTGGTAAACTATTGGGTTTGCAGAAGCAGAAAAGGTTTTGCTTTGACAGATCACTTCATCTCCATTTTCAACCCCCAATAAGATAAGACTTAGATGTAAGGCAGAGGTGCCAGAAGCCAATGCCGCAACATGGCGATCTTCTTCGAGATAAGATTGTAAATCTGTTTCAAAGCTATTCACGTTTGGACCTAATGGTGCGACCCAATTGGATTCAAACGCTTCGTGTATGTAGGGTAGTTCATTACCACTCATATGTGGTGAAGACAGCCAAATTTTTGGTTTCATAAGTGAAAAATTGTTAAGTAATCAACATTACTATTCAATTTCATGTCAATAGAGGGATCTGGGACACGATCTATATTATAGGTAAATATGCGCCATTCTGACCAAATTCACCCAATTAAAACGATAAAAAGTAAATATCTACGATGTTAATGTTAATCCTTAATTGGAAAAAGGTTTTGCAAGGGTAACATTTGCACTTTAGTGAATGTGCACGTGCGATGAAATTATTTTTTCAGAGGTCATATTGACTTAAATACAGGTTTTATGTCGGTTCTATGGTAAAGTTTATGTTTTCTATATTATATTTAACGGCTTTAAATTTATTTACAGCGGAGATTTATAAATTAGAAGGATGAATATCTTAATAACTTCAGCAGGACGTAGAGTTTCTCTTGTTCGGTCATTTCAAAAGGAATTAAAATTACTATTTACAAAGGGTAAGGTGTATGCTACTGATTCCAGCCCAATATTATCAGCGGCTTGTCATGTTGCAGATGGATTTTTTCAAGCGCCGAGATTAGATGAACCTGACTATATTGATGTGTTGCTAGATTTATGTAAATCTCATGATATTCGGTTAGTGATTCCAACAATAGATACTGAATTGCTTGAACTTGCAAAAAACAGAATGAGATTTGAGGCGCATGGCATTAAAATCATAATTTCTTCAGTTGAGCTTGTTTCTAAATGTAGGGATAAAAGGTTGATTCATCGGTTTTTTGAAGAACATCATGTCAATGTGGCCAAAGAATACACTAAAGATAATTTCAAGCTACCACTTTTTATAAAACCAAGTGACGGAAGCAGGAGTGTCGATAATTTTATAATTAACTCCAAAGTTGACTTAACGGAATATCACTTTAGCAATGAAAAACTAATGTTCTTAGAATATTTAGATCATGAAGAATATGATGAGTTTACGTGCGATTTGTACTTTAACAAGAATCATAAACTAAAATGTATAGTGCCACGAAAAAGAATTGAAGTTAGAGATGGTGAAGTTTATAAGGCATTGACTGTGAGTAATGCACTTGTGCCTTATATAAAGAAAAACTTGAATCACATTGAAGGTGCTGTTGGATGCCTCACAGCCCAGTTTTTCTTGCACAAGACTGATGACACTAAGATTTATGGCATTGAAATTAATCCTCGATTTGGTGGGGGATATCCCTTATCTTATTTGTCTGGTGCTAATTTTTCGAAATGGATTATTGAAGAATATTTATTACAGAAGGAAATTGAAGAAAAATTTGATGTTTGGGAAAAAGATTTATTAATGATTCGTTATGACGATGAAATTCTAGTCCATGGATATAAAGATTGATCTGGGCACCGTTGTTGTTTTTGATCTAGACGATACATTGTATAACGAATTGGATTTTCTAAAATCCGCATATCAATCGATTGCTTCACTTTTGGAGCCGAAGGATTGGAAACCGTTATATTCAAAGATGTTTTCTTTATACCGATGTGACATCAATGTTTTTGAGTTTATTTCTATTGCTTATAATATAGAAATTGGACAGTTGGTTGAGATGTACCGGAATCACCATCCGAATATTCAATTGTTTGATGGTGTTTTAGATGTCTTTGATGCCATAAAATCAAAAGATGGAAAAATTGGGATTATTACCGACGGAAGATCAAAGACCCAAAGAGCTAAACTTGAAAGCTTGGCCATATTGGATTATCTTGATGGCATTGTTATTTCTGAGGAAATCGGATTTGAAAAACCTAATTTAGCCAATTTTAAAGCCATCGAAAACTCAATATCGGGTAATGTTTATTATTATATTGCCGATAACCTTAAAAAAGATTTTATTGCACCCAATGCGTTAGGCTGGAAGAGCGTGGCTTTAATAGATAATGGCAAAAATATTCATTATGAATCCCATAAACACTCGGATTCTCACAACTTACCACAAGACTTTATTTTAAATTTTAAGGAAATAAAAATAATTTGAAGACGGTGCCATTATACGCTATTCCTTAGTTCCTAAAAATTCTGGCATATCGATAGTTTCAGAATTATTTATATCTTTTCTGTTAATGACTTTATCTATCGTTTTTATTAAGATTTTTAAATCCAAGGAAAACGATTGATGCTCTACATAATATACGTCGTATTCAAATTTCTGCTCCCAGCTTATGGTATTTCTACCGTTTACTTGCGCCCATCCTGTAATTCCAGGTAATACTTCGTGCCTTCTGTTCTGTCTTGCATTATAATATTGTAAATATTGTGGTAAGAGCGGTCGCGGTCCTATTAGACTCATATCTCCCTTGAGAATATTTATCAGCTGTGGCAGCTCGTCCAAAGAGAGCTTTCTACAAAGGTTTCCAATTTTAGTCACACGTTCCAACGCAGGCAGTAATTCTCCATTCTTATCCGTTTTGTCATTCATGGTTTTAAACTTAATTATGGTGAATAAAGTTCCATTTTTACCAGTGCGTCTTTGATAGAAAAAGGGCTTCCCATTGTTGAGTATAAAAAGAGAGACAATTAACATTATGAAAATTGGAGATATTAATATAAGTCCAACAAAAGCAGCTAAAAAGTCGAAAATGCGTTTTATAAATATAGAATAAACATTCATCATTTCATGTCTCTTATAGTTTTAAAGTGATACAAATAAACTGTTTTTAATTTTGATTATAATAGCTAAACAATCATTTAGTTTTCCGTGTTAGATATATCGACCGGATCTCTATCGTAAAAATCACATTTTTCTGGCCATTGGCTAAAGCCATTTGCAGAAAAATAACACCTTCTTATGATACTTAAAATTAAACAACAACATAATTTGTGCGTATTCAACAAACTCGTGTATAGTTAGCTGAAATCATTTCATAAGTTTCCGGAATGGCCAAAGAACCAAGACGCAGAGTTTGATTATATAAGAATCAATTGACCTCAGATATACCCTCAATGGATAATCAAGATAAGTAGATGTCCGAAGTAATATATATAATTTTTTAAAAAAATAAATAGGTGCCCTCGGAAAATTTTTATTAAAAAACCAGTTAATCTCAGACATAACATTAAGAACTATGCCAAAAGCACTTCTTGATGACATAGGAGTATTCATAATGGAACCTTCTACACCAACATTGTAAACTCGAAGAATCCTATTGACGCACTTTGTTAAAAAATCATTTCTTGCTACGGTATTCCATATTATACTTTCGGGAACGTAACCCTTTCCTAATATATCAGGACTAACTAAAATACCCTTAAGAACGTCTGTTTTTGTAAATCCCCATTTTTCGCCAGATATTTGTTTGGTAATTCGAGCCTCGAAGGTATTGCAGTAGAATGGATCTTGTGGAAACAACTCTCCAATATGATTTCCATATTGGTCTCTACAATGAACTGTAACTGCCGCCACTGTCGATTTTAATTCTTCTGGTATTTTTTCATACTCATTATTAAAAACTTCCAGAGCATTTGGGTCACACTCATCATCGCCATCAAGAGGGAGCAAGAACTCCCCTCTGGCCAATTCAATAGACTGTATAAAACAACTCATCTTGTGCTTATTCTCTATGTTGTTGACATAATTAATATTAAGAGGAGAAATTTCAATGATTTCAGTTATCACATCATGAGATCTATCCGTTGATCCGTCGTTTATCACAAGCCATTCAAAGTTTTTATAAGTTTGATTCAACAATGAATCATGTACTTTCTCAATTGAATTTTCGCAGTTAAAAACAGGTGTAAATACCGTAAACTTATAAGTGTACGAGGACGGTACTTGTTTTTCGTATAATGGCATTAAGCATTTAAAGTTCATAGCGAATTGTTTGGTGTATAAATATTGATTTCCATCAATCACGAATCATTTTGTTTCAAATTATCGTAACTTGGTACAAGTTTAAAGTATATGTAATTGTTCTGCAATTCGAATGACAATCTCAAATCCATAGATTAATATTAAGTGTTACAGTAAAATCAGTGTAAAAAACAAAGAAACGTTTATTATTTTTCAATAAAAAGAAGAGCCCATTATATCATATAGAAATTGGAATTAAAGTCCTATAATTCACTAAATCAGAATACTTTCTTGGCAATCCTTCAACACGTTTTACGTCATGATTTATGATATAATTAAGTTTTCAACAGTATGCTTTGGATTGACAAACTTTTTCAAGATGGTTCACTAACTTTCTGTTAACATTTGCATTGTTGTAATAGATTGAAAAAACTATCATCATAACGTAAAAAACTTTGATTTCACATTATAATATAGCTTTAGCATCATAATTTTCGTCGTTGCCTCTCCTTTTTTAACAACATCAACTCCCTACTTGTCTGCCCTGCAACCGAAGTGTTCTCCTCTGCCCTTCTAATCAAATAAGGCATCACATCCTTTACGGGGCCAAAGGGTACATATTTAGCCACATTGTAGCCGTGTTCAGCCAGATTGAAGCTTATATGGTCGCTCATTCCATAAAGTTGACCAAACCACACGCGATTATCGCTTTTAGCAATTCCCAATTCCGTCATAATTTGCATAGCCAGATAACAACTTTGTTCATTATGAGTGCCTATAAATAAGGAAATGGTATCTATATTTCTTAAAATATAGTCCAATGTTTCATCAAAATTTAAATCGGTAGCTTCCTTGGTGGCACAAATAGGAGAGTCATAACCTTTATCTTCAGCTCTTTCCCGTTCTTTCTCCATATATGCCCCTCGAACAATTTTAGCTCCTACTGTAAAACCATCTTTCTGGGCACGTTCATGAAGCGCTTTAAGGTAATCTAATCGGTCCCATCGGTACAATTGGAAAGTGTTATAAACAATTGGAACCCCAGTATTGTACTTTCGCATCATGGCCTCGCACAAGTCATCAGCAGCATCCTGCATCCAGCTTTGCTCGCTATCAATCAGAATTTCAACATCTTTTTCTTTGGCCAATTTGCATACTTTATCGAAACGGGCTACCACCCGATCCCACTCCTCTTGTTCTTTGGGAGTAAAAGATTTTTTTTCACCCTTCTTTTGGTACAAGTGGAACCTTCCTAATCCGGTAGGCTTAAAAACAGCTATCGGCATAGATTTTTTCTCGTCCGCAAAATTGATAATCTTCAAGGTTTTCTCCATGGCAGCATCAAAATGAGATTCAATTTCCTTGCCCTCCACGGAGTAATCCAATACCGAACTTACGCCTTTAGCATACATTTTATCTATGACTGGTAAACAATCCTCTTCGTTGACGCCACCACAAAAATGGTCAAACACCGTTGCCCGAATCAAACCTTCAACAGGCAAGTGAGCTTTCAAAGCGAAATTTGTCACTGCAGTACCTATTCTAACCAAAGGTTCATGGGAAATCATCTTGAACAAAAAATAAGCGCGATCAAGCTCTGAATCACTTTTAAGACTAAAAGCGACTTCCGTATTTTCAAAAATTTTAGATATTGTCATTATGAGAAAAATAAACACAAATTTAATTATTCATTCTTGATTAATTAATTAAAAACTGCTTATTTTCATCGATTAATAAAGCTAACATAATAATGACTTCAATTACAACAGATGCATACGCAGTTCATTTTAATGAAACAGGATACAAAGAACTGAACAACTACCTGAAAGACAACCGTTTCTCCAAACTATTTATTATTGTTGATATCAATACACATATCCATTGCTTACCACTTTTTATGTCGAAATTAGAAACGGATCTGGTATGTGAAATCATAGAAATTGAAGCCGGTGAAGCTCATAAAAACATAGATACATGCGTAGGTGTATGGAATGCGTTATCTGACTTGGGAGCAGACAGAAAAAGCCTCATCATTAATGTTGGCGGAGGCGTTGTTACTGATTTAGGCGGCTTTGTAGCCTGCACCTTCAAGCGCGGCTTAAAATACATTAACGTACCTACCTCCCTCCTGGCCATGGTTGACGCTTCTGTAGGAGGGAAAACGGGTGTTGATCTCGGCGCTCTTAAAAACCAGGTTGGCGTGATATCTTCAGGTGATATGGTCATTGTGGACACAAGTTTTTTAGATTCACTTCCTCAAAATCATCTAAAGAGCGGCCTGGCCGAAATGCTGAAACATGGTCTTATATATGACACTTCCTATTGGAATGAGTTTTTAGACCTAAACAGCTTAACCTTAGATTATTTAGATGCTTTAATTCATCAATCTGTTGAAATAAAGAATACTATTGTAACTGAAGATCCAAATGAGCAAGGTCTTCGTAAAACCCTTAATTTTGGACACACTTTAGGTCATGCTATTGAATCTTATTTTTTGAGTCAAACAGATAAAGAAGAACTGCTCCATGGAGAAGCCATTGCCATCGGAATGATCATGGAAACTTATATTTCATCTGAATTGCTAGGGTTCCCAAAAGATGATTTGGAGACTATAAAAGAGACCTTCCTTAAAATCTTCAAAAGAGTGACTATTGAAGCCGCAGATCATGATGCCATCATCGATCTTTTAAAATATGACAAAAAAAATGAACATGGCAACATCAACTTTGTGTTGTTGGAAAAGATTGGAGCACCAAAAATTGATTGTTTGGTGGAAAATGAATTACTGATTAAGGCATTTGAATATTACCGATTATAGATAGCGTTCATTAACAATTTTAAGATGATGGTTTTCATGACCCAAAATTATAAATGCAATGGCCCTAACGGAAAGACCACTATTACTGGCAATGCCTATTCGGGCCAAACTTCTTTCATCAAAGCTCTCAAATAAGGATATTGTAGCCAATCTTACACTTTGCTATTCAGACAAGAGACTTTCTATACTTCTTTCATCGGCATAACTGTTCGCAACAAAAGCATCTTGATCAAAACCAGGCAATTCGGTCTTGTCATTTCTTGCAAAGCACATAGCGCGATACGCAAAAACACGCTCTGTATCAATTAAATGCAGAAGAATTTCCTGAACAGTCCATTTGCCTTCAGCATATCGATAGTGCAATTTTTCATTTTTAATGCTTTTGAAAAATGGAAGTATCGTTTTAACGTTATCTTGTAAACCGTTGAACACATTGCCGTCCCCAACTTTATCTACATAAGGTTGATAATAACTATTATATTCATCTGAACTAAGTTCTTCTTTCGTCATAAAAAAATGCTTGAATGACCTCATTTAAAATACCCTTCATTGAGTGGTCAACAAAGGGTAATTAATTATAGATTGTGAATGTGATTAAAGTTCGTTGAATATAGAATGCATTAAGCGTTTCTTGTCATTTATGCTTTCCTCCAATGAAATCATGGTCTCAGTCCTATAGATGCCCTCAATATCATCTAACATAAAAATAATATCTTTTGCATGCGAGGTGTTTTTAGCCCTCACTTTACAAAAAATATTGAATTTACCGGTAGTAATATGGGCCACCGTAACGAATGGAATCTCACTAATGCGCTCTAAAACAAATTTTGTTTGAGAGGTATTATTTAGGAAAACACCAACATAAGCAATAAAAGAATACCCTAGTTTTTTATAGTCCAAGGTCAATGATGACCCTTGAATGATACCAGCTTCTTCCATTTTTTTGACACGTACGTGAACTGTTCCAGCCGAAATCACTAATTTTTTAGCAATATCCGTAAATGGAATTCGCGTATTATCAATTAACATATCTAAAATTTGATGATCAATTTCATCCAATTTGAACTTCCCCATTTGTTATAAATTATTAAATTTTTTACAAAAATAGTAGAAATATATTGAAGATAATACACCAAAAGCTACTTTTTTACACAAATAGTGGTTGTCTTTCATTATTAATCAATACGAAATCGATTGAGATGCCCTCACTTAATTCCATATTGTCTTCAGCAAAAACCAATTGCTCATGAGCGTTGATTTCTCTATGACCAAAAAAACCACTTAAATTGGATATTTTTTCAATTTTTGGAATAAAATGAATGCGATCCTGGATAAGCCTCTCCTCATATTGCACGGCAATATCTGAAATTTGATGCCGCCGCCCCTTTTTAAGTTTCGCATTTCGGATAATAATGTCATAAAACAATTTATCGTTTTGTGGAATTTCGAAATATGCCTTTTCCTTAGAACCTTGCGGATCTCCAAAAGCAATCTCAACCAACCCAACCCACAGGGATTGAAAAATTAACTCCCTGACTTTTTCCCTATCATAATCCTCATGAAAATGCCCAGCCTCAAATAGAATTGTTGGCACATTTAAAGCCTGAAAGGCATCCCCAACACAATTAATATTAAATGAATCATCATAAATACCAACTTGATCTGGAATTTGTTGTTGAAGATTGTTATTCATTTTAACAATAACATCCATAGCTTTTTTACGGGTCATAGTCACTGTGCGAACATCATCTTGGGCAGGCGACAAAAAGGAAATAGTTGCAGGCTTTTTCACTTCTCCGGCGCTAAAGATAGTACGCTGACCATGAAGATTTAAACAGAAATCAGGTTTAAAATTATCAAAGCACTCCCTAAGCACCCTACTCTCTGGCTGGGATAAATCTTGCGCATCTCTATTTAAATCCACACGATTGGCGTTTAAACGAGTATAAGCGCGCGAACCATCAGGATTCAACATGGGAATGATCCCAAGCGTACATGCGTTCAAAAATTTCTTGACAGAAGTATTTTCAGATTCGGCCAGAACATTCAAAAGATCAAAAATTGCTTTAGTAGTTGTGCTTTCATTGCCATGCATTTGAGACCACATCAAAACCTTCTTAGCTCCAGATCCAACTTTCATAAAATGAATGTCTTCATTTAAAACCGACTTCCCAACAATTGATACGTCAAATTGAGCGCTATGTTTTTTAACCAAGGTTTTGATATGATCCAAATTAATATAGCGACCAAAAAGAGCTGCTTCAAGGTACTGTTCATATTCTTTTATTAAATGCTCAATAGTCATGTTAAATAATTATGATACAAATGTAAACAAATGATAATTTACATTTGTAAACAAAGAATTGTAGCTTTATTGTTTACATCTATATACAATTTGTTTGAAATTACAACACAAACCAAAGTGGGCATCAACTGCAATTGGATCGACCCCAATATATACGTGTAATTTATAATAAATCAGTCTAATAGACAACCTTTTGTTAAGTCAAACTTTAACTTAAAAGAGATTTAACAAGCAAATACTTAGCTTTCAAACATACTTTTCGTTACATTTGTAACGCACTAAAGCCTAAACATAAGTTTACAATGATAAACAGTGATGATTTTGCAAAGCGGCTACAAAAAGTCATCGATTACTACGCGGAATCGGCGTCTTCTTTCTCTGACACCATAGGTGTTCAGCGCTCGAGTATTTCACATATTCTATCGGGACGAAATAAACCCAGCTTAGATTTTGTACTCAAAGTTTTATCCTCCTATCCTGAAGTTGAACTGTATTGGTTGTTGAATGGTAAAGGAGAATTTCCATCCAAACCTGAAAATATTACTGGAGTAAAAAAACAGACTCCCGAAGAAACTCCTCAACCCTTTTCGAATTCCGTTTCAGAAACAAAAGATAAAAGCATTGATAAAATTGTCATATTTTATACGGATGGAACTTTTAAGGAATTTGTGAAAAATTAATTCTAACTCGTTTTTTTAAAAGCTCCGTCAACTTTCCGATATTTAGATACGGAATAGCTTTCTTTTGAGTAATTTTGTCTTCAAATTTGAAAAACATGAAATTTCCATTAGTTTTTATTTTCGTACTCTTATTGACGAGCTGCTACAATAAAGATCGTGAATGCAAAGATTTTAAAACAGGTACGTTTGAATTTAAATACACAACGGATGGTGTTGAAAAAGTAGGTCGATTTGTGAGAACTGAAGATCTCAACATCGATTATTATGAAAACAAAATTGATACGGCCTCTATAAGATGGATCAACGATTGTGAATTCATCATGAAGCATATCAATCCGAAGAACATGAGTGAGGAGAAAGCGATCCATATGAAGATCTTAACCACCTCCGAGGACACCTACACGTTTGAGTACAGCTTGGCTATTCAACATGGCAGTCAACAAAAGCGCGTCGAACAGGGTACTGCTACAAAAATAGAATAAAGAATTTTGTATCTTATTTGTGAATCGGAGTTTTACTTTGATGTGGTGCCACTTTAAGACATTATATCAACAATTGATAATAATACTTTTGATATTAGCTTTCCTAAAAACCCACGCTCCTTATCACGAAAGTAATCATCAATACACTACAATATCATCAATTTTTTCATGGTCAAATAACGAAGAAATGGTGCTCGCGCACTTTAGCATCGGTATGGCATTTCGAAAGCAATCAAGAGCCTCGCAGCCCGTCCGACCGGCAGGCATGCCCACGAGGTATGGATAATAACTTGTTTTCTCAATCAAGGCAAGTCTCAGGGTATTAAAACCCACTGATGGGAATAAATATTTAAAAATTTGGGGATATACTTCGCCAGGTTCAGTGATCAATCAGCGTTGATAGATTTCACAAAATTATTGCCTTGCTTATTCTTAGAGTCTTCTCAGTAAATGCCTGTTAGCTGAGGTCTATTACCCATCCTAAGTTCTTTCTTCAACGAAAAATTGGTCAGCGCCATAAGTGATAACTTCACACAGTTCTACATGGATTAATCTGCCCCCATTCTTATCAATTACACTTTAATAGCGCATCAACATGAACGCAAACTAAAACAGCTTCCCCTGCCCATTTTCATCCGGATGATCATCCTCATTAGTGTCTTCATCTGAATTCGATTTAGGATTTTTTGAAGCTTTATCTTCTGAAATATTATCTTCATCAACAACTTCAATCTCTTCAGCAGGAACTTCTTCCGGGGCTTCATAAGGCAAAGGCTCCAACAAACTGATCTGATTGACCTTATCTCTGGTCAACTGATTACCCAATGCTGTAATACCTTTAATACTTATGAATTCTTCAAGGTTGACTTCAAGATTGTCTTTTCTGTCTTTGCCACGTTCTTTGGTAAATTCCACATCCACCATAGGCTTCCAATCGGTTGAAACGATTTCCAGTTGCGATTTTGGATGGTCGGAGATGAACACTTCTTCTCTACCTTCATGTTCAATGAGAAAACGTTTCACGTAGTAGCGCTC
Source organism: Gelidibacter pelagius (assembly GCF_017581925.1). Taxonomy (GTDB): domain Bacteria; phylum Bacteroidota; class Bacteroidia; order Flavobacteriales; family Flavobacteriaceae; genus Gelidibacter; species Gelidibacter pelagius. The sequence continues at coordinate 35,082 of NZ_JAGEVG010000006.1, read as the reverse complement.
CTTTTCGCCATCAAAGTAAATTGCTGAAATAGGTTTTTTAGGAATCCATTTTTCTAAAACAATCATATCATTATCAAACCGTGTGGTCAGTTCTGGTAAAATAGTTTTTAAAACACCCGATTGATGAATGATTAAAAGACGGTCTTCACCCCTAAATTCGCCAATCAGCTCTCCTCTGCCATCTACATTCAAACGCTGTACCGTATCGTCAAACCATATCTTGCGAGGTTTTAAAGTGGAAATACCTTTCTCTTTAAGTTCAATCTTTCGGATGGGATATTTAGTTACACGGTTTCCTTTAGAATTTCTTCCTTTGATAAGGATGTCTGCAAAATCAAGATCCCATTTCAGCTTTTTGACACTTCCCGCCTGTCTCAGATAAACGGTAATTACTTCAGCTTCGCCATTTGGGTTTGATGAAAAATACCAAACTGTAGAGCCTTTGCTTCCGTTGGTTAAATCGTATTCACGATCTCGAGTGACGCCTAAAACAGAAAATCGCTTGACGTACGATGATCCTTTAGCACCATCACGATAAATCATATTATAGATAGTGCGTTTGTCTTTCCTATTAAATACCTCTACATTGATGATATCCTTTCCGACGAAGGTTTTGGCATCCACCTTGGTCACCATCATTTTACCATCTCTTGTAAACACGATAATATCATCAATATCACTACAATCACATACATACTCATCTCTTTTGAGTGATGTTCCAATAAAACCTTCTTCCCTATTCACATAAAGTTTTGTGTTCCTTATTATCACCTTTGTTGCATCCACATCATCAAACAGGCGGATTTCAGTCAAGCGCTCTCGCCCTTTGCCATATTCGTTTTTAAGGCGTGTGAAATACGCAATGGCATAGTCGACTAAATGTGCTAAATCATGTTTGACCTGGGCAATTTGGTCTTCAAGCGCATCAATTTTTTGCTGGGCCTTGTCGATATCAAATTTAGAAATACGCTTGATCCGAATTTCCGTTAACCGCTCGATATCTTCTGTTGTAATCGCACGTTTCAAATGCTTAATATGTGGCTGAAGTCCTTTATCAATTGCCGATATAACACCTTCCCATGTTTCTTCTTCCTCAATATCCCGATAAATCCTGTTTTCTATAAAAATTCGCTCCAAGGATGCAAAATGCCACTGCTCTTCAAGCTCATCAAGTTTAATTTCCAGATTAAGTTTTAAAAGCTGAACGGTATTGTCGGTAGAATGACGCAACATTTCGGTAACCCCAACAAAAAGAGGTTTGTTATCTTCAATCACACAGCCCAATGGCGAAATAGAAACTTCACAATTGGTGAATGCATACAATGCATCAATGGTTTTATCAGGTGAAATCCCCGATGGCAAATGCACCAAAATCTCTACTTTAGCTGCAGTATTGTCCTCGATCTTACGGATTTTAATCTTGCCTTTATCATTCGCCTTTAAAATAGAATCAATTAACGACGATGTATTGGTGCTAAAAGGAATCTCATTAATGACCAAAGTGCTTCGGTCCAATTGTGAGATTTTTGCCCTAACACGAATTTTACCTCCGCGGAGGCCATCCTTATAATCAGTAACATCAATGATTCCTGCAGTTGGGAAATCCGGATAAATAGTAAATTTCTTCCCGTTAAGATGTTTGATTGATGCATCAATCAATTCAATAAAATTATGTGGCAATATTTTCGTTGAAAGACCAACAGCAATTCCCTCACCTCCTTGCGCCAATAATAGTGGAAACATGACGGGAAGATTAATCGGTTCTTTTCGTCTGCCATCATAAGAAGCTTGCCATTCTGTAATTTTCGGATTGAAAACCACATCCAGAGCAAATTTTGATAAACGCGCTTCAATATAACGGGATGCCGCCGCACTATCTCCTGTCAGAATATTTCCCCAGTTACCTTGGGTATCAATCAATAAATCTTTTTGGCCAATCTGCACCATGGCGTCTGCAATACTCGCGTCGCCATGTGGATGGTACTGCATGGTATGGCCTACAATATTGGCTACTTTATTATAACGCCCATCATCCAAGTCTCTCATAGACTGCATAATACGGCGCTGAACAGGTTTAAAGCCATCCTCAATTGCCGGAACCGCACGCTCAAGAATTACATAGGAAGCGTAGTCCAAAAACCAATCCTTAAACATTCCGGTAACTCTTGTAATGGTTTCATTACTGCCGTTTTCCTGAATATTCTCCTCTTCATTATGTATGTGATCTTCTTCCAATGTAACGTGTTTAATTAGTGGGTTTTAGGTTTTCTTTAATCATCTTGCTCAGCGATTGTCTAATGTAACGCCTTTTCTTTTTAGTGACCAAGGTGATATTAAATGTTTCTTTTTTAGTATGTCCCTTCGAACTTTTGATGTAAAGCGTTAAGCTTTTATAAATAAAATAATTTTTGAATTTAAAGGCCATCAAGCGTGATTTATCAAATTCCAATAGATGCTCTCTGTAATTAAAATAGTCTGATAACAATAGCCCTTTATTGATTACGACCACCTTAACCCCATCACTATCATATTCAAAATACTTTGAAATGGCATGCACCGAAAAAAACAAGATCAGGAACCCAGCCAGAATTAGAAGAAAAGTCAAGAAAGGGTGAGATGTTAAATGACTGAATGCGCTGAACACCGTGGCCAGAAAAATGGCAAACACAATCAGTATAAAATAGACTGATATAATGATATTTTTAACCTTAGAATTATTAGTTCTCATGAACCTCCTCCACTATATCTAATTCTACCTTAAGATTATCAATAATAAACTCTTGCCTGTCTGGTGTGTTTTTGCCCATATAAAATTCAAGTAACGCATCAATGGACATATCTTTATCGAGCATAACAGGATCCAAACGAATACTTTCTCCAATAAAATTGACGAATTCGTCCGGTGAGATTTCACCAAGGCCTTTAAAACGGGTGATTTCTGGTTTTGGTTTTAATTTCTCGATAGCATCGCGACGCTCTTGCTCAGAATAACAATAAATGGTTTCCTTTTTATTTCTAACTCTGAACAATGGTGTTTGTAGGATGTATAAATGACCTTCCTTAATCAATTCTGGAAAGAATTGTAAAAAGAAGGTAATCAGCAACAAACGAATATGCATCCCATCCACATCAGCATCTGTAGCAATAACAATATTGTTGTAGCGCAAATCCTCAATGGATTCCTCGATGTTCAATGCCGCTTGCAACAAATTGAATTCTTCATTTTCATAAACAATCTTCTTGCTCATTCCATAAGAATTCAAGGGCTTACCCCTTAAACTGAATACAGCTTGGGTATTGACATCCCGCGACTTGGTAATACTTCCTGATGCAGAGTCGCCCTCCGTAATAAATAAGGTGGATTCTAAATATCGATCGTTTTTGGTATCCCCGAAATGTACCCGACAATCACGCAATTTTTTATTGTGCAAATTGGCTTTTTTAGCCCTGTCTTTTGCAAGTTTTCTTATGCCAGACAATTCTTTACGCTCACGTTCTGCCTGAAGGATTTTACGCTGAATTTTATCCGCAGTCTCTGGATTCTTGTGCAAAAAATTATCTAATTGAGTTTTTACGAAGTCGTTGATAAAAGTTCTGACCGTTGGCAGGTCGCCTCCCATGTCAGTTGAACCCAACTTGGTTTTGGTCTGACTTTCAAATACCGGTTCCATAACTTTTATGGCAACTGCAGTAACTACAGATTTCCGAACATCTGATGGGTCGTAGTTTTTACCGTAAAACTCTCTTATAGTCCTCACCAAAGCTTCACGGTAAGCCGCTAAGTGCGTTCCTCCTTGTGTCGTATTTTGACCATTAACAAAAGAATGGTATTCTTCGCTATACTGCGTTTTAGAGTGGGTTAGAGCAATTTCTATATCCTCACCCTTTAAATGGATGATTGGGTAGGCCATATCAGATTCGATGATATTTTCCTCCAATAAATCTTTAAGGCCATTTTCACTATAATATTTTTCGCCGTTAAAAACAATGGTCAATCCTGTGTTGAGATAGACATAGTTTTTGAGCATTTTCTCAACGTATTCGTTGCGATACTTGTAATTTTTAAAGATAGCCTCATCCGGAATAAAAGAGACTTTTGTACCTTTTCTTCTTGAGGTATCATCCAATAACTCCTGATTGGTCAGGTTGCCTTGCGAAAATTCTGCGGAAGCTGACTTATTATCCCGAGTGGATTCTACACGGAAAAAATTGGAAAGGGCATTTACCGCCTTTGTACCTACACCGTTAAGTCCAACCGATTTTTTAAAGGCTTTCGAATCGTACTTGCCTCCGGTATTCATTTTGGAAACTACGTCCACTACTTTACCTAAAGGAATACCACGGCCATAATCTCGCACAATGACTTTATTCCCCTGGATGGAAATTTCAATAGTCTTGCCCGCCCCCATGACATACTCGTCAATGGAATTGTCCAAAACTTCTTTTAGAAGAATATAGATACCATCATCAGGTGACGAGCCATCACCAAGTTTACCAATATACATACCAGGACGCATACGAATGTGCTCTTTCCAATCGAGCGAACGTATATTATCTTCGGTATAGGCAGTTTCTTGAGACATAAAAGGTTGAAAAATTTAGACAGGTTGCTAATATAACATTTCGTTATAAAACTAAAGAATACAAGATACTAAAGTAATTAACAAAGTTTTTAAAAATTGAGATGGCAAATTGAATCAGAAAGCATGAGGATTTCGATTCAACGTATTGTTTTAGCTTTTACTCTTAAATGTGAAATATAAAATAGGGACAATAAGAATTGCCAATGCAATAATTAAGGAGGTTATAAACACAAATTTAAAAACGTAGTAAAGCACCACAAAGAAGATGATTGCTGCACCGAGCCATAATATAATTTTCATAGAATTTCAATATTTATCCGATCTAAAGATAAGAATAAAATTGGTCATAAAAGAAATTAATGTTGATGCAGATGCGATGAATGATGACTTATGAAATTCTCATTAATCGGGAACCTCGAGACCAGTCCGACCGGCACGGTCGGGCAAGCCCACGAGGCATAAATAAGGAATTGTCTTTTCGATCGAGGCAAGCCTCGGAATATTAAAGCCCACTATGAATCAAGCGCTAATAACAAATCTATACAATGGCGCCAACGATAAGCTTATTGAAACGTACATTCAAGTCTTCCTATACATTAAACAGGAAATGCATGACATCGCCATCCTTAACGACATAATTCTTTCCTTCCACCCGCATCTTTCCAGCTTCCTTAGCTTTTGCTTCACTGCCCAAGGCTGAAAAATCTTCAAAGGCAATAACTTCTGCCCTGATGAATCCTTTTTCGAAGTCCGTATGGATGACCCCTGCAGCTTGCGGTGCCGTTGCGCCCACATCAATAGTCCATGCGCGCACCTCTTTGACACCAGCCGTGAAATACGTCTGCTGTTTTAAAAGTTTATATGCGGATCTGATCAACTTTGAAGATCCAGGCTCGTCAAGACCAATGTCCTGCAAGAACATTTGGCGCTCTTCGTAACTGTCCAATTCCGTAATATCAGCTTCTGTACCGACTGCCAACACTAATATTTCAGCGTTTTCATCTTTAACAGCTTCCCTGACTTTATCAACGTAAGCATTGCCTGTTACAGCAGATTCTTCATCTACGTTACACACATACATGACAGGTTTATCTGTAATAAACTGTGCAGGATTTACAAACTCCTCATAGTCATCTTTGGCAAACTCCAAAGCTCTTACAGAGATCCCTGCTTCTAAGGCTGATTTTATTTTCACCAAGACCGCTTCTTCCTTCTGCGCTTCTTTATTGCCCGTTCTTGCGGCACGTTTTACCTTCTCTAATTTTTTATCGACAGTTTCCAAATCCTTCAGCTGGAGCTCCATATCAATAGTCTCCTTATCTCTAATAGGATTGACACTACCGTCCACATGCACAATATTATCATTGTCAAAACAACGCAATACATGTAGAATTGCATCAGTTTCTCTAATATTTGCCAAGAATTGATTCCCCAAACCTTCACCTTTACTGGCACCTTTTACCAAGCCGGCAATATCCACTATCTCTACGGTAGCAGGCTGCACGCGCACAGGTTTTACCAAGGCCTCCAACCGTTCCAAGCGTGGATCTGGAATATTAACAATGCCAATATTTGGCTCAATGGTACAAAACGGAAAGTTGGCACTTTGCGCTTTAGCGTTAGATAAACAGTTAAAAAGGGTTGATTTCCCTACGTTTGGTAATCCTACAATTCCGGCTTTCATTGAAAAACTTATTATTATTTCCGCAACGGCGGAAATCTCATTAAATAAAATCGCATTTTTTTGCGACTGCAAATTTAGTTAATTATCCGGATTATTTGCATAAAAAAATCCCAAGCTTTACTTGAGATTTCTCACTAATACTATTACCGATTTCCACTATCCTTCCGGATGCATAAAACGCTGTTTTGTCAAGAGCTGCTCTTCGGTTTCCATATGTTCATCATCAGGAACACAACAGTCTACAGGACATACCGCAGCGCATTGTGGCTCTTCATGAAAACCTTTACACTCCGTACATTTATTGGGAACTATATAGTAAATTTCATCACTAATAGGTTCTTGGGACTCCTCAGCATCTACTTCCTCTCCATTAGGAAGCACTACTTTACCGTTCAAACTGGTTCCATCCTTATATCTCCAATCGTCGGCACCTTCGTATATTGCAGTATTTGGGCACTCAGGCTCACAAGCACCACAATTAATACATTCATCTGTTATTATAATTGCCATAGCGTTTTTTACATTAAAATTTTAACTATAGAAAAAAAGTGATGAGATTTTATAGGTTTTAAAGCAACTTATTTGATTTTTAAAACCTTTTAGAAAAAGTGGGACTTAAACAAATCTCGTTCATTTCATTTTTCTAACTTTGCGTTGCAAAAATAACGCCAAAACTATTCATAACCAAATACAGAATGGATTTACAGCAAAGAATTAATGCTTTCGTAGAACTGGGAGAATTTATCGAACAATTCTCAACAGAAGGCTTTAAAATAAATGAGAATATCAGTGCAAACGACCTGTTTTTTGATGGCTTTAAGCATCAAATTAAATTAGCGTATGAGCACAACGGGTGGTTCACCAAGGAGAACATTTCATTTTCCTTAAGTGGATGGTCTAAGTCACTGAAAAAGAACAACATTGATCAATGGTTAAAGAAGTATAGCTTTAATGATATTTCCTCTAAAAAAGTAGCCATTATTATGGCTGGAAATATCCCTTTGGTCGGGTTCCATGATTTCCTATCGGTGCTTATTACCGGTCATGAGGTCATTGTAAAACAATCATCAAATGACAAGCATCTCCTGCCCTACTTAGCAAAATATTTGGAGCATATTGAACCTGGGTTTAAAGGGAAAATCACATTTACCGAAGAAAAACTAACTGATTTCGATGCAGTAATAGCTACGGGGAGTGATAATACTTCACGATATTTTGAACATTATTTTAAGGGAAAATCATCAATTATCAGAAAGAACAGAAACTCTGTAGCCGTTTTGACCGGTGAGGAAACCGACGAAGAACTCAAGGCACTTTCAGAAGATATTTTCCGGTACTACGGCTTAGGCTGTAGAAATGTCTCTAAGTTATTTGTACCCAAAGATTATAAGTTTGACGCCTTCTTTAACGGCGTTTATGAATGGCATCCAATCATCCATCAAAACAAATATGCCAATAATTATGATTACAATAAAGCGGTTTATTTAATGAGCGAATTTGATTTGTTGGAAAATGGATTTTTAATGCTCAAGGAAGATAATAGTTATGGATCTCCAATTGCAACACTATTTTATGAGTACTATAACGATATAGATGACCTAAAATCGTTGCTTAATGAAAAGCTGAACACCATTCAATGTGTGGTTTCTAAAGGGGTTACGAAAGATTCAGTGGCTTTCGGACAGACACAACATCCACATTTGTGGGACTATGCTGACAATGTAGATACAATTGCATTTTTGTTAAAAATATAGTTGATAAATTATCAATTTCTTACCTTCAATTCCCTTTGAATTTAGCACCTTTGTATCTTTCAAAAATCAAAAACAATGAAAATACACAATTTTAGCGCTGGACCTTCAATTTTACCTCAAGAGGTTCTTACAAAAGCTTCTGAGGCTGTTGTTGAATATAATGGTATAGGCCTTTCCCTATTGGAGATTTCTCATAGGAGCAAACACTTTGTAGATATTATGGAGAACGCCAGAGCTTTAGCTTTGGAATTGTTGGGTCTTGAAGGGAAAGGTTACAAAGCCTTGTTTTTGCAAGGTGGCGCTAGTATGCAATTTATCATGGTTGCCATGAATTTATTGGAAAAACGCGGAAGTTATTTAAATACTGGAACTTGGAGCGAAAATGCGATCAAAGAAGCTAAGATCTTTGGTGATATTCATGAAGTTGCCTCTTCCAAAGATGCTGGATTCAACTACATACCCAAAGGATTTACGGTATCGAAGGATGATTCTTATTTCCATTGCACCTCAAACAATACTATTTTTGGAACCCAAATAAAACAGTTTCCAAATTCGCCAATTCCGATGGTCTGTGATATGAGTAGTGATATTTTTTCACGTCAATTGGATTTCTCGAAATTTGATCTCATTTATGCTGGCGCACAAAAAAACATGGGCCCGGCTGGAACTACATTGGTGGTGGTCAAAGAAGATATTTTAGGTAAAGTATCGCGTAAAATCCCTTCCATCATGGACTATAAGGTTCAAATTGCCAAAAGCAGTATGTTCAATACACCTCCTGTTTTTGCAGTTTACACCTCTATGCTAACCTTGGAATGGCTAAAAAACTTAGGTGGTATAAAGGCCATTGAGAAGGTTAATGAAATGAAAGCGCGCGTTCTCTATTCTGAAGTAGACCTCAATCCTTTATTTAAGGGTTATGCGGTTAAGGAAGATCGCTCCTATATGAATGCTACTTTTAATTTGGTCAATGATGACTTGAAAGACACTTTTGAAACCATGTTGAAAGAAGCTGGCATTAGCGGCTTGAACGGACACAGAAGTGTTGGTGGCTATAGAGCTTCAATGTACAATGCCTTACCTCTAGATAGCGTTAAAGCGCTTGTGGAAGTTATGAGTGAATTAGAAACAAAAGCATAAAGACAGTCTTCAGTTGGCAGTCTGAGTAAATTAAATATTAATAAAAAGACTCCCATTTTGGTGGGAATAAAAAATAAATTTTCATGAAAGTATTAGCAAACGACGGAATTTCTCAAAGTGGAATTGACGCATTAAATGCAGAGGGATTTGAGGTGATCACGACTACAGTGGCCCAAGAACAATTGATTAATTACATCAATGATAAAGACATTGATGTCCTGTTGGTTAGAAGTGCTACTAAAGTTAGAAAAGAGCTTATTGACGCGTGTCCAAGTCTTAAAATCATAGGACGTGGTGGCGTAGGAATGGATAATATTGATGTAGACTATGCACGCAGCAAAAATCTACATGTTATCAATACTCCGGCGGCCTCATCGCAGTCTGTAGCAGAATTGGTTTTTGCGCATCTATTTGGTGGTGTCAGATTTTTATATGATGCCAACAGAAACATGCCATTAGATGGGGATTCAAAATTCAACGCTCTTAAAAAGAATTATGCCCAAGGCACAGAATTAAGAGGTAAAACTCTAGGAATTATTGGTTTTGGACGTATTGGACGTGAAGTTGCCAAAATTGCGCTTGGCGTAGGAATGAAAGTGATTGCAAGCGATAAGTTTGTTGGAAAAGCCACTATCAAAGTTGAATTTTACAACGGACAATTTATCAATGTTGAAATTGAGACCCAGCCAATGAAAGACATCCTTAAGCATTCGGATTTCATTACACTGCACGTTCCGGCACAAAATGAATACGTGATCGGAGACAAACAATTTTCACAAATGAAAGATGGTATTGGTATTGTCAATGCTGCTCGCGGGGGTGTCATTGATGAAGTTGCGCTTGTTAAGGCTATCGATAGTGGAAAAGTTGCTTTTGCAGGATTGGATACTTTTGAAAGTGAACCAACACCTGCAATTAAAGTGCTCATGAATGGAAAAATGTCGTTAACACCTCATATTGGTGCTGCTACGAACGAAGCCCAAGATAGAATTGGAACAGAATTGGCATCACAAATCGTCAGTATTTTAAAGACTGAAAAAGTATAAGTTATTAACATCCATGTATAAAAATGCTTGTCATACAGTGTATTGCAAGCATTTTTTGTATTTTGACGTCTCAAATTTAAAACCAATTAATTATGTCTGGAATTTTAGATCTTTTAAATAGTGATCTTGGAAAATCAATCGTGAGTGGGGTTGCTGGTCAAACCAATCAGCCACAAAATAAAACACATGATGTTTTAACTATGGCAATGCCTGTTTTAATGGCCGCTATGCAACGCAATGCTTCTTCTCCTGAAGGCGCACAAGGCTTGCTAAGTGCGTTAAATGGCAAACATGATGGAAGCATTTTAAATAACCTTAGCGGCTTGTTTGGCGGAGGTGTTGATGATAACGTCATGACTGATGGAAGTAAAATTTTAGGTCACGTACTCGGCAATAAGCAAAGCAATGTAGAGAAGGCAATTGGTGCTAAGTCTGGAATGGACGCTGCATCTGTTGCACAAATCTTAAAAGTTGCTGCTCCAATTTTAATGGGAATGCTCGGTAACCAAGCTAAACAACAAAATGTCGATAGCCCAGGTGGGCTTGAAGGAATGTTGGGCGGATTGTTAAAAGGTAATTCTCCTCAAAACGAAAGAAGTTTTCTCGAATCTATTCTTGACGCCAACAATGATGGGAGCATCATTGATGACGTTGCAGGAATGGTTTTGGGAGGCAACAAAAAGAAAGGCGGACTTGGAGGAGTTATTGGAGGTTTGTTTGGAGGAAAAAATTAAACTGTAGTATATCATATAATCATTTTAAAAAAATCGTGTTCTTAAGAACGCGATTTTTTTGTTAAAGCCATTTAAATTATGAATTGTTGGGCATGATTTTTGTAACTTTTAGAGCAAAAGAAATGTTATGAAAACAATTGCCACACTTCTGATAATAGGACTATTCATGGTCTCTTGCAATAGTTCTAAACCATCCAATAGGATGGCTTCAAACGTTAACAATAAAGAACAAGACACAATCAGGATTGCAAATGACTCCTTGGAATATGAAATACTTATCATTGAACCGGGATTCAACTCTTGGCTTGCTTCTACCGCGAAACCAGAGGGTTTCTATTCACAAGAGTACATGGAGTCCCGGAATAGACAATATGTTTCAGAATGGAACCAACGTGTATTACAACCACTACGTTATAATAGCAACTTATACGAGCTTCAAATTGACTATCAGCCCCATATAGATTATGGTTATGAGGTCAATTACAAATTGTACAATTACTTCATTTACTTTCAGTTAACCTACAAACAGAGATTAGGGTCTTTTGTCCCTCGGATTTAAAGGAATTTGAAGTATCTTTGCATCGCAAAAAAGTATAATGGAAGATTTCAAGAAAAATTGGCAAATACAACATAACTGGCAGCTACTTTTTCCAGTTCTGGGCATTCTTATTTTAGGGTATTGTTCCTACAGATTAGCAGATGTAATTGTCGGAAACATTAATTTGTTTTTGGTATTGATAGCCTCTGTCGTTATATTCTCTCTACTTTTAAGAGTGACCTTGTTCTTATTTAAAAAACTCGAAAAAAAATGGATTTTGGAGTACCGTTGGGAAATGATTCGAGTGTTTATAGTTTTTTCAATTACCGGTTCATCATCAGTTTTCATTGGAAAGCCGATTATGGCGCTCATCGGGATCACAAAAGATAATTTAAATACCACTGTTTACTGGATTTTATACATTACCGTGGGACTTATATTTTACCAGTTTATGCTCGTTTTTTTTGGATGGCTGTTTGGTCAGTTCAAATTCTTCTGGGAGTTTGAAAAGAAAATGTTGGGTAGGATCGGGTTCAAGAAATTCTTAAATCAATGAGCTTTTTAAGACAACATATCTTATTTAAAGCTTTGACACTGATTTTAGTGTTGACCTTTCTGTTGCCTTCGGTCGTAAAGGTCATGCATGTTTTTGAAAACCATAAGCATGAGGTGTGTTATGGTGAATCTGATGCGCATTTCCATACCTTAGATATTGATTGTGAATTTTATAAGTTTAAACTCAATATCCCATTTACTATACCTGAGAACGTTACTGCTTTAATTGTCTATCCTGAAATCACTGTTTTCAACACCAAAGAATATAGCTTTCTTAGTGAATACCAAAGACTTCATTTTACACGTCGAGGCCCGCCAAGATTAATTTAATCTAATTTTTTCTGAAATCAATTCAGACTGTATTCGCATTAAATTAATCTACACATACCTATGAAACATATATTCAATATATTGCTCTTATTGGCAATACCATCTATTTACGCCCAAAACTCTTTACAGGGCAACGTGATAGACAAAAATACTTCAGAACCTCTAATTTTCGCAAACATCTATATACCACAGCTCGAAAAAGGCGCCACAACCGATTTCAATGGAAATTTCACACTCTCAAATATTCCGAATGGTACCTTTCCCATTGTAGTTTCGATAATGGGTTATGAGACACTTTCACGAACCGTTACCTTTCCTTCGACAGAGGTTTTAAATCTAGCCATGATACCATCTGCAATTGAAATGGCGGAAATCATCATATCCACACCTTTTCATAAATTACAAAGTGAAAATGTAATGATGGTAGAACGTAAAACTATTGCCAATTTAAAATCAAAAGGTGCGGTCACTTTAGCCGACGGCATCACTACAATTGCTGGTGTAGAAAGCATTACTACAGGTGTCAGTATAGGCAAACCTGTCATAAGAGGGCTGAGCTCCAATCGCGTACTGGTGTACACACAAGGCGTAAGATTGGAAAACCAACAATTTGGTGACGAACATGGTCTCGGATTAAATGATGCTGGAATTGAAAGCGTAGAAGTCATAAAAGGCCCCGCTTCCCTACTCTATGGAAGTGATGCGCTTGGTGGTGTCCTCTATTTGAACCCTGAACGATTCGCACAGGTCAATACCGATAAAGCGGATGCCAGCTACAACTATTTTAGCAGCACTAAAGGTTTTAATACGGATGCAGGTTACAAAGCTTCCGGGGACAATTTGAAGTTTTTGTTCAGAGGAAGTCTTGCAGAACACGCCGATTACAATACTGCGGACTACAGAGTGACCAACAGCCGATTCAGGGAGCAGGATTTTAAAGCGGGCTTAGGGTATCAAAAATCCGGGTTTAAAACCGAACTCCGCTATAATATCAACAATTCAAAACTCGGAATCCCTGGAGAGCTTGGAGAACAAACTACAAATAGAACGCCTTTATTGCCTTTCCAAGAAGTTACCAATCATGTGCTGAGTTCTAAATCGACTGTATTTCTCAAAAATTCAAGTGTGGACATCAGCTTGGGCTTGCTCTATAACGACAGAAAAGAATTTGAGGACCACCATCATGACAATGGTGACCATAGTGATGAAGATCATGAAGATGAAAATTTGGAGGCAGCACTCCACATGAAATTGAAGACTTTGAATTATGATGTGAAATACAACTTGCCGACCCTCGGGAAATTTGAAACCATTGTAGGCGTTCAGGGCATGAGCCAAAGTAATAACAATTATGGGGAAGAGCAATTGATTCCAGATGCCACAACCAACGATTTTGGTGTACTAGCCACATCACATATCCATTTTGAAAATTCTGATTTTCAAATTGGTGTCCGTTTTGATCACCGGACAATTGATGTAGTTTCCGGATTAAATAAAGATTTCTCGAGCTTTAACGGTGCACTTGGTTACAAAACAAAGTTTTTCAAAAAAATCACTTCACGGATTAATTTTGCCTCAGGATATCGCGCTCCAAATTTAGCTGAACTCACATCTGATGGAACTCATGAAGGCACCAACCGATATGAGATCGGAAATGAGCATCTAAAAAACGAACAAAATTTTCAGGCAGATTTAGCTTTGGAATACAAAAGCGAGCATATTGAAGTTTTTGCCAATGCTTTCTATAATAAGGTGAACAATTATATTTTTATCTCGCCAAACGGAGAATTTATTGAGAACACTCCTGTTTACAATTACTTACAGACAGATGCCAATTTGTATGGTGGTGAAATTGGTCTACATCTCCATCCACATCCTTTAGATTGGCTTCATCTTGAAAGTAGTTTTGAAACGGTCACCGGAAAGCAAAAGAATGATAATTACTTGCCACTTATTCCGGCCAACTCCCTATCCAATACGCTTAGAGTGGAATTCGATACGAAGTCTGTCCGAAAACTATATGGCTTTGTCAGATTGAATACGTATTTCAAACAAAATAATGTCAGTGGTTTTGAAACGTCTTCAGATGGCTATAACCTTTTAGGCGCAGGTTTTGGAGGCACTGTGAATCTCTTCGAAAATAATCTGGATATCAGAGTTTCAGGAAGCAACCTGACCGACAAAACCTATATCAATCATTTATCGCGATTAAAATCAGACGGGATCTATAATATAGGACGAAATATCAATGTAGGGTTAACTTATACTTTGTGAAACCAAGAAGCTTGAGGTATCAAATCCCAATGGTGGAAATTAAAAATCCCTTTCAGATGCTGAAAGGGATTTTTTTTATCTTACTTCTATAACTTTAGGTTTTTTGCTGAACACATAGGTGTAAAGCCACATGATAGTGAAAGAAGGAATAATGTCAAATCCTGGTAATATCTCCTCAATAAATGAAAATATACCAGCAACTTTACCTTTTCTACCCGCATACATTTTTGTCATAAGGATTCCGGAAATGGGCGCCCAAATGATGTCAATAAAAGTAATCATTCCGATGACATCCAAGAGGATGCCCAGAACGAGTTTTTTGTTTTTGCTGAGAGTGTCTAATGTCATTGTATAAATATTAATTCAAATTATTTATTACAAGAAATATACCAAAAAACAATCAAGAGAATTTATTACTGATCAGTTTTAAAAATTCATTGCGCGTTTCAATCTTTTCAAATTGGCCTCTGAATCCCGAAGTTGTGGTCACAGAGTTTTGTTTTTGTACGCCACGCATCATCATGCACATGTGAGAGGCTTCAATAACCACGGCAACACCCTGAGGCTGAAGCGTGTCATTAATACAGTCCAAAATTTGTTCTGTCAAACGTTCCTGAACTTGTAATCGTCTTGCAAATACATCAACAATTCTGGGCAATTTACTCAACCCAACAATCTGTCCATTTGGAATATACGCAATATGCGCTTTCCCGAAAAATGGAAGAATATGATGTTCACAAAGCGAATACACTTCTATATCCTTAACAATCACCATTTCGTTATAAGACTCTTGGAACATGGCACTTTTCAAAATCTCAGCAGCGTCTTGACTATAGCCTTGGGTCAAAAACTGCATGGCCTTTGAAGCACGTTCCGGGGTTTTTAAAAGGCCTTCTCTATTGACATCTTCGCCAAGATCTTCAATAATTCGCTTGTATCTTTCTTTAACATCTTCTGTAACCTTGAGGTTATATTCTTCAAAATGCTGGTACGCCATCGTTTCTAATTTATGTAATGTTAAAAGTAAAGGTTTTAAGTGAAATTTAAAATCTTTAAAACCATAAACCAACACTTCTTATATAGATATTGGCTTCATAACTTTAAATAACAATTCACAACCAAGTTTTCAAGGCCATCAACCCGACAACTTAGAGTTTCCTGTCTAAATTGCTTTTCAGAATAATACCTATCATAATTGTGCAAAAGCAAACAATATGCTAACTTGCTTGCAATTATTAATGTATGATAAAAGCAACCAATATCCATAAATATTACGATGATCTACACGTCCTTAAAGGTGTAGACCTCAATATTCAAAAAGGAGAGATTGTATCGATTGTGGGCGCTTCAGGTGCCGGAAAAACCACTTTGCTACATATTTTAGGCACCTTGGATAGAGCCTCATCCAAAGATCACAGCACATTGCACATCAACGATGTCGATATTATTAGCTTAACCGATAAGCATCTCGCCAAGTTTAGAAATGAACATATTGGTTTCATCTTCCAATTTCATCAATTACTACCAGAGTTCACGGCATTGGAAAATGTATGCCTGCCCGCCTTTATAAAGAACACATCTAAAAACGAGGCTGAAAAGCGAGCCAAAGAGTTATTGGATTTTTTAGGATTGACCCACAGATACCATCATAAACCTGGTGAATTGTCGGGTGGTGAACAGCAACGTGTAGCGGTAGCAAGAGCATTGATCAACAATCCTGAACTAATTTTTGCCGATGAACCTTCCGGGAATTTAGACAGTGAGAGCGCAGAGAATCTGCATAACCTCTTTTTCAAATTACGCGATGAATTTGGCCAAACCTTCGTCATAGTGACCCATAACGAAGAGTTGGCAAATATGGCTGATCGAAAATTGGTTATGGTCGATGGTAAAATCGTATAATTGATTTACTTTATATCAGGAATAACATCCACAATACTATCGATTAGTTTACTAATTGCACCACCAATGTTGTGACCACTCTTATATAGAGGTACATGTCCCAAAACATTGTCGAAATTAGTTATTGAATTGCTTACAACATTTAATGTTGAGTCTACGATGTCATTAGTATCTTCCATTGTTTGATGTTTTACGGTCGTT
The DNA here is from genome assembly GCF_017581925.1 of Gelidibacter pelagius. GTDB lineage: Bacteria > Bacteroidota > Bacteroidia > Flavobacteriales > Flavobacteriaceae > Gelidibacter > Gelidibacter pelagius. Next base: position 18,341 of record NZ_JAGEVG010000006.1, on the reverse strand, counting down.
TTGAAATTGTTTTAAATCATTTATTGCGTCCTTGCCAAGTTTGGTTCCAATGCCAATGACAAACAGTGCTATTGCAGATTTCAAACCAAATTTTATAATAGATTTCATTTGCTTGTAATTTTAGTGATAGCCTAATTTAACTAATTAAAATGATTCCTAAAAAAGAAATCTGTTTTGCGTTTAAAATTAATCGGATTGCGTTAAATTGAGACGTGGTCACAGAATCAATTTCAGAAGATGTGGCAAGGTAATTGCTCTTTAATCAACAATACAAATCAAGTCATAATATATTATACATACCATTGAAAAAACAAGATCTGAAAGAGTTTTTAGACGCCAAAGTAGCAGAGTATAACCATCCGCGTTTTATAGAAAGTGATCCCATTCAAATTCCCCACCAATTCTCAAAAAAAGAAGATATTGAAATTGCAGGATTTTTGACTGCTACTATTTCCTGGGGAAACCGAAAAAGCATCATCACAAACGCCAATAAAATGATGGCGCTTTTAGACCAATCCCCTTTCGATTTTGTGAAAAATCATGAGCCTTCCGACTTGGAAAGATTAAGACCTTTTGTACACCGGACTTTCAACGAAGACGACTTTATTCAGTTTATTAAAAGTTTAAACCATATTTATACAAATCATGGCGGATTAGAACCTGTCTTTGCCAATCATATAGAAGATTTTTCAACTCAAAACGCCATTCACCAATTTAAAAAATATTTCTTTGAAATTGAGCATTTGCCAAGAACCCAAAAACATGTGAGTGATCCTTTAAAAAACTCAGCAGCCAAACGCATCAATATGTATTTAAGATGGATGGTCAGAAACGACAATAACGGTGTCGACTTCGGAATATGGAAAAGCCTCTCTCCTGCCCAACTTTCATGTCCGCTAGACGTGCATTCAGGAAATGTTGCGCGATCTTTGGGCTTATTAAAAAGAAAACAAAATGACGCAAAAGCTTTGGACGAATTGGACACTGCATTGAGAGCTTTGGACAATCAGGATCCTGTAAAATACGATTTCGCACTTTTTGGTCTAGGTGTGTTTGAAGGATTCTCAAAAACATAGATACTTACTTATTTTTATTTACCAACAAAACTAAAACACATAACATGAAAAGTCCCAAATTACCAAGCAACGAACTCCTACGTTTAGATGTTTTATCAGAGTACCAATTACTTGATACGCTACCGGAAGAAGAGTATGACAATATAACAAGCCTTGTGGCTACAATTTGTGACGCTCCAGTGTCATTAATTACAATGCTCGACAAGGACCGTAATTTTTTTAAATCGCATCACGGGATTCCGTTTCAAGAATCTCCAAGAGACATTTCTTTTTGTGGACATGCTATTTTAGGAGACGGCCCTATTTTTATTATCAAAGATGCCCGTTTGGATGAACGTTTTACTGATAATCCTCTTATCGAAGGGGCCAACGCTATTTTTTATGCTGGTGTACCGTTGATAAATCCTGAAGGTTATGCATTGGGTACATTATGCATTTTTGACCATAAACCCAGGGGTTTAAATGCCTCACAACAACATGCACTCATCACATTAGGAAAACAAGTTGTGAATTCATTGGAGTTAAGACGGCAAAATTTAAAATTGGAAGCTGCCAAAAATGAACTGACCCTGCACAATGCCCAATTAAAGAAATTTGCAAGTCACGTATCCCACGACTTGAAATCACCTTTGGCCAATATTATTTCTTTGACACAGCTTCTAAAAGAAGATCTGCTTGGAAAACATTCTGATTCATCATCAGAGTACCTTGATTATATTGAAGATTCCGCTTTGATCCTTAAAGATTATATTGATGGCATTTTATTGCATTATAAAGCAGATGAACTTCTCAATACAAAAAAGGATGACATCAAACTCTCTGTACTATCTGAAAACATTAGTCATTTATTGCTATCAAAAAATGATAGGCTTACTTATTCTGGTGAAGATGTTATTAAGAACATCAATAAATCTGCTTTGACACAGATCCTTATCAATTTGGTGGACAATGCTCTCAAATATAATGATGCAGAAAAACGTCTGATAAATATTTCTTATGTAAAAGAGCCTAAATACCACAAATTCTCAGTCTCAGATAATGGAATTGGCATTGAAAAGGACAAACAGGATGTAATTTTTAAATTGTTTACCATTATCCCTCACAAAAACATCAAACGGAGCACTGGTATCGGATTAAGTACTATTAAAAATCTCGTCAATAAATTGGGCGGCGAAATTAATGTCACTTCAGAGATTGGCGTAGGCAGTGTTTTCACCTTTACGATAGCTAAATAATACTAAAGAACAAAAAGTAAATTTATTCCCACCAGTGGGTTTTTATATCTCTCGGCTTGCCTCAATCTAAGAGGCTATTTCTTATTCATCCCTTCGTAGGCCTGTCCGCACGTATTAATCGGATGGGCACTGTGGTTCTTGATTAGTGCATCATATTATTGTTTCTCGATTATCGCAAATTTCATTCGGATAGACATTGATCTCAAAAGAACGTAGTACATTTTCTTTCCAACGTATCCCGAGCGCAAGGTTTGTCCTATTTTAACATATTTTCAAAATAGCTTCCAATAATTCCTTTTATCTTTAAGGTTTTAAAATTCTAACTTTATGAAAAACTACTTCTTCCTAATTGCCACATTTTCTGTAAGCTTACTTTTTTCTCAAGTCCAAAAAGTTCCTTTAGACACGATGGTGGTTACCAATCACTCCATTGTTATTAACGGTCAAAACCTTTCGTACCAAGCAACAGCAGGTACACAACCTGTTTGGAACGCTAAAGGTGAACCCATTGCCACGTTATTTTATACCTATTACAAAAAGAGTAATAGTGAAAAAGAAAAACGACCGATAGTCTTTTCTTTTAACGGTGGACCAGGCTCCGCATCTGCTTGGATGCACATTGCCTACACTGGTCCTGTGATATTGAATATTGATGACGAGGGTTATCCTGTTCAGCCTTATGGCGTGAAAGCCAATCCACATTCTATTTTAGATGTAGCGGACATAGTTTTTATCGATCCTGTAAATACCGGATATTCCAGAATGGTAGAAGATAAAGACGGAAAGTTGCCAGATCGAAAGACTTTTTTCGGGATCAATGCCGATATTAAATACTTAGCCGAATGGATGAATACCTTTGTTTCCAGAAAAAACCGATGGGAATCTCCTAAGTATTTAATTGGAGAAAGCTACGGTGGCCCGAGAGTTATGGGATTATCTAAAGAGTTACAAAATAATCAATGGATGTATTTAAACGGTGTTATTTTAGTATCACCAGCTGATTATAAAATATATTCAACAGATCAGCCCATTTATTCTGCTCTAAATCTACCATATTTTACTGCGACAGCATGGTATCAAAAGGCACTTTCTCCTGAGCTTCAACAGAAAGATTTGTTGGAAATATTACCAGAGGTTGAAGCTTACACCATTGACAATGTGATGCCAGCCATCGCAAAGGGAGGTTTTATTTCAGATGCAGAAAGAAACCAAGTTGCCGAAAAAATGAGTCTCTATTCTGGATTAAGTAAATCTTCAATTATTGATCACAATTTGAATGTTCCGACAAATTTTTTCTGGAAAGAACTTATACGTGACAAAGGTTACACCATCGGAAGATTGGATTCGAGGTATTTAGGAATCGACAAAATGAATGCAGGGAATTCTCCTGATTATAATGCGGAATTAACCTCATGGCTCCACTCCTTTACCCCTGCTATCAATTATTACATTCGTGAAGAGCTTAAGTTTAAAACCGATATCAAATATAATATGTTTGGTAATGTACACCCTTGGGATCGACAATATGACAGCACAAGAGATGGTTTACGTCAGGCCATGGCTCAAAACCCTTACTTAAAAGTTTTGGTCCAATCTGGTTACTACGATGGTGCAACAACTTACTTTGCTGCTAAATATACCGTCGGGCAAATGGATCCGAGTGGCAGAATGAAAGATCGCGTGTCTTTTAAAGGCTACAGAAGTGGGCACATGATGTATTTAAGAAAAGAAGATTTAAAGAAAGCGACCGAAGATATAAGACAATTTATTATAAATTCAACTCCTAAACAAGGTGAAGCGGCAAAATATTAATGGAATAAAACCAAAGAATAAAGTGCTAAAAACTCAAAGGAAAGTAGTTATTTGAATTTGAAAAGGTCGTTCTTCTAATTTCTCGCTTTTCTATGATTCCTTGCAAACTGATAGTGGTCATATTCGAGAAACTGTCCAAGATTTTTCTCAATAAGAGAAGCTGAAAATTTTCTTTGATCAATGGATTGTCCTGCTGCCTGAATGGCTCTAAATTCAACCTTATTTAACACTAAAAACAAATACAATACTAATATATTTTAAATTTTATCAAGTACTTTATTCGTAGTACCATAAATTGTCAATTATAATTTATAATTTTAAGAAACTTAAAAACCGTAACTATGTCTCCATTATCTGATGATATTATAGAAAAAAAATTATTGCACTTTCCTGATTGGGAATATTATGACAATGCCCTTCATGCGGAGTTTGAATTCGACAATTTTAAGGATTGTTTCAGTGCCATGAGCAGAATCGCCTTTGAGTGTGAAGCACAAAACCATCATCCAGACTGGAAGAATGTCTATAATATATTGACCATTTCATTATCCACACATAGCGCCAAAGGAGTCACAGAGAAAGATTTCAAATTGGCAGAAGCTATTGAGGCAATAGTCGAAGTTCAGGAATAGTCAGAAATTTCCTTTTAAATTATGTTGAAAAAGCTGGCCTTTATTATATTCAGTTGCATAGTTTCTTTGTCCTATGCGCAAAATAATACGGATTTTTGCAAACAAATGGATGCCTTGAACCAACGAGTACAGCAGCATCATTTTCGTCCGAAGCCACTGAATGACAGTCTTTCTAAATCGGTATTTTATTCGTTTTTAGAACGATTGGATGAAAACAAACGTTTTTTTCAACAATCTGACCTATTGTTATTTCAATCCGATGAATTTCAAATTGATGACGCCATTGCTTCGGGTGATTGTAGCTTTATAGAAAAATATAGCACAATACTAAAGCAGCGTATTGAAGCTTCCAAAAGCTATGTGGCCTCCTTAAAAAATGAAACTTTTGACTATTCAGGAAGGGATACCCTTTATTTTAGTGCAGAGGCGAAGTCAGGATATTTTAAGGATGATTTTTCATTCAAAAAATACTGGAACAAACGCATCCGCTATTCTATTCTTGATCATTTGGTAGAACAGGATAGTGCATTTTCATATTTGGAAGAAAATTTCAAATCCTTGGAAGCTGAGGCCAAACCAAAAATAATCCAAAATCAACTCTGCCTTTTAGATGAACTGCTCCATAAGAATGGTGAGATGGATATTTTTGTAAAAGAATCCTTTTTGAACGCTTTTGCCAATTATCAAGATCCAAATTCGTTTTTTTATAACGATTCAGATAAATCCCAATTTGAAGATTCGGTGTCCAACCACCAATTGACCTTTGGTATTGATACTGCAAAAAATAAAAATGGTGATATCGTCATTGCCTATATTGCTCCCGGAAGCGCTGCTTTTTTAAACGGTAATTTTGAAGAGAATGATGTGATCAAATCTCTTACCTCTCCGATCCAGACATTAGAGACCTTTTGTGTATCAAATGAAGACATTTCGGCATTTACTTCCAATGAAAAAAACGAAACCATCATTTTTAAGATCAAAAAACAAAATGGTTCCATCCAGGATATCCAACTCACAAAAACTGAGCTCAAGGTTGAACAAAATTCGTGTACTGCATTCATAATTAAACAAAAATATAATTTTGCATATTTAAACATCCCGAGCTTTTACACTGATTTTGATTCACCTCTTGGCAACGGATTAGCTCATGATGTTGCGAATCAACTTCAAATACTCAGTAAGGAGAATGTTAAAGGACTAGTTATAGATTTAAGATTCAATGGCGGAGGCTCTATGAAAGAAGCCGCAGAGCTTTCAGGGTTATTTATAAACAAAGGACCTCTAGCAATTCTTAAATACGGCAACGGGGATACATTTACGATAACGGACCACTTTAAAGGGACTCTTTTCAATAAACCGATCGTTATTCTCATTGACAATTTTAGTGCCTCAGCTTCTGAGTTTTTCGCCGCTGCAATGCAAGATTATAACCGCGCCATTATCGTTGGGTCGCCAAGTCATGGCAAGGCTTCGGCGCAAGTTATTTTACCTTTGAGCGAGACTGACGATTTAGGTTTTTGTAAACTTACAATTGAAAAGTTTTATCGCGTTACAGGAAAAAGCCATCAATCGGTGGGAATTGTGCCTGATATTATTTTGCCATCCTTATATGACGTCTTTAAAACCAATGAAGTACACAGTCCATTTGCGCTTTCCAATGATGCGATATCCCCTAACTTAAGGCATATTTCGTATAAGAAATTGCCCATGACCGAAATTCAATCAAGGAGCAAGATCCGTGTAGAGAACAATGAGAGCTTTAAGGCCATTAAAAGTATAAATTCAACGATGTTAAATAACTATATTGACAGAGATTTAAGCTATGCTTTAACCCTAAACAACATCTATGACGATGTCAAGAATTATAATGACCTATGGACTAATTTTTATCAAGCAATTGATTTGACAACAAAAAACATCATCGTAAAAAACACAGCGGCAACCAGAAGTAAATTAAGTGATGCTGATATAAAACTAAATAAAATTCTCATTGAGGACATTTCTACAGATATTTACATTCACGAAGCACTGGCAATTTTATCGGACGTAAGAAACATAAAACTTCATTGAACAAGACGATTAATTAAGTGTACACATAGAGATTGATGAATGATTTTTTTTTAAATTTGCCCAAAACTTGGGTAATGGGGAATAGTGGGTAGTTGGTATAGGGCAAGGACCAATGTCATCGACAAACTGCGGACTGTGGACTGTGGACTGAACACTTAAAATTTTAAACTTTAAACTTAGAACTTAACATGGGAAGAGCTTTTGAATTTCGTAAAGCACGTAAGATGAAACGCTGGTCAGCAATGAGCAAGGCCTTTACACGTATTGGCAAGGACATTGTAATGGCAGTCAAAGAAGGTGGACCTGACCCTGATACCAACGCACGTTTAAGAGCCGTTATACAGAACGCCAAGGCCGTAAATATGCCTAAAGACAATGTGGAACGCGCTATCAAAAGAGCATCCGATAAGAGCTTAGGAGATTTTAAGGAAGTTCTTTTTGAAGGTTACGCGCCACACGGAATTGCTATTTTGGTGGAAACAGCCACGGACAATAATACCAGAACGGTTGCCAATGTCCGCAGCTATTTCAATAAATGTGATGGAAGTTTGAGTACTTCAGGTTCTGTAGTTTTTATGTTTGACCATACTTGTAATTTCAGAATTGCCGCAGAAGGTTTAGATGTAGAAGAATTGGAATTGGAATTCATTGATTTTGGTGCAGAAGAAGTTTTTTTGGACGACGATGGAATTTTAATCTACGCCCCTTTTGAAAGTTTTGGAGCTATTCAATCTGAATTGGAAAATAGGAATATTGAAATTCTTTCCTCTGGCTTTGAACGCATTCCGCAAATCACCAAAAAACTGACCGCTGAAGAAGCCGAAGATGTCGAGAAACTTTTAGAAAAACTAGAGGAAGATGATGATGTACAGAACGTATATCATACCATGGAGGAATAACACCGTAAAACGCTGCGCACCACAAGTAATACGCTTATTTACAGAAGCCTCTGATTGTTTATATTCATTTATAATTGTTTATATTTGTTTATATTTCGAACTAATATCGAACTAATGAATTTCAACTATTACTTATCGCCTTACCTAAAGAAAAATGAGACACAACTGATTAGGCTCAAAATAGAGACCTCTCAACAGGATGTGCAATACATTGATTCGGGAGTTTCTGTCAAAAAAGCACAATGGGATGACAAAAGGAAAAAGGTTAAAAGACATCCGCTTGAAGAAAAACTAAACTCAAAGTTGGTGTCATTAATTATCTCAGTACAGCAATTATACTACAACAATGAGGGAATTTCCGCCAAGCGACTACTCTTTCTATACAAAAACAACAAAAAGTATGACTCTAGTTCCTTCTTGGATTTCTATCAACAAATCGTGGATGAAGCCAGGCTAAAAGGAAAAATCCGAACAGCTAATACCCAAGTTAAATATATTAAGAAGTTACGGGAATTTACAACCCATATTTCATTTTCAGATCTTTCTATTCAATTTGCAAAAGATTACGAAAAATGGATGCTTGAAAGAGGAAACAAAGTAAACACCGTGGCCTCGAACATGAAAGCTATTTTTGCCGTTTTAAATAAAGCTGTAAAAATTGGGATCATAAGCCAAAATCCTATCAAAGGCTTCCAAATCATTACAGAAAACACACAAAAAGACTCCTTAACATTTGAAGAAATTTCAAAACTTTCAGACTTAGAAATCCCCCCAAGATTTAAAGGAATGATAAAGGCTCGAGATATGTTTTTATTTTCATTCTACACTGCGGGCATGAGGTTTTCAGATATTTGTAGATTAAAGTGGGAAAATATTACTGAGAATGAAATAATTTATACAATGCACAAATCTAGAGCAAGAGCTGGTTCTAAAAGAAACCTGCCTCTTGTCCCAAAAGCAATCTCTATTGTAGAAAGATACAAGGGAAGAGATCCTTTATTTGTCTTCCCTCCTCTCTATGGTATGGATAAAGAAAGCCTAGAAGATATTGAACATCAATTATATATTGCCAACAATGCCGCAAACAGGTCTTTGCGAATTGTTTGTGAAAAAGCAGGTATAAAAAAATGGGTAAATATGCACATGGCAAAACATTCATTTGCTGACTTCGCGGTAAAAAATAATACAGGATTATTAATGATATCTAAGCTTTTGGGGCATACCAAGCTGTCTACTACGCAACATTACCTGAAAGATTTTTATCATAAGGAAGAAACTGATGAGATGAATCGGCTTTTCAGTTAAATTGAAAGAATAAAATTGAAACATCCTTTTTTTAAATTATAGTATGGCTTTTTCAAACTACTATTCATTCAAAGTGATATAGTAACCATTATTTACCACAATAGATATTTTACCGTTGCGAAGTTTCTGATTCACCGTCTCAATATCTTCATAAGCGTAAAAGTACTTCTTCCCCACTTTGAAAAAGTTGACCAATCCTAGTTCTCTTAAGGACTGCATAATTTGTCCATTGAAAGATAGTCCCAAGTTTTCACAGAAAACTTTACCGGTCAAATTTAGTGGTTGTATTTTTACTTGATTAATCATTTGATTTATAAACTATTTTTATAGATTTCTCTTTTTTGTTATCAGGTCATCTATATCCTTCAATTCTAACTTAAAAGGAATCGTTCTTTTTCATGAAAAACAATCTATTACGGTTTAACTATTGAATTAAATATGCCGGCTGCATTCGCTACTTATTGATATTCCTATTCCTTAAATCCGTTGAAGAAAAGAAACAACATGACATCCAAAATTTAGTTTCTATTTGTTGAAAAAAGAATGAAAACTTTTTTTTTAAGATTTTTCAAATGATAATTTAGAAGTATCTTCAGAAAATGACCCTTTTTGTTACAAACTTCAGAATTGCGAATAAATAAACTTAGGTCTAAATCGTTTATTCAACGAATTGACCAAAGTATTGGTCACTTACGTCTCTCAATCAATATTTCTCCAGTTTTAAAATCCATCCAAGCAAAATTATATACGATATGATAGCGTTTATTTTGTGCGTTTTCATAAAATCCGTTGCCGTAATTAAACTTGAAGTTTTTCTTTTCCAATACACTTTTTAGCAATTTAATCTGGATTCCATTTTTGCCCATGATTTCTAACAATATAGAACGATCTCTATTCAAAATACTATCCGTGTGGTTACTTCGGTTCGATTTGTGCCAGTAATTTCGGTTTCATAGTGCCAGTCACTTTGGTTCAAACTGTGCTATTTTTGGCTGTTTGGTAAAGGTCTATAGCGGTTCGATTTGTGCCACATTTCGATTTGGCTCACTGTACCGACTTTGAAAGATCAAGTATTAATTACCTTATCGCTTAACAGCATGCGATATTGCCAACATGCTTAATCCAATGGACTTAAAAAAAATCATTTCTTCACATATTAATGGGTTAAGCAAGCGTAAAATAGGTGCTACTCCAGGAATATCCCGCAACACGATAAACAATTTTATTCGACTGTTCATGGCATTATCGCTGCTCGATTTTTGTGCTTGCAGTTTTTTTTTTAAATCAACCTTATAACAAAAAAAAGTCAATCTTGGTGAATTCAATCTTTATATAAGTTTATTATCACTACACAAGAAAGGCATACACAGCTGTAAATTTGATAGATGCAAAATAAAATCATTATATTTAAGATAAGAACTGTATTGAATTAATACATTCTTCCTTTTAAAATCTCTAACTAAACTTTTCTAAGATTTCCAAAGGTTGAGGCTAATACGGAAATTTTTCAATTGCGGAATACTAGAAATAATAATAACAATAAGCAAAATATAATAACCTGAAGTGCAATTAAATTAATGTTTGGAACCTCAATACATTGGAGCACATTTTTTTATCTACTACTAGATACAATACTCCTATTGCTCACTCTCTACTTATCTAGAAAGAACAGGCAAACTAGTCATAAAAGATATATCTATCTTGGTTTCCTATTTGTTGCTTATAATATAACTGGAGGGTTTCTACCGACCGAAAACTATCAAGGGCCACTTATTATTCAATACATCATAACCTATAGCGTTGCAATTATTTTATGCATGTATATCATATATTATTTTTTCGAAACGTATAATCTGGTTGTTCTAAAATATAATTTATCTGTCAAAAACCTCACACTACTCACATGTATCCTTTTCATAGTTTTATTTTTAATACCTTATTACTATAATGGATCAATTTCTGCTTCCATGTATCTTTTTATGATGCCTATGTCAATCGTAGCCATTGCAGTTCTATTTATTTTTTATCATAGCATACCAAATGCCAAGAATACCAGTAATTTCATGCTGAGAAGAAATAAACTCTCAATAATTAGTATCACCTGCATGACTCTTCTTCCTATATGTGTAATGATTGGTAATTACCAATGGGTAAAATTTACTATAATGAACATTGTGTTTTATTCTATTACAGCAATTGAAATTGATAAGTACTTATATTTTTTAGATACTAATACGCAAATGCATGAAGTTCTTATTTTAAATATAAAACATAGAAAAAAATCGATTGATCACAAAATTTTATATAGTGACTTAACGCGAAGAGAATTGGAGATTGCGCTTTCGATTTTAAATAATTTGAGCTATAAAAACATTGGTAGAGATTTATATATTGCAGAAAACACGGTGTCGAAACATGCTTCTAATATATTTAAAAAGACAGGAACGAAAAATAAATCGGATTTTTTGAATCGCTTCCTCTGAATAAATATTCCTAAAAAATCAACTCGTATTTATCCTCCTATTATCGAATAAAACCCATTTCCGTAGAAAAACACGGATTTTACGTAAAAATATACGGCACACTTCTTTTTGAGATTCACATAGTTAAACTATCTTACTGTCAAAGTTTAAGTGTTTTTATTTTGATGTAAAAAACCCTTTTTGCAAATCAATGAAATGACCTTATTTAATCCCCACAGATATAGCAATTAAAAAACTTCTTGCTATGAAACTTAAATCACAATCCGAAAAATTATTAATTGACTTAAAGGAAATTAGAACCAAAAATAAAGACACTTTACAAAGGTCATTGTGTTCAATAAAAGTGTGTAACAATTTATTGAATTCCTTTAAAAGAGAGATTTTAAACAAAAAATTTAGCTCTGTTAACGAGGAAGTATTGTTTTTCAAAGAAATTAAACATATTCCGCTTACAAAACTGATCTACTTCTCAGAAATTCATTCCTTTGAAATTCAACTCCCTAAAAGCGATAAAGAACAACAACTAAAATATCTTAAAAAGAAAATCAACAAGCTCAACCGATTCTTTCGTAACAACCTTGACTTCTGCAGTTATGTAGATTCTGGAGCAACTCATTTTGACAAAGAATTTTACACTAGAGATTCTCTTGAAAAATTTAATTTCACAATATGTAAAAGACATTTTCAAGATCCAGATTTTTGTACTCCTAAAGACATGCTTTTAGGTGAATATAGAGCTTATTATGCCTTGACTGTGTATTTGGATAAGAGAAGACTAAGCATGAAAACACGCTTGAATAAACATCAAAAGGTTGTTAAGAAAAAATTAGAATGGCCCTTTAATAACACTGACTATGTCGAAATGCTTTACGCCCTTTGCGCCAGCGGGCTGGGTAAAAAGAACAATCTTAGTATTATGAAGGTATCCGAGCATTTTCAAAAGATTTTTGATTTCAACCCAAAAGATATATACAAAACCTATCAAGACATTAAACTACGAAAAAATAGCAAAACCCTATTTCTTGACGAACTCACTGCGCGCTTGGTATCAGATATGATTAAAAGTGAAGATTAGCTATAATACATCGTTTTTAATGATCAAAAAGACCGTAGAACGGTTAACTTCGGTCATCTCTTTTTTATTAAAACTTCCCTTCTATCCCTATTCTTTTGTGATGGTAAACACCAAAAAAATAGCAAAATCCTGTTTTTTGATGATCGCACTGCACTCTTGCTATCAGAAATGAGTAAAAGTGAAGACTAGCTATAATACATCATTTTTAATGATCAAAAAGACCGTAGTACGGTTTACCTACGGTCATCTCCTTTTCTATTAAAGTTTCTCTTTTATCTCTATTTTTTTGTGATATAAACTAACCAAGTATACGTTAAAAAGGCTCAAAACACTTCAAATTTCAAGATGTTAAATTTTGACCGTACTACGGTCATGATGGGGATAGAAGTCCGAAAATAATATTCAAATTTGTAAAACAAAAGTTAAATCAAGTTAGGGGTTATAAAAAATGATTCACTACAATACGATAGCCCTTTTCTACAAAATCATGCTATTATGCCGAAAAACATTATTACTACCGACGATCTTAGAGAATTAAAAATGGAATTGCTAGATGAAATTAAAGAGCTTCTAATCAGACAATCTCAGTGTAAATTAAATAAACATCTAAAATCTACAGAAATAATGGACTTACTTAAAATAAGTCGAAAGACTCTTCAAAATCTTCGCACCAATGGCACATTACCTTATACCAAAGTTGGCGATACTTTTTTTTATGATTTTGAAGATATCCATAAGATTATGAACGCTAATCGTGTACACTAAAATTTATAAAGAACTATGAATTATATAACACATCTTAATGCCGTATTTCAAAAGTTTAATGAAGATCAGAGATTAAACACAACGCATATAAGCCTATATATGGCTTTGTTTTATTATTGGAACATAAATCGATTTCCTTACGAGTTCTATATAAACAAACAAGAAATTATGCAACTCTCAAAAATAGGCTCAAACCCAACTTATCATAGATGTCTAAACCAAATGACAAATTGGAAATATTTTAAATACCTCCCCTCCCATCACCCTCATAAAGGAAGCAAAATTAAGATGCTCATTTTTGACACAACTAAGGAACAAGTTGCAAACAAGTTGAAAACAAGTGGAGAACAAGTAGTAACCTCTAATACAAACAATAACAAACAAATAGAAAAAAGTAGTAAACTTGAGCTGCCTATAAATGAAAATGAAGTTTTAATTTTTTTTAAAGAAAACGGATGGCCTAATATCGAGGCAAAGAAATTCTTCAACCACTACAAATCAATTGGATGGAAACTCGGTGGCAAAATTGAAATTATAGATTGGCATTCCAAAGCAGAAAATTGGATTCTAAAGGGCGAAGAAATTAAAGCTTCGATTCAAAAGACTGATAATCCAAAAAATAGAGATTATCTCAAAACTTCCAAAAATAAAGATTATGGCCGACCCCTCTAAAATTATAGAAAATGAAATAGAATATTCCATTGGAAATTTCACTGGATTTGAAATGATTTATGATTTCGACAAAATCCTAATCTATCTGGATGTCAAAGGAAAATCACTATTTGGCGTGGATTTTAAAATTCACAAAGGCGATGAAGAAGTCATCTTAAAACTTTGTAATTACATCGTTAAAGACGTTAAAAGTTGTCAGAAACACGATATCGATACAGAAAAGAACATTTTACTTTCTGGACCAGTTGGTTGTGGTAAAACTTCCATATTTAAATTAATTCAATGTATTGTTCCGCGACAAAGAGCTATTGAAATAATTCCATGTAGAAATATTGTTTTTGGTTTTAATCATCTTGGCTACAAAATAATTGAAGATTATGAGAATGGAGGTAATATTTGTTTCGATGACCTGGGAATTGAGCCCTATGGCTCACACTACGGTAGGGATTGTAATGTAATGGGTGAAATACTCATTTCAAGATATGAACTATTTCTAAAATCATCATTTAAAACCCATGCAACAACAAATTTAGACAGCAAGGAATTAGAAGAAAGATACGGGAATAGAGTGATCAGTAGAATGCGAGAAATGTTCAATTTGGTTTCATTCAACTCAGAAACCTTAGATAAACGAAAATAATTAATCATGAAAATAGCATCATTTAATATTCAGAACTTATTCCACAGGGATAGCGTTTTTATTGACGGTAGAAATAACCCTGGCCGAATTGAATGGATTAAAGAGTTTGACAATCTATTATTGAATACCAATGAAAGCCACTCCTCAATGGACAGGCTAAGAGAACTTTCTCATCTTCTTAGATTAGACAAAACAGACCAAAGTCCTTACTTTACCATAAGACGACAGGAAGGCGAATTATACATTAAAGGAATGGATAATCAAAATGAAATTAAGGCAGAGGAGTTAACAAATTGGAATGGATGGATAAAAATTCACACGTTACCAATTAGCTCTAGTGCAAGAGCGCACAAGGCGCAGGTCATTAAAGATATTGATCCTGATATTTTAATTCTTCAGGAAATTGAGGATAGGATGTCTTTAGAAGAATTTAATAACTTGATCTTGCCCAAAGTGGGCTACAAACCTTTTGATCAATGCATCCTAATTCCAGGTTCTGAAGGCAAAGGTCGCGAACAAGCTTTATTACTCAAAAATGGATGTGTACTTGATTCGGTAAAACTTCATATAATTGAAGCTTCTGAAGTCCCAAGTCATGAGCTAATTGAATATATAATTATTACAAAAGAAAGAGCATTAATACATATCCTATCCGCATACTTTTATCAAAACGAACTAAACATAGAAAAAGCTTCAGAAGTTAGAAGACAGCAAGCCTTAGGTGTTTCAAGGATTTATAAGGAGTTACAGTTCAATAGTCAAAACAATGTAATTATTGCAGGAACGCTCAACGCTCCCTCCTATTGTTATTCGTTAGCTCCCTTACTTCAGAATAGCGACTTAAAGGACATTACTAAACATATATCATTCGAAGTGGATTATGATGACGGAATAGACGCAAGCTATCATAGAATGGGAGCCTATAGAAAAGGTGTCAACATCAAACAAAAAGATTTTATGCTATTATCTCCTGCCCTATTTCAAACTTTAATCGATTCTGGATTAAACAGAAAGGCTATGTGGCCATTTGAAAGACCTCAATGGGCAAACTATAAATCTATAAAGACAAAAAAAGACGCAGCTAGTGAACATCCGGCTCTTTGGTGTAGTTTAAAATAAACAGTTCTCAATCACTATAAACTGACTTTTTGTAAATTAAAAATTGTGTTTTAAGTTGCGTTGCAGCCCATTCCCCTTCATTCCGTACCTCCATTACGGTAAATGCGCTTCACTAAAAATCTTGGACACAACCCCAAAATTTTGAATCTACATTCCGTTTTACCCGCTGAAAAACGCGGTAACCTCATTCCGAAACCCAAATTTCAGGTTTAAGTCCGCCTCCCGATTGGACTTTAATTTGGCATTGGTTCAGCATAAATCTATTTCAGTATTTATACATCTTACCAAAACTGAAAATTGAAATAGATCAGGCAACAAAATCAGTCTATCTACATCCCGCTGCAGCCCATTCCCCTTCATTCCGTGCCTCCATTTCGGTAAATGCGCTTCACTAAAAATCTTGGACACAACCCCAAAATTTGGAATCTACATTCCGTTTTACCCGCTGAAAGACGCGGAAACTCCATTCCGAATACCAAATTTTAGGTTTAAGTCCGCCTCGCATTTGAACTTAAATTTGGCATTGGTTCAGCTTGCTATGATTTCATATTTCACAAGAAATTTAGTTCCACTTCACTATTTATACACCTTATTAAAAGTGAAAATTTAAATAAGTCAAGAAACAAAATCAGGCTATTTACATTCCGTTGCAGCCCATTCCCCTTCATTCCGTGCCTACATTCCGGTAAATGCGCTTCACTAAAAATCTTGGACACAACCCCGAAATTTGGAATCTACATTCCGTTTTACTCGCTGAAAAACGCGAGAACTCCATTCCGAAACCCAAATTCCAGGTTTAAGTCCGCCTCTCATTTGAACTTTAATTTGGCATTGGTTCAGCTTGCTATGATTTCATATTTCCCAAGAAATTTAGTTCCACTTCCTAATCCATCACTGTCCATACCTTTTTTTGAAAGCAAAATACCAACATTTGGAACTTGACCGGACTGCATAAACCAGGCTCGTACCTCGCTCCTTTTTATAAGTCCTCAACAATTCCAAATATTGAGAATGTATCAGCAACAAAAAAAGGTAACAGCGACGGCTCTATGGGAAGTAAATCTAAAACGAATCTTATGAAATCTTACGAAATCATTAAAAAGCAAGCAGCACCAAGGTTAAAAAAACAAAAAAGAGAAAACGCTCTAGATATAATAAGTAAATCAAACTTAAAGCCTTTCTGAATGGTTCAGACAGGTCAATATTAATCTTTAAATTTTATAATTATGAGTACTCTAAAAAACAAAGTACAGTTAATTGGTAATGTAGGAAACGAGCCAGAAATCACAACCCTTGAAAGTGGCAAAAAGGTCGCAAAATTCTCAATTGCCACAAATGAATCTTACAAAGATTCTAAGGGAGAGAAAGTGCAGAGTACCGAATGGCACACTATTATTGCCTGGGGTAAAATTGCTGAAATAGTGGAAAACTATGTAGGCAAAGGAAAGGAAGTTGCTTTGGAAGGCAAATTAACGTCACGTTCTTATGAAACCAAAGACGGAGAGAAAAGATATATTACCGAAGTTGTAGTAGATGAAATCTTGCTTTTGGGAATCAAAGGCGACGAAAAAGCTGATAGGTAGGCAAAATTAAAGAGGGCGTCACTGTGGAAAGATGCGCCCTCTTTTTCATTATTAATCTCTTAAATAAAATTACAATGAATGATAAAGTTAACGAAATAAAAGAGGGATTGCAACATTTTCATGGTTCTGAAATGTTTTTTCAAATCCCATTAATACGAACTCGATTTACCAATGGTATTAAATATTTGGCTGATGTTGCCGATTGTTTTTGGTTGGTAACAGATTCTTCAGTAATTGCAAAAAATCTGATGAACAAAAGTTATTTTATAACCATCGATTTTAAACGTCTTACAAAGGATGAACAAGAGGAATTTGGATGCGAGGCATTCATCACTTATGGCGACGGAAATGATAATATATTGGAGAAGCATAGATATAATGTGACGGATTTTCCTTTGGATGAATTGCGCCTATTTTTTGTTGATAATACATTAATGCTTCCAAGTGAATATTAAATCTGTAAACTATGGTATATCTGAATTTTACCGATTTAAGCGAGGAAGCACAAGAGCGTTTGCTCTATGATTCTAAAGAGGACGTAAAACATAAATACGGCAAGAACATTATCAAATATGCATCGCGTCACAATGTGAATTTGGATCAGATGCTAGACGAAGAAGCACTACGGAATTTATATTCCTATAAATATATATTTAACATATAAAAAGATTATAATTTTTTTAATGAGACCTTCAATTTTTGAGGGTCTTTTTTTGGTATTATAATTACGTAATTCTCAATATTTTTAATTATTCATTAGTAATAATTCTAAACTCCCAATCAACAAATCTTAAAAAGACTCATTGGTATTTAAGTTTTTAAATAAGCCATTACATTCAGGTGTAATGGTATTTTTTTTGTCCAGCGAGCTGGACGAAAAGATTTCCATGTTAAAAGCAAATGAAAAATGAAAAAATTAAGCCAAATTTTTCACATATGGTTCCTGTCGTTTAATGACAGCACAGATCCTATGGA
>NZ_JAGEVG010000069.1 GCF_017581925.1 Gelidibacter pelagius | reverse complement strand
TCCATAGCTTCGGTAATATGTTTATGCCCGATTATTATCCATGCCGAACCGCTCGACTAGTGAGCTGTTACGCACTCTTTAAATGAATGGCTGCTTCCAAGCCAACATCCTAGCTGTCTGTGCAGTTCGACCGCGTTCTTTCAACTTAACATATATTTGGGGACCTTAGCTGATGGTCTGGGTTCTTTCCCTCTCGGACTTGGACCTTAGCACCCAAGCCCTCACTGCTGATCAACATTTTATAGCATTCGGAGTTTGTCAGGAATTGGTAGGCGGTGAAGCCCCCGCATCCAATCAGTAGCTCTACCTCTATAAAACTATAAATCAACGCTGCACCTAAATGCATTTCGGGGAGTACGAGCTATTTCCGAGTTTGATTGGCCTTTCACCCCTACCCACAGGTCATCCGAAGACTTTTCAACGTCTGGCGGTTCGGTCCTCCATTTAGTGTTACCTAAACTTCAACCTGCCCATGGGTAGATCACACGGTTTCGCGTCTACCACTACCAACTAAAGCGCCCTATTCAGACTCGCTTTCGCTACGGATCCGTGGCTTAACCACTTAACCTCGCTGGCAACGGTAACTCGTAGGCTCATTATGCAAAAGGCACGCCGTCACCCC
>NZ_JAGEVG010000068.1 GCF_017581925.1 Gelidibacter pelagius | reverse complement strand
TCGGTATTTATTCGAAATCTGCATCTCCTTTTTAAGAGTACCTTGACGGTCGATAGAATAAACCCCATTGAAAGTTATGATATGGCGCCCCTTCCAGGGCTGATTTCGCTTTCTGAAAAACAATTATATACCTCTTGCATTTCAAGAGCTCTGAAAGAGCGTCATACATTAGTATAGGGCGTAGAACCTATGCTAATGGAAATAACCGATTTACCATATAGCCCTGAAAGGGCGACATACCTATTATTCCCCAAGTTTATAAAATCTCGTCGGTCGGTATTTATTCGAAATCTGCATCTCCTTTTTAAGAGTGCCTTGACGGTCGATGGAACAAACCCCATCGAAAGGTATGATATGGTGCCCATTCCGGATTACATTTCACTTTTTGAAAAATGAATACTAATCCTCGAATTGCGAGAGCTCTGAAAGAGCGTCATACATTAGCATAGGGCGTAGACCTATGCTAATGGAAATAACCGATTTACCATATAGCCCTGAAGGGGCGACATAACTATTATTCCCCAAGTTTATAAAATCTCGTCGGTCGGTATTTATTCGAAATCTGCATCTCCTTTTTAAGAGTACCTTGACGGTCGATAGAATAAACCCCATTGAAAGTTATGATATGGCGCC
>NZ_JAGEVG010000067.1 GCF_017581925.1 Gelidibacter pelagius | reverse complement strand
CCGCGTCATTCGTGCCTCATTCCTCGCAATGACGCCAGGGTGGGAGTTCTCTTAATGACAGCTAAGTGGTGCTCTTTCCTACTCCTCCACCTCCAACTCGGCATCATTCCGCATCTGTCTGCCGTCCAAGCAGAGAGGGACGAAGGAGCGACGCCCCCATGCGTCATTGCGAGGAGCGACGAAGGAGCGACGCGGCAATCTCATGGTTGGGTAGCCTAACAGACACAGATCGCCGTGGTCGATAGCTGCGCTATGCACATTCAATGAAGCAGTGCTTCCTTCATGCAACCCTTGCAATGAAGCTTGGGTTGAGAATGCGAGTCCGTTGATTCCGTCATTGCGAGAAGCGACGTAGGAGCGACGCGGCAAATGCGAAGCATTCACGCCTGCCCGTCTTTAGCCTAAGCGATTGCGGGAATACCTAAATTTAAAAATAATCAATTGTTAGTAATCTGTTTATTATGGCGCCAAAACTATGAGATTGCCGCGTCATTCGTGCCTCATTCCTCGCAATGACGCCATGGTGGGAGTTCTCGCAATGACAGCTAAGTGGTGCTCCTCCCTACTCCTCCACCTCCAACTCGGCATCATTCCGAATCTGTCTGCCGTCCAAGCAGAGAGCGACGTAGGAGCGACGCCCCCATGCGTCATTGC
>NZ_JAGEVG010000066.1 GCF_017581925.1 Gelidibacter pelagius | reverse complement strand
CTCTACCCTCTACCTTCTCTACCCTCTACTCCCCCCATAGATACTCCATAGATACTCCATAGATACTCCATGGATAAAGCATGCCATAGGCACTTCGGCACAAAGAGTTAAATACGGCAAAAACGGCAGAAAAGGAAATACGGGCAGAAAGCTCATAAAGGAACAGGAAACTGCAAATCAAAGTAAAAATGGAGCAATAATGAAGAACCATTCCTTTTCAGAAACAAAACCCCAAAGCGGCAACAATGACAGACAACCTCTGAGTTTTCCCGATAATTTAGCCTCAGATCCAAATCTGGATATATAAAACAGCGGCCGATGTTTTGCGCGCCCAGGACCGGATCTAAAATAAACAAATTGTCTAATCCGAGGACAAATAGATAATGTCCTCACAAAATTAAAAATCATGGCAAAATTAAAAAGCTTAATCAAGGTCGAAGGAACCCTGGACGACCTTACCTTTTACAAGGGCAGAGATGGGTATTTAGTACGCACCAAAGGGGGCGTCAGCAAATCACGAATTGCTAAAGATCCAGCATTCGCAAGAACCCGCGAAAATGGGTCAGAATTTGGATTGGCAGCATCCAGTGGTAGACTGCTGAGACGTTCCATCTTGGACCTGATGGTCGATGCAAAGGATAGTTTGGTAACTTCACGACTGACACGTGTGATGACATTGGTCAAAAACGAAGATGCCATCAGTCCGCGCGGCGA
>NZ_JAGEVG010000065.1 GCF_017581925.1 Gelidibacter pelagius | reverse complement strand
TTTAAAGCCAAAAGAAATACTACCTTAACCGCTCTCTAAATAGCAATTGATTCATTAATTTTAGTCCGAATTGAGTTGATGCACAGACTCACGTTAGGTGCAAGTTAAAAAAAATGAGCAAGCAAAAATTAATTAAAAGATTTAAACATTATTATCCAATTGAAAAATTTCACGCCTTTGTGTCATTTCCAGCACTATTTGTCTATTTATTGTATAATTATTCATTTCAAGATATTTTTTTTCTTTTATATGGAGTTTTAACCTGTATAATAATTTTAATTCAAGGACAACACTACTGGAAATTAAAGTTAAATAAATTGACAAATAAGCCATTTGATCAAGTAAAAAATATAAATTTTTTTAAGAATTCAAAAAAACTAAACTGGATATTAATTGGACTTATTCCAATAATTTTATTTATTCAATTATTTCAAAACAACTGTGAAGTCACACATAAGTTTTTAGTGGGAATATTTCTCAATCTTTTCGCAATTCTTGAACATATAAATTATTATTACCGTCAGTTGACAATTGATAAGCTATCTGATTTAAAATATATAATTCGAAATAAAAAATTGAAAATTGCAAGTTTAGCTAAAGATTTAAATGAGAATGAGATATAAAACCTGCACCTAACAATGTGTAAAAATAATTGCTTGTTCTCGCCTACTTGGAAAATCCTGCGGATTTTCCAATATTACGTGAATGTTTGCAATTGTCCGTGACAAACCACGCCACTGCTCATACGTGTGCCGAGAGTAACGACCGGCTGAAAGTCGTTACGTAACTGTTTATAAGATGGTGGAACCGACCCACCGGTGTTGTCCTACAGGGGAAAGCAT
>NZ_JAGEVG010000064.1 GCF_017581925.1 Gelidibacter pelagius | reverse complement strand
TTTTCATTTAGATTGTTAAACGTAGAAAGTTGCAATCCATTTAGGTTTTGTAAAAATAGGTTGAACCGTCCTTCGTCGTAGGTTATAGTGCAATCCCCGTTCAAATCGCCAGGTAAACCGCAGTCTTCACAATCCAAGTTGACAACACATTCTATAGGCGATAAGTTAATAGGTAGATCGCCATTGCCAGAAGGAGGTGTGTTAAAACCACTACCACCTCCAGTGCCACCACCACCATAGTGACCGTCGCCACCGTTGCTGCCAGAATCACCGCATTCTGTTGGCACTTGGAATACTCTAGGGGGCGTCCCTGCGCTTATGTCGTCCCAATAAATACATTCCATAGCATTTCCGGAGTTGAAACTATGTCTCCCACTACTACATCTCTGGTAAACAGTTTCTGTGCAACTACCACCTCTCATAGCATAATTTTGGGATGGTTTTGATGCGCCATCTAACAGGCTTTTATAATTATCAATCACACCTATTCCATCATCCCCAATAGTGACTTTTTGTAATAGGGTACCATCCAAATTGCTTATGTAAAATAATTTGGTATTATCAGGATCTGGATAGGTCAATATATAGGAATTTGTAATATTGTTTTTTGTCAGAGAAAGAATGGCTCTTTTATAATTACCGAAAGTTCTCACAGGTGCATTTAAAACCTCTATGTCATTTTCAGAATAAAAATATGTCGTTTCTAAATTTAACCGTTCCATCAACTGTTCAGTAGGCAGGTTTGTTATAGTGCTCTTGTGTTTGTTTAAGGTCTTACCACTTTGCCTGTGCTGTAATTTTGAAGATACTATATTAAAGCTATTGGCATTCAATAGGGTTTCTTTTGATACACCATATTTGATAATACTGGTTTCAAATTCATCTTCAGTTTTGGATTT
>NZ_JAGEVG010000063.1 GCF_017581925.1 Gelidibacter pelagius | reverse complement strand
AAATCCAAAACTGAAGATGAATTTGAAACCAGTATTATCAAATATGGTGTATCAAAAGAAACCCTATTGAATGCCAATAGCTTTAATATAGTATCATCAAAATTACAGCACAGGCAAAGTGGTAAGACCTTAAACAAACACAAGAGCACTATAACAGACCTGACTGCTGAACAATTGATGGACGGTTAAATTTAGAAACGACATATTTTTATTCTGAAAATGACATAGAGGTTTTTTATGCACCTGTGAGAACTTTCGGCAATTATAAAAGAGCAATTCTTTCTCTGACAAAAAACAATATTACCAATTCTTATATATTGACCTATCCAGATCCTGATAACATCAAATTGTTTTATGTGAGCAATTTGGATGGTATCCTATTACAAAAAGTTACTATCGGAGATGATGGAATAGGTGTGATCGATAATTATAAAAGCCCGTTAGATGCCGCATCAAAACCATCCCAAAATTATGCTATGAGAGGTGGTAGTTGCACGGAAACTGTTTACCAGAAATGTAGTAGCGGGAATCATAGTTTCAACTCGGGAAATGCAATGGAATGCATCTATTGGCACAACTTAGGTGCGGGAACGCCGCCCCAAATATACCAGATGCCCATAGACTGTGGTGATTATGGTAGTGGAAGTGACAGCGGAGGAAACAGTGGGGGAAGCAGTGGAGGAGGAGGAGGTGGTTATAACACACCACCACCTGGAAATGGCGGGCCACCTATCAACTTATCACCCATAGAATGTATTGTTAACCTGGATTGTGAAGACTGCGGTTTACCTGGCGATTTGAACGGTGATTGCACTATAACCTACGACGAAGGACGGTTCAACCTATTTTTACAAAACCTAAATGGATTGCAACTTTCTACGTTTAACAATCTAAATGAAAA
>NZ_JAGEVG010000062.1 GCF_017581925.1 Gelidibacter pelagius | reverse complement strand
TAAAATTTATCGTTACGAAAGACGTGGGATACCTACAGCATCTTTTTTCGGCGTAAAATTTAATTTTTACAAGCCGTTGAGACAAAATGCGATCGATATGGAATGGATTCCAGGGGAATCCGACGTTTGTAGAAAGAATTATTATTTTGCGCAACGACCCTGTAGGGGTCGAACATTTTAATTGCCGTTTGCTGATCAGATTCAAAAATTGCTTAAATTCATTCAATTTTAATTTTGTGAAATGCCCAATACGTTTACCCAGCTTTATGTCCAGATTATCTTTGCCGTCATGCATAAGAACGCCTTGATAGATCAATTGTGGGAAGAACGATTATATCGATATATTACCGGAATTGTTCAAAATAAAGGCAATAAAATGATTGCTATTAATGGCATGCCTAACCATATACATTTGTTTATTGGCTTGACAACCGAAATTAGCATGAGCGATTTGGTAAGAGAAGTTAAAAAATCAAGCACGAATTTCATCAATGGAGAGCAGCTGTCTTCAAATAAATTTCAGTGGCAACCGGGATATGGCGCATTTTCTTTTGGGCGTTCTGACATTGATCCAATTGCTAAACATGTAATGAACCAAAAGGAATATCATAAAACCATCAACTTCAAGAAAGAATACCTCGGGCTACTGAAAACATTTAAGGTGGATTATAATGAAAACTATCTCTTTGATTGGTTGGAGGATTAAAACAATAATATTTTTCAATTGGTACGACCCTTACAGGGTCGTAAACTGCGTGAATATTTGGCTACAAACGTGAGATGCCGATGGCATCTTTTTGGTTTCAATTGTCATAAGCGTTTTATCTGAACGCTGATGCATTATTGAAACGCGCGGAATTGATGCCGGCGAATTAAATAATTGAACTAAACTCAATCGGTGCGACCCCTACGGGGTCGTGAATTGCGCGAACATTTGGGGCTATAAACGTGGGATGCCGATGGCATCTTTTGGCTTATTGTTTCAATTTGCACAAACAATTCCACAAATGTTCGATGCCTATGGCATCTTTTGGGCTTCAACTGTCATAAACGTTCGAGGTGGATG
>NZ_JAGEVG010000061.1 GCF_017581925.1 Gelidibacter pelagius | reverse complement strand
GATTTCCATGTTAAAAGCAAATGAAAAATGAAAAAATTAAGCCAAATTTTTCACATATGGTTCCTGTCGTTTAATGACAGCACAGATCCTATGGACGAGCTTATTCCTAACGTTGTTAATTATGAGCATCTTGTTCTTTCCTTCTTCAACCTTTCTTTGGAAATAGGCCCTGATATCAGGATCGTGATTGATTGCGGCCAGTGCGCTCATATGGAGGTGTTTTTTGAGCGTTCTATTGGCCATGGGGTGTATCCTGGACTTGCGGAATACGGAAGACCCGGAAGTATATTCAAAAGGCACTACACCACAATAGCACGCCAGTTGGTTTGGATTCTCATATTTGGTAAAGAAGTTTGTGAACACCGTAAAATGCAGTGCCGTAATTTGACCTATCCCGGTAACGGAAGTAACCAAACCAATGGTTTTGTTGAGCCTGTTGTCGGAGAGTATAAGTTTCTTTATTCCCCCTTCGATTCGGTCAATCTCATCGCACAGACTCTTATTGATCTTTTTAAGGTTGTTTTTGGCCAGCTTTCCAAGTTCAGGAGAGAAGATTTCCAGTTCATTGGGATATTTGTTTATGTCCGCTCTGGTATTCACCAATTTTCTTCTGATCTTAAGGAGTATCTTAACCTGCTCAAGCACTTCGGGCAAGGGTTGGTAAAGGACCAGTTCATTATGGTTTTTAAAAGCATATTGAGCAATACGCTGCGCATCGACTTTATCGTTTTTACCTCTGTGGACACCTATGCTGCGAGTAATCTTTATAGGCATTTCCACACAAAAGTGAGCTTGCTTTTCCACAAGTTTTGTGATAATAAGTTTTCCATACACACCGGTATGTTCCATACAGATGAGTGTGTCCTCCAAAGGGATTTTTTGATTCTTGAGAAGTCTGATAAAAGAATTGATCCCCTTTTTAGAATTTTCGAATACATACGAGGTAGTCCTTCCTTCTTGGATGATGGACACGTCGAACATCTTTTTCGATATGTCGATACCGATAAAGAACAAGAAATTTTTTGTGTTCATGATAGTAGTATTTACAAGTTAGACCAAGATTTCAGATTACCATCGAACCCCTAATAATAGGCCTAAAAGCCTGAATTTCCATCTGATGCCTGTCCGAAAATAACTGATAAGGGATTTTATCAAATAAAGCATAAGCCCGAAGCTTTGAATAGCGTATAATTCGCCCTTATCAGTCTGGTCATAGTTTACAATTATGGAGAGTATTCCCCGATAATAAGTTAGTAATTAAATAGACAACTCAATCATAAATACCTCTATGAAAACTATTAATGTAAAACTAAGGG
>NZ_JAGEVG010000060.1 GCF_017581925.1 Gelidibacter pelagius | reverse complement strand
TGAGATTTAATACACATGCAAAAATGGCACAGTTTGAACCGAAATGCCTGGCACTCTGATACCGAAATCAGTGGCACAAATCGAACCGAAGTAACGAACTCGCATAGCTATCGTTTTATGTGATCAGCTTTGGCAACATAACCAGCAAATCGAGCTTTGGACTGATAAAGTCATTAAGCAAAAGATCAATTAGATTCACAATAATCCGGTCGTCGTCGGTTTGGTAACAGATCCGATACATTATAAATACTCAAGCGCGAGGAATTATCAGGACGATCATAGCGTACTTGAAATTGATGATCCTGGGTTTATGGGTTAAAAAGGTTGGATCGGGTTTTTTAGTATGATATTGTTGGAAATAGGGGCTATGGCACTCGTTGCAAACGAGCGCCAACGGTGGGCTGTAAACGGTAAGAATGAATACATTACGAATCAGTTTTTATTTAAATTGTTTTAAAATAAATAAACTGTATAGCACTTCCGTCTGAATGGGCTATTCGTAGTTTATTGTGCACACCATCAACACTTGACGGAAGAAAGATATGGTGTGATATTTCAGAGTTATCGTACACAACAGTACCATCTGGATGCATGTTGAATGACTTAGTTATCGTAATTTGCCCCTCCAGGATTTCAGTGAGAACGCACTCTTCATTATTGTTCAAGATAAATATTTTTTGTTTAAATCTTCCGTTTGAACTAATCTCAAGATCAATTGAACTAACATCATTATTATAGCAGTATGTTGAAGAATTGGTTACGAAATTTAGTCTATAATTACCACTAAAATCCCCTAAACCTGCAATCTTGACTTCATCATCATTCGAACAGGAAATAATTAATCCAGTTATAAATAATAATAAGAGCTTAAATCTCGTTTTTTTCATAATTCTGTAAATTTTCATAAATTAATACCGATGTGTTTCTTGTATGATTAGTGGCGCCAAGAGGAGCAACTTTATTGACCAAATTTAGAACCCGTAATCTACTACCTTTCCCTAAACTTTCCTATAAATAGAACTGCATGTTTTTAAAGCAATGCCATGAGATGTATAAATGGTTAGTGTTGGTGAGCACGAGCGGGGAAAGTTAATAGTGTTAAAAATGATAGAAGTGTTTTCATAGGTTTTATAGTCTCGACAAAAGTCAAATTTAGTTATTTATGGCTTGTCAAATCTATCAATTTAATCAATAACTAAATTTATTTTTTATCGTAAGATTGAGGAATTGGGGGGCAATAAAAACAGAACCATTATGAGATTTAATACACATGCAAAAATGGCACAGTTTGAACCGAAATGCCTGGCACTCTGATACCGAAATCAGTGG
>NZ_JAGEVG010000005.1 GCF_017581925.1 Gelidibacter pelagius | reverse complement strand
AATGGGAATTATTCTGGGTAGGAATTCGAGATGTGTGTCTGTGGCCACATTCTCGTTTGCTCCCGAAGGTCGCAAAGAAAAAAAACGAGTGTTTAAGGGGAAAAGTGATCTGGTTAAGTTCAGATGTTCCATATACGAAAAAAAGCTTTTAAACATTAAGGCAGCAGCCTCAGGATTGAGCCTAAGCGAATATATCCGGCGTGCCGTATTTGAAAAAGAAATTACAGAACGGTTTAGCGAGGAACACATCGAACTTTATAAGATGATGATCAAATACCATAATAATTTCAAGGCCATAGGAAACATGTATCGAAAACGAAATCCCAAACTGACCGAATCGGTATATGCCCTGGCCAATGAAATCAAGGCGCACCTCAAAAAGTTTCAATCATGATAGGAAAGGGCAAAAGCATATCACACACCAGGGCATCGATGGCCTATGGGTGGAACCAGGAAAAGGATGCCGAGATCGTGCTCAAGGAATTTTTGCATGGTGATTCCCCAGCAGAAATCACACAGGAATTTAAAATGCTCCAGGACCAGAATCATAACTGTACAAAAAACACCCTGTCCTTTATCCTCAGCCCCACGATAGAGGACGGTAGGAAATTGGACAAAAACAAACTAGAGGACATCACCAAAAGGTTCATCCACGAAATGAAACTCGGAGAGCGTCAGGCCATCGCCTTTGTGCATAAGGACAAGGAACATAAGCACATCCATTTATATGTCAACCGGATTGATTTTAGGGGCGTGGCCTACAATGATAGTTTTATTGGAAAACGGAGCCAGTTGGCCGCAGAAAAAGTAGCAGAACACATGGGATTGACCACCGTTAAACAGGTGCAATTTGAAAAGGAATTCAATTTAAAGGAAGTGAGAACAGAGATCAAGCGCAGACATGACTTGACCATGAAACATTTAAAACCGAAATCATTTGATGCCTATATCAAGGCCATGGAGACCAATGGCGTCAAGGTCATCCCAACGATAAATAAACAAAACAATCTACAAGGGTTCCGCTTTGAATTTGATGGGCACAATCTAAAGGGCAGTGAAGTGCACCGGAACATGTCCATTGGCAATATTGGCAAACAAATGGGCCAACTTGAAGGCATCAAGAGTTTGAAAAACAATACTGTTGGGGTGACGTTGGCAGGAAATACAGTAGGCCTGGCACCAAAATTAGCTTTAAAGCTGACCAAGTTCATTATCAAAAAAACAATTCAACATGGACTCTCTTATTAAATAAAACGATCATGACAAAACTTGAAGAACTCACCGCGCTATTGGTCAATGAGACCACCGATTTTAAAAACACTTTGGAAAAGTTGGAAGGACTAAATGAGCAGTTAAAAGAAACGAAAATCAAAATGGATCTGACGGAATATAAAACGTTAATCGAAAGCCATCAGCAACAAATGGAAGCTCATTTAAAGGCTGTTAAAAATTTTGAATATCGGTTCGAAGACACTATAAAGAAAGCAAAGATTTATCCTAATTGGGCGGTGGTGGTTTTTATTGTGAGTTTGGTTTTGGGAGTTGGTGGGGTGGTTTTTTTAGTGTTAAGTTATTTTGGGTGACAATAAGAGTTCATTAATCAATATTGCTTTTAAACACAATTCTTTTTTTCCTTTTCTTAGCTACTATGTTGTGTGTCTTATGGTATGAGCAACACTTTAGTATATTCCTTATTCTCCTCCATTTTAAATTTATCAATACAAATATATACGAACATCCGATCGAATAAGTGAATGTGCAATCGCTTATTGCATTTACGGAGAACTGTCTTTTAATAGAATTTTCTTGGCCTAATATGTCAATTTACTTAAGCACAGCGAAAGGAAGCGTTTTTTTTATAAATAATCTTCCTATATTGAACAATTATTGAAAAATTAACGATCTATAATTGCCCTAACGGTTATAGTCGATAGAAAAACTAAATCAGTTCCTAAACTACTATGAACAAAAAAGATCTTTCGGAAAGAGATATCTGTAGTAAATTTATCAATCCAGCCATAAAAAAGGCAGGGTGGGATATGCGAAGAGAGGTGCGTGAGGAAGTCTCATTTACTGATGGCCGAATCATTGTTCAGGGAAAATTATATACCCGCGGAAAAAGCAAAAGAGTAGATTATATACTATACCACAAGCCGAACGTTCCTA
The DNA here is from genome assembly GCF_017581925.1 of Gelidibacter pelagius. GTDB lineage: Bacteria > Bacteroidota > Bacteroidia > Flavobacteriales > Flavobacteriaceae > Gelidibacter > Gelidibacter pelagius. The sequence continues at coordinate 224,130 of NZ_JAGEVG010000005.1, read as the reverse complement.
TAGCGATTATTAAAGCCAAAGACAATAAGTTTCTTAGATCAGGTGCTTTCTTAAATCAATTATTTAAAACTGAAACTGGTACTGCAAATCAAGGTAATTTAGGTTCAACAGCTTTTAAAAGTTTAGCATTTCCATTCCCGCCATTAGAAGAACAAAAAGCCATCGTCCAAAAAGTAAATGCTTTAATGGGTTTATGTGATGCGTTGGAGCAAGAAGTACAACAAAGCTAAGAAAATTGAGCAGTTAATGCAGAGTTGTTTGAGAGAGGTTTTTGAGTGTAATTAAAAATAATTATCAAGATTTAATTTTATGACGAGAGATCATTTACGACAAGCAATTGCATCTTAATTAAGGAATGTAGTTCCATTTAAAAACGGTAAGGCTGTGCATTGTTTTTTATTCAAAAACACATGGTATCCATTGCGTGCTACTGTAAGTTACGCTTCAAATTTAGCAGGAGATAATACTGACAAAACCAAAAATGAAGCATTGGTTATTATCTATGAGCTAATACCTTATGTATCGGTTAAAACCATCGAAATAATAGATAATAATTTGGTAGAGCTTACCCCTCAAGAAAAGGATAAAAGAATTGTAATGTTAGCTGATATGATTAAGGAAATATGTGAATTTTATTAATTATGTGAGATGATTAGAAAACATTTAGGATAATTATCAACGAGGTTTTTAGTCTATAAAAAGAATTTTAAGAAATCTATGAACGGCAAAATAATTAAAATAAGCTCAAATCTCGGTTTTATCGAATATGAAGGTAATAATCGAGTTACTTATGTTTTTAAAGATTATAAAGATTTTAAGATTGGGGATATTGTCAATTTCGAAATTGAAAAGCTATCGATTCTAGGTTCGGAAGAATCTTTTGATAGGGCAATTAGTTTGCAATATGCCAATGAAGTAAAACCTAATTTTATAAGATTAAATGCTGTTTTAAGAGAATTGAATATTTCTTTAGATGAAACTAGAGTATTCTTTAAAGAATTAAAAATAGTATCTGAAATTTCACCAAACACTAAAATTACTATCGAAAGCTATAATCAGTTGGTTAACTATATTAATTCTCAAAAACTCTCAGAAAAAATTAGTGTTGGATCTAATGTTGCTTCACCGTTTGAAATAGGAGCAATAATCGAAACAGATATAATTGACATTATCTCTCCATCATTGATTGTAGTGGATTATTCTAATGATCAAAAGGCATTCCTACCACTTCAAAATTTGTCATGGAATATTTTTGATTCTCAAAGTATGCTTGCCTCATATCATATCGGTGACAGAATCAAAGTTGTTGTCATAGAAAATGACGTTGAAAAAGCAATTATTGTGAGTACAAAACATTTGCTAGATCGACCTGATGAAACTTCACAATGGCAGGGTTTAAATATTGGACATAAAATTAAAGGAGAGATTCAAGAAATATTAATTAATAAAATCATTGTAAAAACTGAGATTGGATTTTATGGAATTATAAATATACCAAAAGAAGAAAACAGTTCATTTGAAACAGGTGAAATATTAAATCTAACTGTAAAAGGTAAGGATGAATTTAATCAATTTTTAAAACTAAGCATAGAAGATGGGGTTGATTTTGAAGAAGAAATAGATGAAGTAGCAGAAGATTTTCAAACTCAAGACTCTGATTTAAAATCAATTAAGTCTTTTGAAAAATCAATTTACTATTCTGTAGCAACCAAGGAAGAAAAGAAAAACATCTTAACCTTCTTTTCTATTGATGACATGTTGTTTTCTAGCGCAATTTCATTCGACAGTCCATTTCATATAATCTTCGGTTTTAACACTGCAGCATGGGAGAATGATTTTAAAAACTCACTAATACCATATATAGGTACAGATGCTACTGAAAAACAGGCGTTGAAGTTTTTGGAAGATCAAAAGTATTGGATCAGAATGAATTCTTGGTTTGATAAAATGGGGGGTAAATTAATTAATAATTGGATATTATTTAATGAAAAAATTTATTTATCTGGTATTGTGGATTTAGAAAATGATGAATATAAATTTATCATCCACAGTCTTTCTATAGAAAGAACTAAAAAAAAGGATTCTTTAAGTAAAGAAAAAAGCTTAAATCAAGGAACATTCCTTTTAACTAGTAAAATCCGAGTTCTGTCACCATATGATTCTGTTCAACTTGGGATAAATTACAAAAATGATTTCTCAAAAATAAAAAATAAGGTCGATGCTTTCGAAATTCTCAACGGGTTAAAAAGACAATCGGGTGCAATTTTAAGAGAAGAAGGTCATTCTATAACAATTTTCGATAAGTTTTTAGAATATCAAGAATCAATTGAAAGAAAAGGTAATGAAAATTCTAGGATCCATATCTATGGATATAAAAGTGTACCAAATACTAAAACAGATTTAGCAATAGAAATAGAAAAAGATATTGATGATATATTTACTGGTAGTGAAGAAGAAAGCCAGATGATAGCTATTAGGACAGAAGAACACTCTCATAAAGAAAAAAAGGAAAATGAATATGTTTGGTTTTGTGATGCTTTTATAGAAATAAATAATGATAAGTCAATATTGCATCTTATTAATCTCGATAAACCACTAAATCAATTAGACAAAGGATTTTTTATTGAGCCTAAAGTAAACCTTCGACAATATCAAGTTCAACGTGAAGTAATCAAGGATTTTTTTGATAAGAAATTAAAATTAGATCATATTGAATCACTTTTAGTACGACCAGAAAAAATTCGCCCACCTGAAGAAAATGATTTAATATATATAAACAAATTACTCGAAGAAACAGAAAAAAAACAACCTCAAAATAACCAAGTTAAATCAGTAAAAAAAGCAGTTGGCAACAAAAACATTTTTTTGATTCAAGGACCTCCTGGTACGGGAAAAACTACTGTTATCGCTGAAGTTGTAGAGCAATTAGTGGAAAAAGGAGAAAAAATTCTTGTTGCTAGTCAAACTCACATTGCTGTAGATAATGTTCTCGAAAAAGTTTCTTCAAACAAAAATATAACATGTGTTAGGCTTGGAAGTATTCAAAGAATTAAAGAGGACTTGTGTCAATATCAAATCACGAATCTTATAGAAACGTATTCAAATGATTTTGAAAAAGTAATTAATATAAATATTTCTTTAATTGATCATTTGTTGGAGCTGGGTGCCAGCTATGAATTTACTGAGATAAGAAGCAAGTTAAAATTGATTATTAAAGAAAAGAGTTTAAGTTTTAAAGAAAGCTTTAAAGATGTGCTAATTCAAAAGAATTTTGAATTTATTGAAGTACTTTCAAAAACTCCGTTTGAGCGTTTGAGAGATATAAAAGCTTTATTGAGAGAGTGGACCCTAAACATTTCATCTGAAAAAGAAATATTGATAAAACCTCTGTTATATAAATCAGTTGATGTGGTATTTGCAACATGTATTGGAGTTAGAACGGATAGAGAATTAAATGAATATGGATTAAAATTTGATACTGTCATAATTGATGAAGCTGGAAAAGCCAATATTTCTGAAACGCTAGCAGCTATTTCCATGGCAAAAAAAGTTATATTGGTTGGTGATCAAATGCAATTGCCTCCATATATTGACGGAAGCATGTTAGATGAGAACGACTCCAACAGTTTTCCCCGTTCTAAATATGGCTACAAATTCGTAAAGGATGATATTCAACACGCGTTAAAGACTTCCTTTTTTGAGTTTCTAGTGAATAGAATAAAAAACAATCAATTCCCCAAGGAAAATAAAGAACTACTGAATTATCAACATCGAATGCATCCTCACATCGGGGAGTTTATTTCAGAATCTTTTTACGATGGTAAAGTTAAAATGGGAGAGCGCACTTATACTCATAAACTCCCTATGCCAAGTCCATTTGATAAAGAAGTTGTATTTATAAACACCTCAAGTGCAAGTAATCCATATGAGAGTTTCGATGGTTATTCTGCCAGAAATGATTCAGAAGCCTATTGTATAAGTACTTTAATTGTGCCTAAACTGCTTGAAGCAGGTCTTACATACGAAAATTTCGCTGTAGTTGCACCTTACAAATCGCAAGTGACGCATATAAAAAAATCATTGAAGGATAATACCCAAAATTCTCATTTGATTGAAGTTTCGACTTTAGATTCTTTTCAGGGCATGGAGTTCGATGTTGTTGTATTTAGTTTTACAAGATCGGCAGGTCCTAATCAAAAAAATAAAAAAGTCGGCTTCTTAGATGATGCTAGACGATTGAATGTCGCATTTTCTAGAGCCAAAAAGAAATTAATTCTAGTTGGAAATTCGGAAACACTCACAGATTCAAGAAGTCATTTTGATTCATTATTCGATTATACAAAATTGTTCTCAAAGTTGGTTGATTTAAGTAAAAATGAAAAAATTGGAAATTTTGTTGAGTTAACAGATTATTCGGATCTAAAGACGCCATTTGAATTGTTCCGGGAGAATAATAAAACGGGAAGTGTTGTTGATGGGAAAGTTAAAAGAATAGAAAAATATGGAGCTTTTGTTGACCTTGGAAATATAGATGGGTTAATTTACATTGCGGATTTAAGTTGGTATAGAATAAACCATCCTGATGAAGTATTAGAATTGAATCAGGAAATAAAGGTGAAAATCTTGGGTTATGATTTGACAAAAAAACAAATATCGCTGGGCTATAAGCAATTGCAAGCAAATCCATGGAGTGTCTTTACTTATGAAACTGGAGACAAAATTATAGGTAAAGTCACCCAATTGACGGATTACGGTGCGTTTATGGAATTGTCTGAAGGAGTCATAGGGCTTTTACATGTGTCAGAGATGTTTTTTGGAAACAATAAAAAATTTCCCCAAGATTACTTTGCGCTTAATGAAACGGTTGAAGTAGTTATTAAGGCTATTAATATGGATAAAAAGCAAATATCATTAAGTAGGAAGTCATTGCTTAAAGATCCTTGGTCAAATATCAATTCTAAATACTTCGTAAATAGTGTTTATAGTGGAAGAATGATTAGTATGACTAATTATGGTGTTTTTATAGAGTTAGAAGAAGGGATAGATGGTCTACTTCATATATCGAATATTTCGAGAAAAGTAGGAATTGACAGATTTTACACACAACACAAGGATATCAATGTTAAAATCAAGAAGATAGATAAAATCAAAAGACAAATCACATTAATCCAGACTGAAAAATAAAATGGCTTTATTTAATATTGACATAGAAAGATATTATCAATCGCAACTAGAAGATGGGTTCGAATTAAAATCGATTGCTTACATGCAATATCCCATTTATTGTATTCATGCCACCATAATTGATAGTACTCCAGATCCACTTGAGAAATTGGACAAAGCGATTATAAAATGTTTACTAATTAATAGTGAGTATTCATCGAATGAGATTTCACAATTAATAAGCGTTCAGAAAATGGCTGTAGAAATGAGATTACGGCAAATGAAATTAGAAGGCTTAATTGAGGGAGATAATAATTTAGAGGTTACGGATTTAGGCTTTGAAATAATTGTTCATGGAAAAGAGAAAAGAAGACAGAGAAGACAATATAATTTTTATATAGATGGCATAGATTTTATGCCATTGAGCAGCGACTTATATTCTCCTAGATACTTGAAATCTTTTTTTGATGAAAATGAGTATACATATTATACAAATTCTAAAGGTAATACGATCATATCTAAACCATTTAAGCCCAGCATCGTTCATGAACCGTTAATCAAAGAAAAAGTTCTCCATAATATTCTTAATATATCAGAAAACAAAAGAGAAGCATGGTCGATACCAGAAGGTTTGGAAGAAATAGAAAGTATTGATTTTACTAAAATGTCTATTCCCATTTTAGTTGGGTTAATGGTAAAAGATAAGAAAGGCTTTAGAAAATTACTGGATGGTTTCTCTCCCACAGGAGATTCTGATAAGATTGCAGGATTTAATTTAAAAATCAAAAGCAAAATCGATAATCTTGAGTTAAGAATAGATACTTGGAAAGACCAAAAAAGTGAAGCTGATAAATTTGCATTTGCGTCGAATTGGGTCGAAATTGATAAGAAGAATGAAGATCAAAAATTACAATTTATATCAAAAGAAGACTTGAAATTAGCATTGGGCAAAATTTATAATATAGAGTTTTCTTCAGATGAAGAAATTATTAATACCGAATTTGAAATTGGAATAAACATTACAAAAAAATTATTACTGAATTTAAAATCAAACAGAAAGCAGGTTTTGAAAAATTTAGAAAGAGGTAGGGATTACCAAATGACTTCTGTGAAAAATGGTATGTGGATAATTTTTATTACGTTTAAAACTAACTCATCATTTGTAAATTATTTGTTAGAGATTCAGAGCTTTCTAAATGACGCTAGAAAGCGTGATTTAAAAATCAGTCATATTTCAAAAAGACTCTTGAAGAATGATTTATATAGAAATGTTTTAGTGCTTCTTGAGGAATATGAATTACTGGAGAAAATGGATATCAATCAACATATGAATAAAATTTTAAATGAATAAATCAGGATTAATTACCAATAAAGGTGAATTTCAAGGAGGTTATTTTGTTCTTAATGAAAACAGAGATGACAGTGAATGGATTGAAAAAACAGATTTATTTGTTACGCTTCCTTATATAAACTCAATAAAGGATGAGTTGATAAGTCTAATTCGGAATTCGAGTTTTTCGATTAAGTTATGTTCATTTATCTTAACTGATCAAGATATTTATTTAGAAATCGAGCAAATATTAAATAATACTAATGTTGCAGTTTTTATACTAACACAATTGGACGATTCGAAATTTTCAACCTCATTATTATCGGAAGAAGAAATGACGGAAAATTTCAATCAAATCCATTTGGATATTATCAAAAAATTGTACTCTCAAGGAGCACATGTTAGGGCAACAAGGACAGCACATGCTAAATTTATAATTTCAGACAGGAAAAAAGCATTGATAACTAGTGCTAACGTGACTACGCCATCTTTGACTAGTAATCCGGAGACTGGTATCTATATTAGTGATTTACAGACATCAAAAGATTTAGACAGTCTTTTTGATGAAATTTTCCAAAATGGTACCGAATACACCAAATTCATTTCTGCAAGTTCAAGTAGGCAGTTTATAATATCCAGACAAAATAATATTTCCGCCGATACAATAGCTTCGCTTACCCGTTCGAATTTGCGTTTCACTTATGAAGAATATGATCATTCACTTTATAATGAACTAATTGATTTAATGGAGAATACAAAGGAGGATATCTATTTGTCTACTTATAGCATTGTCGGCCTTGAATTTTTGCCTGAATTTGTAAGAACTGTTAAAAAGAAAATAGAACAAGGTTTATCGGTTCATGTTTTTTCTCGTGGTATGAACTATAGAGCTGACCATTTGGCTAGTTGTACGCAATTGGCAAAGTTGGGATGTAAAATTTATGGAGATATTTATAATCATTCAAAAGGAATTATAACAACTGAAAGAAGTATGATTTTTACCGCAAATATAGATGGTAATCATGGTTTGAAGAATGGGTTCGAAGTTGGAGCAATTATGAATGAAGCACAAGCGGAACACATGGCGACATTTGTAAAGTGGCAAATCAAGACAGCACCTTATGTGTTTGCCTTGTCTCCTTCGAAAAAAAGTTATTTCTCGTATTATTCGTTTTATTGCAGGGAAAAAGAAATAAATCATAAAAAAACCCCTGACAATATTATAGTAAAATTAAAAGCGCATAACAGAGAACTTGCGAGTCTAATTGATGAAACCCCATGTTATCTTAAGTTCAAGAATCAGAAAATCATACAACTTCAAATTGGCAGGAACACTTATCAAGCTAATCTTGAAGAAAACATATTGATTATTGGAGAAAGAATCAGTTATAGAGATTACAATCTGGAATCGTATCTTTTATGTTATGATACTATTAAAATAATATTTGAATAATAAAGATGGAAACTAATTTAAAATATACAGAAGAATGGTTGTCATTAGCAAGGCATGGCAATTTTCAATTGGCAGAAAAACTCTATTTCGATAAGTTATTTCCAGAAATAATTGATAAATTTCAAAACAGGTTTTCGAATCTTTTTGATGAAGATGAGGTTTTGATTTCTATTTTGGGATTTTCTCCTGAACCGATCATTCTTACAGCCAATGCTGTTAAGCCGATAAAGCATTATATTATAACAACAGAACATAAAGATGAGGTTATTAATAGAGTGGAAGAATTTGTTCAAGATGAGTTTAATCTAATAACTATATCAGATACTAGTTTTAACACTATCTACAAATCTTTAAAAGAAATATTGTATCAAATTGAATCTCCAAAAATAACTATTGATATAACTGGTGGAAAGAAATCTATGGTTGCTGCTGCTGCAATATTCGGGAAGGATTATAGATGTAAAATTACTTATGTTGATTTTGATGATTATATCAAGGAATTACGTAAGCCTGTACCAGGGTCAGAAGTTTTAAATGTTGTTTATGACCCATATATTAATCAACCTGAACTATTCTTGAAATAATGAAACATCAAATAACACTTTTGGGAGGGCAAATTTTACCTGTCTATATTGGAATTGTTGATAGGAAACCTAATGTAGTTCACATTTTATACACAAAGGAAACTGTGCGATTAAAAAACAGGTTAGTCAATCAAATTTTTGGATATAAAGTGTTTGATTATCAGATTGAGCCATATGATTATCAATCAATTGAGGATGCTGTAACAAAGATAATTTGTGATAATGAGGATGCAATATTCGAGCTTAATCTAACAAGTGGTACAAAATTGATGGCTTTGGCAAGTCAAAAGGTATTTCAGACCTTAGAATGTTTCAGTTTTTATATTGATCAAAACCAAAATCTAATTGATTTAAGCAACGGCAATAAACAAAAATTGGATATCGAAATATCAACTAAAACTTTTCTTGCACTTTCAAACCACGACGAGTTTTCATCAGTGTCACTAAAAACTTTTTCCATAGATGAAAATAAGCTAGCAAATTCAATATTTGAATTGAGAAAAATTAATTCTGGCTTAAAAGGGTTATTCCATTTATTTAGAAAAACAAATGTTAAAGCCGATTTACTAGAATATTCTTATAAGGATAAAAAATATGGCGTTAATTGGAAAGGGAATAAGTTATCTGTTATTGCACCGAAATTTAATTTAGAGTCAACCGGAAGTAATTCTTTTAAAATTCTAACTACTGGGTTATGGTGGGAATTGATAGTTGGAAATGCAGTGTCCTCTTGGAAATCTGCTCGAGAAATTCATATGAGTCTCATCATTAAGTCCAATGCTAATGTAAAACTTGATAAAAATGAAATTGATATTTTAATTAATACAGGACAAAAAATGTTGTTTATTGAATGTAAGTCAGGTGTTGTTTTACAATCCGATATTAATAAAATGAGAGCTATTAGTAAATTTTATGGAGGTATTAGTTCAAAATCAATACTTGTGTCATTTTATAAACCAAAAGAAGAATTTATTGAAAAATGTCAAGATTTTGGAATAGAATTGTTTTTTTTGGAAGAATCAAATAAAAAACATATAGAATTAAAAACAATTGCAAATAAATTAGATCAAATGTTTTCAAAGATTGAAATATAAGATAGCAGAGTTTATTGTTTATCCCAAATAGAATTTTGAACAGGCAGAGGTTCGATAGCTAGCTTTGTATTAGCCATAACTTTATTTCTATGGTTTTCCTCACAAACTCTAAAATACTCCCCACCTCTTATTTTTGACCAATTCTCTTCGGTCATTAATTTTACAACCTGATTATTTAGTAATCTGTTTTGTTCTTCTTCAGGATATTTGCTTACGTTTATTACACTCGTTAATTCCAATGGTTTGTGCATTGAACACCATTCGTTACCCTTTCCGTTGAATTCCTTTAATACGCCAATCTTAAGATTTTTAGTTTTTCCAATAAAATAATTCCCCCTTTGTAGTTTTAAAGTAAATATAAATACACCATACATATTCAAATTATAATTTGACTTGTTTAGAATAGGTATTATTTCGTTTCCTAGATCAGAATTATTACAAAGTAAAAATCTTAAACGTTCTTCATCTAGCGTGCAATAATCGCCACCTCTCACGTTTTTCCATCCATACTTTTTCATGTAATGAATAGTTATTGAATTTTCCAGAAACATGGCTTCGTTTACTTCAGTAAAATTTGTCTCTATTTTTTCAACCTCTTCAAGTGGTTTATGTTTCTTGGTCCATTCTGAACCTAACTTTCCTTTAAGATGATATTTTAAGCGGTTTTCTGTATCTGTTGATTGACCAACGTAATATTTATTATCTTCTAATTTTAAAACATATATTTTTATCATGTGTAGGTTTTTAAATATTAATTGAGTTTTGGGTTTGTTTTAATTTTTTTTATCTTTTGAAGGTCAATTGAAATAACTTTTAAACTTAACATTTTTTTTAGAATCAGCAAACCTAAATTCCTTTTATGAGTATTAGAGTCTTACATATCTCTATATTAGTAACTCTATATTGTATATCAGCCCAGCTAAAATTTCACATTAAAAATCCGTTCAAGAATTAAATTATCCACTTCAGCATCACTTGGTAGTACGAATGTTTTTTCACCTCTTGTTTTTGGTATATTATCGTCTTTCGAATCAATTATGCTCTTTTGAGTTTTAAAAAGATATTCATACTGTTTTTGCCCTAAAGGAATCAGATTTATTTGTCTTTCTAACAGTTCCTTTCGATCAATCAGGGCAGCAAATGCTGATGCCTGAATCTGTAATTGTAACTGGCCTAAGTGAGCTTTGATTGCATCAGATTGGTGGTTAAAAAGAGTAATCGTAGATTCTACAATGGTTGGAATTTCTTGTTCAGCATTATTTTTTAGTCAATCGTAAATATGATCCCAGAAGTTATCTGTTGACCAATAGTCTTCGATAACGAAATCTAATGTTTCTTTCTTTAAATGACCTTTCATTTCCAAAAGCTAAAAGATATTTCGTTTTAGGATTATAGACTTTACCAGAATATTTATGCTGTGTTTATTTTTGAAAGAACCAACTTCACCTATTTCTGTAATGATTCCTAAAGTATTAAAAATCTCATTATCTTCTAATTCAATTTGGCTTTCTTCAGAATATCTGGGAATAGGGCATAAGGGATATAAAATATAGAAGGTGGTAAATCGCTTTTTGCAAATCGGTAACCGTTGTTTTAATATCCATAACTTTTAATTGAGATGTTTGGAGTATTCATTAACAATTTTGCCATCCACACATTTGAATTTTAATCAAGTACTTGACTTCGGTACAGAAAAATATTTTGGAAAACCAGTATTTGAGCCAACCTATAAAGTGCTTTGTGGTTTTGAACTTTTTTATGCCATTATAACCTACTTCGATCATCAATGCCAGTACTGTTGAATAACTCATGCCTTCTATGGCCAGAAAGTCTGTACCTTCAAACATTTGATAGGACTGTAGGTTTAGATCTATATTCTTGGGTGTGATTTTATTTATTCTTTTGTGGGGTTTGGGATCAATAAAGTGCTCTCTTTTGTCCTGGTCTGAACCTATGATCTGAGTAAGCTTTTTTCAATTTCCACATCGCACTGTTCGATTTTCTGCTGAAGATGGTCGTAGGTTTCTAATTCTTGCTTTAGAGCAAACAGGTAGTCTTTTCTGCCATTGGATTGTAAAGCCAAAGCGATCTCTCCTTCACTTTTTTTGCGGTAGCGATGTCTAAGCGCAGCTAGATTTAGCGGAATTCTTCCTCCATTGCTTATACCTCTTATAATCAATAATCCTGTTAAACCACGAATATCCTTAACCACAACATCCAGTCTAAGGTTGAACAACCGCAGATGTTTTTGCATTTTCTTGGATGTAGAGGCTGCTGAATGAATCAGGTTTTAGCGATGCCGGTAGTAAGTACGCAATTACGCAGTTAAAAGAAACGAAAATCAAGATGGATCTGACGGAATATAAAGCTGCAATAGAAATCCATCAGCAACAAATGGAAGCTCATTTAAATTCGTTAGAGCGGTTTCAAGATCACTTTGATACTAAAGTAAAACAGGCTAAGATTTATCCTAATTGGGCGGTGGTGGTTTTTATCGCTAGTGTAATTTTAGGAATTGGGAGTTTGGTTTTGTTGTTAATGTATTATGTGTAAAAGAAGGTGTTTTTTATTCATAGCTAAAAAAACTACTTTTAAAATATGTAAGTTAGCATCATGAAAATTCAAATCTGCTCAGACCTACACTTAGAATTCCCTCAAAATCGCGAATGGTTACAAGCAAACCCTCTAATTCCTAAAGCAGAAACCCTCATTATTGCTGGAGACACTTACTATTTAGATAGAGATTTTTCAAAATTAGATTTCATAAATAAGGTTTCTAATGATTTTAAACACGTTTATCTAATTCCTGGAAATCATGAGTATTATGGAGGATATGATGTTTCAACTGCATTGTTATCTAGGCAAATTGATATTAAAAATAATGTGCATTTAATAAACAATAAGTCCGTTCTAATAGAAGATGTTAATCTAATTTTTTCAACACTTTGGTCTAAAATTGAGAACAATGCAAATGAAATAAAAATAGGAATGAACGATTTTAGATTAATCAAGTTCAAAGAGGAGCAATTTACAATCAATCACTATAATACTATTCACGACAAAGCTTTTAATTTCTTATCTAAAGAAATTAAAAAAGATGGCAAAAAAGTTGTTATTACACATCATTTACCTAGTGAGGAGTGTAACGTTAACGAGTTTAAAGGTAGTCTTCTTAATGAAGCCTTTTGTATTGATAAAACGGATTTCATTTTAAATAGTGATATTGATTATTGGATTTATGGTCACTCGCATAGAAACATAACCGATTTTAAAATTGGAAATACTAAAATGGTAACTAATCAATTAGGTTATATTGGTTTGAATGAACATCAATTATTCAATTATGAAAAAGTTATTGAAATAAGCTAGTTGTTCAAAAAATATCATAGTAAAATATTGAGATAACTACCTCTTAATGGTACTCTTCTCAAATTACTACTTTCAATTAGATTATAAAACGACTGCTAAATGCGGTATTTTTATCAAATAAACACTTTTTAAATTGTCTGAAAACATAACGAAATACGATGTATTGCTACCCTATTTATCCTATATTTATAACATTAACCAAAATTCACGATGAACCGGATTAAAGAAGTTCTGGAAGAGAAAGGAATAAAGCAAGTTTGGCTTGCTCAGCAGTTGGGTAAAAGTTTCAATACCGTAAATGGTTATGTTCAGAATAGAGCACAACCTAGCTTGGAGGTTTTGTTTAAAATTGCGATTATTTTAAATGTTGAGCCAAAGGATCTCTTACTAACTATTAAAGAGATTTAGAGTATTTGGGAGTTACAAGGCTAACTTCATAATAAATAGAATTATTGGAATAGAAATGTTTCCAAAAATTTTTAAGTTAAACCTGATTGCATGGGGAATATTTTATCTGAATCAGATACTAGGGCGAATTATATCGACCCTAAATTGGTTGATAGCCAGTGGGAACCAATTCATATTGTTAGAGAATACTATTTTACGGATGGTCGAAAACTACTTGGTAACAAGCGAGGCAAGAGGCTGTTCATAGATTATTTATTAAAATACAACAACGCCAACTTAGCCATTGTCGAAGCTAAGAAATTAGATGATCATCCTACTAAAGGACTTCAACAAGCATTGGAATATGCAGAGAAACTCGATATAAACTTTGTTTATGCAACTAATGGCGTACGAATTTATGAGTTTGATAGACGTATAGGGAAGGGAGATTATATTGATGATTTTCCAACCCCAAAAGAATTGTACAACAGACTTTTTGGGAAGACCAATCAATTAAAAGAACAGTTACATAACATCCCTTTTTTACTCACAGGAAATTTTGGTCCTCGATATTATCAGGAAATTGCCGTCAATAAAACGATGGAAAGTATCGCTGATGGTCAGGATCGTATTCTTTTAACTTTAGCTACTGGTACTGGAAAAACTTTTATTGCTTTTCAAATAGTGCATAAACTATTGCAGGCCAAATGGAATTTAGATGGAAATGATAGACGTCCAAGGATTCTGTTTTTAGCAGATAGAAACGTTTTGGCAGACCAAGCAATCAATACGTTTAATCCTTATGAGAATGATGTTATAAAGATTGATGGAGAAGAAGTGCGCAAACGCAACGGCGTTGTTCCTACCAATGCCTATATCTTTTTTGCCATATATCAAGCCATTGCCGATCGGGAGGATATTGGCGGTTATTATTCGAAATACCCAAGCGACTTTTTTGATTTGGTGATTATTGATGAGTGCCACCGCGGAAGTGCGAACGAAGAAGGGTCGTGGCGCGCCATATTGGATCATTTCAGTCCTGCCATTCATTTGGGAATGACAGCGACACCAAAACGAGATGATAATGTGGATACCTACCAGTATTTTGGGAAACCTATTTATGAATATTCTCTAAAAGAAGGGATTCAAGATGGGTTTTTAACGCCATACAAAGTAAAACGAGTGACCACCAATATCGATGAGTACATTCATACCAACGACAGTCGCATTATTCAGGGCGAAGTGACCAAAGATCGGTATGAGATCAAGGATTATAATAAAAGTATTACCATCAATCAGCGAACAGATCTTGAAGCAAGAACGATTTTAGAACACATTGGCAAAATGGATAAAACCATCGTGTTTTGTGCCAATCAAGACCATGCCCTTGATTTAAGGGATTATATTAATAAGCATAAAACCGTTTCCGATCCTAATTACTGTGTGCGTGTAACCAGTGACGAAGGAAAACACGGTAGAGAATTGTTGGAAATGTTTCAAGACAATGATAGAGACATTCCAGTGATTTTAACCTCTTCAAAAATGTTGACTACAGGAGTGGACGCTCGAAATGTGCGAAATATCGTGCTGACTGCGCCAATTGGCTCTATGGTAGAATTCAAACAAATTATTGGTCGTGGCACTCGTGTTTTTGATGGCAAAGACTTTTTTACGATTATAGATTTTGTAGGAGCCACCAATTTGTTTTACGACACCGCTTGGGATGGTGAAGCGGAAGAAATAGAAGAAGGTGGAACAGGAGGAGAGCCAAAACCAAAAGAACCGAAAGAGCCCAAAGTTGACGATCCTCGTGAACCATACGAACGAAAAGAAAAATTGATTGTCGAGTTGTCCAACGGGCGTAGATTGAAAGTCACAGACGTTGACACACGCTATATAGATGAAAACGGAAGGCCTTTGACGGCACGTGAATTTCTCGAAAAATTGATAGGGGAATTGCCTGGCATTTATACAGATGTAGAACAATTGCGGTCCATTTGGGCAAATCCAGATTCCCGATCCGATTTATTGATAAAATTGGCTGACTTAGGTTTTGATAGAGAGCAGCTCAACGATTTGCGAAATATGATTGCCACGCCCGATTGCGATATTTTTGATGTGTTGGCGCATATATCCTTTTCATCGGAATTGATGACACGAAAACAACGTGTGGAATTTGTAAAAGGAGATCCACAGGTTTTTGAAGTCTATAAAAATCTTGAGGCCAAAGAGTTTTTGGAATTCATTCTGAAGCATTACGAGAAGTTCGGCATTGAAGAATTACGGCGTGATAAATTGGGAGATTTGGTAACCCTAAAATTAGGAACGCCAAAAGACGCTAAAAACGCTTTTGGTAATATGGATGTCCTTTTGGGTGCTTATTATAAACTCCAGCAGCAAATATATCAAGTATCCTAACACGATTAATCGCATATCGCGATATGCGATATATAACGGCGAATTCTTATTTTATATTGAAAATATGATTAATATTGCATATCGGAATACGCAATATGATGAAAAATAATAACACATTAAAGCCTCAGGACATCTTGATCCTTTTAAAAATTTGTACGTTGGGAGAACAAGATTGGTTTCAACATGACCTGTCTGAAGCCTTGGGTATCAGTCAATCTGAAATATCAGAATGTTTGTCACGCTCAAAATACTCTGGATTAATCGATGCCAACCGTAAAAAGGTGAATGTACTTAGTCTGTTGGAATTTATACAATACGGTATAAAATATGTTTTTCCACAGCAACCAGGTGCTATTGTAAGAGGTGTTGCAACTGCACATTCTGCGCCACCATTAGATCAGGAAATCATAAGCGACCAAAATTATGTATGGCCTTATGCAAGAGGTAATATGCGTGGTCAGGCGATACAGCCACTTTACAGAACAATTCCGAAAGCTGTTTTGAACGATAAAAAATTACATGAAGTATTAGCGCTTGTTGACGCCATTAGAGTTGGTAAAGTACGTGAACAGCATTTAGCCATATCCCTATTAAAAGAACGCCTTCAATATGCGGAATAATACGTTTATCAATTTAAAAGTTGTTGCCGAAGTGGCGCATGCTTTGGGTGATCTTAACGCAGAAGTCGTGTATATTGGCGGTGCCATCATAAGTATTTATGCTACCGATGCAGCTGCAGAGCCACCGAGAGTAACCACGGATGTTGATGTATGTGTGCAAGTATCGAGTCTTGGACAAATGGAAGCATTAAGAGAGCGGCTACAGCAAAAAAATATTTATCCTGATCCCGAAGGAACACATTTATACCGCTATACCTACCAGGGGATTCTTATTGATTTTATTCCGTATGAAGCAACGCCACTTGGACCTACCAATCCTTGGTTGAAGCCTGGTTTTGCCAAAGCTTTCCAAACGCGTATTGATGATGTGGAAATTTCTGTGCTTCCTGTATCACTGTTCCTTGCCACAAAATGGGAAGCATTTAAAAGTAGAGGTACTGATCCAAGATGGAGTCACGATTTTGAAGATATCATTTATGTATTAGACACTAATTTAGAATTGATAGAGGAAGTCAGTACCACGTCTTCCGAAGTGAAAAATGTATTAAAATTAATGAGCCTCTTTATTCTTGAGCATCCTAATAGCCAAGAAATAATAGAATGTCATATTAATCAAATGACAGCGCATGAACGCGCTGCAATTATAAAAGAAACCTTACAAAGCATTACGCAGTTATGAGCATACAAAACAACATCAATAGAATTACCGATATCCTGCGTCGTGATGACGGGATTTCAGGGGCTATGCATTATACAGAGCAGATTTCTTGGATTCTATTCCTTAAATTTCTAAACGATTACGAAAACAACAAAGCAGATGAAGCCTATTTAGAAGGTAAAATCTATAATTACGTTTTGCGTGAAGATTTACGATGGCCACATTGGGCGTGTCCTAAAGATGAAGAGGGAAAACTGGATGTCAAACAAGCGTTGACGGGTGATGATTTGATAGATTTTGTCAACGATACCTTGTTTCCGTATTTGAAAGCATTTAAAACCACCACCAACGACCCGAAATCCTTAACCTATAAGATTGGTGCTATTTTTGAATATTTAGATAACAGAATAGCCAGTGGTCATACCTTGCGAGAGGTTTTAGATATCATTGATGCTTTAGATTTCCAGAGTAGTGATGAGTTATTTGAATTGTCGAAAGTCTATGAAGACTTACTGAAAGGTATGGGAAGTGATGGTGGAAATTCAGGAGAATTTTATACACCACGAGCCATTATCAAAGCCATGGTAGAAACCACCGACATCAAAGTAGGCGATACCATTTATGATGGTGCGGTTGGTTCAGGTGGATTCTTGGTGGAAGCCTTTGATTATTTAACGCAAGACGGAAAGAAACAGAAATTGTCCGCTTCCGATTGGGATACGATTCAGAACAAAACCTTCTTTGGTCAAGAAAAAACATCCTTGGGCTATGTGATGGGTATGATGAATATGATACTGCATGGTATAGAAAGTCCAAACGTATTCAAAGGAAATACATTAACGCAGAACATTCGTGATTTTCAAGAGAAAGACCGACATAATGTGATCTTGGCAAATCCACCGTTTGGGGGAAAGGAAAAGAAGCAGATCCAACAGAACTTTCCGGTAGAAAGTAATGCGACCGAGATCCTGTTTTTACAGCATTTTATGAAAATGTTGAAGTTGGAAGGACGCGCGTCAATTATTGTTCCTGAAGGAGTTTTGTTTCAAACCAACAATGCCTTTACCAAAGTGAAACAAACCTTATTGGAAAGCTATAATGTACACACGATTGTAAGTTTACCAGCTGGTGTTTTCTTGCCCTACAGTGCCGTGAAAACCAATGTTCTGTATTTTGACAGAAAAGGCGCCACCAATGATATTTGGTATTATGATGTCACACCGCCGTATAAACTGACCAAAAACAAACCGATTCTTTATGAACATTTTAAAGAATTTGTGCATTTATTCCATCATCCCAAAGAACGCAATGCAACCAATGCTAAAATAGAAGCGTCATTGCGAGGAGGAACGACGAAGCAATCTGTCAAAACAGAAGACAAAATGTGCAATGACTGGACGGTAAACATTGCAGACATCAAAGACTACGACCTAAGCGCCAAAAACCCTCACAAAGTAGTGGAAGTGGTTCATTTAAGTCCAA
Source organism: Gelidibacter pelagius (assembly GCF_017581925.1). Lineage (GTDB taxonomy): Bacteria > Bacteroidota > Bacteroidia > Flavobacteriales > Flavobacteriaceae > Gelidibacter > Gelidibacter pelagius. The sequence continues at coordinate 205,572 of NZ_JAGEVG010000005.1, read as the reverse complement.
AAGAATTGTTGACTGCTATAAAGGAAAATGATGCAGAGATAGCAAATTTAATGAATCAAATTGAAAGCTTGATTTATGGGTAAGTGGAAGGAAGTTAAGCTAAAGGATGTAATTGAAGTTATTAATGGTCGTGCCTATAAAAAAGCAGAACTACTTGATAAAGGAAAATATCCAGTTTTAAGAGTAGGTAATCTATTCACAAATAATAATTGGTACCATTCAGATTTAGAGTTAAATGAAAATAAGTATTGTGATAATGGAGATTTAATTTATGCATGGTCTGCCTCTTTTGGTCCTAGAATTTGGAATGGAAAAAAAGTAATCTACCATTATCATATTTGGAAAATGATATGTGATGAGAAAAAGCTCAATAAAGATTATGCTTTCCGATTTTTAGATTGGGATAAGGATATGATGCAAAAAGAACATTCTCGCGGGGTGGGAATGTTTCATTTAACAAAAAGTGCCATTGAAAATAGAAAACTTGTTCTCCCACCATTACCCGAGCAACAACGCATCGTTGTAAAATTAGATGCTTTGTTTGTGGGTATAGAACAAGCGATTGATTTGTTGGAAGAAAATATAGCGCATACCCAAGCTTTGATGGGGAGTGTGTTGGATGAGGAGTTTGGGAGGTTGGAAGAAACCGAATTTGAACCATTTTTGAATTCTGTTTTCATTCAGAATAAAACATTAATCCCTAAAGATGATGAAACATATAAATATGTAGGGTTAGAAAATATTGAATCAAATACTGGAAAGCTTGTTGATTATTCTGAAACCATAGGTGAAACTATAAAAAGCTCAAAAGTATATTTTGAAAACGAGAATGTTTTATATGGTAAGTTAAGACCTTATTTGAATAAAGTTTGGGTTTCAAATTTCGATGGAGTGGCTACAACAGAAATATTGCCTTTCAAAACTAATCAAGATAAATTACTCCCAAGATATTTAGCTTATTATTTGAGAAGTAATACATTTTTAAATGTTGTCAATGCTAATGTTTCAGGAGCAAGAATGCCAAGAGCATCTGCAAGGTTTTTTAAAGACATAGCCGAAGTTCCTAAAGTGGATTTAAAACATCAAGAAAAAATGATAACCAAATTTGATAAACTGTTTAATCATTTTGAAGATATGATAAGTCTCGAAACCCAAAAGCTCACTCATTTAAAATCTTTAAAGAGCAGTTTGTTGGATCAGGCTTTTAAGGGTGAGTTGTAAAAAAAATATTAAATAAATAATAAAATGGGCCGGAGGGTCGGAATGTTACGTTTTACTCAATTAAACTTTCTAAGACATACGTTAGATTGGAAGGAGAATACCAATATCCAAATACACACCTTCAAAAGTGATAAATGAGGATATAGTTGAGAACAGTGTGAGAACTGTTTGATTCCTGAAGTTGCATTTGCTGTTTAATTTTCTATGCATTTTAATGATGTTTAAGAGGGTTATTACAAAGATAACAATTTCTATACCTGAAAAGAGTAGCGTCGCAATAGCTCTTTAGAGTGAAAGCTTCGAAAGGCATGTACATTCCAAACCTGCTACTATTAGTATCTGGCCCTATTTTTATATTATGAAAACAGAAGATTGGTTTAAACTAAAACGTTATCCGCACATTGATGAGCCTTTATCAGTGAAGGATTATAAATGGATTAAAACCTATGTGGAAAATGAAAAATGTATTAAAGAACATAGTTTTTTACCGTTAATTCATAAATGCATCATTCAACGAAAGTATAGAGCGGACACCGTCAATCTTAAAAGAAACAAAAAGGGAGAGCGTATTCGTTTCATTGACAAACCTAAAGTAAGGCATATTTATTATGCCTCACATTTGGATTCAATAATATTTTCTTATTATAATTATTTGATTAGTGACGCATATAAAAAGTTTATTGAGACTAAGAATTTCAATGAGTCAATAGTAGCCTATCGTAAAATACCTATAGTTGTCGGTTCAGATAAAAATAAATGTAATATCGATTTCGCCAAAAGTACTTTTGAGTTCATTAAGAAAAACGAAAATAAAAAACTTACTGCCATCGTTGCAGATGTCACTGCTTTTTTTGATAATTTAGATCATAAGATTTTAAAAAAGCAATGGTGCACGGTTTTAAACACAAATACTCTCCCCGAAGATCATTACAGCGTGTTTAAAGCATTAACTAATTTACGTTATGTTGAAGGGGATCATTTGTATAATAGTTATAAAAAAACTATGCTTGTTGAAAAAGGGATTCCAAACTCTTCTAAACAAAAAGAGCTCAAAAGAATTGAAATAAAATCTAACCGCTATTTTAAAGAAAAAAATGTCGTTGCTTATTGTACAAAAGATGAGTTTTTAGCAAATAATTTGAATTTAATTATTTCCGCTCATAATAAAATTGGCATTCCGCAGGGAAGTCCAATTAGTGCAACTTTAGCAAATATTTATATGCTAGATTTTGATCAACAAGTATATGATAAGGTAGAAGGAGTAGGAGGCTATTATCAGAGATATAGTGATGATTTAATAATAATATGTGATCAAAAACATGAAGATGATATATTATTGTTTATTCGTGATAGAGTAAAAAATTTAGCAAAATTAGAAATACATCCATCGAAAACTAAAGTTTATAGGTTTGAAGAAATGGGTGGCGTTTTTAAAGGCTTTGAAATAGATGAAAGTTCTAAAGAACACAATTATAATAAATGCCTTGAGTATTTAGGTTTTTCATATGATGGGCAACGAGTACTCATAAAGGATTCGGGTTTTTCCAAATTTTATAGATCAATGAAACGATCGTTTAAAAAGTCTTCATCTCTCGCAATTTATGGTAAAAACCCAAGTAAAGATTTATTCAAATCTAGGCTTTATAAGAGGTTTACTCATAGAGGGGCCAAGCGAAGACTCATTTATCACCCTTCTAAATTAGATCCGAAAAAATATGTGGCTACCAAAAAATATGACTGGGGAAACTATTTAAGCTATATTTATAAGGCTAATGACTCCATGAGATCAATAAATCAGTCAGATATTATAAAGCGTCAAGGAAGGAGGTTTTGGAGCAGATTTCATGACCTAATGCAATACCACGAGAAACGTATACAGAGAACTCATAGATCGAAGGTTGCCTCGAAGAAAAAAAACTTTTAATATTTTATAAATATTTAAGGATAGCGTTAAGAGTTTATATATTGGATGGTTATTCTAATTTATTTTTTTGTCGAAAACAGAAAGGCTACTTATATAATACTTTTAGGTTGAAATCATAATACAGATCATTTGGAGGCAATTAACCATATCACCGCGATACAAATAATAGAACAAACTGAAACGAATAGTGTCCCATTTTTGGTGCTATGTGACGATGGGGAATTATATTTTGCCAAAACAATGTTCAAAACACACCCGCCTTTTGAAGATTTAATTAATGAAATATTATGTGTTTACGGGTTAGAGTTGATGGGAGTAAAGACCATAAAACCAGCGCTAATACAAATCCCTCAAGAAGTATTTGAATCTTACAAACTAGAAGAAAAGAGTTATGACGCTCGGTATAATAATCTAATATTTGATGATGTTCTATTTTTTGGTTCATTGTCTCAACCATCCACAACGGAAGTAGAACTATATAATACAATGCTTAAAAACAAGTATGACTATAATAAGTATATTAATCCTACGGACTTTTTAAAAATTGGCGTTTTTGATTATTGGATAGGTAATATGGATAGACGTGGCAGTAATCCTAATGTTTTAATTAATCAAACCGACAGTGGGAAATTTGAGTTTTTGCCGATAGATCACACTTACGTCTTTGGATATCAACGCAACTATAAGTCTTTGAGAATTAGCTTAATGAACAATCCACAGCCAAAATCAATTTTAAGAACACCAATGTCAAAAAGTATTCTTAATTTTGCGGGCACCAATTTTATTGCTAACTTTCATAATGAATTATTGTCAGATTTTATAAATGTGCTAAATGGTATTGATTTTGTGTTTGATCAGATCCCAAATACGTTCGGCTTGAGTAAACAAGGAAAAGCCAAAATAATCGAAATATTAAGTAATAAAGAAAGAAATTTATTAGCGTCAAAAATACACTTGAATATTTAAAGATGAAATCCTTTTACAGTATAATACGTTTTGTTAATAATCCTTTAAGTAAGGAGAACTTAGCTATTGGTATGATTGTAATATCTGAGGGTAAGGTTTTTTATAAATTCTCAAAAGACAAAATTAATCTTGTCAATAAAATCAATAGCTCTAGCTCAAGTTTACTTGAATATACTATTGATAAAGTTTCTAGTTTTATAGATATTCAATTAAAAGAAGAGGTTTCGCTGTTTTCGAGAGAGATTAGTGTAAACCTAGAATACTTAAATAGACTTTCGATTTACAATAATGGTTTTCTTCAATTTGATAAGCCCTCTGTGATTAATATGGCTTTTGACACCTCTAAATTTCATAACTTTTTTGGCAAATATATCGAGCTGAATCTTAGAGAACCAAAAAAGGCAATAATTGATAGAACTTTTAAAAGAACTATAGAGGACGTTTTTCGCAAGCCATTACTTAACGTTATTGACATTAATTATAAAGTGAAAAAGGAACAAATTCCAGGTTTGTTTTTTGATTATACTTTGGATGGGATAGGGGTTAATGGTAGTGTTTACACTGTAAAATCCATTGATTTAAATTCTGAGAAACCTATTGATAATTTTAGAAGGGATATTTCTGAATTAGAAAGTCTCAATTATCGTATGGATTTATTTAGCAAAGAGAATAATTTAGATAGTGATAAGAATAATCACTACTTAGTTATTGATCCTTATACTGGATCTAAGTCATCATATCATCAGCTTTATAACATACTTATGGAGCAAAATGATGAAGATTATCCATACTCTGTCATTAATACAAACGTATTACCACAAGTAACTAAGGAAATTATGGACTCTCAATCCATCATAAAGTTTTCTGAATATCTTGAAACTTTATAAAAGGAACGTCAAGAAAAACGTTCATGGAATGAAATTGCACTCAGAGAAGCTGTCGTTAATGCTTTTGTACATAATGATTATACAATAGAGTTGGCGCCTAAGTTTGAGCTTTTTGATAATCGTTTAGAAATTACATCTAATGGAGGTTTGCCAGACTGGCTTTCTAAAGATGAATTTTTTGAAGGTTTTTCTATTCCTCGAAACAAGGAACTCATGCGCATATTTAAGGATTTGGATTTGGTGGAGCAATTGGGGTCTGGAATCCCTAGGATCCTTCAGGTTTATGATAAAGATGTTTTTCAGTTTTCGGATAACTTTTTGAGAATAGTTTTACCTGCATCAGAATCATCTGCTTCACATAGTACCGAACAAGTTACCGAACAAGGCGCCGAACAAGTTACCGAACAAGTTTTAACTCTTATTAGGGTAATGGATAATGAAAAACACAGTCGCTTAGAATTAATGGAACTTGTAGGTATAAAACATAGACCTACTTTTCTTTATAATTATCTGCAACCATCAATTGAGGCTGGATTGGTTGCCTTGACTATTCCAGATAAACCAACCAGTGGCAATCAGAAATATTATTTAACAGAAAAGGGGAAAGCATTTATTAAACTATGACATATACCGAATTTATAAAATAATCTTTAAAAAAAATGGTTCTTCAATTGTGAATTATGTGCTTGTTCACAATAAACACCTATTCATGAATAATGAACATGCTGAAAAAGCCAACAACTTGGGTTTAATTATAATGATTGTATGGAGCGTGAAGATGCAATAAATAATAAAAAAAGATTAATTTCAAAAGTCTTTATTATCTTTTAGTTTCTCATGAAAATCCTATCTTGTGCTACATATGTACCACATAACCTCTGTAAACCCCTATAAACGCTGACTTTTAAACTACTGCATCGGGAAGTAAAAACAGAGTCTATTTTTCAATATCGTATGAGTTGCTTAGAATTAAATTTTACGAGGTATTACACTTTTTGATTCGTCCTATTTACCGTATTTTTTATAATTGACAGTGCTATAGCTGCCGTCTTCATTTCTTTTAAAAGTTTCCATGCCTTCAATGACTTCTGTATTGTGTGCAGCACAGCACAACCAATGTTTATCGATTTTTTGAGCCACAAAAGTGAATTGTTGATGGCGTGGATGCGCGAGCGTTTTTTCTGTAACATCGTCTGTTTGTTCTGATATAGAGGTTCTCGCATGCACAATCGCTATATCACCAGAGAGCATTTTGACATCTGTGGAAATTAACTTCATTGATGAATGATTGAAAATAACCTTTAAGCCATAGTCATGCGCTTTGAAAATCCTCTCTTTATTTCGAAACCTTAATCCTGTGACATTTACAAAGTCAGCATCTTTAGTGAATAAAGAAGCTAAGAATGATGCGTTGTATTGATTCCAAGATTTTGTGAAAAGTTGTGGAATTTCTTCAGGGGTATTGGCTTTTTGATAGGATGTGGTCATAGAGATAGTTATCGTTATAAATACGCTGAATTTTAAAACCTGAGTTCAACGAAAGAAGAGTAAGTTTTATGGATGAAAAAAGCAGAATATTTTTAAATTTAAGTATTGAAAAATAACATGCTAATATCCATTCTGCTTGCAATTCCTATAGATGAAAATACTGAAATTTCTTGTTTTAGCGATGATTTTTGATTTATTTTTAACGCTGCATTGTAAAAAATAAATTTTTACGGGAAAAATGAAAATATGAGACATTAACAATCTTAACCTGTGAGATTTCGACATTTACAGTCCTGTTCCAGTTGAGTGGCATAAGGAACTTCAATGACTACAATATAAATTATGATGATGAAATATTAAGGAGTTTTTTATTGCTTCCCAACAAATATTTAGGAAGCAGCCAATTTATAATTTTAACTAGAAAGAATGGTTCTTATCTTTACTTGTATATTTGGACATCAAATACTAAAATCCTTAGTCAACATCAAAATAATACGTATTGTTTCTGGAATGAATAGCATACCTCCAAAACGATTACAAATAAAAATATTCATCTTTGTTTTACTTTATCAAATCTAAAAACATGTTCAATAGAAAAGAGTTTTTCCTGCTTTTGTTAGTGTTAAGTTCACTAACTCTAACCGCGCAAGATTGTTATAGTCCTGATGTAAAAGAGGCCAATACTGAAATTGCTGATATCCCTGGTGAAACAATGGGACAAAAACTTGAAAGTTTGCTCTTTTGGTCACAAGAGGAAAAGGAACGCCGCTTTCCGATGATGCACGATATTTTTCCGAGCATTCCAATTCCTACCGGCAATCACAGCTCTTCCTTGAAAGCGTCTAAAAACATAACTCCAAAATGGGAAGACGAAACGACATTGGCTTCCTATATGAACGACAATCATGTAAAGGGGGTTATCGTAATAAAGGACAATCAGATCATAATGGAAAAATATGCTGATGGGATTAATCAAGAGACGCTATGGACTTCGTTCTCGGTGGCAAAATCAGTTTCGTCGATGTTGGTTGGTGTCGCCTTAAAGGATGGGGCTATTGAAAGTATGGAGGATCCTTTAAGTAAATATATCACTGAGTTTAAAGGTTTTGACTACGGAAAAGTGACTGTGCGCCAACTGTTGACGATGACTTCGGGAATTGATTGGAACGAGGATTATGAAGATCCAAATTCTGATGTTGGACAAATGTATAACGCACATTGTCAAGGTGTCGAGTCTCATATTTTGACCTATATGAAACCATTAAAATTTAAACATCAGCCTGGAACGCATTGGAACTATAGTACTGGTGAAACAGATTTAGTGGGGATTTTGGTTCAAAAAGCTACCGGTTTGAGCTTATCGGAATTTCTCTCTGAAAAAATCTGGAAACCCAACCAAATGGAGCATTGTGCATATTGGCTTGCCGATGAATGCAGCAATTTAAATTTAGGCGGAAGTGGACTTTCGGCGAGTTTAAGGGATTTCGCACGCTTGGGAACGCTTATGTTGCATAATGGAAAGATTGGAAATGAAAATATAATTTCAGAGGAATATATGAAAGATTCCACTTCCTTATTAAAACAAGTTAATGATGAGGGTGATGGTTATGGCTATTTATGGTGGCGTTTCAAAGATGGGAGCTATGGTGCGTTCGGAATTTTTGGCCAGATGGTTTATATCAACCCCCATAAGAATCTTGTGATCGCCCAAATTGCAGCCTGGTCTAAAGCGGGTTCTAATGAGCTCACTCAAGGTAGACAAGCTTTTATTGACGCCGTGGAACGTGTGATTGATTAAATAAAAATGATCTTTTTTTCGATATTCTGGACAGAGACTTCTCCAAAACCTAGCTCTGGAAACGTTCCATATAGTAAGAATGTGACAGTGTCAAAACTTAAAAGGTCATTTTTTAACTACGTTTACAATCTGTGATTAAAGATTTCCCAAAAGACATCTATCGCCTCGTGATTATCGATCAATTTCCTCTCCACCGATATATACTTTATGTATGTTCCTTACATTTTTAATGTCTACTAATGGATCTGCATCAAGGATTATAAAATCTGCCCAATGTCCACGGCTCAAGGTTCCTAAATCTTTTAAATTTAAGTATTCTGCTGGAATCTTGGTGGCCGATACAATGATTTGCATCGGGGTGAGGCCAGAATCTGCCATAAGCTCCATCTCCAAGTGTTCAAAATACCCCATAAACCTGGTCGGAATACCGCTATCGGTTCCAAAAATTATGGGAATCCCAGCATCCGCCAAGGTTTTTAGGTTTGCCATTGCAACTGGCAACTGTTTTTTGTAGGTCTGTGCGCTAAGATTGTTCCTTACTTTTAGTTTATAATCGGGATCTCTTAAGGGCTGTACGGTAGCACTGTCATATTCCCTGCTAAAAAAAGGATCATTGAAGAAATCACCTTCTTCGCCGTAAACAAATGTTGATAATTCACGCGTTAGAGTAGGGCAGTAACTTATATTTTTCTCCTTTAAGAGGGCAATAAATTCATTATCAACTGGCTCGTCCCTTACGCTATGCGCCAGCATATCGGATCCTGCCTCCAAAAGTTTCCTTGCATCTTCGAGATAGTACATGTGGGTCGATATTTTATATCCCAGTTCATGCGAACGATCGATGATTGCCTGATATACGTCTTCGGGCATCTTTTGGATAGTGCCCAAATTATCATCTACCCGGATTTTCATAAAATCAACGCCCATTTTGTGGTTTCTTTCAACTACCGCCAATGCTTCGGCTGGTGTTTCGCCCTCAATGACTTCTCCAGCTATAAACAACCGTGCCCTTTGACCAGCTGTGGTATCATTTACGGCCCTCAGTGGTTCTGCTTCTGAACGTTCGCCGCCCAAACTGACCACCGTCGTTACACCATATCTTGCATAGATGGATAGGTTATCAATAGTGTTTTCCTTAGAGAAGTGGCCTCCTTCGATTCCTTTGACGTCACCAACGTGTCCGTGGGCATTGATGATCCCCGGAATTATGGTTTTACCCGAAACATCTTGGATCTGGGTGTTTTCGGGAATATCGATATCGTTATGGTTTCCCACGGCCATCACCCTCCCGTCTTTGAGCAGTAAGGTGCCGTTTTGGATCGGTGTCTTGCCGCTACCATCAATGATCACAGCCCCTGTGAAGGCTACATAGGAACTCGTACTGGACTTTTTTTCTTCGCAAGAGAATACTAATACTAAAATTAAAGGGAGTAATCTGGTCATTTTTTGTGTTTTTGATATTTGTAGTTTGACTAAAGTTAGAGGTTATTGGTCGACTTTCCAAAGGTATGTACAAGGGAAATGGTTCGTGGATATAGACCATCCTTTGCCAAACATTTACGATTATAGCGATTTAACAACAAATTGCGCATCACAATTATAATGAAGATATGATTCGAAAAGAACAGTCGTATCACATGTTTTCGAATTAGATTATCTGCAATCCTGCAAAATAGAGAGATGATAAATTTCACACGTGATAATAAGGGGCGTTTGCACAATGCCTATACAAGCAATTAGGCAATTAAAAATCGATGATTAATTGTCCTTTACGTAGATCTTATTGAATTTATGTTTCATTTCGATATTTCCAAGCATGACTATTTCGGCACCATGAGGAAGTATGGTCTTTGCCGATAGCAAGGTCATGACTTCAGAATTTTCCTTTATGGCAATGACAGATAATCCCGTTTTAGCGCCAATATCAGATTCTGCGAGTGATTTGCCCTCTAATGATTTTGGTATTGGAATGATAAACAAAGTAAAACCTTCCCCAAGAACAGTTAGTTCCTGGTCTTTAGAAATCGATAAAACAGCTTCAGAACCTAGTGTGGAGTAGCTCAATACGAAATTTGCACCAGCTTTTTGAATAATATCAACATTTCGGGCTTCAGAGATACGGCTCACTATCCTAACATCTTTGTTCAACTGACGACAATAGGAAGCGAGATAAATATTCATGGTGTCGTCATGGGTTGACAATAATACTGAAGGAGCTTCAAGAATTCCTGCTTTTTTTAGTAATTGGTAATCGGAGGCATCGCCCGCATATACTTTATTGCAAAAAGGACTTACTTTTTTGCAGACCTCGGGATCCATGTCCACAACATTTACTAAGACACCATTTTTATGTAAAGATTTTGCAGCTGCCAATCCTACTCGGCCAGCTCCGATTAACAATACAGGATGTGGGTTTACAGTGTAATCATGGAAGAGCTCATCAATATTTTTGAGTTGTTCTTTATGTCCTATGATGACCAGAATGCTTTCCTGGGTTAGCTTTTCATTACCAGTTATAGGTTGCAATCTGCCGCGCTCCCAAATACCCACAATACTGACCCCAAATTTTTGTCTTAAATCCGTCTCTCGTATAAGTTTTGACACCAAAGGGGTGTTGTAGACTGGTAATTCTGCGATTAATAGATCTTCGTATTGGCCTATGGCATGAGACTCTGCATGTTGTGTATTTACTCTATTGGCCAATTGTTCGCCTAGCCATTTTTTCACAGGCAACACGTGGTCCGCACCGCTTAGTTGCTGCACATCTACGGATTCAATAAGAGTTGCTATGGCAACAATGGGAACGGTCGGGGCAATTTCCCGAATGGTGAGTATGATTTTGGTGTTTAAAAAGTCGTCCCTATTGATCAGCACCAGTTTTGCATCCTTAATATTGGCGAGGATAAAAGTGTCTTGGTCATCCAATTCCCCAAGCAATACAGGAACATTGTCATCATGATGTTTGATCGCTTTTTCGATATCGTTTTCGATGACATAGTAAGGGGTGTTCTCTTGCTCCAATCGTTCAACAAGATCTCTGGCGATGACATCATAAGAACATATTAAGATGTGATTTTTTGTTCCGGTAGGAACCTGACGAAGCACCTTGTTTTTCTTTTTTGACTCTAAAAGTGGGATGTAAAAGTGTCTAATAAAGGCAAACGGCAAGACAATCATTAGCATGAAAATGCCAGAAAGTAATACGACAATACTGAAAAAGCGGCCGAGATCGGAGGCAAATGTGATATCTCCAAAACCAAGGGTACTCATGACCGTAAGTGTCCAATAAAAACCTGTAACCCAGGAGTGATCTTGGCCTTCAGACGCCATTATAAAATGGAAAAGAACAGAATAAATGACGATGACAATGGCTAAGAGGGCTAAATATTTAAGTAAGACCTTAGAGTTTCTTTTAAAGTCTTTGTCGCTCATATAATAAGCTAATTGACTACCGATAAATTTCATATTCTGTTTTTTTAAAAAGGGGCTGCAATGTGACCAATGCGAATCTTAATCTATGCAATTTAATTAATGTTTTGCTGTCTGATCAAGAAGTTTTTCAAATATAATATTCTAAAGGTCCAAGAGAGTATCTTTTCAAGAAAAAAGAATGACGTGTTTCAGCTTAAAACACGCAATGTTTTCTTCACATATTGAATGATGCCAAAGCTTTGTACCCGAAAGGGGAATATCGATGACGATATTATTTTGAAAATAGAAAACGGTAATAAAATCAAAAGCATATCAGAAGTAAACACTATTTTACATCCTAATTTTACCTTTTGAAAATAGCTGCATGCTGTATATGGGAAAGTAGTATTATTGCTATTTTTTATAAACCTTTAATGCTTTTTCAATTTCATTTTGGATATCCTCTCTGACAAAACCTGGTTCTACTACCTCGACCAAGCTTCCGTATTTTAAGAGTTGTTGCTTAAGCTCGAAATTATAGCTAACAAAAAGTTGAATGGTATAAAAATCACTTGAATCTTCCACAACTTCCTTTTGTGATCGGTGTAGTTTAAGGGATTCTAAATACGGTTTTTGGCTGGAGTCAAAGCGCAAAACCATTTTTGTGGGGTCGTGATCACTAAAATTCAAACCTACGGTATGCGATAATTTTTGATTCGCTTCTTCTGTTTTATTTTTAAATGGTTTGTTGTCTAAAACCTTTAAATAGGCCACTCTGTCAAGACCAAACACCCGAAAACCCTCCTCGACTTCACCTACAACATACCATCTGTTTTGATACTCTTTAAGCAAGTGAGGTTTTATAGTATGGGTTTTGGGCTCTTTTCTATCGGTATGATAAAAGCTGTGATGCTGAAAACTGATTTCCTTCCGATTTTTAATGGCCTCCAAAATAATATCGAAATATTGAAAATTTTTAACCAAACTGGTGTCGTCCAATGCCAGGTACTTATGGGTCTCTTTCTTTAAAGTGATACTTTTATTTAGCAAGTTAGAAAGAGCAATACGCTTAAATAGGTTAGTCAAAAATGCAAATTCTTCGGTGTTTTCTATCTCTAACGAATAGCCTTTTGAATTATCAAGATGAATCTTAAACCCAATGTCAACCAAAAAGATATAATCTCTACTTAAGGTTGAAGTCGAAAAACCCAAGCCTTGCTTCCTTTGTTCCAACTCAATTTGCTTGGTGGTGACTAAATCTTCATTTTCTAAAAGTTCCAAAATAACCAAATACCGTCTGATGTCTTTACTCATAAATTATTACATTTTTTAACTTCCCACTATCTGGGAAAACTACCGATTAGATTTGTTGAAATCATTTAAATCAAAGTATTATGAATTTAGAAAAATCACAATTGGATCTATTGAGCAGCTTGTTACAAAGCAGCGTGAACACCTCAAAAGATATCGCTGAAATCTCTGGCCAGGATAAAACCACAGTAACGCTTATTGCGGTGGGGTTGACTTTGGCTGTGACTGGGTTTTTGCGTTCTATGAATGTTTGATTTCGTATTGGTATCCGCCCAAAGACCAATTCAAAGAATCGAGTAGGCAAACTATAAAACCTTACAATTATGAAAGATGAAAAAACCACAGAAACCACTATAGTGGCTGCCATTGGTGCTGCCGGTGCCGGAGTTGGCGCTCTCATTGCTACTTCTGCAGGAATTGCTTTTGCAATCCCCATTGCTATTGGTGCAGGTGTGGCTTGCATTGGTTGTGCAATTGCAAAAGTTAAAGCTTAAGTTTTTAAACCCCGAAGTTTGTGGCTTTGGGGTTTTGTTTTTTCTTTAATTTTCCTCCATGAAGTGCAATTTTGTTCACAGTTTCCTTGATATTATTTCTTCAACCTTTTTATAGATTCCGTTATCCGCATTTGCCAAAGTCCTTTTGGTTATCTCCATATTTATCCCATGATTTGAAATGTTCATAGGATTGGCCAGCCAATCTTCCATTAACATTTTTCCTTTGGATTGGTTAATGGTGCGCAAGGTTACCGAAACATTTTCAGGACAGTTGACCACTTCCGCAATTTCATGATTTGTTAATCGGTCGCGATACATCATAAATACGGCTTCTGACGAACGGATATGCTCATAGTCATATTGATCACCACCACGTAAAGTTTGTCCCGTGTAACAATCGGTATAATGGGCTATGCCGTCGCCGCCTCTAGTCAAGGCTTGTTGGTGCATTTGTGCTTTTACCTTGGTGAATAGGAGGTCTATTTCGGTGCGGTGGTAGGGGCGGGTGGGATTGTGCATTTCTTTTTTATTTCAATTATATTATTCTGATCCTTCTCCTTCTTCCAATTCGTCCATCTCTTCAATATCCATGGCTTCCGCACTCAACATTGTAAGTAAATCCGGACTAACACCTAATTCTTTTAATTTATCTTGTACTTCTTGTATTTGTGTTAATACCGCTTTGAAGTCTTCTAAGCCCTTCTTAATATCAGACAGAAAACTAGGTTCGAAATTCTCATTAATTTGATTTGATACCTTGTTAACATTTTTCGTAACATCATTCACGTCCTTGACCTCTTCTGCTGGGTTTTCTTTAACAGACTCAGGATATTTAGTAATTGTTTGATCAACCGTATCTAATTTCTTCGCGGATTCTGTTAATTCATTTTGGCTTTCTGGAGATAAGAATTTATCTAATTCCTTAAAAGCAGATTCTTTAACGGTTTCAAAACCACCTTTTAACGATTCACTAAAACCTTTCCCTTCTTTTAATCCATCTAGCCCTTCCTTCAATCCTTTTTTACCAATTTCTATTGCTGGTTTAATTATTTTTTCTAATGCCATAATTTGATAGTCGTTAGTATATGATCACTTTTACGTCTTTTTAAAAAATGGACCACATATTTTAAAATAGGATCCACATCTTTTTGACCAGTAATACTTATTAATTTTTTTAGTAATTCAATTTTCAATTTACTTTTAGTATTTGACTTCCATTCTTGTCTTAACAGAAAATCTAAACAAATAACCTCATTAACAAAGTTCACTTCACTTTCACTTATTTCTTTGTTTTTCTCATAATTAGAAATAATCTCTAGAACTTTTTTAACATTTTCTTTTTTATCCGAAACTTCATTGTGTGTAAATTCGTCATTTTGAGATTCAAACTTATCAAATTTACATAAAATTGCCTCCTGCCAATCGTTTTGATATATCGCCGCAACTCCAGTTTCTAGTTTTGCTAATTCTTTAATTTGATCATCTGAAAGATTCATTGCGCTACCAACAAGTTTTCTATCTTCAAAGTCCGGTAATCGTAAGCAAATTTTAGTATTGGTATTTCGAATTACTGACATATCCAATAATCCTGGAGCTTGGTCTGCAATTATAAAACCTTCACCATAAGTGCGCATCTCGGCAATAGCATTAGATATCATTTCTACAGATTTACCTGCTAAATTGGCACTAGATGATGATTGTTCTGAAGATGTTCTTTTTAATAAATTATGAGCTTCTTCTATAATAGTTATGTGTTTTAGATCACTATTACTCTGATTCTTATTTGCAATTCGATATTCATTTAACCTCATAAATAAAATCCCCATGAACAGTGCCTTTCCCTCTGAAGAGGCAACTCGTGATAGATCGACGATTACATTTTTGTCAAACAAATCTTCATCTGAAATACAATCATTAGTAAAGATTAATTTGTTTAAACCATTGGTCATACTTCGAACACGAGAAACTAAAGCTCCTTCGTAATTACTTTTAACTTCCTCAGAAAACTTGCTTTGGGCGATTACGTTTTCTAACGACTCTAACAAATCTGAAAATAAAGGATATTGTATTTCTTCTTCAATACATCTAGATTCATCCAGTAACCAGCCTTTTGATATATAAGCATCTTCAATAGCCTCTTTAAGAATATTAGGCATTGCAGCCTCCATTGGCCAACAAGCATTCAAAATTTCAATAAACCGATCTATGTGTTCATAAATATGAATGCTTTTGGGAAATGAAAATGGATTAATTCTTAATAATTCAGTTTCTGCGGAATTAGTGCCATATACTGAAACATTCTCTCTTCCTCCAAACTCTTCTTTATATTCTCCTTTAGCTGGTTCTATTACGAGGAAGTTAATGCCATTCTCGCAAAGTTTATCTATTAAGTTATAAGTTACATTAGACTTTCCAGAACCTGTACTGCCAGTAACGAAAATGTGGCTTGTGAATTTATTATAATCTAAAAGTATATCGTTATTTAGTTTTTGCTCATAATTGTATAATTGACCAATCTTAATATTGTTTTCAACTTGCTTTTTCGGGTTGTTTCCAAAGGGTATTATTTCTACCACATCTAATCCGACCACTGACTTATGAGGAAAATTCATTTGAACTGTAAGTTCATCTGTTGTAATCGCTTGGGCTAAAAATCCGTAATCTACTATTCTTGGAACTTCGTATCGTTGTAAATAGTCTACAACCTTATCCTTTTCAGATTTATTAATAGAATTAAAGGTTTTGATTGCAGCCGTTTCAAAGTTAGATTCAGCGCCTTTAGTAATACCATTGTAAATATTAGCAGCAATAATACTATTTTGCTCTTCATCGGATACGAAATAGACCCCAACATTCCAGAACCCAACTCCTTTTCCTTGTACTAAGCGCTCGATTTGTTTATCTAATTGATCTAAAAAGTTAGATGCTCTTTTGTTGGTATATGTTTTTTGTCTAGAGTTAGAAGTTCCTGACGTATTACCTTTAACATTACCATCTGTATCGGTATGTCCCTCAGTTAAGCCGTCTGTTTCACTTTGACTCGCTGCGACTGCCTTACTACCTTCTGCTTTGTCTTTTAAATCTAAACCTTCACTAAGTTCTTTTCCTTTATCTAATGCAGCTTTACCTCCGATTATTGCTCCTGGAGCTCCTGCCACTACAGTTCCTAAAATTGCTCCTCCTAAAGCAGTGCCATATTTAACAGCACCATTAACACCTTTTTCTAATCCTTTTGAAAGTGAATCTGCAGTTTTAGAACCTGTTCCAAAAAAGCCATTCATCATTTTTCTACCAATCCAAGGAGATGAATTAGTAGTTTTCGTTTCACTAGTTCCTAATGTTGTACTGTGTGAAACTGAAGTTGATTTGCTCGTGGAATAGCTTATGGATTCTGAAATAGAAGTATTTTCGCTTTCAGTAACCACAAATTCCTTTTCACTTGACAAAACACTATAAATTTGCTCGTAAGTATCTAGAGTCAGTTCTACTTGTCCTGATGAAACTGGGTCTGCAATAAAAAAAGCTGAAAAGGGCTTACTATTCATTCCTAAAATAAGATTCTCGATTCCTTGAAAAAATTGATCTTCTTCTTTATCCTTTAATGAAGGAATTCCAACTACAGCAGTTACTTCCTTACAGTTATTAAAAATTTCATTATTAATATTTAAAACTTCTTGATTAGTTAAATTTTCATTGTTATTTGAAAATTTTGTACCAGGAAAGTTTCCTTCTAATGCCCCTTTTAAAACTTTGGCCTTTTCATGGACCTTTACACCTGACTTAACACCTATATACAAATTACATTCAGTACCGTTTGAATCAATTTTGAAAATTACTGAGCTATCAACAGAATGCAGCGTAGTAAAAACTGACTTTAATTTATTAGTTATCTTAACATCTTTTTCATAGACAAATTTCTGCATTTGAAAAAAGCGGATTTTACCCCTAATTTCCTCTTGTGAAACCTGGGACAACAAAACTTCATTTTTTAATTTATCTATGGATAAAATGCTTAAGTGATCATCGCGTAAATATTGCTTTTGTAAATCAAATTTTATATCAATTAAATTTACAGGTGCCGTTACCTTTGCTTCTAGGTTTACTAATTCTTCACTCATTAACTTAAAGCTTTATATATTAAATATCCTGCAATTAATACAACACCACCAATCATTACCTTTTTCAATAAGTCATTATTTTCATTATTAGAAGTTGTGCCAGATTCATAAGTGAACTCTTTTTTGGCAAAAGTTTCATTGTATAGCTCCACTAAAAGGTCATAGCGCTGTTTTGAAAAATTTTCACGTAGGTTCCATTTCTCGTCAGAAAAGCAATCTTCTTTATTAGTTTTGTCTGAGACTTCTAGTACTTTGTGTTCTTCAAAATTAAAGTCACTATTTAGTATTGTATATTCAACTGCCTCCTTAATCTCATTTTTATTTCCTTGAAGAAAAAATATATTGTCAATTAAAGTTCTTTTAATCTCATATATATCATTGTCTTTAATACTAGCAATAAAGTCTTCGTTTTCCTTAAATTCTCTCATTACTCTATTTTATTTTTTAATCTTAAGATATTATTGAATGTTCCATTTAATTTCTGCAACTCTTCCTTTATTTCTCCCTCATTCTTGGCATGTTCGTAATCGGAGTTTTTGTAAACACTATTTTTAGCCTCTTCAAAAGAAGACTTAACAAGGTTTTGAAAGGAAATGTTATATTCCTGAAATATCTTTTCAGATTCACTATCACATCTTTTAATTAGAGCATCAAACTCTTTGATTTTGGGAACAATCTTATCATTGTAAAATTTTGATACATTAATTACTGTATTAGTTACTATATAAGTTTCAGGAACCATTTTAGTGTCTTTTATACCAAAAATTCTTTTGAAAATATTTGTACTCTTAACCTTTTTTTCTATCACTCGTTCTTTTTGTTCTATTTGCGATGTTTTATAGGCTTCTATATTTCTTACATCTAAAACATTAATTTTATTAAGTAATTGAGCATTAAATGTTTTTTGTTCTAGACTTTTATTTTTGATATTAAACTTATCACCAACCTTCTTTTTTAGATTTTGCAAATAATTTTGACCCTCATCATTTATTTTTGATACTAGATCTGTTTTTATACTTACTTCTAAATCCGAAATTGTATTATTGGCCCATTTAACTAATCGTTTTGCTTCAAAAGGACTAAGATTAGTTCTTGTGGATTCAGCTTTCAGGCTATCAAAAGAGCCATCCGTCTTTTTAGTCGCATCACGAATAAATTTTTTATTAAATTTAACTTTAGCTATTTCTTGCAATGCTTGATTTTTTCGACTATTTAATTCCTCATCTTCCTTTTTTTTTCTTTCTTCAATTTTTTTTTGTTCGTCAACTGTTTTCTCTTCTAGTTTTTCTATTTCTAGGTCTATAGTTGACTTAATATGATCGAACACAGTATTTGCAATGCTCATCAAACCTCTATATTGAATTTTTTGATGATGATTTGCAATATAATCTTCTATATATAACTTTAAACCTGCAAGGCCTGAATACACTATGTCTGCATCTAGTTCACTTTTTGAAATTCTTTCTTGTAAGTGTGTTTTTTGTTTTATAGTTAGAGGGGCATAGTCAATAAGTTGATAGCCTTTTTTGTTTTTTTCGGGAACTGGAGTAAACTTACGTCTATAATTAATTAACTCACCTTCATCATCATCATCAAGGGTTCCATTTAATTGTGCTAGTTTAGCGTAACTCGAACTTATAGGAAAAACCCTGGGGTTCTCTATTCCATATCTTCCCAAAAATTTATAAACCTTCTCTAAAATCTCGCTAAATGACTTATTACCAAGTTTTTCACGATCTACTTTATTGTAAATAAATACGATTCTATCAAGATTTTGTTTTTGTGTTTTAAACTGATTACTTATTGCCTTCAATGTGAAATCATCATCATTAGAATCCATTTTTTCAGGGTCTAAAACATATAGTACAATCGGGAGGTCTTGGTTATCTTTTAAATACCCCTGTGTTTTTACTTTATGATTTTCGTATTGTGCACTATTTGGTCCTGGTGTATCAATAAAGTTTAATTCCATTCCGGATGAATTTAAATCTTTAATAGGTCCTTCCAAGGTTAATTCTAAATCCGAATCTTTCTCTTTGTTAGCATGGGTATTCCATTTTGCAAAAAACTCTCTTATTTCACTACTTGCCTCATCAAGAATATTATCACCTTTAATTGCCCTAGCAATGAATTTTTCAGAATCATTTTTTTTAATGGTACAAATAGTTCCAGTTGCTGTCCGGGTATCTTCAAATAATATATCTTTCCCTAAAATAGCATTTAACAATGTTGACTTTCCAGAGCTCATTGTGGCAATGACAGGAACTTCAACCTTATTTTTTCTTAAAATTTCAATTCTATCCTTATTAGGTTTTATTGCGTTTGCTATAATTATCTCATTAGAATTCAAAGTATAATTTATAAAATCATCAATGGCTCTATGTCTTTCTTTTACTTTACTGTCATTTACAAAGTGAATTTTACTTTCATTAATAAAGTTTTTCTCTATCTCTAAAACAGATTCGATAAAAACTTTTTCATAAGAATCGCAACCACCTATTTCAATGGAAAAATTGTCATAATTACTCTCTTCCTTAACGCGGTTTATAAACTTCTCAAACCAATCAATAATTCTTTTACCATCATTATCCGTAATGGATTGCTCTAAATTACTCTGAATTGTTTTGTCATCACACTCAATTTGACAAGCAAACGAGAATGTATTATAATCTATTTTTATTGTCATTTTTTATTTATTAAATCAATTCATACCCCAACCACCCCAAACTCAAATATCCCTCCGGCTTCAAGTCAATTCCATGAACTCTGATAAATGCTTTATGAATTTTATCTACGTCATCAAAAGGATTGGCAAACATGCTGCTGATTTGCACCGCTAAACCGGCATCCACATATTCGCCTTGCACATTGATGGCGTGCTTCGTTTTTATTTCAAATGTTGCCATTACTAATTGCTTTATTTTAATTGCAGACCAAATCTTCCTCAGAGAGTTTCTCCCAACTATGAAATACCACTTCAGTATCTTTTTCTAAAGCTGTACAGGTGACACTCGTATTTAATTGGGAATTTAGGGTATCGTTTTTGCGAACGCCGCATTTTCGACATTTATAGGTTGCCATGGTTGTAGGTTTAGGGTTAATCATATTTTGTAATGAGTCAAAGCTATTTTTTAAATGGACAAAACCTGTCCGTTTGAAAAACTATTTCATTTATACTGCAATAATAGAAGTTGCTTTTCCCATATAGTGGGATTGTAAGGCGTGGAAAGAATTATTTATAAAATATCTGAAGTTTGAGTGTGTAACATAATCCAAATGATAAACCAAAAGGATGCTTATTCATCTAAATCCTATTACTTATAATATTCAACCATCATGCCTATATGTTCCTTCACATAATCCTTCACATGTTTGGGACTAACGACTCTCACCCATAGATTATATTTTAAAACCTCCATCAGAAATTCATAATTTGGTTCGATATGCACTTTTATTTCGCCCCAAATGTCTGGATTGCTGTATTCTAATTCATGTGTATCAACTTCTTTGGGAAGCGCAACAATTTGTTGGGAATGATGTAAGGGATTATTTGTTAAATATTTGAAATGATGATTCGCCACTTGAATATGAATCCATTCCGGTGGCATCCCTGTTTTTAAAATGCCAATGGCGTTTTTATAATAGTCAAATGCATTGAAAGTTATGGGCTGTTTAACTTGCTGCTTGTTGATTTTAAAGGTTTTTATCCGATCGTCCAAACAAAATGCATAGTTACCATATTGCTCATTGTGCGCTACTAAATACCAGGCTTTGTTTATTTCTTTAAGATGCAGCGGTTGAAAAAAGCCCGCAATGGTCTGAAAGCCATTGTCATCGTACCAACCTTGATATTCCAATTCGACTAAAAATTGTTGTTCTATGGCATGGATCAGTGGCACTAAGTCCACTTGAGAACTTAAGGAACTACGTGATGTAGTGATATAATCTTTCCAGGAATGGGCATGATGATGTAGGAGATAGATTTCGGTTTTTTCGTAAATTTCCTGAAGGGATTCACTCATTTCAGTTTCTTCTACAAAGTAACCGTAGTTGCGTTTATGTGCAATTATAGTTTGGTAATAGGACTTTATTTTACTCAAATCACGCTTAATGGTTTTTTGGCCATTCTGGCTTAATTTTTCGTAAAGCGGATCGTCAATGTTATCTGCACGTAAATGATCGAGTGCACTTTGCAGATCTGTAAGCGGTACAAAACCATTTTTCTCAATCCCGTAAACTTTTGGGTTTGAAACAATACGTAAAATATAATAACGTCGAAGAAACTCTGGAGTCATATAATTGTTTGTAAAAACGAATTTAATAATTTACTTTCATAAAGC
Source organism: Gelidibacter pelagius (assembly GCF_017581925.1). Classification (GTDB taxonomy): domain Bacteria; phylum Bacteroidota; class Bacteroidia; order Flavobacteriales; family Flavobacteriaceae; genus Gelidibacter; species Gelidibacter pelagius. Next base: position 183,614 of record NZ_JAGEVG010000005.1, on the reverse strand, counting down.
TAAAGGGAATCGGTTTATATATATTTGACGACCTTAATTAAGCTCATGACCTCCGTTTTTAGTAAAAAAGATTTTGTTGCTACCAAATGGTTTACGCTCGAAAAAATAATACAACTTGTTACTGGCGTTTATATTGTTCCTAAAATCTTTAGTGCTTTGGGCACGGTTGATATTGGCAAACTTAAGTTTGTCGAGTCGGTTTTAGGAATGTTGACGCCTATATTCTTTCTTGGCTTATCCGCCATCTGTATCAGGGAAATTGTTTTTAATCCGAAACGTTACCAGCTCATACTGGCCACAGCCTTCTATCTGCGATTGATCAGTTGGACAGCGGTGCTTATTGGCATTATCTTCTATTTTAGTTTAACAGAAAACAGTCCGTTGAAGGGGTTGTACCTGATTATTGCTTTTAGTTATTTATTTAAACTTACCGATGTTTTTGAATATTACTTACTGGCAAAAAAGTGGACCAAAATAATATTCATAAGTAAAATTACCAGCTTAAGTGTTATTGTGGTCCTTCAATATTATGGTGTTAAAAACCAATTTGACGTGTATTATTTTGCCAAACTCATTGCCCTGGACTTCTTTATTCAAGGCTTGATTTATAGCATCATTCTTAAACATAAAAAACTGCTCATAATTAAGGAATGGAAGTTTTCTTGGACCTTAGGGAAATCGTTATTAAAGATGTCTTTTCCTTTAATACTTTCTAATAGCTTGATCATGTTTTATATTACCATTGATGAGTTATTTCTAAAATTTTATCATGGCGATCATGCCAACGGAATTTTTGCCACTGTACAGTTTTTAGTGATCGGTTTGAGTTGGAATATCGGATTTGCCATCATCAATGCCTTATATCCTTCTTTAGCAGAATCCTTTCAGAAAAACACCATACATTATCAAAATAAAATCAAAGTGCTTTTTAAAATCATGTTGGTTATTGGGCTTTTTATTGGTGTGTTTTATTCATTGTTTGGAAACTTCATTTTAGATTCTTTTTTCATCGAAACTTATGCCGAAGCCAAAACACCTCTATTGATTTTTTGCTGGGCACCGCTTTTTGTTTTTATAGGCATGATTTACGAAAAACACTTAGTCAACACCAACGATCTACAGAAAAATGTCTACCGGTTTATACTTGGATGTGTGTCAAACGTCATTTTATGTTATTTCTTAATACCCATTTGGCACGTCAATGGCGCAGCGATTGCAGTTTTGTTGAGCCATTTCATGACCAATATCGTCTATATTTTTTTAGATGATAAAAGTAGAAAGGAAGTCTTAGCTATTATTTATTAGCTTTAATTCTTGAAAGAATAAAATATTCATAAAACAGAGCCATGATTATAAAAAGTGACCGTATTTTTACTCATGACGCCTAATTGGCAAGCTAACAGAATATTAAAAATAGAATTTTATTATGCCTCATTTCATTTCAAAATTTATAGTGATCGGATGTGTTTTTTTATTGATAAGCTCCTGTAAAACGGATCCTTCAAAATCTGATCAACTAGCGGAAACGGATGCCGAATTAGTCGATGATACCTGGGAGGATCATAAGTTTTCTATGTTTATCCATTGGGGACTCTACGCAATTCCTGCTGGGGTTTGGAATGGTCAGGAAATCACGGGCTACAGTGAGCAAATAAAAGGACACGCAAAAATCCCAACTGAAGACTATAGGAAATTGGCTGCTCAGTTTGATCCCATACATTGGGATGCTGATGCCGTAGCGCTTTTGGCGAAACAGGCCGGAATGAAATCTATAGTTTTAACCGCTAAACATCATGACGGTTTCTGCCTGTTCGACTCTGAATACACAACGTTTGATGTGGTTGATGCAACGCCGTATAAAAAGGATATCGTTAAAGAATTGGCGGAAGCCTCTAAACGCCATAATCTTAAATTTGGCGTGTATTTTTCTCTGATTGACTGGGATTATGAAGGAGCACTGCCTTTTGAATCTGTTGACAATTCGGATGCCATCCCTGCATTGCACCACCAATACAACTTGAATCAGATTGAAGAATTATTGACCAATTATGGTGACATCTCTGAAATTTGGTTTGATATGGGATCTCCAACTTACGAGCAAAGTAAAGAAATGGCAGCATTGGTCAAAAAACTACAACCCAACTGCATGATCAGTGGGAGAATTTGGAATGACCAGGGCGATTTTGTGGTCATGGGTGATAATAAGCAACCTGATTTTAAAATGGGAGTGCCGTGGCAAACGCCTGCATCTATGTTTAATGAAACCTGGAGTTACCGTTCATGGCAGGAGCGAGGGAGTGTTGCCGATAAAGTGGCTGAGAAAATCAATGATTTGCTAAAAGTAGTAAGTGCTGGAGGAAATTATTTGCTAAATATTGGACCAAAAGGAGATGGCACAGTGATTCCGTTCGAAAAACAAGTGCTTGCAGGTATTGGAGAATGGCTGGACAAAAATGGTGAATCTATATATGGCACACGAAGTACAGCGATACAAGAGCAAGATTGGGGAATGATTACCAGCAAGCCTGGGAAATTGTATCTTCATATTATCGATTTTCCAGAGAACAATAAATTAAAAATTAAAGGTTTAGACTTAGAGGTCAAGAAAGCTTATCCATTCTCCGACATCTCTATGTCGTTAGAAAGTATAATGACGGACACAGGTTATGAAATTGATTTGACCAATCAACTGACCAAAGATAAATACGCGACGACCATTGTTCTTGAATATGAAAATGAACTTTTAATTACTCCAGCTCAGGTTATAGAAGCTAATGAAAACAAAGAAGTCATTCTGACCAAGGAGAATGCCGAGAAGTACCACAGCTACAGCGGACATGATTATTATTCGACTAAGGCGACGGTGATTAAAATGAAATGGTATATAAGGAATGATTCAGAAGCGCCATCTGAATTGAAAGTTGTATTTGCTGCTCAGAAAAACAAGAGGTATAAACTTGCTATAAACAATGAGGAACATACAGTCTCTTCACTAAGTTCTGATCACCATCAAGACAGCAACTCATACGAGTTGATCATCCCTTCTATAAATCTCAATAACGAAAAATTAAATGAAATAGAATTGAGTTTGGTGGATCCATCTAATCCACACCAAGGATTGTCGATTGAAAGATTAGAAATTATTATAAAATAAAATCGAAGGTTTTCAACCTTATTAGGTTTAGAAGAAACACGTATTAATTAAACCCTTTCATAGCCGCAATAGTGGTAACCCATACAATGGCGCAAGAAATAAATATTCCAATGGAATTTGCCAAAAAAGCTTGTTTCTTCTCCAGCCCAAATAGGTAACCCGCAATAGTACCTGCGTAAACTCCAGTTCCAGGAAGCGGAATCAGTACAAAAATCATGAGTCCCCAAAATCCGTATTTTTTCACATTGTTTCCAGCGCCTACTTTGGCGCGCCGCGCTACAAAAATGGCTGCTTTCTTGTAGTAATACCATCTAATAAAATAGCGATTGATCACATCCAGAAAGAAAGTCATAATTGGAAACACCATCAGATTGGCCAAGAAGCAAAAAAGAAAGGTCACATAAATATCTACCCCATTCAGTAGCGCGTAAGGAATACCTACTTTAGCTTCTCCTAAAGGTGAAACACTCCATAGCATGGCGATGAATAAGTCGGATATCATGTTTTTGTAATTTGGTGCGGCAAAAATAACTCATTTTGAGAGCTCTACGGTAAAAAGATCTATTAAAATTTAGCTAAAATCACGGCAACATTGAAATAATGAAAAATGCTTAAAAAAAGAACCTTTATTCCCTTCAGTGGGCTATAATAGCCTGCGGCGTGCCTCGACCCAAAGGACGATCCCTTATACATATCACGTGGACTTGAACGTCCGTGCCGGTCGGATGGACCCCGAGGTTCTTGATTTAATTGAAAATTTGTCGATACAGGATTCATAAAGACTAACCAACCGAGTCGCTGTGCGCTAAGTATTAAACATAAAATTGGACTGTTTTTCGATTCATAGTGCTGAAAAAATGAACGCATCAATCGTTTTATCAAATAAAAAATAAGCTACATTTATACCCAAAAATATACCTATGAACTTGAGAGCTTTAGTACTTTTATTTCTCGGATTTACCATGTTTTTTTCATGTAGCAATGATGATGATATGGATTCAGCCTCAGATTTTTATGCAGGTGCAAAAACTTCAGCTTCATCAAATCAATTGGTAGGCACATGGGCAATTTATAATGTAGGCTTTAATGGCCAAACATCTGAAGTCCCGGTAAACTACGACAACTGTGGAAGGGATTTTTTGGTGTTTACGGAAGACGGAAAGTATACGGAATACCTATTTCAAAGTAGTCATTGCGACTATGATGCAAATAGTTTGAAATGGACTTTAAATAATGGTGTCATTACTTTATCTAATCCATTTAATCAATCTGATGTGTTGGTCATCACCCAGGTTTCTGCCAATGAGCTTACTTTTAAAGCGCGATTGGATGTTGATGAGGATGGAAAGCTGGATATTGTAACGCTTCATCTTAAGCGTTATACACCGACCAAATTTGATATGGTCTCTGGAAGCTTTGCGCGAAACACTACAGAAGCAGCTAGAAATCTAATCAGTTTTATTTGGCAGCCTTATTATGACGCCTCATCGTTTGTTGCCTACGAAATTTATAGAAGTGTAGGCCAGAATTGCGCAAAGGAGAATGCGGTTCTGATAAGCACAATAACCGATGTGGACGCCACTGAGTTTACAGATCTTAATCCACCAGGCGAAGAACGACTTTGTTACTATCTAAAAACCAAAATCCGTTCTGGAACTTTGGGCGAAAGTTACTTACATAGCTTAGACACCTATACACTTGAAGCAAAACCTGTGAATTTAAGTGAGCCCGTAGTGGCCAACAATACGATCCTGTTAAAATGGGAAAAAAGTGACATGCCTTATTTTTCACATTATGAGATTTCGTATTCCAATTTTCCGAGCGGAATAACGGGTCATGGCAAACAAGTGGTTAAGATTGCACACATTTCCGATCGGGATGTGACTACTTTTATAGATGAAAATCCGCCCTATCTTAAAAACCCAACTTACGGTATTCGCGTGTTTGATATTTTTGGAAATGAAACTTTTAATAATCCCCAGGGCTATAAAACCACTTACGAAGTCAATTACGAAAGAGACGGACTTTTGCCCATCCACCGATTGTCTTCTTATGCGACTGACTCCATTGAGCCGATTGTTTATTTGTATGGTCACGAGACCGAAGACACTCATAAACTTAGAATATTGCGTTATAATTATGAAACCAATATTACCGAAGCAATTTCGAGTCGTGAAATAAACACATCCACCTATTTACCCATTGAGCTCTTCAGTTCAGATAATGGTAAAGAACTGTTTTTAGAGCAAGCTGGAGAATTGCAGATCTATGATGCTGCAACCTTGGAGTATAAATATTCCTTAAACCCTACAGCATCAAGACGCGTGAATGATTTCCGTCTTTCAAAAACCGGATATTGGATTTTGACCGATACCGATCACCTATACAGCTACCTTAGAGATGGCAATAATCTGAGTTTAGTAGATTCTAAACCACATTTTTCAAACCATCAATCAGAGTATAATTACAGCGTCTTCGAAATTGAAAACAATCAGATTATAGTTGGCCACAAAAACGAATCCAAAAGCATGGTCTATTCAATAGACAACAACGGGTTGCTATCCTATCTAAAAACCGTGGCTATGCCCATTAAAGATTATGGTGTGAACCAAGCCCAATACAATGCCTCTGGACAATATATAGTTAATTTTGAGGACAACAGTTGGTATTCCACTCTTGATTTTTCTTCTATGGGAACTATCCAGCAACCTCATTTTATCAGTGGCTTAAGTAGAAACGGAGATCATATCTACGGAACCAATAATGATCCGAGTTGGGGAATAAACGACATGAGCGCACATACCAAAGAAGCTGTTGTTTACAACAGAAGGACGCAACAAATTCAAACGCTATCTACTATTGGGTATCCGTTGCTTATTTTTCAAAACCATAAAGGAGAGGTCATTTCGATATCTAGCGGATTAAAGAAATCACATCTCCACGAAAGCTTCCGTTATACCAAGGACTTATTTGTGGAGAAATTATATGTGCAATAACCAAGTAGATATCTTAATCCGTTTTATCTGGAATTTGAGCCATAGCATGCTCCGCAATGGCGGTTATTGATAATGACGGATTGACACCCGGATTGGCTGAAATCATCGCACCATCGATGACAAACAGATTCTGATATCCAAAAACTCTGTTGTTCTTATCAATAACGCCTGTGCTGTGATCTTTTCCCATGACAGCACCACCTAAGATATGAGCTGTCGATGGTATTCCCGCCAGTGTTTCTAAAGCAAAGGAGGTGCTCACGCCGTCAATGGCTTTTCGGTATGCTTTTACAAGTTTTATGGACTCTGGGATAAATGGCGTAGGGGCCAAACCTGTACTTACTGTTGAAGTCATTTGCCCAAAAACATTGCGTTTGAATTTTAAAGTGCTGTCCAAAGTTTGCATAAAAAGTAAAACGACCGTGTTTTTTGCCCAGCCGTTCACAAAATAAATTTTAAAATAGTCGACTGGGTTTTTTAGGAATTTAGCCAAAATTTTAAACAGACGAGAGATGACATTCGATCCAGTGACGTATGGTAAATGTACCAATTTCCAAGCGTTGGAGCCTTCTCCATATCTGCAGATTTCAAGATGACTGTTTTCATCCGTATTCAGGATGCTGCCGATGGCAATTCCTTTTGAATAGTTTTTGTCTGTGTCAAGTCCAGAAACACTGACCAGGGTTTCATTATTACTGCGGATATCTTCGCCCAACTTATCTGATAAATTGGGTAAAGATGATTTTTTGAGCTTGAGTAATAATTTTACCGTACCCAAAACGCCGCCCGAGAAAATGACTCCTTTGACTTTTATCTTTTGATGTTTTTTGAAGAATTTGGTGCTGTTTTTTAAATAAACCTCATAGCCCTGAGAACCATCGGCAACGTTGATCGGTTTTACATCATAGACTTCGTTTTCGGCCAAGATCTCCGCGCCGCTTTTTTGGGCCAAGTAGAGGTAGTTTTTATCCAGCGTATTTTTAGCATTATAGCGACAGCCCGTCATACAGGCCCCGCAATAATTACATCCAGAACGTTCTGGTCCCTCACCATTAAAATAGGGATCTTTTTGCGTTTGGTTCGGGGTTCCAAAAAATACCGCAACACGCGTGGCATCAAATTTCTCCGCAATGCCTAAATCTTCCGACATTTTTTTGAGTCCCAAATCGCCATCAAACAATTTTGGATTTTTCGTAGCGCCCAACATCCGTAAGGCTTCATCATAGTAAGGCTTCAGCTCGTTTTCCCAATCGTTTAGGTCTCTCCAGCTTCCAGATTTAAAAAAAGCCGATTTTGGGGTGGGTAAGGTGTTGGCATAAACCAAAGATCCGCCCCCAACACCAGTCCCAGATATGATGGCAATATGTTTAAAAACGGAAAGTTTCATAATGCCAAAAAAACGTAAACCAGGCATCCACAGCCATTTTCTGAAGTTCCAGTTGGTTTTGGGGAAGTCATTGGCAGCGTACCATTTTCCTTTTTCAATCACTAAAACTTTGTAGCCTTTTTGGGATAACCTTAAGGCACTCACAGACCCTCCAAAACCACTGCCTACTATAATATAATCGTATTTCATTTTAATTTACCGTTGTGGGGTTTACATGAGTTGTCTTGATCACGAAATTAGTGAAAATAAATCGGCCGTAGATATATCGCAAATGAGCAATTGCTGTGTTGTGTTTGTTTAAATTCAGGTGTTTTCGATTTCGAGGGTTTGAGAAAATTAGATATATTGTTAGAAAAACCTCTTTTGTCCTAAAGATAATATCGGATAATTGGTATATTTAGCTACCTATAATCAACTATAAAGAATTAATAACATCATGAAAACACTTATCAAAAATGGATTGTTTTTTTCTGGAATGCCCGATGAAAAAGCTGTTAAACAAGATGTGCTAATTGATGATGACGGTCGCATTTTGGAAATAGGTTTAAGCAATTCGTTTTCTGAAGAGGGTTTAAACATAATTGATGCTGAAGGGCAATGGATTGTTCCTGGATTTGTCGATTCGCATACCCACTACGATGCTGAACTTCTTGCTTCTCCCGGACTTAAAGAATCGGCTCGGCATGGCGTGACCACCATCATTTTGGGAAGTTGTTCGGTTTCGGCGGTATATAATTCGGCGGAAGACACCGCCGATTCATTTACCAGGGTCGAAGCGATTCCAAGAGATGTCATGTTGCCCTTGTTGGAAAAGGAGAAAACTTGGAACACGCCAAAGGAATGGAAGACATATATTGGCAATCTGCCTTTAGGAATCAATATCGCTTCTTTTATAGGTCACTCCGATATACGGATGAAGGCGATGGGAATCAAACGTTCTCTAACCGATAATGAATCGGCTACACCTCAAGAAAGGGAGATGATGTTGAACATGTTGAACGATGCCTTAGACGAAGGATTTATTGGGTTGTCTACCATGGATAATCCTTGGGATAAAATGGACGGCGACAGATATTGGTCACATAAAACACCTTCTTTTTACGCTTCTTGGAAAGAAAGAAGAAGCTTGATTAATCTACTTCGAGAACGTGATGCGATTCTTCAAGGGGCTCCCAATCTGGTCACTCGGATCAATGCGCTTAATTATATGTTGGCCAGTGCAGGTATTTTCCGAAAACCGCTAAAAACGACCATGATTGCCATGATGGATTTAATTGGAGATCGCTATATTTATCCAATGGTGGCCTTCGGTTCCAAAGCCATAAATAGTTTGGGAAATGCAAATTTCAGAATGCAATCGCCGCCATGCCCGTTTACCGTGTATTACGATGGCGTAGATTCGGTCATGTTTGAGGAATTCCCCAGTGGAGAGGCCTTGAGACATCTGGCCAAAGAATTGGATCAAAGGAATGAGCTCATAAATGATAGTGAGTTTAGAGAGAATTTCAAGAAAGAAATAAAGAAAAAGTTTGCGCCAAAAGTCTGGCACAAAGACTTGAGTAAAGCGGTCATCATCGATTGTCCTGATGCCAGCTTAATTGGAAGAAACTTCTATGAAATTGCCGAAGAAAACAATAAGCATCCGGTGGATGAATTTTTAGATACCATCATAAAATATGATAAGAAAATAAGATGGACCACGACGATCGCCAATGATAGAAAGGAAAAGTATAAAGACCTATATAATTTCAAATACAATTTGATCAGTTTTTCAGATGCCGGCGCCCATCTTAATAATATGGCGTTCTACAATTTCCCTTTAAAAATGATCAAAATCGTACAGGATTCCATTGATCAAGGAAATCCGATCATGACGATGGAAAAATGTATTTGGCGACTTTCTAAAGAGCAAGGTGATTGGTTTGATCTTGACTGTGGCTATTTGGCCAAAGGAAAAATGGCTGACTTAGTGATTTTAGATCCTGAAAAATTTAAGAATATCACAGAAAATGTTGAAATTGAACCTATACAAGAGTTCAATAACTATGATAGATTGGTCAATAGAAATGAAGGCGTGGTCTCAAGAGTTATGGTTGGAGGGAAAACAATTTTCGAAAATGAGGTCTTTGTAGAAAATTATGGAAAAACAGAAAAGTACGGACGATTTTTAGAGAAAGTTGGACAAAGAAATAAACACTTACAAAAAGCGGTATAATTAAATGAATACGAATCAACAATCAATTCCAGTCTACGAAGCAAAACCAACTCGCTATACTGATATGACGTATCGACGTTGCGGTAAGAGCGGTATTTTGTTGCCAGCGATTTCGCTAGGGTTATGGCATAATTTTGGGCATGCCGATGATTTTACAACTGCCAGAAACATCGTGCGAACGGCGTTTGATTGCGGCATCACACATTTTGATTTAGCCAATAACTACGGCCCGCCTTATGGTTCGGCAGAGGAAACCTTTGGTAGAATCTTAAAAAAGGACTTTAAAAAGTACCGCGATGAGTTGCTCATTTCGAGCAAAGCTGGTTGGGATATGTGGGATGGTCCTTATGGCGATTTGGGTTCTAAAAAATATTTGATTGCAAGTCTCGATCAAAGTTTAAAAAGAATGGGATTGGAGTACGTGGATATCTTTTATCACCATCGTCCTGATCCCGATACGCCTTTGGAGGAAACCATGGGCGCTTTGCATCAAATGGTGCAACAAGGAAAAGCGCTTTATGTGGGCGTGTCTAGTTATCCGGCCGATTTAACCCGACAGGCAAGTGAGATTTTGGAACGAATGGGCACCAAATTATTGATCCATCAGCCACGCTATAATATGATGGATCGCTGGGTAGAAAACGCTTTATTAGATGAACTTGAAAAGCAAGGGACAGGAGCCATCGCTTTCTCACCTTTGAATCAAGGTATATTAACTGATAAATATCTGAAGGGAATTCCAGAAGACTCAAGAGCAGGAAAGGACAAAAGATATCTCAAACCTGAGCAGCTGACTAAAGGTAAATTGGAAAAGGTAAAGCAGTTGAATGTGATAGCGACAGAAAGAGGCCAGAGTTTGGCGCAAATGGCGATAGCCTGGCTTTTAAGAGATGATCGCATTACTTCAGTGTTGGTTGGTGCGAGCAGTCCTGAGCAAGTCCGTGAGAATGTAAAATCGATTGAGAATTTGAGCTTTTCAAAGGAAGAATTAAAAACTATTGATAGAATATTAAACGGTGACAATTAAAACAATAGGCAATAGTTAGTCAGCCCGAGTTCTACTATAACTTCCTGACGATCAACTCCCGTATTTAAAGGCGGGTCTCAGCACGGATAATGTTTATTTAAAATGTATTAAATTCGCAGCTTACAATCCACAAACAATTCTATTTAATACCGTTGTTAGTCCCATCAAAAAAATGAGCAAAAACAAAGAAATTGCAAGTCTCGAGAAAAAGCTTAAAGCCGATCTGGATAAGTTCGAATCCGCAAAAATAAAGTGTGGCATCATCGGTAGGAGCGGGGTTGGAAAATCCTCTCTGATCAATGCCATTGTTGGTGAACATATTGCTGAGGTGGGCGAAGTAGAAACGACTATGGAGGTTGGGAAGCCGATTGAACATAGGGGTTTGAGCTTTTATGATTTACCGGGATGCTCCACCATCAATTTTCCCAAGGAGCAATATCTTGAGACATTTAATATCAGCCATTTTGATTGCGTCATTTTAGTGACTGCCGACCGGTTTTACGAAGATGATCTATACTTAATAGATGAACTTTTAAAAATAAAAATGCCCGTTTTTGCGGTTCGGACAAAAATAGACTTCTCAATTGATCGTGCCTTAAGACGCGATATCTCTGAGGAAGAAACCTATAATACCGTTTTCAATGACCTTGAACAAAATCTTAAAGGATACCGGCTCAATGGTATTTATTTAACTTCTGCAGACTATCCACAGGAATATGATTTAGGCCAGCTTTTGGATGATGTTTACTCAAGTTTGGGGAGGATCAAACAACAACGGTTTGTTGCGGATATCAACATCACCAGCCAAAAAATCCTTTCAAAAAAAAAAGAACTCGCAAATAAGATTGTAGGTATGCATGCTGCCTTATCAGCAGTGAATGGTGTCAATCCTATTCCCGGACTTGACGTTGGCGTGGATATATCCTTGCTCACAAGAATGGGGGTCCATGTCAGGGATATTTATTGCCTGGGCGATGAGCAACAGCATTTTATAATGGATTTATTGGATAAAAATAACGCCAAAGTATTGACCGCCAAAGCCGTACAGTTTAGTGTCAAATATTTAGGAAAAGATGCCATTATGCTGCTGTTGAAAAGAGCAGGAGCAACGGTAGCCGCTAAATCTGCTTCTAAATACTTTCCTTTTATTGGCATAGCCATCTCATCAACAGTTGGCTTTTTCTTGACCTCCTCAATAGGTAAAGATATGGTTAAGGATGCCGAGAGCATTGCCACGGAAAATTATAATGCACTGAAATCACTAAAAATTAAACGGAACTTCTAAAACTCATAGACATTAAATGTCTTTATATACTTTTTTTAGACACTAGTTGTTGAAAATCAATATGCAGTTTTAATGCTCTAAATGGATTGATTCTTTTAGAAACTATCACACACATCTCCAATAGCCATTATATTTTCAAAATATATGTAATGCCGATATAGATTTTAAGAGACACTTATATCACATTTAAAATCATAACAGGTATTAATCCTTTTTCGGTTTTAATCATTCGAAGTTCTATCTCATTTTGATTTTTTGGGAATTTGGAATTTTAAAAACCTCCTGTCCTTGCCGGCCCTGCTTGGTCGGACGGTGTTCTTATCTTTTAATTTGAAATATAGTGATGACATATTCATTTCATTGCGATGTGTAGTTTGAGCAATTGTATAAATCAATCCTATCTAAAACAAATTACATGAAAAATTTAAAAACACTTAGCATTCTTTTTCTTTCTCTATTAATTATTTCCTGTTCAAGTAATGATGACGATGGCGGTGGAAGTGCTCCAGAAGCAGAATTTAAGGCTACTATAAAGGGTGGAACTTTTGGCGACAATTATACATCAACCTTTGGAAGCTACTATACCGATACAAGTGCTGGGATAACTATTGTGATAACTGACGCCAATCAAAATGTTGTCCGTGTCTTTTTAAATGATAAAGGAGGTTTTGATAGTGGCGTTAACAAAATAATTGGAGAGATAGACAATAATGGGTTTTATACCGGTGTCGTCATCAGGGATCAGGCGGAAGAAATCTCATATAACTCTACTGAAGGAAACATAAATTTACAGGAAAATAAAAAAAATCCAGCATCAGATAGCGGTCGACTTATTAGTGGAACCTTCAACGTTACTACGGTTTCCAATACGGCTTCTATTGTAACGATGACGGGTTCATTTAAAAACATTGCGTACTAATCCACGTTATTATTTTGAAAATTTTTAAAAAATACCAGATCGTAAATTAATTCCAATCGATTTTCTTGCTCAAGAAATTGGATTTATTAAAGTCCGCCATTATGGTGGGCTTTTTTAATTCTTACCAATGGGTTTTAAAATCCCGAAACTTGTCGCAATTGAAAAAATCGTTCGTATTTATACCTTGATGGCTTGCCCCGGCCCTTCTCGTTTTCATCCTTTGTTATACATGCTCTTAGCATTTATTTCGTCATTTCCACATACCTGAATATCAACATCAATCAGCGATAAGTGGGTTTGGCATGCATGGCCTTTATTTCGATCTGATGGTATCGCAATAGAACTCAACTGTAAAAAATCTACCTCATTTCAAAACTTTTAAAAAGCCTACATTGTAACAAATTTTAAAAAACAGTTACTAATACCATTAAATCATCAACCTTCAAAACAAATAACTATGCTTTCTATCCAAAACCTGAATAAAACCTATCCTAACGGGACCCAGGCTTTAAACAATGTCAACCTTGAAATTCAAAAGGGAATGTTTGGTCTTTTAGGTCCCAACGGCGCCGGCAAATCGACCTTGATGCGTACCATCGCTACCTTGCAAGTTGCCGACAGCGGCAGCATTGAATTTGATGGGATTGATGTGTTCAATCAACCTGAAGAACTAAGAAAAGTACTGGGTTATCTACCTCAGGATTTTGGTGTTTATCCGAAAGTATCCGCAGAAATGATGCTAAACCATATCGCAAAGATCAAAGGCATCCATAGCAGCAATGATCGCAAGGCCTATGTGGCCGATCTTTTAAATCAGGTGAATCTCTACAAATTCAGAAAGCGGAATTTGGGTGATTATTCTGGTGGGATGCGACAGCGTTTTGGGATTGCCCAAGCCTTGATCGGAAATCCTAAATTAATAATTGTTGATGAACCGACCGCTGGATTGGATCCTTTGGAACGCAATCGCTTTCATAATCTGTTAAGTGAGTTGGGCGAGGATGCCGTGGTGATTTTATCCACCCATATTGTCGATGATGTCGTGAACTTGTGTACCAACATGGCGGTCTTTAATGATGGGCAGGTTGTGGTGCAGGGACACCCGCAAGAATTATCGGAGTCGTTGAACGACAAAATATATCGCAAACGCATCGAAAAGAATGAGATTGAAAAATACCAATCAGAATATACCGTGCTTTCTACCTATTTGCGAAGTGGCAATATGAACGTCAATGTCTTCAGTGATGTTCACCCTGGTGACGGCTTTGAAGTGGTCAATAACAATTTGGAAGACTTTTACTTCTATAGTATTAACCAACCTCAAACCGTTTAATCATGAAGGAAATATTTTTATTTGAACTGAAATATCGGTTAAGACGACCAGCCACCTACATCTACATTTTTTTGATGTTTGTTATCCCACTTTTGATGAGTGTTTTTGCTAATTCTGCTACCGCTCAATATACCAATAGTCCCAATGCCATTGTAGGTGTTTTGGGAGCAATGAGTATCATAAGCTTGTTTTTTTATGCCGCAATCATGGGCGTCGCGGTCTATCGGGACGAGGAGCATAAAACAGCCCAAACGTACTTTACTTTTCCAGTTTCGGAAAAAAATTATATTCTAGGACGATTTTTTGGCAGTTTTACCATCGTTACGATTATGAATATTGGTGCCGTTATCGGTGCCATGATTGGCTTCAGCATTGGTGCTTTTTTGGAACGGCCTGATTATGGGGTCTACACGTCTTTTAACTTGACCTCATATGCTTTGCCTTTTGTGTATTTATTAATGTTCAACGCCTTTTTTATAGGCAGTCTGTTCTTTTGTTTGATGACATTTTTCAAACGCATGTCCATCTTATATTTAGGAGGTATTGTCATTCTTATCCTGACTATTGCATCTGCGCAATTGCTTTCTGGATTGGATACCGAGTGGTTAAGTGTGTATGTGGATCCGTTTGGGGAAACTGCCCATGCGTATCTTACAAAATATTGGACTGTGGATGAGTTAAACAACACCCAATTGTCGCTTTCAGGTAAATTTGGACTCAACCGTTTATTATGGTTGGGCATTGCTTTTTCAATTTTCTTTTTTACCTTATTTAAGTTTTCGTACAAAGGATTTTTGACTGGGTCGAAGCAGAAATCGTCAAAAGAAAGCAAGGAAGCCTATGTGCCTTCTGCCTTTATACCAAACATCACTCAGGTTTTTAATGCGAAAGCGCGTCGAGAAAATCTGTTGTCCTTGAGCAAAATTGAGTTTTTATCGATTGTGAAAGAAACCGTCTTTGTCATTTTGATTGTCATGGGCATTATCGTTGCAGGATTTATTGCCTACCTATCCAATCAAACTTATGGAACACCGTCATTGCCGCTGACGCGCTATATGGTGACCCAAATTCCAGCTGGAATATCATTGTTTTCAATCATTATTTTAGTGATTTATGCAGGGGAAGCGGTACATAGAACCAAACAGAATAAAACTTTTGAATTTTATGACGCTTTACCCGTCAGCAATATCACCTTATATCTATCTAAGATTATTTCACTCATTGGCGTAGCAGTAGTATTAACTTTGCTCAATGTGGTCGTTGGTGTTTTGTACCAAACATTTAATGGCTACTTCCATTATGAATTGGGCATGTACCTGACCTACAATTTCACAAGTGTCTTTCCCAATTATGTGATGACCGTGCTTTTGGCATTTTTCATTCATGTGTTGGTCAATAATAAGTTTTTGGGACATTTTATAGTCATTATTATTTATGTCGGTTTACCAATTTTATTGGCATTGGCGCTTAAAACATCGAACCCATTGGTGATTTTTGGAGCAACACCAGGAGGTTTTTTGAGCGATTTAAATGGCTTTGGACATTACTTATACGGAAAATTCTGGTTGAACCTATATTGGATTCTATTGACCTGTATTCTGGCAACTGTTGGCATCGTTTTCTGGAACCGTGGATTCTTGTCATCGGCCAGGGAGCGTTTGAAAATTGCAAAACAGCGTTTTAGCGGGAGAACTTTAGGTCTGATGCTGTTCTTTGTTTTGGCATTTGTGTCGGTGGGAGCATATAGTTACTACAACTTGAAAGTCTTGAACCAATTGGAAGATGGTAACTACAGTCAAAAACTCAATGCCAATGCTGAAAAGAAGTATGGCAAATATATTGACCAACCACATATTCAAATCACCGATCTCAAGGCGTTTATCGATATTTTTCCTGAAGATAGGCGCGTCGAGGCCAAAGGCGAATTTAAGGTGATTAATAATTACGAAGTCCCAATTGATACGCTATTGATGGAAGTGAAATTCCCAATTGCAGATACAAAAATCACCAAAGTGGTTTATAATGGCGCTGAATTAAAACCGTTTTTATCGGATGAGGAGTATCGACTGTTCATCTACAAATTGCCAACAAGTTTGCAGCCCAAAGAAACGGCATCTTTGGTCATTGAAACAAAAGTGAATACGCACGGATTTTCTATGGATTCTGAAAATGCAATCTTAGATAATGGTACTTTTTTTAGAGATGCTATTTTTCCTTCTTTTCATTACGATCGCACCATAATTGATAATGGCGTTCGTAAAAAGTATGGTTTAGAGAAACTTGATTATTTATTAGCCCCGCGAACAGATAGTATTGCACTAAGGAAAAACTTGTTTAATGAGGATGCAGATTATATCAATTTTGAAGCTGTATTAAGCACTTCAAAAGGACAAATAGCCGTAGCCCCAGGAACACTCACAAAACAATGGGAGGAGAATGAAAGAAGCTATTTTCAGTATAAATTGGACGAAAAAACCGATTATTTCTTCAGTTTTGTTTCGGCCGCTTATGACATTGAGAAGGATAGCTGGACAGCACCGAGTGGCAAAAAAGTAGCCATAGAAATTTACCATTCCCCTAAGCATAAGCGGAATTTGAAATATTTTATCAAAGGGGTGAAAATTGCGCTGGATTATAATTCTAAAAACTTTACGGAATATCCGAATTCGGTGATTCGCATTATAGAATTCCCGGCACACTCCACATTTGCGCAGTCTTTTTCGACCACGATTCCGTATTCTGAAGATTTTGGCTTTGCTGCCGATTTCTCAAAAGCTGACAGTTATAATTATGCTTTTAGAGTAACGTCCCACGAGGTTGCTCACCAGTGGTGGGGTCATATTGTCACGCCAAGTAAAACTACCGGAGGTAATGTCATTTCAGAGACTCTGTCAGAATATGCATCGTTAATGACCATGAAACAAGAGTACGGTGAAAATGGAATAAAATCGTTTTTGAAAAACTCGTTGGACACTTATTTAGCTGGTCGTAAATTCAGTTTTAAACCAGAACGCACCTTAATGGACGTAGAAACAGGCAGCTATATTGTGTACGAAAAAGGCTCTATGATTATGTATGATCTACAAGATGTCATGGGAGAGGACGTTGTCAATGGTGGGTTGAAAAACTTTTTAGAAGAATTTAAATATAATAAGAAAGGGGTGTATGCTACTTCTGAAGATCTGTATAACGCACTGTACGCCGTGACGCCAGATTCTTTAAAATACAAAGTTGATGATGGGTTCAAAGAGATCGTATTGTATGAAAACAGGGTGATGAATGCCAAAACAAAAGCTTTGGACAATGGCAAATGGGAAACGACGTTTACGGTAAATTCAAAGAAAATTTATTATGACAACAAAGGCAAGGAAGATCGGGTGGACGACAAGAAAAACTTGGTGGACATTGGCTTGTTTGGCGAAGATGTGGTCAACGCAGATGGAGTTACCATTAAAGATCCGTTGTACTTTGAATTGGAATGGTTAGAGTCTGATGACAATACGTTTACGGTGATCACTGATAAAAAACCTTTAAAAGCAGGGATTGATCCTTATAACAAGTTGATTGACAGAAACTCTGACGACAATTTAAAAACTGTGGAAGAGTAAATAAAAAATAATTCAAAGAATAGGAAAAATGCTTCACTACACGAAGTTGAGACCAGCATTTTTATAGGCTTTTATCTTAGGATTTTTTGGGTCAAAATCGGTGACTATTGTGTCAATGTCATTGATACTGCACACATCATAATTGAGTATGGAATTTAATTTGTTGGAAGTTGCTAAAAAGACGGTATGCTGTGAGGCGTTTATCATTGCTTTTTTGACTAAGGAGACTTCATAGCCCTCGTCAGTAATACCCTGTTCAAGGCTCAAAGCACTAACGCCTATAAAGCAGATATTGGCTCTTAAGTTGGAGAGGTATTGGATGACATCAATTCCGGTGGTCACCATCGAGCTTCTATGGATTTTACCTCCTATAAAGATCGTTTCGATTGAATGGTGCTCCGTTAATTGCATGGCTATCGGCAAACTATAGGTATAGATGGTAGCTTTCAGGGTTTTAGGCAACATCTTGGCGAGCATTAAATTAGTGGTACCTCCACTCATGATGATCACCATCCCATCTTCTACCAAATTGATCGCTTTAAGGGCTATACGGACTTTGTTTTCCCTATTATAGATAATGTCTTCATTATAATGATATAGTTTTTGAATGGTTGAAATCGCACCGCCGTGCACTTTAGTAAGTTGGCCCCGTTCATCCAACTCCTTAATGTCTCTTCTTATAGTATCTTCGGACACATTTAACTTTTCCGACAAAAAACTAGAACTGACCCTTCTGTTGATGCTAACTTCATCAATTATTTTTTGCTGACGCTCTTTTTTCTTCATACCAACTGTATTATCCAAACAAAAATAGCAATAGAATGCGAATATTTTTTAAATATCTGCAAAAAACTGCATGTTTAAGCACTTAATATAGCAATAAGTGCTAAAATATTCTATATTTGAGGAACTTAATTTTAAACGTCGCTAAAATAGGTAATTATGGGGAGTTCTAAAAGATTGATCTCACTAGATGTTTTAAGGGGGCTCACTATAGCATTGATGATTTTGGTCAATACGCCTGGGAGTTGGGGTTTTATCTACGCCCCTTTAAGACATGCCGCTTGGCATGGTTGCACTCCAACCGATCTCGTATTTCCGTTTTTTCTCTTCATTGTTGGTATGTCGGTGTTTTTTTCGTTTAAAAAATATGATACCACTTTAACCAAGTCCGCAGCTTTAAAAATAATTAAGCGAACGATCATTATATTTTTAATCGGACTTGCCCTGAATTTATATCCCTATTTCAACTTTGAAAAGGTCCGAATTATGGGTGTCCTACAGCGCATAGCTTTGGCTTATGGCGTCGGTGCAATGTTGTGTTTAGCACTGAATAGACGACGGTTGTTGATTGTATTGACCACTATCTTGTTAGGATATTGGGCACTTTTGTACTTTGGAGCAGCCTCTGATCCGTATTCCTTGGAAGAAAACATAGCGAGACGTTTTGATCTTTTTCTATTTGGAGAAAATCACATTTATAAAGGTTTTGGCATTCCGTTTGACCCAGAAGGTGTACTGTCTTCCCTTCCAGCCGTTGGTACTGTAATTATTGGCTATCTGATTGGCCAGGTTGTGGATATCGAAACATCTCTTAAATTAAAAATTAAAAAATTATTGATTTATGGTGTGGTTATGGTTATTTTAGGATGGACTTGGTCCTTAGTATTTCCTCTCAACAAACCATTATGGACAAGTTCTTACGTATTGTACACTGCAGGGTTGGGAACACTGTTTTTAGCTCTTTTAATTTTTATTATAGACGATAGGCAGTATAAAATTTGGGCCAAACCATTCGTACACTTTGGATCTAATCCATTGTTTATTTTTGTGTTTTCAGGAATTTATGTTAAGACCATCAGTTATCTGATCAAAATTCCGGTTTCTGGAAGTTCAAATCCAATCTCTTTATATAATTATCTGTATTCCAAAGTGTTTGCTCCTTTATTTGGCAATATGAATGGGTCGTTAATGTTTGCCGTCAGCCACATCATTGTCTTTTGGCTGATCTGTTACTTGTTGTACAGAAAGAAAATTTTTATTAAAATATAAAATCTATAGTGAATAATTTTATATTATGGCACCCGAAATTTTAATTGTAAATGCTTGGTTGAAAATGGCGAAGATCAATGAGCAATTATATACTAATCCTGAAATCTATACTATTGGATTTAACTTATAAAAACCGAATACACCAATGAGCGCAACTTTAATACTAATAATCATAGCCGGCTATTTTGGACTATTGATGTTGATATCCCACATTGTTTCCAAAAACACAAGCGATGAATCTTATTATACCGGAGACAGAAAATCCCCATGGCAAATTGTTGCCTTTGGGATGATTGGTGCCGTTTTATCAGGGGTCACTTTTGTATCCATTCCTGGAATGGTGGGCAATAACTATTTTTATTATCTGCAGTTTGTTTTTGGTAATGTTGTGGGCTATGTTTTTATAACTTATGTCCTAGTTCCTATTTATTATGATTTAAAGTTGGTGTCCATTTACACTTATTTAGAAACACGCTTTGGAGCTAAGACTTATAAAACGGGCTCTATGTTTTTCTTGATTTCACAATCATTTGGTGCCGCTTTGCGATTGATGCTCGCAGCAAAGATTCTGCAATATGCTGTTTTTGATGCCTTCAATATTCCGTTTTTTGTAACCGTCATTCTCATCTTGGCACTTATCTGGTTATATACCAACAAATCCGGAATTAAAACCATCGTTTGGACAGATACCCTGCAAACGTTTTTCTTACTATTGGCAGTTTTTGTTTCAATTTATGTGGTGAAGACATCGTTGAATTTAAATGTTTCAGAAACGATAACTGCGGTGACAGATCACGAATATTTTAAAATTTTTGATTGGGATTCCCATTCAGGAAACAATTTTTTTAAACAATTCATATCTGGGATGTTAATTGCTGTAGCTATGGTGGGCCTTGATCAAAATATGATGCAAAAGACCTTGACCTGTAAAAACAAAAAAGAGGCACAGAAAAACATTCTCACCTTCAGCATTTTCCTCGCTATTGCCCAGTTTTTGTTTTTGGGATTAGGAGTGATGTTGTATCTGTATGCCGAACAAATGGGAATTTCGTTGGAAATAGAAAATGGACAATTTATCAACACCGACAATCTCTTTCCGATGTTGTCGTTGAACAATTTCGGAATGATTGCTGGGGTCAGTTTTATTTTAGGGATAACTGCAGCGTCTTTTTCAAGTGCAGACTCAGCCATAACAGCCCTGACTACCTCATTTACACATGATTTTTTGAACATTCAGACGAAGACCGCCAAGAAAAAAATACAACTAAAAAACCGCACCTTATTTGGTTTCTCTGCATTTATCTTTTTAATCATTATGCTGTTTTCAGAAAGTAAGGGCGATGTCATCTCCACTATTTTTAAGGTGGCAGGATATACTTATGGTCCTTTGCTAGGCTTATATATGATGGGCATTTTTACCAAAGTGAATGTTTATGACAGGGCCGTACCTTATATCTGCATTGCAATGCCTTTGGTCACCTATTTTTTAAACTACGCATTTATAGAATGGTACAATTTTGACTTTGGATTCATGAATATATTTGTGAATGCTGCACTCACTGTGATCTGTCTGTTATTGGCGAGAAAGAAATCCAATCAACCTTTATAATCGATATATATACTAAATAAGAAATTAAACCCACCTTAGCCATTATGGAAAATAAATTGACCACTGAGCAGAGTTCTGCATATAATAATTTAGAGAAGATGGACACGTTCCAGCTGCTTTCAAATATGAATACAGAAGATAAAACGGTACCTGTTATCCTTGAAGAAGCCATCCCTCACATTGAACGATTGGTAGATGCCATATATTATAAAATGAAAGATGGTGGACGCTTGTTTTATATCGGTGCAGGTACCAGTGGCCGTTTGGGTATTTTGGATGCCTCTGAATGTCCACCAACGTTTGGCGTTCCGCAAAATATGGTGATAGCGCTCATTGCAGGGGGCGATGTGGCCATGAGGAAAGCGGTTGAAAATGCCGAGGATAATTCTGAATTGGGTTGGAAAGACCTGCAGGAATATAAGATCAGTAAAGATGACGTGCTCATTGGGATTGCAGCCTCAGGAACTACGCCTTACGTCATCGGCGCGGTTAAGGAAGCTAAAAAACATGGAATAATTACTGGCTGTATTACCTGTAATAAAAACTCGCCATTGGCCGCTGAGGTTGATTTTCCTGTCGAGTTGGTCGTAGGTCCAGAATTTGTCACGGGTAGCACCAGAATGAAAGCAGGAACCGCCCAAAAGCTCGCCTTAAATATGATTTCAACAACAGTTATGATCAAATTGGGTAGGGTTCGAGGCAATAAAATGATAGACATGCAGCTATCAAATAAGAAATTGGTCAATAGAGCAGTTCAAATGATCATGAACGAACTTCAAGTGGATGAAGGCATGGCTGGTAAATTGTTGGCCGAGCATAAAAATGTTAGAAAGGCGATTGATAGCTATAATTCCAAAAAGAAATGAAAAAGCTCTTGACGATAATGAGCATTATGCTTCTCATGGTAGCGTCCTGTGCAAAGGTCACTAGCAAGCGTCCTATCGAAATTGACGAACGGGCCCAATGGGTCGACAGTGTTTATAGCGGCATGTCGCTTAAAGAAAAGGTGGGACAGTTATTCATGGTCAGCGCGTATTCCAATAGAAATAATTCCCATACCGATTCTATCCAAAAACTGATCAATGACTATCACTTAGGCGGACTTATCTTTTTTCAAGGAGGACCAATCCGACAGGCCACACAGACCAATCACTACCAATCGATTTCTAAAATTCCTTTATTTATTGGAATTGATGGCGAATGGGGTCTAAATATGCGTTTGGATAGCACGTCAAGGTATCCGTATAACATGACCTTAGGAGCGATAACTGATAATAAAACCATTAGAAAAATAGGAGAGCAAATAGGAAAAGATTGTAAGCGAATGGGTATTCATATCAATTTTGCGCCCGTAGTTGACATCAATACCAATTCAAAAAACCCAGTAATTGGCGTGCGCTCTTTTGGTGAAGATAAAGTTAATGTCACAGAAAAAGCTTGGGCATTTACCGATGGACTACAAAGCGCTGGAGTTCTCGCCTGTGCAAAGCATTTTCCTGGACATGGGGATACAGCTTCCGATTCGCATAAAACGCTACCAACGGTATCGTTTTCAAAAGAAAGAATTGACGCGATAGAACTCTATCCTTATAAAGAATTATTCAATAAAGGCGTTGCAGGAGTTATGGTGGCGCATTTAAATGTACCCAATTTAGAAAGTCAAGAGGGGTTGCCATCATCACTGTCCTACAAAATTGTTACAGAGTTGCTAAAAGAACGCTTGGGCTATGAAGGCCTTATTTTTACGGATGCCTTAAATATGAAAGGTGTGGCTGATTATGGACAGCCTGGCGATATTGATTTGGCAGCCTTTAAAGCTGGTAACGATGTGCTCCTCTTTACGGAAGATGCACCAAAGGCGATTTTAAAAGTCATGGAAGCTTATGATCAAGCTGACATTTCTGAAGCGCGTTTGGCACATTCTGTAAAGAAAATCCTTGCCGCTAAATTTGACGCAGGATTAAATCACTATGAACCTATTGAAACGGAGGGTCTTATAAACGATTTGAACCAGGATGTAAACACTCTTCTGTACGAAGAAGCCATTAGAAATGCCATTACCTTAGTTAAAAATGAGCATCAAATAGTGCCTTTGGAAAAAAACACCCAAGAAAGGATTGCGTTTTTGAAGTTGGGTGACGACTCCCCCGGACTATTCTTAGAGTCTTTAAAGTTAAAAAGCAACATTACCGATATCTCTAATCTATCTCCTATAAAGTTGTCAGAGGAGCTAAGTCAGTATGATAAAGTCATTATAGGCTACCACCGAAAAAATAGTAGGATTACGAAAGCTATTTCAGCCGCAGATAAGAAAATCATTGAGAACATTTCAAAAGATCATAAAACCATTCTGACCGTCTTTGCCAGTCAGTACAGTTTAAAGGAAACCAATTTGGACGATGTGGAAAGTGTACTCATTTCTTATGAAAATTCAGAGGCAGCAAACAAGGCTACCGCTGAAATTATTTTCGGAGAATCGGGGGTGCATGGCACTTTGCCTGCGTCAATTTCAAATGATTTTCCAGTACGATTAGGGATTGATATTGAACAGTAAACGATTAATAATTCAACCTAAAATAGATAAATATGAAAAGAATTCTACACAAAAAGCTCATCGTTTTATTGGCCTGTATGACGATTCAAACCATGTTTTCGCAAGAGGTTATTATGGAAGGTCCACACCAACTGCAAAAAGAAGAGTTTGGTAAAGTTACGGCAGATGCCACCCAACGAGATGCGAGTAAAAAAGTTGAAAAGATAATTGGTTTAAATGCTTTAAGAGCCCCCGCCTTAAATAAAAAAGTATTTGGCTTCTTGCCTTATTGGGAGCAGAGTTCCGGTGCTCATAACAATATCCGCTATGATTTATTGACCCATTTGGCATGCTTTGATTTTTTGGTGCAATTGGATGCTTCTATAGCCACACCTACGGGATGGCCATGGACGGCTGAAATTAATGCCGCTCATGCACAAGGAGTTAAAGTGATAATGACGGTAGTTAATTTTGGTGGAGCCAATGGCGCTGATGCCGTGGTTTGGGAGTTGATTACCAATCCGACCAAAAAAGCCCAGTTTTTCACCAATGTTAAAAATTTAATTGAAACTTACAATTTAGATGGGGTCAATATAGATTTTGAAGGAATGTCCTCAGCACATCGTGGTGCAGAACTGAATGCATTTTTGGCTGACCTAACTACTTTTATCCATACTGAACTGCCTGGTAAGGAAGTTTCGTTTGACGGACCTGCCGTTAATTGGGGCGGATGGGATATAGAAGGATTAGTGGACAGTGTTGACTATGTAGTCATAATGGCTTATGATTACACCTCCGCAAACGGAGCGAATTCTGGTCCGATTGCTCCCTTGACACATCACACCTCATGGAAACGTTTTGTTAAACGTACCATAGAAACAGGCACCTATGCCGTACCTACAGCAAATAATCCTGAGAAATTGATAATGGCAGTGCCTTATTACGGGCAACATTGGAAGACTGCTACCAGCGTTTCCGAATCGGCCACCATTTCACATGTGTCCTCCACACGTTATCGAAATACGGTAAGTGAGGCAGATAACCACGGTGGTTTTATTTGGAATTCAGATTTTGAATACCCATGGTACCGATGGAATGATGGCACCAATTGGAACCAAGTTTGGACGGATAACGAATTGAGCATCTCTAAAAAGTTTGATTTGGCCATAGCTAACAATTTAGGAGGTGTAGGGATGTGGGCCTTAAATTATGACGGTGGTCGCCCAGAGCTTTGGGAATTGATCAACACTAAGTTTGGTGCAACTGCTTCTGTTGATGATGCGAATTTAAATCAGATTAAAATCCATCCCAATCCGACTACTGGTTACGTGTCCAT
This sequence comes from Gelidibacter pelagius, assembly GCF_017581925.1. Lineage (GTDB taxonomy): Bacteria > Bacteroidota > Bacteroidia > Flavobacteriales > Flavobacteriaceae > Gelidibacter > Gelidibacter pelagius. The sequence goes on along the minus strand of NZ_JAGEVG010000005.1, from coordinate 158,160 downwards.
ATCAAATAATGACTCTGTGAAATTCACTAAAATGGAACTTTTCAATGTTATGGGAGCTTCTGTTTTAAAAGTGATTTCCCATTTTGAAAACATGAACATGACGCAATTAGAAAACGGATTATATTTTTTAGAAGTTGAAGATGATAGAGGTGCCCAAGCCACGTTTAAAATTTTAAAATCCAATTAAATCATTTTAAAAGCTTGCAGAGAACAGAAAAAACATACCAAATTTTAAAAAATAAGAGTGCCTTGTTTCTCTGTTGTCTATTCACAAATTAAAACTCAAATATTATGAAATATCTTTTATTATGTTTTATTAGCCTCTTCGCTTGTAATGAAACGACTAAAAAAAATCAAGCTAAAAATGACGACATGGTCCTCGCTGATGTTGAGAAATCAGCCATTTTGACCGGTGCCAATCAAACCGACGTTTATCTCAAACTTTTAGAAGGAAAGAATGTGGGTGTAGTTGCAAACCAAACAAGTGTCATTTTTAAGGATGCAAGCGAACAAAACCACACCCACCTGGTAGATTCGTTATTGGCATTGGGCATCAAGGTAACTAAAGTCTATTCACCTGAGCATGGCTTCCGTGGTACAGCTGATGCTGGCGAATATATTGAGGATGGTATTGATGAAAAAACTGGCTTACCCATCTTCTCACTTTATGGAAAAAACAGAAAGCCCCCAGTTGAGTTTTTAAAGGATATCGACGTGATGCTCTTTGATGTTCAGGATGTTGGCGTTCGTTTTTACACTTATATCTCCACACTTCATTATGTGATGGAAACTGCTGCGGAGCTCAATATTCCAGTCATTATTTTAGACCGTCCAAATCCGAATGGCCATTATATTGATGGCCCGATTCTGGAAAGTGAGGTTAAAAGTTTTGTGGGCATGCACCCTGTGCCTATTGTATATGGGATGACCATTGGTGAATACGGAAAGATGATCAATGGCGAGAAATGGCTTGAAAACGAAATTCAATCAGAGCTTACTGTAATTCCATTAAAGAATTATTCTTATGATTCTGAATATGATTTGCCGATAAAACCTTCACCAAATCTCCCTAATGCCACATCCATCAATCTATACCCAAGTGTTTGCTTTTTTGAAGGGACTACGGTAAGTTGTGGACGCGGTACGGAAATGCAATTTCAGATTTTTGGAGCACCGTTTTTGCCAGAAAATCAATTCGATTTCAGCTTTACGCCACAACCCAATTTTGGAGCGAAAACTCCAAAGCACCAAGGCGAAGTATGTTACGGAAGGGACTTAAGAAATGTTGAACGTCTCAATGAGGTCAAATTGGATTGGTTGATTGAGGCTTACACATCATCACCAGACCAAAATTCATTCTTCAACGATTTCTTTTCTAAACTGGCCGGGACTAAAAAGCTGCAAAAACAAATTGAAGAAGGGGTGTCTGTTGAAGGCATCAAAGAAAGCTGGAAACCAGGATTAGAGTCTTTTGCAAAAACCAGATCAAAGTATTTGATGTATAACTAATGGTATAAAGAATAAAAAGTTTTTAGTAGCAGACAAATTAAATATTTAAAGTATTGGCATCTCTTGCTTTCGCGGTTTTCCAAACTAATATTTTGATCTCCAAACCTTATAATTTTTATAAACCAATTTTAGGAACATGAAAAATATTTTTTTGGTTATTAGTCTTTGTTTTATCTTTTTCTCTGCGGTCGCAAAACCCCCATTTGAAAGGAATGCAGGTGTTTCTGTTATTCGGATCAATCAATTGGGATATACACCAAGCTCCATAAAAGTTGCCGTCTTTGGTGCCATTGAGCAAATCGAGATTGACTCCTTTTCACTTCATGATGCAGATACGGACAAAGAAGTTTTTAAATCCAAAACACCGATTTCAAAAGGAGCTTATGGGCCGTTTAAATCTTCGTATCGATTGAATTTCAGCGCATTTGAAACCCCAGGGAAGTACTATCTTCTTGCAGGCAGTATAAAATCGCCTGAATTTAGAATTAACACTGATGTTTATGACCATACTGCCGATTTTCTATTGGAATATATGCGTCAGCAACGTTGCGGATATAATCCATATTTAACTGCTACCTGTCATTTGGACGATGGTTATATATTATACAATCCAGAGAAAGAAGGAGAGCGTGTTGATGTGTCCGGTGGTTGGCATGATGCCTCCGATTATTTACAATATACCGCCACTTCAGCCAATGCTGTTTTTCAATTGCTGTTTGCCTACCGTGACAACCCCGAAGCGTTTGATGATGCTTATGGAGCTGATGGATTGCCTGGATCAAATGGGATTCCTGATGTTATGGATGAAGCAAAATTTGGCATGGATTGGCTTAAAAAAATGAATCCGTCTTCCACAGAATATTATAATCAAATTGCCGATGATCGTGATCATTCTGGATACCGATTGCCCAACAACGATTCCGTTGTATATGATCCGAATCGATTAGGGCGTCCTGTGTATTTAGCCAGCGCTGAAAAGCAAGGCGTTTTAAAATATAAGAATAGATCTACAGGAGTGGCCTCTACCGTAGGAAAATATGCTTCTGCTTTTGCCATTGGTGCTACCGTTTTAAAGGAGTTTTATCCTGAATATACAGATGACCTGGCCAAACGGGCAGAGGAGGCTTATAAGTATGGCGAATTACATCCAGGGGTAAGCCAGACCGCACCTGGACGCTCCCCTTATTTCTATGAAGAGGACAATTGGATTGATGATATGGAGTTGGCGGCGAGTAGTCTTTATAAGCTTACAGGTGATAAAAGCTTTAAAAAGAGTGCGCTGAAGTATGCTTCTGAAGAAAAAATAACACCTTGGATTGGTCGTGATACCATCTTACATTACCAATATTATCCCTTCTTGAACGCTGGCCATTATGAATTGGCTTCGGCAGTAGAGTCCAATGAAAGAAAGGAAGTAACGTCCTATTACGCAAAGGGACTACAGATGCTTCATGAGCGTGGTAAAGGCAATCCTTTTTATATCGGAATTCCTTTTGTTTGGTGCTCGAATAATTTTGTCACTGCCGCGGTTACACAGAGCAGACTATATCATAAACTTACAGATGATGATACCTATCTTGAAATGGAGGCAGCGCTACGGGATTGGCTTTTTGGCTGTAATATTTGGGGCACTTCCATGATAGTAGGTATTCCTGCTCATGGCGATACGCCTACAGATCCACACTCGTCGCTTTATCTTTTGGAAGGTTACCAAACAAATGGTGGTTTGATCGATGGACCGGTTTATGCGTCTATTGCGAACAGCTTAATAGGTGTCGAACTTCACGAGGAAGACGAATATGCCCAATTCCAATCAGATTTGGTCGTATATCAGGATGATGTGGGAAGCTACTCTACCAACGAGCCAACCATGGATGGTACGGCTTCTTTGGTCTATTATCTGTCTTACTTAGAAAGTGAAAGCATGAAGACTGGAAATCAAAAGAAGCGATATACTTATGATTTAAGTGGGTCGATTGTTAGAGGAGACAGATCCGAAAAGAAAATCAGTTTACTGTTTTCAGGTCATGAATACGCCGATGGTGCAGTAGAAATATTAAGAGTTTTGGATAAGCATAACATAAAAGCCTCTTTTTTTCTTACTGGAGATTTCTACAGGAATGAAACCTTTGCGCCATTCATCAAAAAAACAAAGAAATCAGGGCACTATCTTGGTGCACATTCCGATAAGCACCTGCTTTATAACGATTGGACAAAAGAAAAGAAGCGCTTGGTTACCCAGGATGAGTTCAAAAGCGATTTAAAAGCTAATTATTCAGAAATGGAAAAGTTTGGCGTCCAAAAGGAAGACGTACCCTACTTTTTACCACCTTTTGAATGGAACGATAATATCATTACCCAATGGGCAGATCAAATGAGCATTACAATGATCAATTATAGTCCAGGTTCAATCTCGCATGCAGACTATACCACTCCAGAGATGGAGAACTATAGAACTACCGAAGAAATAGTAAGCTCTATCCTTACTTTGGAAGAAACAGAAGGATTGAATGGATTTTTGCTGCTTTCCCATATAGGTACACATCCTGATCGTACTGACAAGTTTTACGACAAACTTGACAGTCTCATAACAATCTTAAAAGAACGGGGTTATGAATTTGATACCTTGACTAATAATTTGAATTTAAAGAAATGAATAAAGTAATAATCCCAGTTCGACTAACCATAAACTGGGATTATATTCAATTGGCCTGCAATTGAAATTGATGTTTAATTATCGATTGATAATGGGCCAATGCTATTCTATATGAGGTATCACCATAAAAGGAATTTGGGACTGATATCCCAGTTTTTTTATAATTGGCTCATTAAGTAAATCCTCGAGAAAGCTATGCTCATAGTTAACCATGCAAATAAGATGGATACTGTTTTCCTCAATAAAAGTAGAAATCAATTGTTTTTTTGTGCCTTTTCCTGAAATCCAATTAAAATTGTGAGGATGGTTTTTTAAAAAATTAGAAAGGGTTTTCAAATTGTCATTTTGTCCTTCCGATAGATCATCTCGGCCATTAATATGTATAATTTCAAGATTGGACTTTTGTAACTTGGCTAATTTCGTAATTGCGAGTATTTCATCACCATAGGATCTATTGAAGTCAGTGGCAAAAGCAATGTGCTCCGGTGTTTCAAATTCATAATGATTAGGCACTAATAGGATAGGGCAGAGTTTTACTTTTTTAATTACGGTGACACTGTTGCTCCCAAGAAGAAACTCTTTTGCTCCTGTAGCACCCTTTGTGCCCATAACTACGGTATCAATTGCGTGATCTTTAATGGCAGTTTTAATGGATTCAGTGAGGAAGTCCTCACTAAAAATTGTTTCGAATTCGTGCTCGCTATTTGGGCTTATAAATTGAGCACGCTCTCTTAGCGCCTTCAATTGTTCTTTGGATGTGTTTTGAAGGGTGTCAATATAAGTTGGGGAAATGTAAGTTCTTGACCCCGTGTTCACAAACGTCCATGCATGTGAAAAATAAAATGTACACGGTACCTTAGCATAAAGTTTTATGGCATATATGGCCGCACTCCATGCATTCTCCGAAAAATCTGTCGGTAGTAAAATATGATGTCTCATAATTATTATCAATTTAATCTTATGATGTAAACATAATAGTTCATACGAAGAAATACCATGATTTTTGTCATCTCACGATGTTGATTTAAAGTAGAAGGGCAGAGTGGTTGTTGTATAATAGTCTTATCGGCTTATTCTCAGAAGGTTAAATTTTTAGCCAATTTTATTTCCATGGAGAGCATAGCTATACTTTCTGTCTATGACGATTCTTATCAGTTTTTATGCTGATTCTTATTTAAGGTCATTCGTAACTTCAATATTTCAGAAGGGGCTCCATCATTGTCTGTTACAAGAACCAGATCGGTTTCAGTATCAGAAATCACCTTATCAATGATTACAGATTCCACTTTTAAAGGAAATCCCGGATTGGGAATCTGCAGAATTAAATAGTCATTGTGAAGCTGTCCGTTCTCCATTTTTATAACACCTATATAACTGCCTAAAATATCGCCATCATCATAAGCATTGGGTGAATCTTCAACGGAAGCCGTAAAAATGAGATAGGGATGATCTTGAAATGAAGTTGCACCAGAAAACCCAGCTTGTAACCCTTTAATTTTAGGTAATGAAAATAAATGGGTTTTAGGAATAGGGAAGGGCGCTTTTGTTTTACAATAAGCTAAAAAGTTGTGAAGTGAAAAGCTAAAGATAATATTTCGACCTCTGTTAAAAAGATATAGCAAGTTTTCTGCAGAGGCGAGAGCTTCAATATCCAGTTCATGGCCCTGCATGATATCCATCTTTCTTATATGGCCATAAAATGACGACATGTCATATTCCTGATAGCTAATTTGGTCTCCGAGCTCAACCAATACGCATACATCACGTTCAGGCGATTTTGAACCAGAGCCAAAAACAAGGATTTCAGTGGGACTTATCATTTCCATCGCCTCAAAATCAGGTTTGTTGACTTTTGGAATTATAGGGCCTTGTAAATTTTCAGAAGAATAAATCGAAGTTTTTGAAAGCAGATCAAAATTCCTATCGATGTGAAATAGATAAGGCGAATCATCACCAATCACATAGAAACCTTCTTTAAATTTTACAATTCCGGAAGCACTTGGTATGTCTTCCAAAATCTGCCAACTCAATATTTCAATGTCTAACATGAGATGTTGCAAGGAATTGTTTTTTTTACGGTAGAATTATGATGAAATCAATGAAAATGGTCAATAATAGAATGGCCTATAGAAATGATTTTATGAATACCTACGAAACGGTCGCCTGAAATAAGTGCTTCATTATAATGAAACTAATGACAACCTAAATTTATCAGCATTGGCATTAGAACAATTCTCCTTTAATATATAATAGTGTTTAATCTTTACGTGGAATCACCAGAAAAGGGATTTTAGATTTGAATCCTAATTTCTTTATGATGGGCTCTTTGATGATATTTTCGATAAAGCTATGCTCATAATTGATCATGGTAAGGATCTTGACGTTGTTTTCCTTAATGAAATCAGCTATAACGTCGGCTTTAGCACGATGACTTGGTAGCCAATTAAAAGTATGTGAATAGTCTTTTAAATGCGCTTTAAGCATTTCGAAATTAGTGTTTTGTACTTCTGTTAACCCGTCCTTGCCTTTGATGTGAAGCACGTTGATGGTAGCCTTGGTCATTTCCGCCAATTGTGTTATTGGCAATAGATCTTCGCCAAAAAATCTACTAAAATCAGAAGGGAAGGCAATTTGATCTGGTTTTACAAATTCGCATTTAGTTGGTACCAACAATATAGGACAGAGCCTTATCTTGTTAATAACCGATACGGTATTACTTCCAAGAATATATTTTTTCGCACCTGTAGCACCTTTTGTGCCCATCACCACCAAATCGATATTGTGCTTTTTAATCGAAACTTCTATACAATCCTCCAAGGAACCAACAGTGTAAATGGTTTCAAACTTATGGTCAGGATTTGTACTTTCCTTGTCCGCACGCTCCTTAACTGCAGCTAATTGTTCTTTGGATTGCTCTATAAGTGGATCTATATAACTTTGAGAAATATGGGTTCTCGCTCCTGAATTTAGAAATGTCCAAGCATAGGAGAAATAAAATGTGCAAGGTTCATCAGCATATAAATTTAGAACATAGCGCGCTGCGCTCCATGCATTATCTGAAAAATCTGTCGGTATTAATATGTGATGTCTCATGCTTGTGTCGGTTTATTCTTCTTAAATGGAATTACGATTTTACGTACAGTACAAAACTAAGGTTTTATCTCTATATATAAAAGGCTTTATCTCTATATATAACGTGACTTATAACAACTTAAAGATGTCGTTACCAAAAAGAAAAAAGGTTGGTATAAAACTAATATCTTTATAATTACCAAACAATGCAATAAATTGTTTGTTGCTGATGTAATTTACCAATAAACTTAGAGGGGTACAAGTTTTTATTTCTAGCAGTGGATTTTAATTAGTGAAACTCAAATTTAAAAATTGCAAAGCAATGTATTAGAAATAGAGGAACGCAGTTCATATAATTGACCGAGTATGATCTAATTCCCCTTTATGCGGGTCCATAAGTCACTCATCAGTTTTTTGCCATCGCGCGGACTTTTTTCTTGTTCTATAAACTGAACTTGCCCATTTTCATCTCTGACGATTTCATATTGAAACACGAAGTTTTGGGCGCCCTCTTCCATGCTAAGTAAACCAAATCTCAAATCGTTGAACAAAAGTTTATTGTCCATATTAAGAATAGTGTACCAACCTTTTGAGATGGTGATCATGCGTTGGACCTTTTCATCTTTGACAAGATCACCCAAGAGTTGATGATCCTTTTTGTAGGCTTCAAAAGTAATGGGCTGCGTGTCAAAAAATGAATAATAGGCTAATAAATAGGCATCCTCAGTTTCAATATTAGCACTCCAAAGAATTGTATTGAGGGGAGACGGTCGGGTATCAATCTGTTTGTAGGTAATATTTTGGTCATTCAAAGCGGATTCAAATTTTGTAAATGCAATCCATTTCAAAACCAGTGTCAGCGCCAAATAGGAGGAACTCACAATTAAACCGATGTTATTATACATACGGCGTTTGGGAGAGGTTTTTTTTTGAAACATTGCCAAAATTAAAAACACCAAAAAGGGTAAGGTGTATAGGGGATCAATCACAAAAATGCTTTTAAAGGCAAGCCTTGTATCCAATGGCCAAAACAATTGTGTACCCCAAGTTGTGTGAGCATCTAAAAGCGGATGGGTAAAAAATGCCCAGAAAAACAACCAAGCCCATCCTTTAAAATCCTTGTAGGCTTCATAGCGGGTTACGATCCACGCGAAAATAGGCGCAAAAATTACAGAAAACAGGATGGAATGTGTAAATCCTCTATGTATCTCTAAAGCAGTAACGGTATCAGTAAAATGCGACGAAAAAATATCCAAGTCTGGTATTGTACCGGCAATAGCACCATATAACATAGCTCTATTGCCTACTTTTTTTCCTAAAACGGCTTCGCCAACCGCCGCTCCTAATATAATTTGTGTAAGTGAATCCATAAACTTCGGCAAAAGTAAGCCAAATATTAGATTAAACCATCGTTGAATAAAGTCGATAGTGAAACATTTTAAATTGATTACTATCAGTGGGTTTTAATGTCCAGTGTTCTTGTTTTTTTATTTCGAATTCGTATTCACAACTTTTAAATATTGTTAGTCCCAATCATCTTTTTTTTTAAGACGAACATCGGTTGGATACAGTTTTTTTTCCAAATGAAGAAACTATATTTCAGTCAATTGCGATTTTTAGCAATTTAAAAGTCAAAATAATCGACCAAACGCTTGTTTTTTTCGTTTAATTGCATAAATTTGCTTCGACAACCCCTAAAATCTCAGTTATGAAAACTAAACTTACTTTATTCTGTATGGTGTTTTTACTAATGACAAGCTATGGTTTTGCACAAAAGGAACCTCAGAGCATTATCACAGGAAAAGTATCCATTGCAAAATATCATGATCGTTCTGAATTGGATCAATTGCCTAAAGGAGATCTTTTAACCTTATATAATGAACGCATTGAAGTTATAGTTAAAATCCTACCAAATATTGCTTTTGCCACAAAACCAGGTGTAACGATGTCCTCCTTAGGTATTCCTGACACTAAAGACAACAGGAAAGCTTTAGAGGAGAATGTGAAGGCAGTCAATACTTATTTTGAAAGTACCATGTCTTTCCAGAATAAGGTCTTGCCATACTCTGATAAAACCAATTTGATTGCTGCCATTTTATTTTATGAAGAAACCTTGAAATCACTTCATACCTATAGTGAGTTCAACCAGTATTAAGTTCTGCTGACATTCAATAACTGCAAGATACCTATTTTAACGAATCCGCTTTTTCGAAATCCTGGAGTATTTTCTGGGATTTTTTATGGAGTTTAAACTGCTGAATTATTCAGACTTAAAACCATAAAAATAAATAATGTGCGATGCAGAACTACGAGATCCTTGGTGGGTAGTTTCTTGATAATAATTTTAATTGTAGGAAAAATTATACGTGATGAAATTAATTTATGCATTTCATCGACTTTATTTGTATTTCATAGGATTTGTTTATATGTTTGAATCAAATAGTTAAAGAATCCTAAATCTATTACTAATTCCATTACTTATGAAAAACATTACTCAAACCATATGCTTATTTCTTTTGATTGTGAGCAGCAGTTTTGCCCAGCAGGAAAAGGGAATTATAGGAAAGAATAACTGGCTAAACAACTGGACGGAATTTAGACCTAATCAAGTTGAGCATGGTGAACCAACCCAAATCTTAAGCGGAAATATTACTCAAGATACCAAACTTGTTAAAAGAGACACTTATCTCTTATTGGGAAGTGTATTCGTTACAGATAGTACAACCCTGACCATCGAACCTGGAACTGTTATCATAGGCGATTTCAAAACTAATGGAGCGTTGATCATCTCCCGAGGTTCAAAAATTATGGCGGAAGGATTGGAAACTGATCCTATAATTTTTACTTCAAATAGAAGTGTGAAGAAGGAAGGTGATTGGGGAGGTGTTTTTATTTTAGGAGATGCCCCAATTAATAAATTCGGTAATGCTTCTACGGTTAATTATGGATTGCGCCCATCTGCTTTTGAAAACATCAGTTATGGAGGTGAAAACACTCAAAGCAATTCTGGTGTTTTTAAATATGTAAGAATTGAATTTGCCGGAAAGCGTACAAAAGACTTTGGCTACTTTAACGCATTGACATTGGCTGGAGTTGGAAATAGGACGATTATAGAAAATGTCATGGTGAGTTATTCTGATGGCAATTCCTTTAACGTTATAGGAGGCGAGGTCAATTTAGAAAAGCTAATCTCGTTTAGAACCAAGAGCAACGACTACGAATTTAATTTTGGAACACAATGTAATATTAGCAATTCTTTGGCTATAAGATCTCCTTATGTATCTGGTTCAGATGGATCACGATCTATGTATATAGCGTCTTATGACAAAAAAGATGAAGTAGACTTTAGTAAGAAAGGTACGTCTGTACGTGCTGAAAACTTAACCTTAATCAATGTCAGTGAAAATTTAGCATCAGATATAAAGGTAGGTTTGGTTAAAGAAGCTCTGTACATTTCTGAAAATGCTTCTTTGGACATTCGTAAAAGTGTGATTTCAGGTTTTAATCCGGCGGTTATTATTGACGATAAAGTTAAAATCAACGCCATGAATTTAGACCGTATAAAATTCAGTGACATGTATTTCAATAATTGTAATGGAAACATTTTTACTGAAAACGACTCCAATAATGCCGATTTAGAGAATTGGTATGGTAACAGCGTCTTTTTCAATGTGTATTCAAAAGGCAATGACGCCGAGACCTTTATTGATGTTAAGAACACAAGACGTCCGGACTTTAGACTCCGCATAAACAAGATTATTGCATCAAATGATAGAGAAGATTAACCTGAGAGTTTTGTAGTTATAGATATGGCCCCAAATCTTTACACGCTTTCCATCTTAAACACTTGTCACATGTCTGGCAAGTTTTCCTGATATAAGACAGTGGTATTGAATTTTAGTAAGGCATTCTTTCTGCAAAAAGCAACTAAGAACAATAAAACAGATAATTACTAATACACCCTGAATGCGTAAAACTACTACTCTAAAAAGATGTTTTTTTCTACTTGGTATTTTTGTCTTTCTCCTATCTGGACAAATTAGCGCCCAAGTGGTTATTGGTACGCCTAATTTAGCATACACGCGAGCCTGTGCAAGTGACTCTTTTAACAGCTATAACGTCTCCTTTGTATTTTCACCAGAATCTGAGCTTAGTCCAACCAATCAGTTTACGGTTGAAATGTCTGACGCTACCGGAAATTTTGCAAACCCTACAATAGTCTTCACTTCAGAACCCGGAGCTGTGACCGCCTCTCCAGCTACATTAAACTTTGGTATTCCTGAAACAACCGCAGGAGAAGGTTATAGAATCAGAATAAAAAGTTCCGGACCTGTGGCAAGCAGTTCAAATTCTGTGGCTTTTGCAGCTTACTACAAACTTCAGGACAGTCCGTTTACGATCAATAATTTAGTGTCTTCTGGAGCATATTGTTCCGGTGGAAGTTATTTGCTGACGATTGACAACCCTGGAAACGGATCTAATGATTCACCGTTGAACTATCCATCGCTTACCTATAAATGGTATAGAGAAACAAGCCCAACAACCTCGGTATATGTTGGAGAAGGGTCTTCTTTATCTGTGAACCAACAAGGTACCTATTTTGTAAAAACCAATTATGGAACCTGTACTTCAAGTTCGTTTTCGAACCGCGTAAAGATAAGTGAGGTCACTTCAGGAGAGGCTGATGCTGCTATCGTTTCAAGCTTAGGGAATCCTTTTTGTCCAGCCGACGGCATGACTACGTTGAGTACGCTTGGTGGTGTAAGTTACCAATGGTTTAAAGATGGAACTGCCATAGCAGACGCTACCAATCAAATGTACCAAACAAACGAATCTGGCACCTTTTCAGTAAAGGTTGATTTGGGAAGTTGTACGGCATCTGGATCAATTGATTTAGAAAGTAAAGGCTTTGAGAGTACAATAGATGTCGATGATGTCAATATTATGGAGTCGGGAAATAGTTTATGGGCGACAGTAACTACCAGTGCAAACAATCCGAATTTTGAATGGTACTTCAATGATGTTCTTATTTCTGGAGCTCAGGATGATTTTTATGAAGCCACATCTTTCGGTAATTATAAGGTGAAGGTCATTCAGACTTCAGGTTGTGTGGTTTCTCAAGAATTTAATTTTTCGATTAGTGAAGCTCAGGATCCTTTTCCGGAGGTGGAGCACATCCCCAATCTTATCAGTCCTAACGGAGATGGCATCAATGACACTTGGATCATCCCCACAAAATATGTGAGCGGTACCAATACAGAAGTGATCATTATGACTAGTCAAGGTAAAGTAGTATTGCAAACTAAGGATTATTTAAACAATTGGCCTGAAACCTCATTAGATCTGAACAGTATCAACAAAGTGTTTTACTATGTCATAATCACTGAAGATCAACAAACAAAAAAAGGTTCCATTACCGTAGTAAAATAATATGAAACAGACGTTCCTAAATAGCAATCAGACAAGACAAGGTCTCTCGGGAATGTTCCAAGTGTGCATTAATAATAACGTATGGCATAGCCCAATGAAAACATTTTTACTGACCATAATATGTAGTTTCTGTTCCATACAGATGTTCTATTCCCAAGAAGAAGATGGAGTGGTCTCACTTGCGCTACCTGTAAGAAATTCGCTTACATTCAATAGATATACTATCAACCCAACCTTCAGTTTTGTTAGAGAGCAAAATAAATATATCAGTATTTATAATAAGAAAGAATGGGTTCAATTTGATGATGCTCCTCAAACCTATTTGGCAGGATATTCAGGTCGTTTTGCAGAAAATATTGGAGCAGGAGTTGGGGTATTCCAACAAGACTATGGTGTGCTCACTACTTTTGGTGGGATTTTGAACTTTGCATATAACGCGAGATTGAAGCGCGATAGCAATTTGACTTTCGGATTAAATTTAGGGGTTTATAAAAGCGGTTTAAATACAGGTAAGGTGATCACCAACTTTGCTGACCCATCTTTGGATAATGTTCCGTCGCATCTTCTACTTACCGTAAATCCAGGAATTAACTATGGTACCAAATTCATGGATTTTGGTGTTTCGATCAACAACCTGGTACTTTATAATGTACAAGCGTCAGAACTTCTTCAAGACGATCCACGCCAAACCCTTCAAGCTCATATGATGTATACTGGTTACATCTATAGTGATGGATTTTTTGATGAATCCAAATTTTCAGGATTGCTGAGGTCTGAATTTGGAAAAGATGATACTACAATTTCCGGAATTGCCATGTTGACCGTTCCGAAAGGAATTTGGGCGCAAGTAGGATATAATACACTTTACGGAGCATCTGCAGGTTTAGGTATTAATATTACGAAACAAATAGCCATCGAATATAATTTTGAAAAAGCAATTGGCGATCTGACCCATTTTGGACCTTCCCATGAAATTACTTTGGCATTTAAACTCAATAACAACTCTCATTATGATTATAGTGCCGAAGATGAAATGTCTGCACTTATCAATTCCGATAATAAACGTGTCTTAGCGTCAAGCAAACCAAGGATGGATGCTGAAACCCGAGCGCAGTTATTGGCAGAATCAGCAGCCAGAAGAGAAGAAATAAGAGAAAGAGCACAAGGGAAAGCAGAAACACGTGCACAGATAGCGGCTGAAAATAAAGCCAGAATAGAACGTCAATCAGAGGCAAAAATAGCGGCAGAAATCAAAGCCAAACAAGAAGAACAAGAACGTGCAGCTGCAGTTAAAGCAACTGCTGATGCCCTTGCAAAATCAAAAACAGAAGAGATAGCAGCAACTGAACCCCTTGAACAAAAAGCAAGAGAAGCTCAGGAAAAATTAGATGCTCAAAATAAAGCTCAGGCTGAAAGTGAAGCTATAGCCAAACGTGCTGCAGAATCAAAAGCAGCATTAGCGCTCCAAGATAAATCCAAAGCAGAGGCAAAAGCTAAAGCAGAAGCACAAGCTAAATTAGCTGCTGAAGCAAAAGCCAAGGCAGAACAAGAGGCCAAAGAAAGAGTGGCGGCACAAAACAAAGCCAAAGAAGAGGCGGAGGCTAAGGCAAAATTAGCAGCTGAGGTCCAAGCTAAGGCTGATGCTGACGCCAAAGCCGCAGCGCAATTGGCTGCAGCAGCAAAAGCTAAACAAGATGCTGAAGCCCAGTTGGCACTAGAAACAAATGCGAAGATTGAAGCTGAACAAGCTGCGAAATTGGCCGCAGAAGAAAAGGCGAGCCAAGAAGCAAAAACAGCGGAAGCAGTGGCTTTAACTCAAGCAAAAACCAACCAAGAAGCTGAAGCTTTAGCTAAGATTGAAACAGAAAGTGCTGCGCTGGCTAAGGAAGAGGATATTGAAGAAGAGGTACAAGTGAATCCAACAGATGCCATTGGTATGTCAATGAAATCTCTGGCTGATGTTACGAGTGCTTCAAAAAACACTCAAGATGAATTGTTGGCCAGATTCAATGCGATGGTGGTCAGTAAAGATCAAGACCTTAAGGATTTGAAAGAAGAAAATGACTTGAGTGAGCAAGGTATTTACAGTGCACCAAAAGCGTTTAAGAGCATCACGGAAGAAAATAATGCACTTCTAGCCATTCGCTCAGACTTGGACAAGATGATAGACACCAATACTGAGCGAATTAAAGAATTGGAGAGTCTATATAACGAGCGTATTAAAATTCCAACTCTTAGAAATGATGAGGTCACAGTATATTACCAAAAGACTATTCAAACTTTAAAAGCCGAACAAGCAAAAGCCATACAGACCAGAGCTCAATTGAGTACAACTTTAAAAGAAATTAATGAAGCCACCGAGTTTGAGAGAAAACGAAGAATCAAACGCGCTGCCTTTACCAATGAAGAAGATAGATATGTGCAAGATAGGGCAGCACTCAAAATGATTAAAGAAAGTACACCGCTGAGCCCAGTGTCTTTAAAAGCTGAAGATTTTAATTTTGGTGAAGAACAGGGTAATAATATTCAAATTATTAAAAATGTTAAAAATATTGAAAGTGGTTATTACGTCGTCGTTGCTGTCCACAATGATGCTGCGAAAAGAGATGAGTTTTTAAGAAAAGCAGTAGCTGCGGGACAATCTAATATTGATTTCTTTTATGACGTCAACACAAGTAGATATTTCATTTACTATAAAAAATTGGATAGTATAGATGCCGCAAGTGAAGCAATGAAAACTAAAGGAAACCAACCTTATAACGGTAAAATGTCAATCATTAAAATAGAGAACTAAAAAAACTAAAAGCCCATTTGTTTTTTATCAATGCCCCTTGAAGAAAACGAAACATACAAATCTACCAAAATCATGAAAAAACCTACTTTTTCTAGAATTGCCTTTATTGCATTGTTGCTATTTATGGGTCTGGAATCCATAGCGCAAAATTATGTTCCGTTTGTGCCTCGATATGATGAGGCCATTAAAGGCGATATGCTTTTAATTGGAAACAACAATTTAAGTGTGCACCGATCAAATAATTATAACGGGAGCACGAATAATGAGAGCAGCTCCCATAGAGATAATATGGTGTATGTTGACATTGATAATGACAACAGTACTTTTAATTCCAGTAGTGCCAATTTGAACGTGCCAAGTGATACCAATTGTTATCAAGTGGTCTATGCCGCCTTATATTGGACAGCTGTTGTAAAAGGGGATACCCCAATGTCAGATATTAAATTTAAAACGCCAGAAAGCGGTAGTTATATTGACATTACTGGAGAGCAGATTTATTATCAAAATTCGTCAAGCAACAGAAATTCCAATGCCTATGTGTATTATAAAAATGTAACGGACATCATATCAGGATTGAGCGATGCAGACGGAACGTATTCCGTTGCTAATATCTCATCGACGACCTCTGCCACGATGACCTCAGGGCGCAACACAGAAGGTTTGTCTGCGGGATGGTCTCTTTTTGTCATCTATGAAGATCCATTGTTGCCAAGTAAATACATCACTTCCTTTGATGGGTTTACAAAAATCAATAATACTGGTCCTGTTGCGGACAGGGAACAAAGTTTTGATATCGTTGGATTTCGAACGATACCTGTAGGCCCGGTTCGGGCAAAATATGCTTTTAGTGCCTTGGAAGGAGATAAGAGCTGGACAGGGGATTATTTAGAAATCAATGGCACGCGAATCAGCGCTACCACTGCCGGTGGAACCACCATAAGACCGAGCAATAACTTTTTTAATAGTTCGGTGTCTATCGTTGATCCCAATACCAATTCACCCATGCCCTTTACGGATAGAAATCCGGCAAGTTCCAATACTTTGGGGTTTGATGCGGGAATTATCAACATACCCAATGCGGGAAATAGTGTTATTGGAAATGGCGACACTTCCGCGACTATTAAGCTGGGAACACGTACAGATATTTACTATTTCTATTTTAATGCTTTTGCCATTGAAATCATTGCGCCTAAAATTGTCCTCACTAAAATTGTCGAAGATACTGCGGGTAATGACATCGGAGGTCAATTGGTTAATTTAGGTGATGAACTGAACTATGTGATCGGTTTTCAGAACGTAGGAAATGATGATGCCACAAACTTAATTATTAGGGACGTTCTTCCCCAAAATATTGTATTTAACTATCCGGAAGATATGGGATTGCTCCCTGCAGGAGTTAGTGTTCAAAGTTATAATTCGGCTACGAGAGAAATCATATTTGAGGTTGACAACTCTGTAGTTGAAATAAATGATCCAGTACAAGAAATTCGGTTTAAGGTGACCGTAGTGAAAACCTGTAGTCTGCTAAATGATGCCTGTTCTAATATTATTAGCAATCAGGCCTATTCGACATATAATGGTACAGACAATCCGAACTTTACCATTTCAGATGATCCAAGTTTTAGTTCAAATACAGGCTGTTTATTGACACCTGGAGCGACTAACTTTTTGGCAGATATTACTTGCGATTTTGAAGAAGAAGTGATATTGTGTGGTACAAGCGTAACATTAACAGCGGGTAGTGGTTATGACGCCTATAGATGGTCAACAAGTCCAACGGGTTCACCGGTAATAGGAACCACGCAATCTATTACCGTAACAGCTACAGGCACTTATTATGTTCATAATACGGCTACGGCGCCGTGTCAATCCATAGACCAAAGATTCGTTGTGGTGACCTATGGTGAAAACGCCGTCAATCCTCTCCTTCCGTTTGCTGATGAAATTGTGACCTGTCCAAACGATGGAAAACAATTACCAAATTTCTTTTTATGTGGTGCCAATGATATCCGAAACATAGAAACCAATATTACGGATACTTCATCCATTATCTGGGAGAAATTGGATGAAACCAGTTGTGCAGCTGTTCCTATAGAGGATTGCGCCAATGAAGACGGCTCCTGTCAATGGAATCAAGTGGCTTCGGGCCCTAATTATAATATTGATCTTGCGGGACAATATCGTATCACTTTAAACTATGAAGGTGGATGTTTTAGTCAATACTATTTCAATGTCTATTCAAACGTTTTGATTCCAACGGCAACTTCAAAAGATATTATTTGTGACACACCAGGCGAAATTGCAGTAGGTGGCGTGCCAAATGGTTACGAATATAGTATTGATGGTGTTAACTATCAAACTAATAGTACATTTTCAATAGCTACACCGGGTGTTTATAGCGTTTACGTAAAACAAATTGGTGTTGATTCAAGTCCGTGTATTTTTTCAGTACCGGATATACAAATAAGAGCGCGCAGCTTTACAGGTACGGCTGAGGTCTCACAACCACTTTGTCATGATGATAAAGGAAGTGTGAAATTGGCTGCCAATGACGCCCGTGCACAGTACTTTTACTCACTTTCAAAAGGAGCGACATTAGTACATGAAGTTGGTCCAGTCATGGAAAGCGATTATTCGTTTAACAATCTAAATGCAGGATCTTATACAGCAACTATTTCAACCGAAGATGGGTGTACTGAAATAGTGAATTTTGAGATCATCAATCCAGCCTTACTAACAGCAACCTCCGCAATAACAAGACCTTTTTTAGCTTGTGACTATCCGGATAATGATAATAATGACGATAAGGAAGGTGAAGGTGACAGTGATGGTTCGAGTGAGGAGCAAGTGAGAGGCGGCATAATCACCGTGTATCCGAATGGTGGAACTGCACCTTACTATTATTTTGTAAATGGAGCTACCGAATTCCAGTCTGAACCAGAAATCATTGTAACAGCACCTGACACTTATACGATTAGGGTGGTCGATGCCAACAATTGTAGCACTGAAACGACTATTGTAATTGAAGAAACACCAGCCCCAGATTTTACTGTTGAATCAACGGACATTCTGTGTGCCGACCCTAATTCTGGAACAATTAATGTCAATGTTACCAATGCTCACGGAACGACTTTAAAGTATAGTATTGATGGCGGTGTAACTTTTGTAAATTCAGGCACGTTTTCGGGACTTACAGCGGGCTCTTATGAGGTAGTGGTTGAATATATGATTGGAACTGCTTCCTGTTGGACTGAGCCAGAAACGGTGATTATAAATCCTACAGTGGCTATGGAAGGTGTTGCAACTTTAACAGCGCCATTTACTTGTGACACTAATGGTACCATTACAGTTTCAGGAGTTAGTGGAGGCACAGCACCACATCAATACAGTATTGATGGGGTCAATTTCCAAGCTTCACCAACCTTCTCCAATTTGACCGCAGGTAACTATACCGTTACCGTTAAAGACGCACTCGAATGTACGTTTGCAACCAATAGCATTACAATTGATGCGTTAAATCCACCGACAAACTTAACGTTCAATAATACACTTTTAACCTGTCCAAGTAACACTTCTGAAGTGACCATTACAGGAACTACAGGAGGGACTGGAGCCTTGGAGTATCAAATTATCGCTCCAGCAGCAGCTGTAACGGCCTACCAATCCTCAGCAACATTTGCAGGATTGGCCCCAGGAACTTACACGTTTCAAGTAAAGGATGCCAATGATTGTACCTATAGTGAATCATATACAATTGCACCATTACCTATAATTCAAGTCGTGGCACAACCTATAAGTGATGAGACCTGTTTTGGAGCTGATGATGGCTCAGCGCGATTTACAGTTTCAGGAACTACAAATTTCACCTATACTATTAATGGTGGAAGTGCTACTTCAGGAACTTCTCCGGTTGTTTTAACAGGATTAACGGTAGCAACACATACCATTGTGGTGACAGATACTACAACTAATTGTACCGCTACAGCTTCTGTTACAATCAACGGATCAACCGCAGCATTGACAATGGCCACAACTATCGAACCGATCACTTGCTTGCAAGATGGTAGTGTCAAAATTGATGCTTCTGGGGGCTGGGGAGGAAACACCTACAGTTTAACCTTGCCAAACGGCACGGTTTTACCTGCACAGGCAAATAACACGTTCTCCAATTTAACTCAAGATGGAACTTATACAGTGAGCGTTACTGACTCTAAAAATTGCATAGTGACTGAGACTTTTGTTTTAGTCACTCCTGATGATATCGTTGCAACGATTGAAAAAGGCGCTAACCTTTGTTATAATGCGAGCACTGGTGCAACTATTGAAGTGAACGTAACCACAGGGGAAGCACCATTTGAATATAGCATCAATGGGAATGCATTTCAAAACAGTAATACTTTTATAAATCTTGTCCCAGGGTCTTATACCATTATTGTAAGAGATGCTTATGGTTGCGAATTGACTCTACCTGCTGAAGTTATAGAACCTCAGCTGTCAATGAGCACAGTATTTACAAAGGATTTAGATTGTACTGCATCGCCAGATGCCGTCATTACTGGGACGATCATTGGAGGCTATGCGCCATTTACCCATGAAGTATCCATTAACGGTGGTTCTTATACGACTTTAGGAGCAACAGGCTCTCCATTTGTATATACTACCGCCAACTCAGGTACTTACCAATTTAGAGTGACTGATGCACAAGGATGTACTATAGAATCTGGTATTACCACAATCGATCCGCTTTCGCTACCAGCGATTAGCGCAGCGGTACAAACACAGGATATTCTATGTTTTGGTGATGATAATGGCAGTATTAAGGTGACGATAGATACATCAGTAGGAACAGCTCCTTTTGTGATTAATATTAACAACGACACTACTGGAACAAACTATGGTACCCAAACCTCTGGCTTAGCCGCAGGAACCTATACGGTTACAGTTACGGATGCTAAATCTTGTACAGTAACTGAAACTGTTGTAATTGACCAACCGGATGCCATTGTAGTAGATTATCATTCTGAAGATATTACTTGTGATCCTGTGGGAGGAATATCCAAAGGATCGGTCATTATTGATGGCGTCACCGGTGGTACACCGCCTTATAACTATTTTGTGACAGGAACCAATGGTTATGATGAGTCTGAATTAAATACGGACGGGTCAACCTCTTATACCTTTGATGTTGTTGATTTTGGTTTGTATCAAATTAACGTGGTAGATGATAACGGTTGTTCAATTTTAGTTCAAAATGTGTTAGTGGCATCTCCACCAGATGATTTGGATATCGTAATTCAGACAACAGTGGATTGTGCCAATGGCGGTGAAGCGATCGTCAGTGTAGGTACTGCTTTGGCAAGTGCTGGACCATTCTATTTTAGTACCTATCCAGCAACGGGTACTGCTCCTGGAGGCTCATGGATTGCTGAGGATACTGTGGGATCAAAATCGACAACATTCACCAATTTAACCCCTGGTGTTACTTATACCTTTATTGTCTATGATGAATCTACAGGCTGTAGCCATTATGAAATAGCTTCTGAGCCTATTCCAACGAACTCTAACTTAACTGCATCAGCAGTTACCGAGAATAACATCACCTGTACTGGAAGTGACGATGGAAATGTCACCTTCACAATAAACAGTCCTTACAGCATAGCTACGACTGTCAATTATGAAATATTTAATTCCTTATCGTTAGTTTCAACAGGAGTGAGTGGTTCTGGAAGTGTGCCTGCCAATGGTATTTTAGAGGTCTCAGATTTAGGTCCATTACCGTTCGGAAATTACTATGTATTGATTTCTGAAACTTCAGGACCAAATACGGGATGTAGTGTGGTTACTGTGCCTTTCAATATCACAGAATCTGCAATTCCATTAAGATTGACGACTTCAGTCGACCAAAATGCGAACTGTAATGCCAACTCTGGATTAATCAGCGCAGTGGGTCGTGACGGAACAGCACCATATACATACCAATTAACAACTACCCCTGGCGCGCCATTGGCAACGGATCCAGCTTGGGCTTCAGCAAATACTTTTAACAGAGATGCTGGTGATTATTATGTTCATGTCATGGATGCTTATGGCTGTATTGTTTCAAGTCCTGTGGTAGTTTTACCGCAAGATCCTACGCCAGTTGTCGCTCTTAACTTAACCAACCAATGTGATACTGACGAAGGGAGTTTCGAAATAGAGGTTACACTTCCAACCGCAGGAATTGCACCATACAGCTTTAGTATCAACGGAGGTGCCTTCCAAACAAGAACGGCGCCATTCACCATATCAAATTTAAACTCAGGTACTCATACGGTTGAGGTCAGAGATGCCAATGGTTGCGGAAACATAGACACGATTACAATTGAGCCTCCTATCGGAATAACTCCAGCCATCACCGCACTTCCTTCATGTGAGAATGATGATGGTGTGATTACGGTCGATGCCATTGGCGGATCAGGTAGTTATAGCTATGCGATCAGTCCTAATGCGGGCTCCATAGTGTTGACTGGAGGCGTATTCTCCGGAGTACCATCTGGTACTTACACGATTACGGTAACAGACACAAATACGTTATGTACTGCTGATGTTTCTGTAAGCTTAGAAGCTGCAACGCCAGTAACATTTACTACTGAAAAAACTGATGTCTCTTGTCATGGCGGTTCCGATGGAACTATTACGGTCAATCTTCCAGCAACCAATGATAA
Source organism: Gelidibacter pelagius (assembly GCF_017581925.1). GTDB lineage: Bacteria > Bacteroidota > Bacteroidia > Flavobacteriales > Flavobacteriaceae > Gelidibacter > Gelidibacter pelagius. The sequence goes on along the minus strand of NZ_JAGEVG010000005.1, from coordinate 135,995 downwards.
TCCAGTGTACACCTATGCAATAATTGCAGGGCCATCTTTGGTCTCAGCTCAAGGTTCAAAAGTGTTTACAGGACTTGTAGCAGGAAATTACACAGTCGAAGTCACTTCTGGAAGAGGGTGTTCGTCACCAGTAGATGTTACGATTACCGAACCTACTGAATTGACGGTTTCTGGCGTTGCTACTGACTTTGCCTGTGCCTTGGATAATTCTAAAAGTGTTTCAACACTGACCATTACGGCGGTGGGAGGAACCACCGATTATGTTTACAGTATTGACGGCACGAATTATTTTACTACAAATACGTTTGATATTATTGACACGGGAGTTGTACAAACCATCAACATCTTTGTAAAGGATGCCAACGGATGCGAAGCAACAGATACAGTGACAATTAATCCGTTACCAGAATTAAGCGCTGCTGCTGTAGCTATTGTCGATGCTATTGATTGTAACGGCACAGGCTCGGTAAGAATTGATGTTACTGGAGGTTCAGGAGATTTCCTATACCAAATGCTTCCAATTGGAACGCCTCAAGCTTCCAATAGTTTTAACATCACATTACCAGGTGATTATTATTTCCAAGTGACCGATGTTGTTACAGGATGTTATATTGAAACCCTTGTATTTACAGTAGATCTTTTTGACCTGATTGATGTTGTGGCAACGCCTACAACTGCGGTAACCTGTTTTGGAAGCACTAATGGGGCTTTGGAAATCAATGTTTCAAATTACACTGGCAATTACACTTATGAAGTTTTGGATAGTGCAGGTATTTCAGTTATTGCACCAACAAATGCAAACACCTCTACCAACCCACAAGTCATAAATGGATTGACTGGCGGCAATTATACCATTGTTGTAACTGAAACGGACAGTCCTTTCTGTGCTACGGTTACCAATGTGGTGACCATTGCATCGCCTGCTACGCCTTTATTACTTGAAGTTTCTGAAACTTCCAATGTCACTTGTGATGACAATCAAGGCACTATAACGGCTCTTGCAAGTGGTGGATGGGGAAGCTACGAATATGAATTGACAGGAGCGGCAACGGTTGCTTATTCCTCAAATGGAACTTTTACGGGCTTATCGGCTGGCGTTTACACCGTCAATGTGAGAGATGCTGGAGGTTGTATAGAAACGGAAACCGTTACGCTCGTGGTACCAACACCAATCGCCGCAGATTTTACTGCAAGTGCGACCACATTACCATGTTTTGGTGATCAAACTGCAAGTATCACGGTAAGCAATGTGACTGGTGGACAAGGCAGCAACTATACCTATACTTTAAATACGGTATTACCAACGCCAAGTTCTTCTGGTCCACAAACCTCACCAGTATTTAGTGGCTTGGGGGCTGGAACTTACACGGTCACCATAACTGATGCTTATAATTGTAGTTTCAGTTCGACGGACATCGTGATTGAACAACCAACAAGGATAGAGGCGAACTTAGTGGCAGTCACAAATCTGACTTGTACAACTCAGGCCCGCGTTACTTTGAGTGCTTCTGGAGGAACAGGTCTATATACTTATAGTAACAGCGAGACATTTGCAAGTATATTAGGAACGTTTACCACCTCTACAACATTTGATGTATCTGCTGGGACTTACAAATATTATGTAAGAGACGCCAACGGATGTGTGGCAACCGTAACCAATGAGATTAAGATTGATCCAGTACCACCATTGCTTGTGAACTTAAGCGCAACCGATATTTCCATCAATTGTTATGGTGATAATAATGGTACGATAACCGCAACTGCACAGGGTGGATTGGGCAATTACATCTATACCTTACAGGATGCTTCGAGGAATCCAATTCCTTCAGCCATCCAAATGACTAAAGGTGTATTTACAAATCTTCCTGCGGGCATTTATTATGTACATGTTGAAAGTGGTGATTGTGATTCAACGTCACAAAGAATAGAAATTAAAGAACCATTGGCACCGCTTCAAGCAGCTGCTGTGGTTTCAAATGTAAGTTGTTATGGAGGCAATGACGGTTCTGTTGAAATTACTGCCACAGGTGGAACAGGCCTTATCAAATATGCTATTTCTCCACAGTTAAACCAGTTTTTTGAAAAAAATGTATTTGAGGATTTAGCACCAGGTACTTATGATATCATCGTTCAGGATGCAGCAGGATGTTTTGAAGTTCTGAATGTCACCATCACTGAACCAGATGCGGTAGTTGTAAGCCTAATCCCGGGTTCAATCATACCTGAAATTTGTGAAGGTGATACTGATGGCATGTTCAGCATTACCATTTCTGGAGGAACAGCACCTTATAGCGTGAGTTTGGATGATTACGATGGTCCATATACCACAGGAACAGGTACTCAAACTCAATTTGATTTCACAGGACTAAAAGGGGGAGACCACAGTGTCTTTGTACGTGACAGCGAAGGATGCGAGTCGGAATGGAACATCACGTTCCCAGAATCTGTTAAGATCGATCCAATAGCTGTTATAGAGTATCTGTGTGAAGATAATTTACCAGCAAATAGAGTCACAGTAACTTTCGACGATAGTATTCAGGATATGTCTGATTTGGATTTCGCTTTGAATGGCGGAACGTATCAATCAAGTAATGTGTTCAGCAATATAGTTTCCGGAACGGGTCATTATATTGATGTAAGACATACGAATGGCTGCGTCCAAAGAACGCCTTTATTTGATATCGGTCATATTGATCAATTAGCGCTTGTATTGACTGATGGCGGTATGAATGAAATTGTAGCCACCGCTACCGGAGGTACAGAAGGCTATGAGTTCACGTTCAATGGTGAGGATTATGGAAGCACGAATACGTTCATTATTACCGAGTCTGGTAATTATACGGTGACCGTAACCGATAGCAGTGGATGTATTGCCAGTGACACTAGATATTTTGAATACATTCCAATCTGTATTCCAAATTACTTCACCCCTAATGGAGATCATCCAACTTGGGCACCAGGATGTGATGAAAACTATCCAAATATAGAGTTCAAGATATTTGATCGCTATGGTCGGGAGGTAGGCTCTTATCGCCAAGGAGGATCTTGGGATGGGAAATATAGAAATAGAGAACTTCCTACTGGAGATTATTGGTACATCATTAAATTGAATGATGAAAAAGATGATCGTGATTTTGTAGGACACTTTACACTTTACAGGTAATAAGAACTAATGAAGATGAGGTTTAAAAATAAAGCTATTCAGATGAAAAAAATTATAGTATATACGTTCTTTTTAGTGGTTACTTACGGCTATGGCCAAGAGTTGAACCTACCTGTATTTACGCAATATTTGGCGGATAATGATTTTGTTATTTCTCCTACTTATGCGGGTATTGGTGATAATTTTAGAATCAGGGCAAACGGTTTGACTCAGTGGGTTGGTATTAAAGGTGCCCCGGATAATCAATCATTATATGCAGATTTCAGGATTTCTGATCGCTCAGGAGTTGGGGTGTCCTTGTACAATGATAAAAATGGAAACACCAGACAAAAAGGAGCCAAGTTTTCTTTTGCGCACCATTTGATCTTAGACTATTACTCAAAGCAATATCTATCCTTTGGAGTTTCGTATAATATCAACAGTTTCAGGATTGACATTGAGAATTTTGAACCCCATTATGGCAGTCCATCAATTGATCCAAGTGTCATTGATGATAGGGCGACCACTAACCATAACTTTGATGCAGGAGTTCTTTATAGAAATAAGGGCTATTATTTCAGTTTTAACGCCAACAACTTTCTTAAAAAGGACATTGACATATTCACTGGAATTGAGCCGAAACTACTTTTAAATTATCAAATCTATTCAGGAATTGTCATTCCGAGCAAAAACGATAATAGCGTGGAATTTGAACCTTCTGTGTATTATCAAATGTTCAGTAGTGACAAGCGTTCTAGTACCGATGTCAACTTTAAATATCGAAAATATACAGGTAGAAATGATTCTGGCGATTATTATTGGGCAGGTATATCTTATCGCTTCTTGAACGATCAATTCCTCAAGCCATTAAACATCGGTCCAATGGTCGGGATTATGAAATCTAAATTTTATTTTGCTTATTCCTATCAAATTACAACCAATGCGATGGCAGGCTATAACTCCGGGACCCACATGGTTACTATAGGGATCGATTTCTTGCAGGGCATTAGCAATTGTCCATGTACTATGAGCCCCATCCATTGATCTATAATTTAGAACATATCGATTAACAGCCAAGATATATAATTTCAATTCGCAGTTTTTATAACTATAGAGTTCCACAACATCATTAAAAATATGTTAAATAGTGTTACCTGTTATAGTCTTATTCTTTACAAACAACTAATATTAAAAACAAAAAACATGAGATGTAAACTACTTTTATTACTTATTGCACTGGTAACATTTAACACCTTTGGTCAAACTACATTTAGCTTCGATGGAGATGGAATCTGGACTGATGAAGCTCAATGGAGAGATGGAAATTATCCTGGACTAACGGTAAATTTGAATGATACTGTTGAGATTCTTGGGAAACTTATAATTCCAGAGGGTATATCGGTGACTAATGATGGAACTATTGTAAGTTTTAGTTCGGCAAATGGAAATGCTCCAGACTTATCAGTTCTGGGTAATCTGACCAATAATAATTCTATTAGTTTTAGCAGAATACAAATAAGTATCGTTAGTTCGGGAAACATAACAATGTCTCCTGGGTCGGAAACGGTAATCACCAATAGCTCCAATTTAGTTAACTCAGGTAACATTACCATTATCGGAGGAGGATTACTTCGTTTGGTCAATTCAGTGTCATCAATTATAAATGAAGCAAACGGTCATATTACGAACCTAGGAACTATAGAGGTTATAAACGGTGAATTTGAAAATAATGCTCCCATAGAACGTGGAATAAATAATATAGGAACATTTAATATTACAGGTGGGGAAGTTATAAATAGAGGCGGCTTTTATAATGATGAAGACGCGGTGTTAAACGTTTCAAAATATTTCACAAATGAATCAACCGCTTTACTTACAAATATGGGACAAATTGCAATTGAAGGATTTACCTCCGGGTTAGGTAATTCTGGTAGCTTGATCAATTGGAACACAATTGAAGTAGGAGATTTTTGTCGATTTGTTATGTCCAGTACCAGTACATTTATTAATCAAACAACGGGTAGTGTTATAGTGGCGGCCAACGGTTATGTTCAAAATAGAGCAGATTTATTTGAATTACAAGGAGGTAAATTCACTAATAATGGTACTATAAATAATGAAACTGAACTATTTATTCGTGAAGCAGCAGAATTAGAAAACAATGGTACTCTAATAAATATAGGAGCTCAGATCACTAATACTGGTATTCTAAGTGGAATCAATATAGAGCATGGTTCTAACTTTGCGAATGATGGAATTTTATCTCCAGGAAACACAAATAAGGCTACCGGCACCTATAATTTAAATGGTATTATAACGAAATACACCCAAACTGCTACTGGGTCATTAAATATTGAATTGGGTGGTACTGTCGCAGGGGATTCCTACGATCAAGTTATCGTCAGAAGATCAGCAACCTTAGGTGGCGCTTTAAATGTTACATTGATAAATGGTTTTGAGCCTGCTATAGGTGATGTATTTACTGTGTTGTATCAGGGGAATGGGATTACAGGTTCATTTGCTACAGTAAATTTACCTACGCTTTCATCAGATAAGGAATGGGACGCAGTTGAGTATAGCGACGCTGATGGTGTACGTATTTCCGTTAAGAAATCTACATTAAGTATCTCAGATGTTAATGCTGAATCTTTAAAATATAAAATATACCCTAATCCTGCTTCAGATGAAATTTTTGTTTCAGGAATCTCAATGGCTTCAAAAGCAGCAATTTTCGATTTGAATGGGAGAAGAATTTTAGAAGTAGAATTGTCTAGAGAAAATCCAAGTGTTAAATTAAATACATTACAACCAGGCGTATACCTTTTAAATGTAGAAGCGAAAACATTCAAATTTGTAAAAATATAGGTTATGAATTAATTATTTATTAAATCGAACGCATTGAAAAGCTCACATTACTATAATTAAGTATGTGAGCTTTTTGGTTTATAATCATTTTACTTAGACTCTATTTTGATCCATATCTCTTACATTTATGTTTTCTAATCTATAATTGATATTTTTATAGCGATGAAATCGAATAGACCGATACTATTGTGCTTGCCCATGTGGATGGCATTTATATTTTGCTTATTTTTTCAAAATAGGTTAATGGCACAATACGCGCCCTATTTTCAAAATTATGACCTCTCACAATATAATGCCGGAAACCAAAACTGGGGTATTTCTAAAGCCGATGACGGTCGCCTTTATGTAGCCAATAGTAAGGGTTTGTTGGAGTTTGATGGGGTAAAATGGACTTTGAGTACGCTTCCCAATAAAACCACTATGCGTTCCGTCCATGCTGTAGACAAAAGAGTTTATATAGGCTCCTATGAAGAATTTGGGTTTTGGGAACGGAATAACTTCGGACAATTAAGATACACATCTTTAAGTGAAAGCCTGAAACCAAATGGAATCTTAAACGAAGAATTTTGGCAAATCATCAATATGGAAGATGCCATCATCTTCAGATCATTTTTAAATATATATGTCTACAAAAATAGTGAGATAAAGAAAATTGAACCGCCGTCAACTGTGCTTTCATGTTCTGTTATTGATGGAGTATTGTACATTTCAACATTAACCAACGGGATTTTTACCTTAAATGATGGCCAACTAATCTCTTTTATTGATCATAAGGATTTGGTTGACGCTAAGATCATTTCCGTAACCAAAAAGAACGGTAAATTCTTGATCACCACCTCTCTACGCGGTATCTTTAAATATACCAATGGTGTTTTAAGTCCTTTAAAAGCTGAGATAAATCCAATTATAAAAGAACAACAACTCAACGAGTTTTCAGAGATGGGAAACGGAAATATGATTTTCGGAACCATTAAGAATGGCGTATATATTACAGATCCCGATGGAAATTTACTTTTCCATATTCATAAAGAAAATGGTCTTATCAATAATACGGTCTTGTCCCAATATGTTGACGATGATGACCAACTATGGCTAGGGCTTGATAATGGATTGGCATCGGCAAATTTGAGAAGCCCGTACTTATTTTATAATGATGTTTCTGGAAACTTGGGTGCTGTTTACGATGTCATAGAATATAATAACACCGTTTATATAGGAAGCAATACTGGTTTATATTATTTGGATGCAGACAACGCCCTACAGTTTATTGATGGTTCTCAAGGTCAGGTTTGGGATCTTAATGAAATTGAGGGCGATCTACTCTGTGGACATAACAACGGCACTTACCTTGTCAAGAATAAACGGCTTGAGCTTATTTCTCCGCACACAGGAGGCTGGGTAATAAAAAAAGTGCTGGGAACATCAAAAACCTACATTCAAGGGACGTACGCAGGACTGGTCAAATTCAAAAAGGAAGCTTCAGGATGGACGGTTAAGCATTTAGGAAAAACCACCATGCCCTTTCGTTTTTTGGTCTTTGAAGATGCTTATACCGCATGGGTGGCACATGCCTATAAAGGCCTGTATAAAGTGAAGTTTGATAGTACCTATGATACCATTCTTGAGGTTCGAAGTTATGAAAATAAAGGATTATGGTCGCCTTATAACGTTCGTGTCAATGCCCTAAAGAATGATATCAGTATCAAAACCAACGAGGGATGGCAAAAGTATGAACCGCTATTGGATTCGATTGTTCCGTACCCTTTGTTGAATAAGAATTTTGGGAAGAATTCATACATCATCTCAGAAGATGACATCTCTACATATGCCGTCAAATATAAAAATCAAATCAATTTTAAGACCTTTCCAGATAATGGTTTAAAATCATCACTGAGTAATAAATATTTTGAGAATCGACTTATTTTAGGTTATGAGAACATTTCAAAACTTAGAGATTCTTTATTCGCTTTAAGTCTGAATAACGGATTTATGTTGTTTGACAATATTTTAAATCCAGACTTAGTGCCGTTGTACCAGCCTTATTTTGAGAGCATATTCATAGACAAACAACGCATAGCCATAGACACCATTAAGACTATTGAATTGCCCAACAGGTTTCAAGCATTTACCATGGTATTGACTTCGCCAAAATCCAAAGATCATTTTTTTGAATACGCCATAGCGTCACAGGATACCCTACATTGGTATAAAATGGAAAACGACAAGTTGGAGTTTTCCAATATAAGTTACGGCGATTATGAATTTCTTTTCAGGACGGCCAACGCTCTGGGGGAGACATCAGCGCCCCGCAGTTTGATGGTAAAGGTACTGCCACCCTGGTACAGATCTGCGCAAGGATATCTGTTGTTCTTAGCTTTATTAATGTTAACAGTTGTCTTGTTCTATATACTCCATCGAAGAAAGATAAAAAAAGAACAAAGACTATTGCAGCTCAAATTTGAAGCAGAGCAAAAGATCCTTCTCAAGGAGAAGGCGATTGAAAACGACAGGCGTATTGTTGAGCTTAAAAATGAATCCTTGCAAAATGAAGTCAAATTAAAAAGTAAACAACTTGCCAATACGGCCATGGCGCTGGTGAAAAAGAATGAAACACTATTGGAGCTTAAAAGGGAAATTTTATTACATAGAAATTCCTTTGAGAATTACTTCTCATACAAAAATCTTATTAAAAAAATAGATTCGTCTATCAGTCATAAAGATGAATGGAAAGTATTTGAATACAACTTCAATCAAGTTCATGAAGAGTTTTTTAAAGACTTAAAGAGCAAACACCCCAAACTAAACGCTAAAGATTTGAGGATTTGTGCCTACATCAAAATGAATTTATCCACAAAAGAAATTGCGCCATTATTAAATATCTCTTTAAGAGGCGTAGAGACTCAAAGATATCGGCTAAGAAGCAAATTAATGTTGGATTCTGATCAATCTTTAACTGATTACCTGCTTAATTTCAAATAATTCAACTTCACCACTGGCATATTCATGTTTTTTTATACGTCAATACTACGTCAAATCATTATTTCTCAAACGTTTTCGGCCATTTTTTAGTAACTTAAGGCTACGTCATTCTTGAAATTTAAGGTTTTTTTAACGTTGACGTACTTAAAGTGTAAATGAATTTATGGACACGCTTCAAATTCATTATATATTTCGATTAACTAACACAATAAAATTTATTTATATGAAAGCAAGACTAATTTTATTCTTATTTTTTCTTTTCAGTTATACGGTTTCCCAGGCTCAGGAGACCACTGTTACAGGAACGGTAACGAGTGCAGAAGATAGTTTTCCTGTCCCCGGGGTCAATGTCTTGATTAAAGGGACGTCCAGAGGAACAAGTACTGACTTTGACGGGAATTACTCCTTGAAAGTCAATAGAGGTGAAATTGTAGAATTTTCATCTTTGGGTTTTAAAACGGTCTCAGTGACCATCTCCAATCAAACGACTATTAACATCAATTTAGAAGCTGACATTGAAGCTTTAGGTGAAATTGTTGTTGTTGGTTATGGAACTCAGAAAAAGGCCGACTTAACGGGTGCCATTACAACTGTAAAGGCGGAAGACATTGAAAGAACACCAACAAGTAACGTCATGCAATCGCTTCAAGGAAAAGTGGCGGGTGTGCAAGTAGTCGGTGTTGGTTCTCCGGGCGATTCCCCGAAAGTAAGGTTACGTGGTGTTGGAACTTTTGACGGAAACAATAATCCGCTGTATGTGGTCAATGGGATGTTTTATGATAATATTGACTTTTTAAACACCAGTGATATTGAATCTGTCTCTGTTTTGAAAGATGCGTCATCTTCAGCAATTTTTGGACAGAAGGCTGCGGGTGGAGTCATTATTATTCAAACCAAATCGGGAAAATTTGAGAAAGCCCCTGAATTTGTATATAACGGATATTCAGGCTATCAATTTGCCCAAAATGTTGTGAAAATGGCAAATGCTGAGCAGTTTGCAACTATGGCTTATGAATCAGGTTCACAAACGGATATTAACAATATTCAAAGCGCAATACAGCGTTTTGGAAGGAGTAGAGTCAATCCAAATCTTCCAAATGTGAATACAGATTGGTTCAAGGAGATTTTACGTCCTGCCACTATTTCCAGTCACAGCATTGGTGTTAATGGGGGTGGTGAAAATGTCACCTATTCCGTAGGTGCCAATTATTTTTCTCAAGATGGTATTATGGATATGAAGAATGAGTACGAGCGCTTTAACATTAGATCTAATGTAGATATTAAGTTATCAGAACGTTTTAAAATGGGAACCAATATGGTATTCAGTAATGCCACCAAATATAATGCAGAAAATGCCGCTTGGTTTCAGGCCTATTTTGCGGTACCAACATTACCTGTGTATGATTCCTTAAATACGGAAGCAACCCCTGTGGCGTATTCTGATGCTACCAAAATTGGCTACAGAGGTTCCCAAAATCCATTTCCGACCATGCGATACAATGAAAATCAGTTGAAGATTAGAAAATTGTTGACCAATATTTACGCTGAGTATTTTATTGTACCTGAGAAATTGTCTATTAAGTCGTCTTATTATCATGATTATTCTTCTATTGAAGAGCGTAACGTCAGATTGCCATATTTTATTTCTGAAAATTCGCAAAGAGAGACTTCGTCTATTAGAAAGGCACAAGCCACCTATTCCAATCAAATTTGGGATAATGTTATCACTTATAAAGATGTCTTTGGAGCTCATAATTTAACTTTAATTGGTGGTACATCGTATAGAGATGAGGCGGTTCATAATCTTTCCGCTACGGGTGAGGATATAACGGGTATTGCTTTTGAAAGTTCTTGGTACTTGGACTTTGCAGATAAAGAATCCTTTAGTGGAAATGTTAGTGATAATGGTGGACGTATATATGGGGTGTCGTATTTCGGTAGAGCGGAATATAGCTATATGGATCGCTATCTTATCAACGCCACCTTTCGAAGGGAAGGGGATTCAAAATTTACCGCCAACAATTGGTTGAACACTTATGCTGTAGGATTGGGTTGGGTATTAACTGAAGAAAATTTTATGCAAGACAATGGTGTTTTTGATTTCTTGAAATTAAGAGCCAGTTATGGTGAGCTTGGAAATGGAAGTCTTGGTAGAAGTTCTGGCACCAGAACGGTAAGCATCGTCCAAACAGATATTGGCGATCAGCCTGTAAGTGGAATTGTCTCTACAAGTAATTTCTCCAACTTAGAATGGGAGGTTACAGAAGAAAAAGACTTTGGTATTTCTGCAAGAATGTTCAACAGTCGTTTGAGCTTGGAGGCCGATTATTTTATACGAACCACAAATAATGCTGTGATACCTGTCATTCAACCGATTTCAAACGAAATTGTGAGAAAAAATGCCGGTGTAATTAGAAACCAAGGTTTGGAGGTGAGTCTAGATTATAACCAAAATTTGAATGATAATTGGAGAATTAATATTGGCGCCAATGTGTCAACTCTTAAGAATGAGGTGATTACATTGGCTGATAACCAGGAATATATTGATGGCGGATCTTTTGAATTTCGTCAGCGTACGCGCGTTGGAGATCCAATTCGATCCTTTTTTGGTTACGAAGTACTTGGGGTATATCAAACAAATGAAGAGGTTCAAAATGACCCTATAGCAATGGCCAATAATTTAGTGCCAGGCGATTTGAGATATAAAGATGTCAATGGTGATGGTGTTTTAGACGCTGATGATCGCGTCATTTTAGGTTCTTATCTACCGAACTTTATGTATGGAGGTAATTTGGGTGTAGGTTATAAAGGTTTCGATTTTTCTGTGAATTTTTCAGGACAATCGGGAAACAAAATTTTGAACCGTAAAAGAGGTGAAGTTATTTTCACCAGTGGTACTAATATCGATGCTGATTTGGCCGTCAATCGTTGGCATGGTGAGGGAACTTCCAATTCTTACCCATCTTCAGCCGGATTAAGAAAAGGCTGGAACCAAAAATTGAGTACTTATTTTATTGAAGATGGTTCCTACTTCAGGATTCAGAATATTCAATTGTCGTATACCGTTAAACCTGGTTCATTACTAGGTAAAAAAATGCCTGAAACACGATTGACCTTTACAGCAGAGCGTCCATTTACTTTCTTTAAGTATAATGGCTTTGATCCAGAAGTTCAAGATGGGATTGACAGACAAACCTATCCTGTTCCAGCAGTTTATACGATGGGAATCAATATAAAAATCTAAAAAATATGCACGATATGAAGAATTTCAAACAACTATTAAACCCACTAGTCTATGTGCTAGTTGCAGGTTTGTGCTTTACATCCTGTGAAGACAAACTCCAAGAACAAGATGGCCAGTTGGGAACTGGTGATTTAGATTATACCAAAACAAGTGATATGATTATGCCATTGATCGGTGCGTATGCCCAAATCTACTCGAGAGGGTGGGAAGATCCACTTTTGTTGGGAGTCAGGGGAGATGATGTCAATGCCGGAGGTTTGGGTGATCAACAGCCGTTCGCTGATACGGATATGTTCAATTATGATAAAGGTTATTGGATGTATAATTCCCTATGGACCAATATGTACAGTGATATTTTAGACATTAACAACGCCAGAGAGACTGTGCAGAGCTACAAGGATTTTGCACCAGAAAGTGCCTATGAAAGAGCCGATCAGTTTATGGCGGAAACCAAAGTGTTGAGTGGATGGACACATCTTCAAATGGCTCGTGTATGGGGCAGTGTGTTTATTATTACCAAATCTGATGTTACGGATGATTTGGCAAACGGTGTCGCTACAAAAGCAGAGATCATGAAATATGTATCTGATCTGATGGATGAAGCCATACCTGATTTACCAGACATGCGACCAAACCAGCGAACTGACGTTCCGGGGGGTGTTACAAAGTATACGGCCCTTGCTGTAAAAGCCTTGGCAAATTTAGAGCTTGAAAATTACCAAGAAGTGGCGAATGCCACAGGTGCCATAATCAACTCTAATAAATTCATGTTGTTCGATGATTTCTACCAATTATTTAAGAAACCAGGTGAATTGAGTAACGAAAATTTATTTGAATTCCAATATTCAGATTATGGATCCGCAACGGGAGCAGTGAATAATCATTTGTATGCACCATTTGGTCCTGAAAATTGGACGCCAGCACGAGCAGGAGCAAGTTCAGGATGGGGATTTTATGAGCCGAGTTTTAAGTTTATTAAGTTCATGTTAGATAGAAATGAAAAGGTGCGTTTGCAAACCAGTGTACTTTTTACCAATAGAGGGATTGATGAAATTAAATTAGATGCAGCATATGCAACATTACCTTCTTGGATTTCAAACACCACCCCAGATGGCGATGTCATCAATGATTTTAACAGAGCAAAATTTTCGAGTGGAAAACACTATTTACCATCCCAGCAGTTGACAGAAGGACGTAATAGCTATGGTTCAGGCAAAAATATGATTGTCATTCGCTATGCGGAAATCTTATTGATGTATGCAGAAGCCTTAACAAAAGGTGCCAATGGTAACGGAATGACCGCAGACCAAGCGGTTAATTTGGTACGAAACAGGGCGGGGCTTGGAGACTTGACCGGGGTTACCCATGCTGATGTTATGGACGAAAAGTTCGCTGAATTGGGCATGGAATGGGGCATCCGTTATTTTGATCTGATACGATTGAAAAATTATGCCGAGTTGAGCTACGATGGTAGAACATTTTCAGAAGACAAGGCACTACTTCCTTATCCTCAAACGCAGGTGGACTTATTGCCATTGGGTGTAGAATAAAATAATTCACTTTATAAATCATATAAAAATGAAAAAAATTAACAGACTAATTTTCGGAATATTCTCCTTGCTCTTAATGGTGTCCTGTTACGAAGGCATTGATCCAATTTCCCAAGTTGATCCAGGACCGGATGCTGGTGCACCAATGGTCACCATTATGAGACCGGCCAACGGACTTGAAATTCAGGTTCCGGATCTGGTCACTTCCACAATGGTTCAATTTAGAGTTGAAGATGATATAGAAATCGGTTCGATCTCCGTGATGTTGAACGGTGCTGAAATCGCTTCGTATGACAGTTTTATAGATTATAGAATTGCCAGTTATGAATTTATGCAAGACAATATTACTACAGGAGATCATGTGCTGACAGTATCGGCAACAGATTTAGCAGGGAATGTGACTACCGCAACATCTAACTTTACAAAATCGCCTCCGTATACACCAATATTTGCAGGAGAGCAATTCTATATGCCGTTTGATGGCGACTTTACGGAGCTTGTAAGCGTTATCGCCGCAGAAGAAGTTGGAAGCCCGGGGTTTGGTGGAACTGCTTATGCCGGCTCCAATTCGTATAAGGCAGGTACTGATAACTATTTGACCTTTCCAACCAGCGCTTTGGCTTTAGGTGATAATTTTAGTGGAGCATTTTGGTATAAAGTCAATCCTTTACCAGATCGTGCGGGTATTTTAACCATAGGTGCCAATGCAGATGATCGTAACCAAGGGCTTAGATTATTCCGTGAAGGAGGCGCTGAAAAACAGCGTATTAAATTAAATGTTGGTACGGGGAGTGGTGATAGTTGGAATGATGGTGGCGAAATTGATGTAGCTGCTGGAGATTGGGTGCATGTGGCATTTACAATTTCAGCTACGGAAACAAAAATCTATCTTAACGGCATGGAAGTCAATACAGGCACATTAAGTGCTCCAATTGATTGGACAGGTGCCTCGCAATTGGTAATTGGAGCTGGTGGACCAACCTTCAGTTATTGGAATCATAAGTCTGATTCCAGTTTGATGGATGAGTTAAGATTATTTGACACCACCTTATCACAAAGCGAAATTACAAGCATGATAGCTCAAGGCAGCCAAAGAATGCACGTAAACTTTAATGGAAGTTATACCGATAATGTTAGAGATATTGAAGCTACCATGGTTGGAACCCCTGGTTTTGCAGGAGAAGGATATGCCGGCTCAAACGCTTACAAAGGGGCTGAGGATTCTTATTTAACATTCCCGACAACTGGTTTATTGAATAATCAATTCAGTGCTGCATTTTGGTATAAAATAAATGCAACGCCAGATCGTGCCGGTATTTTGGTAATAGGACCTCCAGATACAGAAAATGCCAATTTCCCTAATGTTCAAAATGATCGAACCAGTGGATTCCGTTTCTTCCGAGAAGGTGGAGCCACCAACCAAATTTTTAAACTTAATGTGGGCAATGGAGATGCAGATGTTTGGTTTGATGGCGGCGCCGCAGCTACCATAGACCCTACAGCAAATAATGGTTGGGTGCATTTGGCTTTTACTATTTCTTCTACAGAATGTGTAGTGTATGTTAATGGAGAGGTAGTCAAACAAGGTGAATTTTCCGGTGTGGATTGGACTGATTGTGATGTCCTTTCTGTGATGTCGGGTGCGCCTCGATTTACAGGATGGAACCACAAATCTGACCTAAGCGTAATGGATGAATTGAGAATTTTTGACAAAGCACTTTCACAAACAGAAATCCAATCGCTAATGTTCTAATAAACAATCCGTCCTTGACGGGGATTTAGATTTTTTATTGAGTTAGTCTAATTTCATTTTGGCTGCATTCTGGCAACGGAGTGCAGCTAAAATTTATTAGTGAAACCCAAAACTCAAAAGCCGAAGGCGCATTGAGTTTTGATGGTTGAACCAATCCCGCTCTTTAAAGTCACGAGGTAAGCGGCATCCTAATTCCAGTCTGTCAACAGGCAGGCAAAACAAAAAAGCGAAACGCATTGGGTGCTCCTGTTGAGAAGTCCCTATAAGCATTTTAATTGACCATTTTTTAATTGACCATTTTATGTTTAAACCTTTTACCAGACTTTTTATACTATGGATGTCATTAATTGTGCTTTTTTTGAGCTGCAATACTTCCGGAAAAAAACAAAATGATAGGGCTTCTTTAATCAAATCGGCTGTAATTTTCGCTGATGACCCATTGTTGGACACCCTTCAAAAGCAAACCTTCAACTATTTTTGGGAAGGTGCCGAGCCTAATTCCGGCTTGGCAAGAGAGCGCATCCATATCGATGGCGTTTATCCTACCAGTCCCAAAAACACGGTGACCACAGGAGGTTCTGGATTTGGATTTATGGTGCTTTTGGTGGGGATTAAAAACGGCTATATTTCAAGAGAGGAGGCTGTTGACAGATTTATCAAAATGGTAGATTTTCTCGAGAAAGCCGATCGTTTCCACGGCGCGTGGCCACATTGGCTCAATGGCGAAACTGGAAAAGTGGTGCCGTTCAGTAAAAAAGATAATGGTGGTGACTTGGTAGAAACGGCATTTTTGATTCAAGGCATGTTGACCGTTAAAGAATATTTTAAAGATGGTAACATTAAAGAAAAAGAACTCGCCCATAAAATTGACCAACTATGGAGAGAAGTAGAATGGGACTGGTACACTAAAGGCGAAAACGTTTTGTATTGGCATTGGTCACCGAATTATGAATGGGACATGAATTTCCCTATTGGTGGCTATAATGAATGTTTGGTCATGTATGTGCTCGCAGCAGCCTCACCGACGCATTCAATTTCTAAAGAAGTTTATGACCAGGGTTGGTCTTTGAATGGCAACATTGTTTCTAAGGATTCTTTGTATGGTATTCCATTAGTTCTCAACTATTATGAAAATGCTGATGCAGATATAGGACCGATGTTTTGGGGACATTATTCCTATTTGGGCTTAAATCCAAAAGAGCTTAAAGATCAATATGCAGATTATTGGAAACTGGTCCAAAACCAAGCTAAAATTCACCATGCTTATGCCGTCGAAAATCCAAAAGGCTTTAAAGGCTATGGCGATAGTTTATGGGGTTTGTCTTCCAGTTACTCAGTAAGTGGTTATAAAGCACATCGACCAGGAAACGATGTTGGTGTTATTTCACCTACCGCAGCCTTAGCCTCGATCCCATATACCCCTGAGGAGAGTGTAAAAATGCTGCATTATCTATATGAAAAACAAGATTCCCTTATCGGTAAATACGGACCTTATGATGCCTTTAGTTTCGATGAAAATTGGTCGGTTCAGCGCTATTTGGCCATTGATCAAGGGCCGATTCCCATAATGATCGAAAATTATCGATCAGGAATGCTCTGGGATTTGTTTATGCAAAATGAAGATGTGCAACGTGGATTGGATAAACTCGGATTCACCTATAAAAAATAAAATAAACTACGATTTCATGAAAAAAATATACGGCTTACTCTTTATTGCATTGATAACCTTGGCCTGTTCCAAAAGCACGCCATCTGAGCCTTTTAATCCAGATCCTGTTGATGATGGCCCAGTGCTCATTGATCCATTGACTGATGTGGAAATGATGGATTTGGTGCAACGCGAAACCTTCAAATACTTTTGGGATTTTGCAGAGCCCAATTCTAAGGCGGCAAAAGAACGTTATATTCCAAGTAATCCTTCGCAAGATCAACATGTGGTCACTTCAGGAGGAACTGGCTTTGGCTTGATGGCGATTATAGTAGGTATTGAAAGAGGCTATGTGACAAGAGCTGAAGCCGTGACAAGATTACAAACACTTTTGACATTTTTAGAAAACGCTGACCGTTTTCACGGCGCATGGTCACACTGGATCAACGGAAACAATGGCAGCGTGATCCCATTTAGCAACCAGGACAACGGGGGCGATTTGGTTGAAACTTCTTTTGTGGTTCAAGGTCTGATCTGCATCAAAGAGTATTTTAAAAACGGCTCTCCAGCAGAGGTGGAATTGGCCAACAAAGCAGATGTACTTTGGAAAGGTGTCGAATGGGATTGGTACACAAAAAATGAAAACGTATTATACTGGCATTGGAGCCCCAATTACGATTTTTCCATGAATTTAAAAATTCAGGGTTATAATGAAAGCTTGATTACTTATGTGTTGGCCGCAGCCTCACCTGATTACTCCATTTCTCCTGATGTTTATACACAAGGTTGGGCAGGTAATGGCACAATGGTGTCTTCTAATGTGCAATATGGATTGCCATTGGTTCTAAAACATGCGGGTTCACCGCAATTTGGAGGTCCGATGTTCTTTAGCCATTATTCATTTTTGGGTTTGAACCCGATGAATTTAGCGGACCAATATGCCAATTATAAAGATGTGGTGACCAATCACGCAAAAATCAATTATCAATATGCGGTTCAAAATCCGCAAAATTTTGAAGGATATGGAAAGGATTGTTGGGGCTTATCGGCAAGTTATTCGAGAAACACAGATGGATCTTTAGGCTATGCAGCACACAGTCCGGTTAACGATAAAGGTGTTATTTCACCCACGGCTGCCATTAGCTCGATCGCTTATACGCCTACGGAATCCTTGCGTGCCATGCATTATTTTTATCAGAAAAAGAACAAATTACTAGGAAAGGCTGGATTTTACGATGCCTTTAGCCCGGAATATGATTTTTGGGTTGCTGAAGCTTATTTGGCCATTGATCAAGGTCCACAGATCATCATGATTGAAAATCATAGAACAGGTTTACTTTGGAATCTATTTATGCAGAATGACGATGTGAAAAACGGACTTGATAAACTTGGATTCACCTATTAACAACTAAGATGTTTAACTTTTTTGAAAGTCTTAAACCATAACATATATGAGCTTAAATATTAAAAATATAATTTTTATAATTACGGTGCTTCTTTTAAACCCTTTAAAGATATCTGCGCAACATGAAGATTATTATATTGAAGAACAATTTGTTTCTGGAAATGACACCTTAAACTATCGGGTGTTAATGCCGAAAAGTTTTGAGTCACCCAATCAATTTCCGGTGGCGCTGTTTCTTCACGGGGCTGGTGAAAGAGGCAGTGATAACACCAGACAATTAACGCATGGCAGTGAATTGTTTTATAAAATGAGGGATTCTTTTCCTGCGATTGTCATCTTTCCACAATGTCCGCAAAACGATTATTGGGCGAATGTAACAGTCGATAGGAGTACAAGACCACTTTCGTTAAGTTTCCCAGTGGACAGCGCTCCCACCAAATCCATGAGTCTGGTGATGCAATTAATGGATAAAATGCTCACAAAACCCTATGTCAAAAAAGACCAGGTATATGTTGGCGGTCTCTCGATGGGCGGCATGGGTACCTTCGAAATCCTATACAGAAAACCTGAAGTATTTGCGGCAGCCTTCGCCATCTGTGGTGCAGGAAACCCTGACGCTACAGAAGCTTATGCTAAAACCGTCCCAATGTGGATTTTCCACGGAGCCAATGATGATGTGGTCGGTCCGCAAGAATCTGTGGACATGGTTTCCGGTATTTTAAAATATGGAGGAAAGCCCAATTTTTCGCTTTTCGCCAAAGACAATCACAACAGTTGGGATTCGGCGTTTGCTGAACCCGAACTGATCCCTTGGTTATTTTCTAATTCAAAATCTAAATAATGAAATTACAATCATTCAACGCCGTCTTTTTTAGCACCGTTATCTTCTGTTTGTTATCCTGTAATACGTATCAGGCACAAACGCAAGTAAAACCTCAAAAATCGATCGAACAGAAAGTCGATTCAATTCTGAAATTGATGACTTTGGAAGAAAAACTGGGGCAGCTCAATTTGCCATCCGCTGGCGATATCACAACGGGTCAAGCCACAAGTTCCGACATCGGAATAAAGATTGAAGAAGGCAAAGTAGGTGGGTTATTCAACATCAAAACGGTCCAAAAAATCAAAGAGGTCCAAAAAGTGGCCATGGAAAAAAGCCGATTGAAAATTCCGTTATTATTTGGCATGGATGTGATTCATGGGTATGAAACCACATTTCCAATTCCGCTTGGGCTATCCAGTTCTTGGGACATGCCAATGATTCAAGAGACCGCACGTATTGCAGCCATTGAAGCAAGTGCCGATGGGATCAACTGGACCTTTTCACCGATGGTAGATCTATCTCGTGATGCCCGTTGGGGACGCGTTTCTGAGGGTTCGGGAGAAGATGTTTATTTGGGGAGTCAAATCGCAATTGCCATGGTAAAAGGTTATCAAGGCACGGATCTGACTGAAAATAAGACCATTATGGCCTGTGTTAAACATTTCGCACTATATGGGGCTTCTGAGGCGGGGCGGGATTATAACACTGTCGATATGAGCCGGATTAAAATGTACAATGATTTCTTACCTCCATATAAAGCAGCGGTTGATGCTGGCGTAGGTTCTGTGATGGCGTCTTTTAATGAAATTGACGGCATTCCTGCGACCGGTAATAAATGGTTGATGACCGATTTGCTACGCACCGATTGGGGATTTGACGGCTTTGTCGTTACCGATTATACGGGCATCAATGAAATGGTGGACCATGGCATGGGCGACTTGCAGACCGTTTCAGCTATGGCGATCAATGCTGGAATTGACATGGATATGGTTGGTGAAGGTTTGTTGACTACTTTGCAAAAATCGTATGAGGAAGGTAAAGTTTCAATGGAAACCATTGATACCGCTGTGAAACGTATGCTTACTGCAAAATATCAATTGGGTCTTTTTGATGATCCGTATAAATATTGCGACGTCAATAGAGCAAAGACAGAAATCTTTACGGATGAACACCGTGCATTCGCCAGAAAAGTATCGGCAGAATCGATGGTATTGATGAAAAACGACCGTCAAACCTTACCCATAAAAAAAACAGGTACTATAGCACTTATAGGTCCATTAGCCAATACAGCAGTGAATATGGCAGGAACCTGGAGTGTGGCCACAAAACAAGAAAAATCCATTCCGTTGTTGGAAGGTCTAAAAACGGTTGTTGGTAATAAAGCCAAAATTTTATATGCCAAAGGAAGTAATCTTGCTGAAGACCTAGAGTACGAAAAACGCGTCACCATGTTTGGAAAAGACATTCCTCGTGATGGGCGGACGGATCAGGAAATGTTGGATGAAGCTTTGGAAATTGCCTCAAGATCTGATGTGATCATTGCCGCCATGGGCGAGTCGGCTGAAATGAGTGGCGAAAGCAGTAGCCGTACCAATCTGGACATTCCACAAATTCAAAAGGATTTGTTGCAAGCGCTATTAAAAACAGGTAAGCCAGTCGTTTTGGTCATGTTTACCGGTCGTCCATTGACTATTGAAGAAGAGGTTGAAACGGTTCCGGCCATTTTGAATGTGTGGTTTCCTGGAAGTGAAGCTGGTTTGGCAATTTCTGATGTCCTGTTTGGCGATGTGAATCCGTCTGGCAAATTAACGGCGACTTTTCCACGTAATGTGGGACAAATTCCTATTTACTACAATCACAAAAATACAGGCCGTCCATTAAACAATAAAGACGGTGTTTTTGAAAAATTCCGTTCCAATTATTTAGATGTCCAAAATGAGCCGTTATTTCCATTTGGTTACGGATTGAGCTATACCACATTTGATTATTCCAATCTAAAATTGAGTGCCAACCAAATTGCTATGGATGGAACTATTGATG
The DNA here is from genome assembly GCF_017581925.1 of Gelidibacter pelagius. Classification (GTDB taxonomy): domain Bacteria; phylum Bacteroidota; class Bacteroidia; order Flavobacteriales; family Flavobacteriaceae; genus Gelidibacter; species Gelidibacter pelagius. The sequence goes on along the minus strand of NZ_JAGEVG010000005.1, from coordinate 114,546 downwards.
TTTCTGTAGAGGTTAAGAATTCAGGGAATTATGATGGGAAGGAAGTCGTTCAACTGTACATCAGAGATTTGGTGGGCTCAGTGACGCGTCCGGTCAAGGAATTAAAAGGCTTTGAGAAAGTAGAGATCAAAAAAGGAGAAACGAAAACAGTTACATTTAAATTGACCGTTGAAGATTTGAAATTCTACAATTCCAATTTGGATTTTGTAGCAGAACCAGGACAGTTTCATGTCTTTGTTGGTACCAATTCTGATACGACCATGAAAGCCGAATTTGAGTTGAAAAATTAAGGTGAACCAGAGACCTCACAGGTTTTAACCTGTCCGCCGAAGGAGGAAAACCTTTGAGGTCTAATCAAGTTAACGTTAACATTGAATAAATACCAGAACCTATGAGAACACGTCATTTTTTAATCGCAAGTCTTATGTTTTTTGGATGTCTATGGTCTTTGGGTGCGCAAAATGCGCCTTCCATATACGAGGCTAAAATCGATTCGTTGATGAACTTGATGACTTTGGAAGAAAAAATCGGTCAGACCGTTATGTATGGCGGGGGTTGGGCCAAAACAGGACCGTTCGTCAATACTGATTTCGAGAAATACATTAGAGAAGGTAACGTAGGTGCTATGTTGAATGTGTATACCGCTAAAGCCACACGTGATCTACAGAAAATTGCTGTAGAAAACACCCGCTTGGGGATTCCGCTGTTGTTTGGTTATGATGTGATTCACGGCCATCGCACCATTTTCCCAATTAATCTCGCACTGTCCGGTAGTTGGGATCCTGAGCTTGTTGAACTCACCTCACGCATCGCTGCTGAAGAAGCTTCGGCAGAAGGATTGCACTGGACTTTTGCACCCATGTTGGATATTGCCAGAGATCCGCGTTGGGGCAGGATTTCAGAGGGTGCAGGAGAAGACGTTTATCTGACCAATGTCTTGGCAAAGTCTTATGTAAAAGGATTTCAGGGCTATGATTTGTCAAAAAACAATACCATTCTTGCCTGTGCCAAGCATTTTGTGGGTTACGGCGCTGCACAAGCGGGTCGTGATTATCATACGGTCAGTATGGGAGAAGATGAATTGCGTAACGTGTATTTACCACCGTTTAAAGCAGCCGTTGATGCTGGAGTGGAAACCTTTATGACCGCTTTTAATGAGCTGAACGGCGTTCCCGCAACCGGAAATAAATTTATTTTTCGCGACATTCTTCGTAATGAATGGGATTTTAAAGGCTTTGTCGTGTCCGATTATACGGCTATTAATGAATTGATTCCACATGGTTTCGCAAAAGACAGTATTGATGCCGCACGTTTGGCAATGCTCGCCGGAATTGACATGGATATGATGGGACATGTGTATCGTAAGAATTTAAAGAAATTGATTGAAGATGGAGCGATTAGTGAGGACTTGGTCAATGAGCCCTGTCGGAAAATTTTATCGGCAAAATTCAAATTGGGATTGTTTGACGATCCTTATCGCTATTCTGACGAAAAACGCCAACAAGAAATCATCTATAAACCCGAATTTTTAAAAACGGCTCGTGACGCTGCGGCGGCATCTTCGGTATTATTGAAAAATGATGGGAATGCTTTACCATTGGAAAAGTCGGCTACCGTTGCTTTGATCGGTCCCTTGGCAAAGGATGAGTATCACATTAACGGGAATTGGGGTGGTGCTGGAGATAGAAAAGGAAAGTCGGTGAGTATTTACGAAGGTCTTCAGGAATATTTAAAGGAGCATGGTATTTTATATGCGAAGGGTTGCGATCTGGAAAAAGATGACGAAAGTGGTTTTCAGGAAGCTATTGATGCAGCCAAAAAAGCAGATGTGGTGCTTCTCGTTATGGGCGAAAGTTACCACATGAGCGGTGAGGCAGCATCGCGTACTGACATTAGAATACCTGGGATCCAACCAAAACTGATCAAGAAAATTCGGGAAGCGGTTCCCAATAAGAAAATTGTAATGCTTTTAATGAACGGAAGACCTTTGGACCTTTCGGAAGAAATTGAACAAGTGGATGCTGTTTTGGAAGCTTGGTATCCTGGAACCATGGGAGGAAGTGGCGTTGCAGACGTCTTGTTTGGGGTTTATAACCCATCGGCGAAGTTGACGGTGACCTTTCCACGTAATGTTGGCCAGATTCCAATTTATTACAATATGAAAAACACAGGACGTCCCATCCCGGAATCCAATCCGAAACAAGATTATAAGTCCAATTATATCGATTCGCCAAATACCCCATTATTCGTTTTTGGACACGGCTTGAGCTATACTTCATTTAAATATTCTGACCTCACGCTGTCGTCAGCACATATCGGATTTAATGACACACTTACAGCAACGGTAAGCATTACCAATACCGGGAATTATGACGGCCATGAAGTGGTTCAGCTTTATATACACGATAAGGTAGGAAGCATTACAAGGCCTGTGAAGGAACTCAAAGGTTTCCAAAAAATCTTTCTTAAAAAAGGAGAAACTAAAATTGTAAGGTTTAAACTATCGGCTGAGGATTTGAAGTTTTACAACAACAAAATGGAATTTGTTGCTGAAGCAGGAGAATTTGAAATTGCCATTGCGCCAAGTTCTGATTTTAAATTTAAACATTTATTTACCCTCGAATAACCCTTAAATTAATTATAAATAGCAGATCACTATGAAAAAACAATTACTCTTTTTACTTATGCTGATGACTTCTATAAGTTTTGCGCAGCAATACGCATTTATAGACTTCGGGCATGGAAATACCACAACATCCGGAAATTGGAATAACGTGGTCACAACGATGCAAAATCAAACAGGTGTGATAGTCAACCTGATTGATTCAAACGGGGCCGCCACCGGAGTGACACTTGAGCTGACAGACGCTTTTGATGCCATCAATACCAATGGTACAACGTCACCTAATAGCGCATTGCCTTTTCCCGCTTCGGCCACGAGAGATAGTTTTTTTGGTGCAACAAGTGCAGCGTTTAACGGAAATATCACGCTCACTGGAGGATTTACATTGACTGGATTGGACCCTTCAAAATATTATTCGTTTTCAGTATTCAGTTCCAGAACTGGGGTGAGCGATAATCGCGAAACGCTCTATACGGTAACCGGTGCAACAATTGCTGCTGAAGGTTTAAATGCCTCTAATAACACGGCAAACACTGCGGATATTTTAAATATTCAATCTACGGCAAGTGGTGACATCACCTTTGAAGCCAAACCAGGACCGAACAACAATAATTCTTTTGGATTTTTCTATATAGGTGCGCTCCAATTGATCATCAGTGACACGCCAATTGGAGATACCACTCCAGATCCTGCGCTGACCTTGACCTATCCTAATGGTGGTCATTTATGGGAAGTAGACAAAACCGTAAGAGTGAAATGGTCAAGTATTGCTGTTACCGATATGTTGATCGAATTTTCCTCAGATAATGGCGCTAATTGGTCAACCATAGCTACCGCCCCAGCGTCATTACAGTATTATGACATGGTGGTTCCCAATACGATTTCATCATCCTGCCTGATCAGGATTTCAGGAGAGGGCCTGACCGATACAAGTGATGCTGCATTTGAAACCATACCAAATGAAGGCTTGGTTTACAGGATTGTCATCCTCGGTTCATCAACCGCAGCAGGTGTGGGGCCATCAGACGGTAATAACGCTTGGGCAACCAAGTACCGCAACTATCTTACAGAAATGGATACGCGTTATGATATTGTCAATTTAGCTGTGGGCGGTTATGCTACCTACAATATTTTACCAACGGGCACACCAATCCCATCGGGAGTAAGTAGATCAATAGACACGCAAAGAAACATTACAAAGGGCATTGAATTGGTTCCAGGAGGCGTTATCATTAACATGCCTTCCAATGATGCTGCAAGTGGTTATCCTGTTGCAGATCAACTGACCAACTATAATCTTATCAGTGCCGTAACCACCAGTGAAGAAGTACCATTATGGGTCACCACCCCACAACCACGAAATTTTGGGAGTAATACGACAAACCTGAATATTCAAACCCAAATGGTGACCGAGACCAACATGATGTTCGGTGACTTTGCCATCGATTTTTGGACAGGTTTTCCTATTGCCAATAATAATGGTATTCTTCCACAGTATGATTCGGGAGATGGTATCCATTATAATGATGCGGCACACCAGATTTTTTATGACCGCGTTATCGCTAAAGGTATTCACCTTGCTGTAAAAGAAAGAGCAGATGCTTTGAGTGTGGAGGATTATGTTACTGCAGATTTCAAAGTGTATCCAAACCCAGTGACTACAACGGCTACCATTAAGTTCACGCAGACATTGTCGCAAGAGGTCACTATCACATTGATTGATATGTTGGGCAAAGAAATTTATCGAAAAACAAAGACCCCTGTGAACAATACGATGTCTTTTTCGAGAGATCAGATTGAATCGGGATTTTATATTATGAGGATTAACAGTGACAATAAAATTATTACAAAGAGAATATTAATCAACTAAAAATAAAAACAATGAAAAAAATTACGCAAACATTAGCAATATTATGTATTGCTATATTATCAACGACGGTACAATCACAACAGGTTTTCCTTTTTGATTTGAACCACAACAATTCGGAACTTAACCGGACAGAGGGCAACTGGAACAATCATTTGGCAAGTGCTATGACTACAGACATCACCAACTTTATCAATGATCAAGGTGTGGCTTCAACCTATTCTTTTGGTGTTACGGATTCTTTTGTAGCCGCCAACAACAATGGAACGACCTCTCCCGATCCGAGTATTGGTTTTCCTGCTACGGCAACGATTGACTCCTATTATGTCCAGGATGGAAGTAACGAAACAGGAGCTTTTACCTTTTCAGGTATGAATACCTCCATGTATTATCAATTTGAAATTTTTGCTTCGCGAATGAGTGTATCGGATAATCGTCAAGCTCAATATACCGCAACAGGTGCCAATACTGGAATAGCTTATTTGGATGGAGGAAACAATACAGCAAATACGACCACTATTGCAAACATTCAACCTGACGCCTCTGGAAACATTGTATTAGCACTCCAAAAAGGACCTGAAAATACTAATGGCGCAGGCTTTTGTTATATTGGCGTCATTAAAATGACGGAAACTACAGAGCTTTCAACTTCTGATTTTTCATTGGAGGCCAATGTCACGATCTCTCCAAATCCTGTGGCTGAGTCGTTTTCAATTCGTTTTAAAATGAATAACACTGCAAAAGTTTCCATAGCCATGTATGATGTTGCCGGCAAAATGGTTACGTCTATTTTCAATGATGAGGTTTCTGCTGGTGTATTTAACCATACTTGGAATAGAACTTCGGGAGAAGACGATACAATTGCTGCTGGACTTTATATCTTGGAAATTAACGCAGGTGGTAATAAAATGAGCAAAAGAGTAGTCTTAAAATAATGTAACATTATTTATACCATAGTAATATGAAGCCACATAAAACATATCATATAAGAAATTTGCTGATCCTGTTTTGTGTGGCTTTTTCTTATCAATTGACTGCCCAAAAAACCATAATTAATTCCGGGTGGCAATTCACCTTAGATACCACCAAAACCAATTGGCAAACGGTCAATATTCCGCACACCTGGAATAAAGATGATGCTTTTGATGACGAAAGTGGATATTTTAGAGGTTCGGGTTTTTATCAAAAACATGTCTATGTTCCCTCAGAAAAAGAAGATTTAGTACACTACCTCAAATTTAAAGGGGTCAATCAAGAAACCAATGTCTATGTGAATGGCAGTTTTGCTGGCAATCATAAAGGTGGTTATACGGCCTTTAATTTTAATATTACAGAGTTCATAAAATTTGGTTCTTATAATCTTATCGAAGTCAAGGTTGACAATTCCCTTAACTTAAATATCCCACCCTTGGACATCGATTTTACAATTTATGGCGGTATTTATAGAGATGTGGAATGGATTGCATTGCCAAAGCAACATCTCACTTTAAATGATTTTGCATCTGAAGGTTTTTATGTGGATTACCCTAATGTTTCCAAAGAAAAAGCCAGTGTTGAGGTATCTGTTCTATTGGATAATTTTGATGTGAAATCGGCTACAAATCAACTCGAAGTAAGTATTTCGGATGCCGATGGAAAAATCATCCGTATGGAAACCAAAAAAATAAAAATCAACGCCAACAGCTCGGAAAACCTTAATATTCTTTTTTCTGATATCCATAATCCAAAGTTATGGTCGCCAGAACATCCAAATCTTTATCATTTGCAGATTTTGTTAAAAGATAAGCATGGAACTATTTTAGATGAGAAGTCATCGAATATTGCGTTCCGTTGGGTAAGTGTTGATCCAAATAAAGGTTTGTTCCTTAACGGAGAATCTTACAAAATAATTGGAGTTAACCGTCATCAGGATTATAATGGCTACGGAAGTGCCGTACCGATGCAGCTTCAGGAAAAGGACATTCATCTGATAAAAAACATGGGTGCCAACGTGATACGTTTTGCACATTATCCACAAGCTCAGGAACTCTATAAATTATGCGATGAACTTGGACTTCTGGTATGGTCAGAAATCCCAGTTGTCAATAAAGTGACCAACACACCTGAATTTTTTGAAACCAGCATGACCATGCAGGAAGAACATCTCAAACAGTACTATAATTTTCCTTCAGTGGTAATGTTTGGTTATATGAACGAGATTTTTCTACGCTTGGTTTTCGATAGAAAATCTACTGACCTAGAAAAGGAAGATGCTAAAGTTTACAGTTATGAACTTGCGAAACAGTTGGAGGATTTCACAAGAAAAATGGCGCCCAACCGATTGACGGTGATGGCATTGCACTTCAATGAAGTCTATAACGACACTAAAATTGCCGATTTGTCCATGCTGATTGGATGGAATCTCTACTTTGGATGGTATAACGACACCATTCCTGATTTGGGCATATTTTTGGATGACCAACACAAACGTTTTCCAAACCGTTCCATCATGGTGTCAGAATATGGGCCTGGAGCAGATGTGAATATATCGAGCACCACCCCAAAAAAGTACGATTATACCCAAGAATACCAATTGATCCTCCATAAAAGCTATTATGATCAAGTTATGGCGCGCGACTTTGTTGTTGGTATGACTGCTTGGAATTTTGCCGACTTCGGTTCAGAATTTCGGGGCGAAACCATTCCGCATCTCAATCAAAAAGGATTGGTGCAATACAATCGGGAGCCAAAGGATGTTTATTTTTGGTACAAAGCTGTTTTGAACACTAAGGAGCCTCTTCTACACATTGCTTTAAATCCAGAACACCCTTTGAATTTAATTAATGAAGACAAACGGACCGTATCGATTTTTTCAAATGAAAAGAAGGCAGAAGTTTATTTGAATGGCGAATTGATTGATGCTGTTACTTTTAGTGACGGATTGGCTACAGCGGATATTCCTTTTATAAATGGTGAAAATGAATTGAAAGTGGTAGCTAATTCACAAGAAGAAATCAAAACACTTCAAGTATTCAAATCTGATAACTTGAAAACAGCGCATTTCAAAAGATTTGGAATCAACCTTGGATCACATTTCAGCTTTTATGATCAGGAGAACAACGTCACCTTCGTTCCAGACAGACAATATTCTGAAAATCTATACGGGCATTTCGACGGAACACCATACAACATTACCAAAGACAAGAATCAAGGTATTCCCAATAATATCAAAAACACAGAAAAAGAAGGAGTTTTTCAAACGATGCTTGAAGGCTGTACGGGATATAAAGTCGATGTTCCTGATGGACAATACCAAATCACTTTATTTTTTGTAGAACCACAAATAAAAAGTAACATTGAGATGGTTTTTAATTTAACCGCCGAAAAAGAATTAGCCAATAGTGACACAAAAAAACAACGTAAATTTGATGTGTTTTTAAACGATATTTTGGTTGAAAGTCGTTTTGATTTGGCAAATACATTTCCGGATAAATACGGCGTTACCTTAACAAGTATGGTTAACATTAGAAACAACGAAGGCTTAAGCATAAATCTCAAGCCCATTGAAGGAAAAACAGTCCTTAGTGGCGTTTTGATTGAAAAGAAAGATTAACAAATGAAAAAAATAACTTTAGTTCTATTCCTATGTAGTTTCAGTTTGAGTTTTTCCCAAGCAAATGTTACTACTTATACCTATGCGATTAAAGGATTGGACACCTTAAAAATGGATGTTTATACGCCCAAAAAAATGAAAAAAAATGATTCTGTTCCAGTATTGTTGTGGATGCATGGGGGCGGATTTGTTGGCGGTAGTAGGAGTTACCCTAGTGAAGTGAAATTAGCGGAATTGGCGGCAGAGAAAGGTTATTTAGGTATTTCAATTTCCTATCGATTGACCCGAAAAGGCCAAGTGACCGGTTTTGGTTGCGATTGTCCCAGAGCCGATAAGCTGGTCACCTTTAAGAATGCAGCGATCGACTTTCTGGACGCTGCAAAATTTATTTATGAGAATAAAGATGTATTGGGAGCTGACACCACAAAAATTATTGCAGGCGGGAGTAGTGCAGGTGCAGAAGGGATGCTCAATGCCGTGTATATGCGGGAATATTTTATCGATAATTTAAAAAACTATGAGAATATCAAATTTGCTGGTGTTTTTTCTTTGGCGGGAGCCATGGTCAATGCTGATTATTTGTCTAAAGATAATGCCCTGCCGTCGGTGTTTTTTCATGGCACTGCGGATAATTTAGTGCCTTTTGCGAGTGCTGCACATCATCTTTGTAAACCGGAAAAGAAAGGTTACATCATATTGGATGGCTCGTCAACCATAGTAGATAGATTGGTAGAATTGGAAATGCCCTATTATTTCTATAAAGTGATTGGAGGCAAACATGAACTGTCATCCATCCCTTTTGATCAATTGGATGAAGTCTTTGATTTTTTCAATAAGACTATTTTTAAAAGAGAAATCATACAAACCGTAAGAATAATTAAGAAAACGTGAAAAATTTAGCATGGTATCTGTTGATAATGGTCTCTTTACTATCGTGTAAGACCAAACCGGAAGTTGTAGTTGAAACGCAACCGGAACAAAGACCTAACATTATCTATATTATGGCAGATGATCATGCTACCCAAGCCATTAGTGCCTATGGTCATCCCATTAGCAAATTGGCGCCAACACCCAATATTGACCGCATCGCGGACGAAGGTGCTATTTTTATGAATAACTTCTGCACCAATTCCATCTGTGGCCCGAGCCGAGCTGTAATCCTCACCGGGAAACACAGTCACATAAATGGGTTTCGAATGAATGGCAATCGATTTGATGGCGACCAGCCCACCTTTCCCAAGATGTTGCAAGAAGTAGGATACAATACAGCACTGATCGGAAAATGGCATCTGCACGGCAATCCGCAAGGGTTTGACCATTGGAATATTTTAACGGATCAAGGCAATTATTACAATCCGGATTTTATCGCTTTAAATGAAACCACCCAAAGGGTGGATACCACAAGGATTGAGGGCTATGCCACGGATATTATTACTGAAGATGCGATAAAATATCTGGATCAAGTAAAAGATGGTAAACAACCCTTTCTCCTTATGGTACAACACAAAGCACCACATCGCAATTGGATGCCAGCACTGAGACATTTGAACAAATATGACGACGTCAAATTTCCGTTGCCTGATACGTATTTTACCGATCATGAAGGTTCTATCGCCTCTAAAGAACAATACCAAACCATTTATAGAGACATGTATGAAGGTCACGACTTGAAAATGACCGTGGCAAAAGGAAGTAATGAATTGGCGCACAATCCATGGAAAACAGATTTTGACAGAATGACCACAGCGCAACGTGCCGCTTGGGATCATGCTTATGGACCAAAAAATGATGCCATGCATGATGCCAATTATAATGACGAAGAACTGGCACTATGGAAAGCACAACGCTACTTGCAGGATTATTTAGCAACCATTGCATCGGTTGATGAAGGTGTTGGCGAAATTTTAGACTATTTAAAAGCCAACGGATTGGAGAAAAATACCATCATTATTTACACCACAGATCAAGGTTTTTATTTAGGTGAAAAAGGCTGGTTTGATAAGCGTTTTATGTATGAAGAATCATTGGCAATGCCTATGGTCATGAGATATCCGGCAGTCATCAAACCAGGCACCAAAGTTACCGCCTTGACCCAAAACCTCGATTTTGCCGAAACCTTTTTAGATTTTGCCCAAGCAGAGATTCCAGCCGATATGCAAGGAAAATCCTTGAGACCTTTAGTGACAAAAAAGGCCAATGATGACGATTTTAGAGATGCCATTTATTATCATTATTACGATTTTCCGGCATTCCACATGGTCAAAAAAATGTATGGGGTGCGTACCAAACGCTACAAATTAATTCATGTATATGATGATATCGATCAGTGGGAACTCTATGATTTGAAGACGGATCCTAAAGAGATGAACAATCTCATTGATGATGAATCTTATGATGATATCGAAAAGGAGTTACGCTTAAAACTTGGGACCTTACAAGAGAAATATTTGGTAACGGATAAAGAATTTGAAAAAGCAAGTCCGGAAGCTATCCGACGCAGTTATAAAAACTTTGAACGTTTGAGAGGGCAACCTATGGAAGCTTACAAACACTAAAATCTATAAATCATGAATATATTTAAAACATTCAGTATATGCTTTTCGATGGTCGCTCTAACGGCTTGTAAGGAAAGCCCAGATGATAAAACGACTAAGGAGCAAACTCAGACCGAGAATACAGTCGAAAACTCGAAAAATAATTTCACGACTTATTGTAATCCTATAGATATTGACTATTCCTATATGTCGCATTATCGTGCGAGAAATAATGTATCCTATCGTTCTGGAGCGGATCCTGCCGTTGTGAATTTCAAAGGACGTTTTTATATGTTCGTTACACGTTCCCATGGCTATTGGGCTTCTGACGATATGAGCAATTGGAAATTTATAAAACCCCAAAGTTGGTATTTCAATGGCTCCAATGCACCGGCCGCTGCAGTCAGGGATGGTAAGGTGATCGTATTGGGAGATCCATCTGGTAGAGGTGCAGTTATTGAAACTGACAATCCTGAACTGGGCGATTGGAAAACCAATTACGCAGTAATCAATATGCCACACGGTACCCAAGATCCTGATCTTTTTGTGGATGATGATGGAAAGGTATATCTGTATGAAGAATCCTCCAACAAATGGCCGATTAGAGGCATTGAGTTAGATCCTGAAAACTATTATATTCCATTGGGGGAACAAATTGATTTGTTCAATCTCAATCCAGAGAAACATGGATGGGAGCGTTTTGGACAGGATCATAGATCTGATTTAAAACCCTTTATTGAAGGACCGTGGATGGTAAAACATAACGGCACCTATTATCTCGAATACGGCGCACCTGGAACGCAATGGAACGTTTATGCCGATGGAGTCTATACCAGTAAAAATCCGCTTGGACCTTTTGAATATGCGCCCTATAATCCTATTTCATATAAACCGGGCGGTTTTTTGAAAGGCTCGGGTCACGGTAGCACGGTCAAAGACAACAATGGCAATTTTTGGCATTATTCAACCATGGCCATCTCCGTGAATTTTAAATTTGAAAGACGTTTGGGAATGTACCCGGCAGGATTTGAAGAGAATGGCCAAATGTATGTCAATACCGCTTATGGCGATTACCCGCACTACCTTCCTGATACAAAGGTGCAAAACCATAAAGAACGTTTTACAGGCTGGATGTTATTGTCCTATAAAAAACCCGTCAAGACTAATTCACCTTTGGTAGAAAAGGAAATCAATGTGGTCGATGAAAGTGAAGATGGTTATATGCAGGAACAAATTAAGGATTTCAATATCAACAGGATCAATGATGAAGAGATCCGAAGTTATTGGGTTTCAGAAAGCAACAATGATTCCATTTATATTGAGATGGATTTATTAAAACCGATGGATGTGAGCGCTCTCCAAATTAATTTTCAGGATTTTAACAGTGTGATTTTTGGAAGACCAGACGATATCAAACAGCAATTCGTCATCGAATCTTCTTTGGATGGACAAAATTGGGAAGTCGTTGTGGATTATTCAAAAAACACAAAGGATATCCCACATGCCTATATCGAACTTAAAAATTCGGTTGAGGCTCGTTATATCCGTTATAACCACGTGTTCTGCACCAATAAGTATTTGGCAATATCCGAGTTACGGATTTTCGGAAAAGGGAAAGAAGCCAAACCTCAAACACCTTCCAATTTTAAAGTGACCAGACAAAAGGATAGACGTAATGCCAATTTAACTTGGGATGCTGTTGAAGATGCCACGGGATATGTGATTTATTGGGGCATTGAAAAAGATAAACTTAATCTTAATGCTATGATGTACGACCATCCTGATTATGAATTGCGCGCCTTGACCACAGACCAATCGTATTATTTACAAGTAGAAACCTTCAATGAAAATGGGATTTCTGAGCGAAGTGAGATTATTTTTATAGAATAATAAGGAGTGCATTATATTATATATGAACGTCTGTCATTCCACTGTAGGACCTTAAACTTTTGCTTTATAGTCTGGAATTTGTAATTTCAACTTATATTGTAAAATACACCCTGGAAAACTTCAATTTTGAAAATTAAAACCTTGACTTTGTATATGCTACTCTTGTTTTCAACAATGTTGATAGCACAAGAGTTGCCTCCCATTACGACATATCAGGCACAGCAATATGGTGCTGAAAATCAAAATTGGAGTATTTCCCAATCGGATGAACACTATATTTATGTAGCAAATAACAAAGGACTCCTTGAATTCAACGGGGCTGAATGGCAATTGTATCCTACCCCAAACCAATCCATCATGCGGTCGGTAAACGTAATCGACGACCTGATCTTCACAGGGTGTTATATGAACTTCGGCTATTGGAAACGTAATGTATTTGGTAGCTTAGACTATACCTCAATTTCTGACGAGTTGGAAATACCGCTTATTGAAGATGAGCAGTTTTGGAATATTCTGTCCATGGATCACTATGTCCTTTTTCAGTCCTTAAATAGAATATATATTTATGATTTAGAAAATCGCAGTTATAAAATAATTGATACTCAAAGTACTATTACCAAAATTTTCAGAGTAGATGATACCGTCTATTATCAAGTTTTTGGAGAAGGGATTTATAAAATTGAAAGTGGTCAACCGGTCTTATTGATTGACAATGCAATCTTTTTAACAAATATCATGGTCAATATGTTTAATCATAATGGCGAATTGTTGATTGAAACGCAAGAGCAGGGATTTTACAAATGGAAAGATGGGCGTCTCTTTGATTGGGATATACCAGCCAAAAAAATGATTGACAGCTTGAGCGTGTACAATAGTATTATGCTTAAAAACGGTGACTTTATATTGGGAACAATTTCCAATGGGATGGTTTACTTAACTAACTCCGGGGAGATCTCTTATACGATTGATCAGGCAGATGGACTTTCGAACAATACGGTATTGGGACTGTTTGAGGACAACAACAACAATATTTGGCTGGCTCTGGACAATGGAATTAACATCATCAACATAAAATCGGCATTAAGCATCTACAATGATAAAAATGGCGATTTGGGTACGGTTTATACGTCTACACTCTTTGACGGAAATTTATACTTAGGTACCAATCAAGGACTTTTTTATAAAGCGATTGCTTCAAAAGATCGCTTTAAATTTATTGAAGGCACAAAAGGACAGGTATGGAGTTTAAAAGAAATAGGAGATACGCTCTTTTGTGGTCATAATTTAGGAACTTTTGTAATCAAAGGTGATCAGGCCCAATTGATAGCATCCATTCCAGGGACCTGGGATTTACAGCCCTTTCTCGATAATGAAAACCTTGTTATTCAGGGGAATTATAGTGGTCTACATTTTCTACATCGGCAAAACGGACAATGGTCATATAAGAATAAATTGGAAGGTTTCAATATTGCATCCAAGCATTTCGCCATCGTAGACTCTCTCACATTTTTAGTAAGCCATGAATACAAGGGGGTTTTTGAAATTATAACGAATGAGGATTGGACTAAAGTACAATCTGTGGTAAAAGATGCCTCTGTTGAGAAAGGCTTCGGTTCAAGTTTGGTGACCTATTTGGATAAGATCTTATATGCCTATGAAAAGGGAGTATTTGTCTACGATAAACAGAAGAAGCAATTTGAGAAAGATAGTTTGTTGAGTAGTATCTTTCCATTAGGAGAATATATCTCCGGCAAATTGATTCCAGATACACAACATGATAGGCTATGGAGTTTTTCTGATAAGAATATTTCCTATGTATCTCCCGGAAAATTTAGTGAGAAACCTATTATATCGAGAATTCCTCTCCCAAAATCTCTCAGGAAGGACATGACAGGTTATGAAACGATTTCTTTTCTGTCAGAGGGCAACTACCTTTTTGGTACGTCTTCAGGTTATATGATTATAGACATTAATAAAATAGACCTCAAATCCTACGATATTGCCATCAACTCCATATCTAATTATGCCATCAATGGCGAAGCATTTTCTGTAGACATTTCTAAATCCTCCAATTTTGGTAATAATGAAAACAACCTGCAATTTACCTATAGCGTTGCGGAATATTATAAGTATTTGCAAGTAGAATATCAGTATAAACTCATTGGGTATTATGACGAATGGAGTTCATGGTCTCCAGAGTCTTCGGTACTTTTTAAAAATCTGCCTTATGGTCAATATTCTTTTAAGGTGCGTTCAAAGGTGGGAAATAACCTATCTAATAATGAAGCGGTTTATCAATTTGAAATTGCCAAACCCTGGTATCTTTCAAACTTAATGGTTGTTCTCTATTTATTAACTGTCCTCACTTTGGGTGTTATGATCCATTATTTGTATAAACGCTATTATAGAAAGCAAAAAGAAAAGTTGATGTTGAAAAATAAACGCGACTTGGAATTAAAGGAACTTGAGATAGAACAACAATTGATGCAACTCAAAAACGAAAAACTACACCAGGATATAGAGAATAAAAGTAGGGAGCTGGCTATCTCTACAATGAGTCTTATTAAAAAGAATGAGTTCTTGAATCAAATCAAGGAAGAACTAAAAAACACCGACAATCAAAAAAGTGTTAAACCAGTCATCAAGATTATTGACAAGAATATAAATACTACAGACGATTGGAAGTTCTTCCAAGAAGCGTTCAACAATGCAGATAAAGATTTCTTTAAAAAGGTAAAGAACAAACACCCTAAATTAACCCCAGACGATCTTAAACTATGTGCCTATCTAAGACTTAACCTTTCTTCTAAGGAAATAGCGCCATTATTAAATATTTCTCATAGAAGCGTAGAGGTGAAAAGGTATAGATTACGTAAAAAGATGGATTTACCCCATGAAACGAGCTTAACAAATTACATCTTAGAACTGTAGGCCTACTACATCTCAATAATTCACCCATACATTACCACAACATGACCTGGTTTTTGCCACATCTATTACGTTTTCGTACTAAATTTTGAAAACTGCTAAATTAGCGGGTCTGTGGGGATTCTTTTGCATATATGATAAATAAAATGATGATTTTATGTCATGTATACTCATTGTTGTGGTGACTTTTATTTTATTAATAATCGAATTGTCTAAGTTTATACCATAAAGTTTTAAACTATGATAACAAAATTTCTCTCATTTTTAATTCTCCTATCTACAACCTTAGCATTTAGTCAAACTATTAATGTTAAAGGGACTGTAAAGGATTTAGAAAGCGGCCAACCTCTTATTGGAGTAAACGTCATTGTTAAGAATACCTCAAAAGGTGCTTCTACCGATTTTGATGGTAACTTCAGTATAGATGCTGTTGGCATCAATTCAATTTTGGTGTTCTCTTATGTAGGATATCAAAATCAGGAAGTAACGGTTGTGAATGATCAACCTATGACTATTATATTAAGGGAGGACGCTCAAGCTCTCGATGAAATTGTAGTCATTGGCTACGGGACGCAAAAAGTTACCGATGTCTCTGGTGCGATTTCAACAGTGAAGTCCGAAACTATTGAGCAACTGAAACCGTTAAGGGTTGAAGAAGCTCTTCAGGGTAATGCCTCAGGTGTTGCGGTGATACAAGGTGGAGCTCCAGGAAGTAAACCAACGGTATTGGTAAGGGGTATTCCTTCGTTTTCGGGTACTGACCCAGTGGTCATTATTGATGGGGTACCTCAGAGCTTAGATGACTTGAACTCCATAAATTCGGCAGACATTCAATCGATAAACATTTTGAAAGATGCCGCTACAACAGCCATTTATGGTGTTAAAGGTGGTAATGGGGTAATTGTCGTGACCACCAAGAGCGGTAGAAACAATGAAAAAACAGAGTTTTCATTTAATGCCTACACAGGTTTCCAATCTGTGGATAGAAAAATAGGCCTTTTAAATGCTTCAGAATATGCTACTATCATAAATGAGGGTAGTGTCGTGTCTGGCGGGAATTTAATATTCCCGGATATTTCTACTTTAGGAAGAGGTACAGATTGGCAAGATGAAATTTTTAAAGATGCCCAAATAACTTCATATAATCTTTCTGCTCGAGGCGGTTCAGAAAAGGTGGGCTATTTTTTATCTACTGGTTATTTAAGCCAAGGAGGTATTGTAGGAGGTATTGATAAATCTAATTTTAATCGACTGAATGTCACGGCGAACATTGATTTTCAATTAACTTCTAAATTGAAGTTTATAGTCAATACAAGTTATGCAAACATTAAAAGTCAAACTATTGCAGAGAATTCCTTTAACTCTATTCTTGGCAACGCTATAAATTTTGATCCTACAGTATCACCGTACAATACAGATCCAAATGATTTTGCAACGCACGGATATAGTAACTTGTTGTTGTCTGAAATATTTAATCCGGTTCAGAGATTAGAGGATACTTATAACAGAAATAATGGAGATAAGTTATATGGTAAATTTGAATTGCAATATGATATTTTGGACAATCTTAAAATAACCTCACGTTTAGGTTATACCAAATGGGATCACACAAGCAAAAGTTTTTCACCATTAGCCTATTATGGACCAAACAACGTGTCCAGTGATTATAATCCAGATGGCACTGTTAAGACACAAGAGGTTCCTAATGACGATGGAACAACAACCATAGTTCCGTCGTTCCATAACAGTGTCACTGAAAGGAAAAATGCTAATTTCAATTATACGCTTGAAACCTTTGCGAATTATGAATTTACTCTTAAAGACAGCCATAATTTCGACTTTGTTTTAGGGATTTCGAGAAGTAAATCTACAGGAAATGAAATGGGTGCTACCAGACAGGATGTCAGGGATAATTCTTGGGCTTGGGCAGATATAGAAGCAGCTACAGGAGTCAACACTAAATTAAACACCAATGCTTATACAGGATATAGTCGTCATTATTTAGAACGAAGAAACCTATCTTACTTTAGTAGAATCAATTACGATTACGAAAGTAAGTACTTAGCATCATTTTCTGCACGACGCGATGGATCGATAGCTTTTGGTAAAGGCAATAAATTTGCAAACTTTTATGCAGGGTCTTTAGGTTGGGTAATAACCAACGAGGATTTCTTTAATTATGATGCCATTAATTTCTTGAAATTAAGAGGGAGTTATGGTACCGTTGGTAACGAAAACGTAGACCCGCAATATGTAAGTATCACTATTGGTGGTCCAAGCTACAATTCCACAGCGAATAGTAATGGATACACCTTCGGAACTGAATTTGTTTCTGGAGCGACCGTAAACTCGTTTGATAACCCATTTCTACGTTGGGAAGAACAGACCCAGTACAATATCGGTTTTGATGCTACTTTGTTCAACAATGTGTCTTTAACTGTCGATTATTTTAATAAATCGGTTGAAGGCTTATTGTTTACAGAGGCACCCCCACTGTATGCGGGTACTTCAGAGCCTGTGAAATCTAATATAGGAAGCACAGAAAGTAAAGGTATAGACTTAACTATAGGGTATAGAAATAGTGGACATAAAGACTTTAAATTCAATACGTCAGTTAACTTTACAACCTCAAGAAATCTGGTGACTGATACCAATAATGATGGTACGGCATTTGAACCAGGAGGCTCATATTTCAATGGCCAAAGCCAATTTGCTACACGTTTTGAAAAGGGCTTTACACCGGGTTATTTTTACGGGTATAAAACGAATGGTTTATTTCAAAACCAAGCTGAAATTGATGCCCATGCCACACAAGCAGGAGCGCAATTAGGAGATATTCGGTTTGTGGATACTAACAATGACGGAATTATCAACGATGAAGATAAAACGAAAATTGGAGATCCGTTTCCAAAATTTAATATCGGTTGGAATTTAGGTTTTGACTATAAGAATTTCGATTTAAACATGTTCACTTACGCATCAGTAGGTAATGATATTTTCCGAGCCTACGAACGTAATGCACAGTTTACTAACAAGGATAGAAGCATTTTAAATAGATGGACCGGAGAAGGGACAACTAATGATGCGAAAAATCCTCGCTACACTTTTGCAGATACCAACAGTAATATTAGACCATCTGACAGATATGTAGAAGATGGGAGTTTTATCAAAATTAAAAGTTTGATTTTAGGTTATACCATACCAGAAAGTTTAAATGCAGGATTTAGTCAAGTACGAATCTATGCCCAAGCTAAAAATCTATTGACGCTTACTAAATATCAAGGTTTCGATCCGGAAATATCTGGAGGGATTTTGGATACAGGTATTGATAGAGGTGCGTATCCACAAGCAAGAACATTTTTAATTGGTTTAGATCTTAAATTTTAACAACTAAAAATAAATTAGTATGAAAAGTATAAAAAATAGTATAGGGTTAATCATCATACTTTCAATCTTTTTGGGTTGTTCAGATGTGGTTGATTTTGATCCACATGATGAGTACCAAGTTACAGAAGTAGATTATTTGCAATCAGAAGCAGATTATCAGGCCATGGCAGTAAGTTGTTATACACCGACACAATGGTTAAATCAAGTGATTGTTGTTGGAGATGTTGCTTCGGATAATGCCGTAGCAGGTGGTGAAAATGCTTCTGATGTTGTGGCGTTTCAACAAATAGATGATTATACGATATTGACCAATAATAGTACGTTACAGGATTTATGGCAATCGGCGTACGAAGGGGTGAACAGAACCAATTACTTGATAGGCTATAAAGATGTTAATCTTTTAGGTAACACGGTAAGCTTTGAAGGTAAGGATGCACTTTATGGTGAAATCCACTTTTTAAGAGCCTTTTATTATTTCAATCTCGTTAAAATGTTTGGAGATGTGGTCTTGTTCACGGATCATAAATTAGGCCTTTCAGATTTTGGCACTTTGCAAAGATCTCCAAAATCTGAAGTCTATGCACAAATGGAAAAAGATTTGATTCATGCCATTAGTGTTTTGCCAACCTCACAATCCCAACAAGGACGAATTACCAAATATGCAGCACAGGCCTTATTGGGGAAAGTGTATTTATATCAAGAAAAATTTGACGAAGCGGTTCCAGTACTTCAAAGCGTTGTAGATGGTCCGTTCAGTTTGGTGACTAATTTTGACGACATCTTTTTATTGTCTGGAGAAAACGGCCCAGAATCTGTTTACGAGGTTCAATACTCTAACGGGCAGCCCTATTATAATTGGGGCGGTATTACAAGAGGCCAAGGAAATCTTGCTGTTCAACAATGTGGGGTTAGAGGGTTTAATGGGTCATCCGAAATGCCTTATAATTCAGGTTGGAGTACAAATTTACCTACGCAAGATTTAGCAGCAGCATTTGAAGATGGCGATCAAAGAAGAGAGGCTACGACCTTTGATGTTGAGGCCTACGCTACTAATAATCCAAGTTTGAATGTGACCTACCAAGTGGCACCTTTTAAAAACACAGGCTTGTATAATAAAAAATATTTGCCAAGAAAAGGCCAAACCAGCGGACAACCAGAATTGAACTACGAAAACAACCAGCGTACCATTCGCTATTCAGAAGTGTTGTTAATGGCAGCAGAAGCGAACCTGAGAGCCTCATCTCCAAACCAAGCAGCAGCACAAACCTATTTAGATAGAGTACGTGATAGAGCATTCGGTGATCAAGATCACAGGGTTACTGCAACAGTTCAAGCAGTTTGGGACGAAAGACGTTTAGAGTTAGGAATGGAAGGCGATCGTTTTTTCGATTTAGTGAGAACAGGACAAGCTGCTGATGTTTTAGGAAGTAGAGGCTATAATGCGGCAACATTGGGACTTTTTCCAATTCCTCAAAGAGAAATAGACATCTCTGGTTTAACCCAGAATGCCGGATACTAAAAAAATAACGACATGAAAACAGTAAAATATATATTTAGTTTAAGTCTTATAGTGTTCACACTTTTCGGTTGCTCACAGGATGATGTCAATACAGATTTTGTAGACAAGATTGCTCCGCCATCAAACGTGTCAGCCTCAGTGACTGTGAGTCAAGATAACACTGGAGCAGTTACCATTACACCAATAGGTGAAGGTGCAGTCTCCTTTAATGTGGATTTTGGAGATAATTCTGATCCTTCTGGGGTGATACCAACTGGTAAAAGCTTGAAGCACATCTATGAAGAAGGCACGTACACCCTAAGTATTACGGCTAATGGTCTCAATGGGCTTTCCACTACAGTAAACCAAGAGATAGACGTTTCTTTTGAAGCACCTCAAAATTTAATCGTTACTATAGAAAATGATGGTACTATTTCCAAAACCGTCAATGTTACGGCTTCTGCAGATTTCGCATTGAGTTATAGCGTCGATTTTGGTGATGGCAGTGAACCTATCATGTCCAATATTGATGACATAACCACTTACACATATCACGAGGCCGGTACTTATACAATATCAGTTACAGCATTTAGTGCGGCGATTGAAACAGCTTCCTATACAAAAGAATTTGAGGTCGTCGAAATTCTGCAACCTATAAATGCAGCACCAACGCAGCCCAATAGAGCAGCAACTGATGTCATTTCAATATTCAGCGATGCCTATGAAAATATTGCGGACACAGATTTTTATCCGAACTGGGGGCAATCAACAACTTATAATCAAATTGATATCGATGGTGATCATATCATCCAATACGGTAATTTAAACTATCAAGGAATTCAGTTTGGTGCTACCGCAGATGCCTCTCAAATGGAGTTCTTACATATAGATGTTTGGACTGCTGACGAAAATATGGCGTTGGATATTTACCCAATAAGTATCGCAACGGGCGAGAAATTCGTTCAGAAGGATCTTGTAGCAGGCCAGTGGAACAGTTACGACATCCCACTATCTGAGTTTACCAGTCAAGGTCTATCCATGAATGATATTCACCAATTCAAATTTGATGGGATTCCTGCTGGAGGAACCATATTCATTGACAACCTCTATTTTTATAAGGACTCTTCAGCGTCATCAGGACCTGAATCCGCTGCGCCAACACCAACCTTACCGGCAGCCGATGTGATTTCAATTTACAGTGACGCTTATGCCAGTGTAGGCATCAGCGAGCTGAATCCTGATTGGTCACAAACAACGCAATTGACAGAAGTGATTATTGATGGTAACAATACCTGGAAATACGAATTGTTAAACTATACTGGTATCGTGACCAGTTATGACAATCCAACAGATTTGTCTGAGATGACCCATGTACATTTTGACTATTGGTCTCCAGATGCCACATCATTGGGCCTAAAATTGGTGAATACCGGTTATGGTGATGGAGACCCATTAAAAGAAGATATAGAATTCGTGTCAACTGTGGTCAATGGAAGCTGGGTTAGTGTAGAACTACCTTTATCAGTTTTTACGACTGATCGTTCCGGAATTACACAATTGCTCTTTGAGTCATCAGGAGCGACCGTTTATATAGATAATCTTTATTTTTATAAAGGTTCTTCGGCTTCATCAGAGCCTGAATCGGCGGCGCCAACACCAACGTTATCGGCAGCAAATGTGATTTCAATTTACAGTGACGCTTATACCAATGTGGGCATTAGCGAACTGAATCCCGATTGGTCACAAACAACGCAATTGACAGAAGTAGTTATTGATGGAAACAATACCTGGAAATACGAACAATTAAACTATACAGGTATCGTCACCAGCTATGACAATCCAACAGATCTCTCTGCTATGACCCATGTACATTTTGACTATTGGTCTCCAGATGCCACATCATTGGGATTAAAATTGGTGAATACCACTCAAGGTGATGGAGATCCATTAAAGGAAGATATAGAATTCTTGTCAACTGTGGCCAATGGAAGCTGGGTTAGTATAGAACTACCTTTATCAGCTTTTACGACTGATCGTTCAGGAATTACACAATTGCTCTTTGAGTCATCAGGAGCGACCGTTTATATAGATAATCTTTATTTTCACAATTAGAAGAAAAAAACAGTAGTATGAAAAATCTAAAATATTTATATACCTTTTTACTCCTAACGGCCGTAATGGTGGTCAGTTGTCAAGAAGACGATGCAGTAATAGGTGATATCGTAGCGCCTACAAATCTGCAAGTAATGGCCGAAATTGTTGGAGTGGATGCTGATCATCCCTACGGAGATGGGAGTGGAGTGGTTAATATTACAGCAACTGCAACTAATGCGATAACCTATAAAATTATCGGTCAAGAAAGTCAGCAACTGAGCCAAAGGGGTCTTGCATCCATACCATTTACAAGCCCAAATTCTGGGATATTCAATTATCAAGTTGTGGTGATTGCCTATGGTACTGGTGGAATTTCGACTTCAACCACTATAGAGGTCGAGGTATTTGTTGATTATACACCTCCAGCGGATTTGTTGGAACTTTTATATGGTGATGGCAGTAAAACTTGGCGCATCAAATCAGAAAAAGCAGGTCATTTTGGACTTGGTCCAGTTGGTGGAAATATTCCAGCCGAATGGTACGGTGCTGGTCCAGAAGAAAAAGCTGGTGTAGGCATGTACAACGATCGCTATATTTTTAATAGTGATGGAAGCTTTACCCATATTACCAATAACACGAACGATGATCCAGTCACTGATACAAGTGGTGCCGTCTTTGGCCGTAAAAATTTAGTCGATGAGTTAGGTGGCCCGGGAGGTGGGACTGTAGATGGAGATGATGTTTTCAATTATCCTTATAACGACTATACTGAAAATTGGCAAATTAGTGCGCCAGGTGGATCAGAAACTATTACATTATCTGGGCTTGGTTTTATCGGTTACTATACCGGTGGCAGCCATCAATACAAAATTTTTGATAGATCGGCCCCAAATGAAATGATTTTGACGACAGTGGATGGAAATGGCGATTTTAGTTGGTGGTTTATCATTACCTCTGAAGAACCAGAAGTGGACGACGAGTTCAGCACCATTTATAATGATCTGATTTGGGAAGATACTTTTGACGTTGATGGTGCACCAGATCCTTCCAAGTGGACATATGACCTTGGTACAGGCGATAATGGCTGGGGCAATAGCGAATCGCAAACCTACACGAATAACCCTGATAATGTCAAGATTGAAGATGGCACTTTAAAGATCACAGCCAAGGCTGAAAATGGAGGATATACCTCGTCCAGAATAAAAACGGATGGCATCTTTGCATTCACCTACGGTAGAGTAGAAGTCAGGGCAAAACTTCCTTCTGGAGGAGGCACCTGGCCAGCTATTTGGATGTTGGGACAAAATTACACCACGGTTACATGGCCTGCCTGTGGTGAAATTGATATCATGGAGCACGTCGGGAACGATCAAAACACGATCCATTCAACATTGCACTATACAGGAAATTCCGGAGGCAACGGCATTGGGAAAACGACTAATGTTCCTACAGCATCAACTGAATTCCATAACTACAGTGTGGAATGGACACCAGAGTTCATCAAATTTTTAGTTGATGACAAGGTGTATCACACCTTTCCAAATAATGCTGACACACCATTCAACGCAGATTTCTTTCTGATTTTGAATGTTGCTATGGGTGGGAATTTTGGCGGAGCAATCGATCCAGATTTTACGGCATCGACATTAGAAATTGATTATATAAAAGTATACCAATAAATGAAGAATTTTTTAATTATAATGATTAGTAGCAGCCTGCTGACAGTGTTGGTTTCTTGTGGAGAAGCCAACGCTAACAGTAGTGATCATAACACTACTTTCACCAAGGAAGTAGATTCTATTGAACTTAAAGTGAATGCACTTTTGGCTCGAATGACCTTGGAAGAAAAGATTGGTCAAATGAACCAATATAATGGCTTTTGGGATGTGACAGGCCCAGTGCCTTCTGAAGGCGATGCAGCCAACAAGTATGAGCATCTAAAAAAAGGCTTGGTAGGTTCCATGCTTAATGTAAGAGGCGTCAAAGAAGTCAGGGAAGTTCAAAAAATTGCGGTTGAAGAAACGCGTTTGGGCATTCCGTTGATTATCGGTTTTGACGTCATCCACGGATATAAAACCATCAGTCCCATTCCACTTGCTGAAGCAGCAAGTTGGGATTTGGAAGCGATAAAGCTATCCGCACAAGTTGCAGCAGAAGAAGCTGCGGCCTCTGGTATTAACTGGACATTTGCGCCAATGGTCGATATTTCCCGTGATGCGAGATGGGGACGGGTCATGGAAGGTGCGGGAGAAGATCCGTATTTAGCGTCTTTAATTGCCGTAGCGCGAGTAGAGGGTTTTCAAGGTGATGATTTGGCGTTGGCCAATACGATTGCGGCCTGCGCTAAGCATTTTGTGGGCTACGGATTTCCTGAGGCGGGTAAAGATTACAACACCGTTGATGTGGGTACTTCAACATTATACAATGTTCTTTTACCACCTTTTAAAGCAGCAAAAGAAGCTGGAGTGAGAACGTTCATGAATGCTTTTAATGAGTTGAATGGGATTCCTGCAACTGGGAGCGCATTTTTACAACGTGATATTTTAAAAGGTGAATGGGATTTTCAAGGCTTTATGGTTACCGATTGGGGTTCCATCAATGAAATGATCGCGCACCGGTATGCTGAAAATCGTCGTCAAGCAGCTGAAATAGCTATAACAGCTGGGGCGGATATGGACATGGAATCTTACGCCTATGTCAATGAATTGGCAAGTCTTGTTAACGAAGGTCGTGTTGATGTAAGTTTAATTGACGATGCGGTAAAACGAATTCTTAGAGTAAAATATGAACTCGGACTTTTTGATGATCCGTATAAATATTTAAATGAAACCGTTGAAAAAGAAGTGATCGGAAGCAAAAGAATCCTGGACGCTGCTTTAGATATGGCGATAAAATCTATTGTTTTGTTAAAGAATGAAAACAATATACTGCCATTAAAAAAGAACGGTCAAAAAATAGCGTTGATTGGGGCCTTGGCAAATGATAAAACAAGTCCGTTGGGAAGCTGGCGTATTGCCGCTGATGATGAAACTGCAGTAACAGTTTTGGAAGGCATGCAAGCCTATAAAGGCAATACTTTAACCTATGAAAAAGGTGCTGATGTTGTTACAGGAGAAACTTTGTTCCCAAAAGAATTGACCATCAATGTATCGGACAAAAGCGGATTTGCTTCAGCTGTAACTGCGGCCAAAAACGCAGATGTTGTGGTGATGGTGTTGGGCGAGCACGGCCTCCATTCAGGCGAGGGCAGAAGTCGCTCAGAAATTGGTCTGACTGGCGTTCAGCAAGAATTGTTGGAAACGGTTTATAAAGCCAATAAGAATATTGTATTGGTACTCAATAACGGCCGACCTTTAACGATCGAATGGGCAGATGAACACATTCCAGCGATTGTAGAAGGATGGCATTTGGGCACACAAAGTGGCCATGCCATCGCCAAAGTACTTTATGGTGATTATAACCCGAGTGGCAAATTGCCAATGACCTTTCCAAAAAATGTGGGACAAGTGCCTATTTATTACAATCATAAAAGTACAGGGAGACCATTGAATCCTGGTCAAGGAGAGGTCTTCTGGTCACATTATACAGATGTCAGTAACGCCCCTTTATATCCTTTTGGATATGGTTTGAGCTACACCTCGTTTGGTTATAGTGACCTTAAAGTTGAGGTAGTTTCAAACGATAAGGTTACCGTATCTGTCAAATTGACCAATACTGGTGATGTCAAAGGAAAGGAAGTAGCACAGTTATATTTAAGAGATGAATTTGCAAGTGTCACGCGACCTGTTCGAGAATTGAAAGGTTTTGAACTGGTAGAACTAAATCCGAAGGAATCCAAGATTATAAAATTTACATTATCAGAAGCTGAATTGGGCTTTTATGATAACGACGGAAAATTTATTGTGGAACCGGGAGCCTTCAGTGTTTTTGTTGGTGGCAGTTCTGATGCAACGTTAACTTCTAAATTCGAATTAAAATGAAATTGATCAACGCCATAATTATCATTACATTCGCCATGTTCAATACTGTGCAATCGCAAGAACTTATCTTGGAGGAACATTTTGATGGCACGCAATTGAATGAAGCTATTTGGAATTATGAGCTTGGTGATGGTTGCCCTAATCTTTGTGGATGGGGAAATAATGAGCGACAAATTTATTCCAAGGACAATGTCGAAGTAAGGGATGGAAATCTTGTGCTTACTGCGAGGTTCGATGGAACCACCTATACCTCGGGAAAAATTAACACTAAAGACAATATTGAGTTTCAATATGGCACGATTGAAGTGCGTGCAAAATTAGCTACAGGTAAGGGTGTCTGGCCAGCGGTATGGATGTTAGGTAGTGATATTTCGGAAGTAAGTTGGCCACAATCTGGTGAAATTGATATTATGGAATATGTTGGCAAGAATCCCCACGAAATTCACACCACATTGCACACGCCAGACAGCTATGGTCAGTCTAAAAACACACAAGTCACGACTATAGAAACTATTGAAGATGGTTTTCATGTTTACAAATGTCATTGGACAAAAGACTTCATCAAATTCTATATTGATGAGGTTTTAGTCTATACGTTTTCGCCAGAAATAAAGGATGACAGCACTTGGCCATTTGACAAACCATTTTATCTATTGCTCAATCTTGCGGTGGGTGGGAATTTTGGAGGACCGGAAGTTGATGATACCATTTTCCCTCAAGAATTTACTGTTGATTATGTAAAGATGTTTAAGGACTAAGAAGACAGTATTCAGACAGGTTATATTTCCCGATAATGAAGGGAAATAACACTATGAATTTTATTAGGTTGTTAAAAAACTGAGCAACCATATTGTATTAGAAATAAAGAGTGTACTTTTATAAAGTATACTCTTTTTTAATTTTAAATAGCCATGGTAACGCTCAAACACTTAGCAGAACAATTAAATGTGTCCGTATCAACAGTCTCTAAAGCTTTAAACGATAGTCCTGAAATTGGTAAAGATACGATTCAACGTGTTAAGGAATTGGCTAAACATCTCAATTACCAGCCAAATAAAATGGCGTTGAGCCTAAAAAGCAATAAAACCAACACATTGGGCGTCATTATTCCGGATGTTCTTAATCATTTTTTTGCAAAGGCGCTTTATGCCATTGAAATGGAAGCCACAAAACAGGGCTACAATATAATTACCTGTGTTTCCAATGAACTTTTATCTAAAGAGGAAAACAGTCTTCAATTGCTGTCAAACGGTAGTGTTGACGGATTTATCATGTCCATTGCTGAAGAAACTCAGAAAAAAAACAAAACTGAACATATCTCAAGAGTTTTAGACCGTGGCCTGCCTATGGTCTTGTTTGATAGGGTATGTGACGATCTCGAGTGCGATAAGGTCATTATCGACGATTTTGGTGCAGCTTATGAGGCTACCAAACATTTATTAAATGAAGGACGGAAACATATTGTACTCATTAGCGATATTGAAAAATTGAGCGTTGGAAAGCTAAGAACCAATGGGTATCTCAAAGCTTTGCAAGAAGACGCTTCATATAAACAGGAACCTGTAGTTATTTCCGTAACCAAAGCTGATGATTTGGAGGAGGTCGTTGATCATTTGTTTGATTCAAATAAAAACGTCGATGGTATTTTATCCGTTGATAATACCTCTGGTGTTGTGGCGCTGCATAAAGCCTTAAAAAAAGGATATAGCATTCCTGAAAAATTATCCATTATCGGATTTTCCGATGAAAATGTTTTGGTTTTTACTGAGCCTAAATTATCCACCATCTCACAGCATACTTTTGATATCGGTAAAGCTTCCGTTAAACTCATGATTGATAGATTAAATCAAAAATCCAAAACAGAACATGTGACGACCACTATCAAAACCAAATTGGTTTTAAGAGGAACCACAAAATAACGAGTACCCTTCCCATGGCATTTTAAAACCTTGGGTTTTTTTACATGTTGTATTTCGGGTTCAAAAAGAAAAGCCTCATTGGTCTGTCAGATTACTTAGCAGCTCATAGTTTTTGAATATACTTTGTTACATTTGACAATTGAAAACAGATATAACATGAAGATCAGTTGAAAGCTTTCATTGCGGATGCTAAAAGTTCAGATGTTTTTGAGCATGCAATTGATTTTAATGCCGAGTTGCAATATAATATGTTCCTTAATGATGCTGCTGACACTGTCATTTTTAAAAAGTCAGTTTTAATATACAATAAAAGAAAATGAGATTTTTATTCTTGCAAACGGTTATGACTTTCATGATCGTTTTTTTTAATATGCTCCAAGCACAAGACCTAAAGGGATTCGTTAAAACTGAACAAGGAATTCCCGTTTCCAATGTCTCCGTCGTTAATCAAAATCGAGTGGTTTCCAAAACGGATGTCAATGGCCTATTTGTACTTCCAAAAGGCTTGAGTCTTCCACTGAACATCAAACTCGAGCATCCCAATTATCAATTTATAAAATATGTGTTTTCTAAAACCGATCAAATATTTTATCTAAAAGCAAATATTGAAATTGAAGAACTTGGTGAAGTGCTAATTAGTGCGCCATTAGAAATAAAAAGCAACTCGATTATTCCATCTTCAACAGTAACAAGTGTAGCGCTCGATCAACAAAGCCAGGTGGCGGTTGTGGATGCCCTAAACAAAGTAGCAGGCGTCTATATTCAAAGCGGTGCAATAAACACAAACCGGATCACGATACGTGGGGTAGGATCGCGCACCCTATACGGGACCAATAAAATTAAAGCGTATTTCAATGGGATACCAATTACCAATGGTGTGGGAGAAACCGCATTGGATATTTATGATCCGGAAGATTTGCAGTCTATAGAAATCATAAAGGGGCCTAAAAGTACTTTATACGGTACCAACCTTGGTGGAACAATACTTCTAAATTCCAAATACCCTAAATCGAATGGCTATTCAATCGATAATAGAACCACCGTAGGGTCTTTCGGTTTGTTTAAAAATAGTACATCATTAAGTTTTTCTGATGAGAATTTTTCTCTTCATTTTAATTATGACCATTTGGAAATGGAAGGGTATCGTGATAACGGGCAGTATAACAGGAACTCATATTTTCTGAATTCGAGTTATAAGTTGAATGATAAAATGCAACTTTCGTTATTGGTTAATCACACCAATTATATGGCACAGATTCCAAGTTCAATAGGAAAGACTGATTATTTGGAAAACCCATCAAAAGCAGCATTTACCTGGGGACAGGCAAAAGGTTATGAAGCCGATAAGAAAAGCTTGCTTGGGATTAACTTAACTTATAAATTCTCTGAAAAGTTCGAAAACAGCACCAGTGTATTCCACACTTATAATGACCATTATGAGCCACGCCCATTTAATATCTTGGATGAATTCACCAATGGTTTTGGTTTACGGAGCGTTTTTACCAACAATTTTGATTTTTTAGGTCGGAAGGCCGTATGGAACTTTGGAACTGAAGTTTTCAAAGATGAATTCCATTGGAAAACTATTGAAAATCGTTATGCTTCAAACAATGGCAATGGCAGCTTGGAAGGCGTTTTATTAAGTGATAATCGCGAAGATAGATCACAACTGAATCTGTTTTCAAGTGTAACACTGCCTGTATTGGAAAAAGTAACACTTCAGGTTGGGGTTAATTATAACAAAACCAAATATGATTTTCTGGACGAATTTAATCTCGAAGAAGCTAATAAAAGTGCCTCAAGGAACTTTGATGCTATTGTCGCACCAAACTTCAACATGACCTACCAATTCACACCGTATCAGCAACTTTTTGCAAATGTAGGTTACGGTTTTAATTATCCCAGTTTAGAGGAGACTTTGACTCCTGATGGTGTCATTAATCCGGAGATAAGCCCAGAAAAAGGTTGTAATTATGAAATTGGAAGTGACGCTTATTTCTTCAACAGGAGATGGCATGTCATGGCGTCTTATTACATCATGGATATTCAGGACTTATTGGTTGCCCAAAGAGTCGGCGATGACCAATATATTGGTAGAAATGCCGGACGCACCTTACACAAAGGACTGGAAATCTCAACCGAATACAAACTTGTTTTAACGGATGCAATTAATATATCACCTTACTTTAATGCGGCTATCAATTGGCATCGATTTAAAGAATTTATAAACGAGGAGATCGATTATTCAGGCAATGAACTCACGGGAGTTCCAAATATATCGCTTGCGTCTGGAGTAGCTTTAAATTATAATAAAATGGCTTTCTATATCAATCACCTCTATGTTGGCGAAATGCCAATGAATGATGGCAATAGCCTTTATAGTGATGCGTATAGCCTCTTAAACCTAAAGCTTGATTATTCCGCTCAACTTTTTAAAGCATTAAAGTTTAAAGTCATTTTTGGAATTAACAATCTTGCCGATACTAAATATGCATCTTCAATTCTTATCAATGCCACCGGTTTCGGCAATTCCGAACCACGATATTACTATCCTGGAAACCCTCGAAATTATTATGGAGGTGTCTCGTTAAATTATCGTTTTTAGAAATGTGTAACATTTTTGATTATTGATCGTCATATAGTTACATCAATCATCAAAACAATCATCACAAACCGAATTTCTTTTAGGTCGCCTTTAAAGATGATTTTTAGATGAACACAGCTTATTAACATCTAAAACACACCATCAAAATGAGAGAAGACAGAACATTGATCATCATTACACATTTAAGCCAATTAATTACTTTAGTAACAGGTTTTGGAAGCTTAATTATACCATTGATTCTTTGGTTGACCCAAAAGGAAAAGGTTTATCAGATGGATAGCCATGGAAAAAACATCATCAACTTTCAGTTAAGCCTGATTGTCTATTGTATTATTTGCGTTCCTTTGATTTTATTGTTTGGACTGGGGCTTTTAGGGCTTGCAGTTTTAGGCCTTATCGCAATTATGTTTCCTGTTATAAATGCTATCAAAGCCAGCAACGGAGAAACGCCGAAATATCCACTGTCTTTTAATTTTGTTTCCTAAAATTCCCACGCAGGTGGGAATCTCATGTTAGAACGCCTGCTCAAGTAGTTGGAATAGGCGTTTTTTAGTTTCAGTCAGTATAATGTTCTGGTTTAATTTCATATACATAAAAACGCCCACTTGCTTACGGTAGTCGTTTTTTGAATTATTAAGGATGTTTGTCTGTTAAACCTGAGATTTCTGCCTTCGCAGGAATACCATTCCCACGCAGGTGGGAATCTCAGATTAAAACCGCGAATTCAAGTATTTGGAAAACGCGTTTTTAGTTTTAATAATTATAATGTGATGGCTTAATCTCATATACATAAAAACGCCTACTTTATTACGGTAGGCGTTTTTTAGCATTTATAAGGATATTGGTCTGTTAAACCTGAGATTCCTGCCTTCGCAGGAATTGGTTGGTTAGTTATTCAACATTACCGGCATCACCAACATGGTGACATGTTCGCCATCATCAAGTCCATCAATGGGGGTTAGGATTCCTGCTCTATTTGGCAAACTCATCTCAAGCTGTACATCAGTCGCTCCAAGGTTATTCAACATCTCTGTCAAGAAACGTGAGTTGAAACCTATTTGCATATCATCACCTTGATAGTCGCAAGTCAAACGCTCTTCTGCTTTATTGCTATAGTCAATATCTTCTGCAGAAATGTTTAATTCTGCACCAGCAATTTTCAATCGTATTTGATGGGTCGTTTTATTTGAAAAGATACTGACACGTCTTACAGAATTCAAAAATTGGGTTCTGTCAATAGTTAACTTATTCGGATTCTCTTTCGGAATTACGGCTTCATAATTAGGATATTTTCCATCAATCAATCGACATACCAGTACTGAGTTTTCAAATGTAAACTTAGCATTGGAGTCATTGTATTCAATGGTCACGGCGTCATCATTCCCAGCTAAAATACCTTTTAAAAGATTTAAAGGTTTTTTCGGCATTATAAATTCTGCCACTTGATCTGCGGTAACATCTTCACGAGTGTATTTAACCAATTTATGGGCATCAGTTGCGACAAATGTCAATCCTTCGGTTGAAAACTGAAAAAATACACCACTCATTACTGGACGTAAATCGTCATTTCCTGCTGCAAATATCGTTTTGCTAATGGCCGTTGCTAAAATGTCCCCCATAACTGTAGTAGTACTGGGGTTTTCTAAAGCTACAGCTTTCGGGAATTCGTTGCCGTCAGCATATGCCAAAGCATACTTACCATGGTTAGAACTGATTTCAACAGTATGATTGTCTTCAACAACAAAGGTCAAAGGTTGTTCTGGAAATGTTTTAAGGGTGTCCAATAGTAATCGAGCGGGTAAAGCAATACTCCCCGTACTGGTACTTTCAACATCTATAATTGAAGACATTGTGGTCTCTAAATCGCTCGCAGAAACAGTAAGCTGTGAATCATTCAATTCAAACAAGAAATTATCCAAGATAGGTAAGGTGTTTGAACTATTTATGACACCTCCCAATACTTGTAATTGTTTGAGTAAATAGGTACTTGATACGATAAACTTCATGTATTTGTTTATTTTGTATGTTATATTATTAGACAAAGCAAAGATATTTTAATAAACTGATACTAGTGAGTCTTAGTTATACAATTTTATTAACAGTTTGCGTAATGATGCTATGAAATTAATGATTTCTTTACAGATTCTCAAAGGCTCAAAATTCCATATAATTTACGTTGTTGTTTTACGCATATTTTCGACGTCTCATATAATTAAAAAGCAGTCCGAAAAGTGCCAGAATTAATAGAGGCAACCCAATAGATATCAGTTGCCATTGTGTTTTCTTCTCTTCTATTTTCTTGGCATCTAAAAAAGCAATGTTGATATCTTTGGTGCGCACATTCAATAAGTCACCATCACTTAATAGGTAATTTACAGTATTTAATAAAAACTCTTTATTGCCAAAACTCTGTCCGGTCCATCGGTCAAAACCTAACTCTTGAGGCTGGTTTTTGACGACATCATTTTTAATGACATCGCCATCGGCAATGATAATCATCTTGGTATGTGGACTTATATCTTTATTTGAAGCACTATTAAAAGGTTTAATCCTGTCTTTGTAAACGGAAGTAAATTGTCCTTCCAATAAGACAGCTAAATTTTGTGGACCTTGTGTGTAAGTCGAAGGATCTGGGTCTTGAGTAACAATTTGTAAAGTAATTTCTTTTGGAACGCCTTCCAATTTAGTGAGTTGGGAGCTCTGCAGCAGAATTGTTTTGGTTGTGCTACTTTTTAACGTATCCAATTGACTGGCAAAATCAAATTTGACCAAATTTAAATTACTGGTTATCGGGTGTTCTGGATTCCCAGCGGCCAAGGGCGAATACGGCCATTTTAAAGGTTGAAATTGTGCATTACTGCCTTGGCCCATGGCAATTGTAATAGGAGCAGAGTACATGTCGTTGACAATTACTGGATTGATTCGCACACCGTATTTAAAGAAAAAATCATTTAAATTTAGATTATTTATCATAGCAACACCACGACCCTCATCGTTGTGTAAGCTATCCTTATCCATCAAAATACTTTCGGTAAGCCATAGGCTTTTACCGCCATTCATGGTATATTGATCTAAAACTAATTTCTCTTCTTCTGTAAAGGCTTCAGTTGGTTTTGCAGACACAATAAGATCAAAATCTTTGAGTTTTTTCAAGGTGGCTTCAGCGTTGGAGGCCACACTGTCCAAAGTGAAAGGCGCAATGAAATAATGTTCTTTTACCGTTTGAAGAAAATCAGCCAAATATTTATCCTCTAATTGACCATTTCCTTTTAGGATGGCAATTTTTTTACTTTTCGGAGTTACTAATTTCTGAAATCCTTCAGCAAATGCATATTCTAAATGTTGGATGGAAATGGTAACTACTTCTTGCTGCGTCGCACCGATTTTGTTTTTTATAAGTGGAATCTTGACCGTTTGGTCATTATAGCTTGCCAATGCCCATGGGAAAATCAATTCTTGAGAGGTTTTACCGCTCACATTCATACTCAATTGTAAAGGTTCCAGCCCACGTTGCATTAATTGATCAATATTGTTGTCTCGTGACTTCTCATCTTCCAAAGGATTGATGAAGTTAAATTTGATATGCGTGTTATTAAGAGCGAACTCCTCTAATAACTGCTGGGTTTCGTTTCTAAGCCGTCTAAATTCCGAAGGAAAATTCCCTTCCAAAAACACATCAACTATCAATGGCGACTTAACATCCTCAACAATAGCCAATGCCGATTGAGAGAGCGTGTAACGTTGGTCTTGAGTGAGATCAAAACGTTTGTAGACCTTAGTTCCAATCCAATTAAAGATGATCAGCACAATAAGGACAGCAACGGTTTTTATGAGGTTTGATTTATTCTTTATCATCAAATTTAATGTCTTGTTGATAGGGGTTCAACTTACTTACTTTATCATTTTCAAATACAATTTCAACAGCTTCTGATTTACTGTTGAAGGCTCCAGGTAACACCCCAAGGCCATAATTCCATTTATTTTCATCGTGTCCATTGCTGGCGTCATCCCAACTTAACCATTCGTAAGTGCCCAAAATTTCTTTTACAGATTCTTTGGACTTCCCCATTAGGGTGTCTGTTTCTTGTACATTATCAAACATTTCATATCGAAAACCAGGGTTGCTTAGCCAAACTTTAGCATCAAAATACTTTTCATGATGGTAACTGCTGAAGATGTTCAATAAGGGATAAAATGCATAAAAATATACGAACGGCGTCAAGATAAGGCTGAGTGGAATGGTGATCCACTTGCGCTTGTCTATAGTATTCATAAAGAGTAGTATGAGTACAAATGCGATAACCAAGAAAATGACAAAGAGAGGTGTAATGATCATATTATTTTTTTTGAATGTTGAATTGGGTCAAAATAATGAAAAAGGTTGAAATACTAATAAAATAAAGTAGGTCTCTAGTGTCTAAAACCCCTCTGCTTATACTGTTATAGTGGGCCTCCATTCCAAATTGCTCTATCGGTAAAGAACTTAATCCTGAAAGACCTTCAAACCCGAAATAAAAGAAAAAACACAAAAAAACTGCACTAATAAAAGCAACGATTTGATTGTCAGAAATGGTGGAGGCAAAAAGTCCGATAGCTGCATAGGCTCCCGCTAAGAATAAGAGTCCTAAATAGGATCCAATAATACTGCCATAATCAAGAATATCCACAGTCATCTTCAATTTGTCGAGGGCTAATATATAAAGGAGCGTTGGCAATAATGCGAGAATTATCAGCACTAAAGCGCCAAAGTATTTACCCAATACTATTTGTAGGTGAGAAATTGGTTTGGTCACCAAAAGTTCCAAGGTGCCTTGTTTTTTTTCATCAGAAAAACTTCGCATGGTTACGGCAGGAACTAAGAAAACAAGGATCCAAGGTGCCAACAAAAAAAACGGTGTCATATCAGCAAAACCACTTTCCAAGATATTAAAATCACCATTAAACAGCCAAAGAAAAAGTCCGTTAAGCACTAAAAATAACGCGATCACCAGATAACCTATTGGAGAAGCGAAGAAGGAATTGATTTCTTTTTTAAGTATTGCAAACATCTATTTAATTCTAAAATTATTTAAGAGATACCAACTTATCTACGCTCCAAGCCTCTGGTTTGTCATTAAAAAACCCCTTGGTCGTTGCCCAAACAGTTTTGAAAAGATCAGAATTTCTATAGGTTTCCAGATCTGATTCAGCTTTCCAATAGCTATAGGTGAAAAATATATTGGTGTTTTCTTTATCTCTGTAGAGCTCTAAAAACTCGCAACCATCAAAACCTCTAATGAGGTGTTTTTTTGTTTCAAAATAAGCAAGAAACGCTTCAATATCTGAAGGTTCAAAACTCATCTTTACAATTCTTACAAACATATTTTTAATTTATGGTATTATTCAGTCTTCAGTCTTCAGTCACCAGTCACCAGTCATCAGTCACCAGTCTTCGGTCACCAGTCTTCAGTCTTCCGTCATCGGTCTTCCCTCTACTTCAAAAAATTCACCGTCACCGTATCTCTCATCTTTAATCCCATCAAACTTGAAGCGCTCCCCACAGTGGCAAGATCACTTTTATAAATGGCGATTTCTAAATAATTGGACGAATTGAAAACCACCAATCCACGACCTTCGTCCTGACGTTGTTCTTCTGGAAGGTCGAAATTAACAATATCGCTGTATCTTTTGTGTATTTCTTTAAATTTATAACTCCTAGCCGAGATTTCAAAAGCACGTCCTTTCTGAGCCTGTTCGAAAAATTTGCGGCGTATATTGGTAATAACATTGCCATAATTGTCAATATAAATGACGCTACCGATAATCTGCGATTGATCATCATTGACAAATGGGTTCAGGTTTTTAATTGGTTTAATATCAGTAATCACTTTACCGACCACTTCTAAAGTGCCTCCTCGTGCAATATGGCAAGCCACCTTAACAAATACATCGAGAACAGGGAAGTTGGTCGACGTTTTATCATGGATATTTATTTCCACAATCTTTTCAGGCGCAATTTCATTGCAAATCATACTCATAATGCCATTATTGGCACATATAAAATAATGATCATCCAACTTTACGGCAATATGTTTGTTTTCTGGATTTAATTCGGAATCGATCCCAATCACATGGATTGATCCTTTTGGAAAACTACTATAGGCGTTTTGTAGAATATAAGCGGCCTCCAAAACATTAAAAGGTGAAACGGAGTGAGAGATGTCAACAATCTTTACATCATCAAGTTCATTATAAATAGCGCCTTTTACTGCTCCTACAAAATGGTCTTTCTCTCCAAAATCAGTGGTTAATGTTATGATTGCCATGAATTTTTTTGTGTTCTATTTTTTGTTGGGTTATGCGATATTACTATTTTACTGTATCCATTTAGGAAATATCCTATAATATATGTTTTGTTGAAACTTATATAGAATATTTCAGTTAGATTTGTATAATAGCGTGAAAGTTTGAGTCTTTTTATATCCACGCAAAACTAATAAAACTTAAGAGATTAATATATTAAATCGGTAGCTTTTGAATGAACTTATAATCGAATTAGAAGAAATTGCCCCAAAAGATTTTTTTGGAGCGCACAATGTTAATATTGAACTCCTTAAAAAGTATTTTCCAAAATTGAAAATCGTTGCAAGAGGTAATAAAATAAAAGCCTATGGAGATGAAGACGTGTTGGAAGAATTTGATAAGCGGATGGCAATGTTGACTGCACATTATATTAAATACAACAAGATTGACGAAAATGCCATAGAGCGTGTTTTGACAAGTTTGAGCAGCGAAGAATATTCCACCACAGAAAAAAGCGGCGAAGCAATTCTTCATGGTGTGGGCGGAAAAGTTATTAAAGCACAAACGGTCAACCAACGGAAATTGGTTGAAAGTATGCGACAAAATGATATGGTTTTTGCCATTGGTCCTGCGGGAACTGGGAAAACCTACACCGGCGTTGCACTGGCGGTTCAAGCACTGAAAAACAAAGAAGTCAAAAGAATTATTTTAACACGTCCAGCCGTTGAAGCTGGTGAAAACCTTGGCTTTCTTCCTGGCGATTTAAAGGAAAAATTGGATCCTTATATGCAGCCGCTTTACGATGCTTTAAGAGACATGATTCCAGCCGAGAAATTGGCACAATTTCTTGAGAATGGAACTATACAGATTGCTCCCTTGGCCTTTATGCGTGGACGCACATTGGACAATGCCTTTGTGATCTTGGATGAAGGACAGAACACCACTCATAACCAAATGAAAATGTTCCTGACCAGAATGGGGAAAAATGCCAAGTTTTTATTGACAGGTGATCCTGGGCAGATCGATTTGCCGAGACGTACCACTTCTGGGTTAAAAGAAGCACTTTTGATCTTGAGAAATGTGGAGGGAATTGGTATTGTGGTTTTGGACGAAAAAGATGTCATCCGGCATAAGCTCGTAAAGAGAATCATTCAGGCCTATAAAGAAATTGAACCAAGAGAATAAGATATTTGTCATGAGACCTGACAGCAATGAAAAACTGTCATTTGAAGCAATAAATTAATACTCAACCCATTGAATGTTTTTTAAAAAAATTATCAATCTACAAGTCAGAAATGGTATGCAATTTGACTGTTGGATATAATTAATTTTAAAAAATAATTATAATGAAGAAGGTTATTTTATTATGCGCGATGTTAATCGTAGGAACAACATTTGCGCAAAAGCATGAGGTTAACGTTACCTCAAAGAACTCATGGTTAAAAATTGGGTTAAACGCTGGTGTCCCTATGGGTGATATTGATGATGTTTCATCGTTTGCACTCGGAATGGAATTAAAAGGCCAATATTTGGTCACTCCTAATTTTGGTATCGGATTGACAACAGGTTACAATCATTTATTTGGAAAAGATGGCTTTGACGATTTCGGTATTATTCCAGCCGCCGCTTTTGCGAGATACTATTTCAAACCAAAAGGGTTGTTTATTGGCGCCGACTTCGGTTATGGCTTTTTGACCAATGTTGATAACAATGAAGGGGGACTTTATGTGAACCCTCAAATAGGCTATCACAACAGAGATTGGAATTTTTACGCTTACTACCAAAACACATTTGCTGAAAATGATATAGATATTCAGGTGCTTGGAATTGGAGCAACTTACAATTTGAGATTTTAAGCGATAAATATAAAAGTTTAAAGAGAGCAGTTTTTACTGCTCTTTTTTTTTGCGAACTAACTGCCAATAGCCTTACTTTTGTAATCATCTAAATTGCTAAAAACTTTAAAATCATGAATACCATCACATCCACTAATTTTAATTTTCCAAACCAAAAAAGTGTCTATAAAGGCAAGGTAAGGGAAGTCTATAATATTAATAATGATCTCTTGGTCATGATTGCAACGGACAGATTGAGTGCATTTGATGTGGT
This sequence comes from Gelidibacter pelagius, assembly GCF_017581925.1. GTDB lineage: Bacteria > Bacteroidota > Bacteroidia > Flavobacteriales > Flavobacteriaceae > Gelidibacter > Gelidibacter pelagius. The sequence continues at coordinate 75,238 of NZ_JAGEVG010000005.1, read as the reverse complement.
GATGCCTAAGGGAATTCCTTATAAAGGACAGATTCTCAATCAAATTGCAACAAAATTCATGGAGCAAACTAAAGATTTGGTGCCAAATTGGTTACTGGCCACACCAGACCCCAATGTGGCGATAGGACATTTGTGTGATCCTTTTAAGGTAGAAATGGTGATCCGTGGCTATATGTCTGGTCACGCCGCTCGTGAATATAAAGCTGGTAAGCGGATCTTATGTGGTGTTCCATTGCCTGAAGGAATGAAGGAAAACGATAAATTCCCAGAACCTATTATCACGCCTGCGACTAAAGCGGAAATGGGGGATCATGATGAAGATATCTCAAGAGAAGATATTTTGAAGCGAGGCATCGTCAGTGAAGCCGATTATGTGATATTAGAAGACTATACACGCAAACTTTTTCAAAGAGGTTCAGAAATTGCTGCGAGTAGAGGTTTGATTTTGGTGGATACCAAATACGAATTTGGAAAAACTAAAGATGGAAAAATAGTATTGATTGACGAGATCCACACGCCTGACTCTTCCCGATATTTTTACGCCGATGGCTACCAAGACCGTCAGGACAACGACGAATCACAAAAACAGCTGTCTAAAGAATTTGTGCGTCAATGGCTAATCTCTAATGGATTTCAAGGTCTGGAAGGACAAACTGTTCCGGAAATGACTGATGATTATATCGAGACGGTTTCGGACCGATATATTGAGCTCTATGAGAAAATTATGGGTGAACCGTTTATTAAAGCAGATGTGAGTCAGATTCAGGATCGTATCAAAAACAATGTTGAGCGATTCTTGGCAGAGCGAAATTAATCGTCGTCATTTGGTTTCACGGTGCTGGCCTTTGGTGGTTTGATCAAGTGCAATAATTTTCGAAGATGTTTATAGATAAACGCATTTGTTTTTCCAATATGGAATACAATAAGGCATACTGCAATAATAAAAAGTATGGCTCCAAATACTGCTTCCCAAGGTTCTAAGGATTTGTAGTAGAAGTGTTTTAGGCCAATTCCGGTGAAGCTTCCATAGATAATAATAAAGTGTACAATATAGATATTCAAGGTGGTTTCTCCGATTCGGGTCACTATGGATTGCTTCATAAAACGTTCGAGCATATAGAAAAAACCGAAATATACCAGCACATTTCCTAAGCGTAAAAAAAGATAATTATAATTTGCCGAACGCTCAAACAGTTCAATATTAGTGATTTCGAAAAGTTTTTGTAAAATTATCGTTGAATACTGCAACAACACAAAGCCCAGTACAAAAAATGCCGTAACGGTAATTTGTTTAAAGTATTTTTTTTGAGAATTTCTAAAAAATAGGGTGGCAAAAAAACCGCCAAATGCTACATAACCAAACCACGGCAACATCGTAAATACTGAGCCGTTGGATTTACTCAAGTAATTGGCAAAAACCAGCGGTACATTTTCTAAAGTTAAATTTCGATATAAAGGTTCGGTAACAAAAATAAGGCAGCCAATACTTAATAGGACTACCGACAAAATATAGCTGTTTCGTCTACAAAGCAAATAGAGACCGATCAATAAAAGAAGAGAGAGACCAATGCACTGAAGGACGTCTATAACCAAAAAATAGGTGTCAAAACTTCCTTTCAGCCATGAGAAAAATGGGATCCGAAGGGCATATCCAATCCCTATAAGCATGACGGCTCGCGTCGCTCCTTTCCGCAACCGCTGTTTGTCACTGCCTTTGGCATGTGCTTTCAATAACAAATACAAAAAAACGAGCCCGGAAATTGTAAAAAAGACAGGTGCAGTAATTCCCCTAAAGTAAGACCAGACTGTATAGGCTGTATAGGAGTCATCTCTATAAATAGGATTTAAAAGCGTGTCCACGAAATGACCCTGTAGCATCATTAAAATGGCAAATGCCCTAACAGCATCAATAAAATAAAGTCGGTTTGCTTTCAATCAGATTTTGGCTAGTAAATGTAAATATAATGTTAAAATCCAAAATTAATAACTTTTCAAGTGATTCCTGATTTTTTGTCAGACATTCTTGAGGTTTCTAAATCGAAAACTATATCTTTAAAATCGCTAATTAAAACCAAAAAATGAAGACTTTAGATTCGATCCTTCAATCCTATGCTGACTATGCCTGGGGTTTGCCATTATTGATCATTTTAATAGGAGGCGGTTTATACCTTTTGGTGCGCTCACAATTTTTACCCTTCCGCTATTTTTTTCACGCTATAAATGTATTGAGAGGAAAGTACGATGATCCAGATGCCATTGGAGAAATCACACATTTTCAAGCACTTTCAACTGCATTGGCATCAACCATTGGCATGGGGAATATTGCAGGTGTGGCCGTAGCAATCCATATTGGTGGACCTGGAGCTATGTTCTGGATGTGGATCAGTGCCATTATTGGGATGTCCACAAAGTTCTTTACCTGTACTTTGGCTATTATGTTTCGAGGAAAGGATAGCAACGGTGATGTGCAAGGAGGGCCCATGTATTTTATTATGGAAGGTTTAGGAAAATCTTGGAAACCTTTAGCCGTTTTTTTTAGTATTTGCGGGCTTATAGGTGCTTTACCAGTGTTTAATGTCAATCAATTAAAGCAAGCCATAAATTTTATTTTATTGGAGCCAAACGGTATTGCTGAAACAGATTCCTCAAATTTTATCATTGGCCTCATATTGGTTGCAATTACAGCAATCGTAATTTTAGGAGGTTTGGATAGGATTAGTAAAACGGCTGAGAAACTGGTGCCATCTATGGTGTTACTTTATTTTGTATTGGTTTTGATCATTCTTGGTGTTTATATAGAAGAGGTGCCGAGATATCTTGCATTAATGTTTACAGATGCCTTTGCTGCCAACAATTTTAAAGGCGATTCGTTCTTGGGAGGGGTCGTTGGTGGATTGATATTATTGGGGGTTAGAAGAGGCGCCTTTTCAAATGAAGCAGGGATTGGTACAGCGCCAATGGCACACGGGGCTTCAAAAACCAATGAGCCGGTACGAGAAGGCTTGGTGGCTATGCTTGGACCAGCTATTGATACACTTGTTGTTTGTACCTTAACAGCACTTGCCATATTGGTAACTGGAGTTTGGCAAACCAGTGAAGCAAACGGGGTGAGCTTAACGGCAGCGGCATTTAATGATGCCATTCCTGTTTATGGTAATTATTTGTTGTTGATTTGTATTGCGACTTTTAGTATATCCTCATTATTTACCTATTCCTATTATGGATCAAAGTGCATGTCCTTCTTATTTGGGGCTCATAACAAACATTATTATAACTATTTCTATATAGCAAGTATCATACTGGGTGCAGTGACACCGTTAAGCATGATGCTTAACCTTATTGATGGAACCTTTGCTCTGATGGCAATCCCTACAATGACAGCCACTATTATTTTAGCACCGAAAGTTGTAAAGGAAATTAAAGCTTATTCCAAAAGGATGAACCTATAAAGCCCATTGAAAATAATGTCATTCTCAAATCTTTGTGGAACTACAATATAGAAACGCCATATAAGTCGTTTCTATAAAAATTTATTTATATTTTTGAAAGAAGAAACAACAGTTGTGCGATTTTCTGGGAAAAATCGGCAACTGAATACTATAACAAACCAAAACCATAAAAAGCAATGAGTCATTACAGTATTAAGAATCTTGAAGAATATTACCAAGTCTATAGAAAGTCAGTTCGTGAACCTGAGAATTTTTGGGAAGAGATCGCGGAAGAACATTTTTTATGGCGAAAAAAATGGGACAAGGTGCTCACTTGGGATTTTCGTGAACCAGAAATCAAGTGGTTCGAAGGTGCGAAATTAAACATTACAGAAAATTGTTTGGACAGGCATTTGCTTAATCGTGGTGACAAAACGGCCATTATTTTTGAACCGAATGACCCCAATGAAGAGGCACAACATATCACCTATAAAGAACTTCATGAGCGCGTTTGTAAAATGGCAAACGTATTAAAAGACCAGGGGATTAAAAAAGGCGATCGCATCTGTGTCTATTTGCCCATGATTCCAGAATTGGCTATAACATTGTTGGCGTGTGCCCGCGTTGGCGCCATACACAACGTAGTGTTTGCAGGGTTTTCATCAAAAGCCTTATCAACGCGAATTATTGATAGCGATTGTAAAATGGTTATCGCTGCCGATGGTTCTTTTCGTGGTAATAAGAGTCTCGATTTAAAGAGTATTGTAGATGAAGCACTTTTAGATTGTGATAATGTCAAGACGGTATTAATGGTCAAGCGCACGAATGCTGATGTGCCGATGGTCGAAAATAGAGATGTGTGGTTACAACCGCTAATCGATAAGGCATCCACAGTGTGTGAAGCAGAAGTTATGGATGCTGAAGATCCGTTATTTATTTTATACACTTCGGGTTCTACAGGAAATCCAAAAGGTATGGTACATACCGTTGCAGGATACATGGTTTATACAGCCTATACATTTAAAAACGCATTTCAATATAAAGAAAATGATGTGTTCTGGTGTACTGCCGATATTGGTTGGATCACGGGACATAGCTATATTGTTTATGGGCCTTTGGCCAATGGTGCCACCACGGTCATGTTCGAAGGGGTGCCTCATTATCCGGATTTTGGAAGATTCTGGAAAATTATTGAAAAACATAAGGTCAATCAATTTTATACCGCACCAACAGCGATTCGTGCTTTGGCGAAACAAAATCTCTCTTTTGCTGAAGATGTTGATCTATCTTCTATAAAAGTTCTGGGTTCAGTAGGGGAGCCTATTAATGAAGAGGCATGGCATTGGTATAATGACATTATAGGCAAAGGTCAAAGCCCGATTATAGATACTTGGTGGCAAACCGAAACAGGAGGCATCATGATTACGCCGTTACCGTATGTAACACCAACCAAACCCACCTATGCCACGTTGCCATTTTTAGGGATCCAACCTGCAATTATGGATGACACTGAAGAATTAAAAGGAAATCAAGTCAATGGCCGCTTGTGCATTAAATTTCCATGGCCAGGAATGGCACGTACTATTTGGAACAATCATCAACGGTATAAGGAGACTTACTTCTCGACCTATGATAACATGTATTTTACTGGTGATGGTGCTTTAAGAGATGAAGTGGGCTATTATAGAATTACCGGAAGGGTGGACGACGTGGTCATTGTTTCAGGTCATAACCTCGGTACTGGACCTTTGGAAGATGCCATCAATGAACATCCAGCAGTGTCAGAAAGTGCCATTGTAGGTTTCCCTCATGACATCAAAGGAAGCGCACTTTATGGATTTGTCACCTTAAAAGAAACAGGTGAAAGTCGGATCCAGGATAATTTGCGTAAAGAAATCAATCAGTTGATATCGGAACGCATCGGGCCAATCGCTAAACTGGATAAAATTCAATTTTCTGACGCATTGCCAAAAACAAGAAGTGGTAAGATCATGAGAAGGATCCTTCGTAAAATTGCAGAAAATGATATGTCCAATCTTGGTGATACCAGTACATTGTTGAATCCAGAAGTGGTGCAGGACATTATTGATAATAAGCTGTAAAACCAATGGCCCTTGTTTCAACAGAAGACAAATTAAGAGAACGTATTAAGGAGCTTACCTGTCTGTATAATGTAAGCTCCTATATTGCAAATTGTAACCTCTATGATTTAGATCCTACTTTTAAGGCGATAACGACCAGTCTTAAGGAAGCGATTCTTTATAGTAGCGAAGCTTTTGTAGAAATGAAACTTGGAGATAACCTTGTGCATTCGGGCGAAAGATCGACAGAACACGTATTTATTTTAACAGCGATTAAAGTTTTTAATTTGCCTTATGGCTCTATTAAAATAGGCTATCCAAAAATGAAATACAATGCTAATGTATTTTTGGAAGAAGAAAAGCAATTGGTTCGTACTTTGGCAATTGAAATCGGCAATTTAATAGAGCGAAAACAAATTATTGATAAGGAGGAATTGACCAAACGCCAAATGGAACGGGCGGACAGGCTGTCTATCTTAGGTGAAATTACGGCTGGCATTGCTCATGAACTCAATACACCATTAGCCAGTATATTGGGTTTTTCTGAATTGTTAAAGGAGCGTTTTATCAACGATGAAGACGCCTTGGAAGATTTGGATAAGATTATGAACAGTGCGATTTTCTCAAGAGAGGTGGTTAAAAAACTGATGTTTTTTTCTTGTGTAATGCCTCAACAGATGGAACTCGTCAATATTAATCCGATCATTGCAGATGCCATCAATTTGCTGAAACCCAGTTTCGGAAAAAAAGAACTCCTTTATCATCTGAATTTTAGTGATGATGAAATTAATCTGAGGGTAGATGCAATTCAGCTTACTCAAGTCATATTCAATTTGGTGATCAATGCCATTTATTTTTCACCACAGAATGGTCAAATAACGATCGAGGTTGACGATGAAGAAAGAGAGGTGGTATTAATTATAAAGGATGAAGGGAATGGGATTTCAAAAGAGATTTCTGAGTATATTTTTAACCCATTTTATACGACAAAACCAGTAGGTGAAGGGTCCGGACTTGGTTTGAGTGTCGTGCACGGCATTATCAAAAGCCATAAAGGAACTATAAAACATACAGCCAATAGGCCTAAAGGCACTATTTTTACGCTTACATTTCCAAAACTATAATACATGCCATTAGAACAAGAGAACATATTGATTGTTGATGACGATGTTCAGATTTTGGAACTAATCCAAAGACTTTTACAATCCTTAAACTATCATACCTATAAGGCTATTTCTGTAAAAGAAGCTATTGCAATTTTGCAGGATCAATCCATTGATTTGCTCATTACCGATCTTCAAATGCCAGGCGTTGACGGTCTGCAATTGGTCAAATACGTTTCCGAACATTTTCCGGAAATCCCAAAATTGGCGGTCACAGGATTTCCTTCCATAGATGGCGCCTTAAGAGCCATGAAATCTGGGGTTATGGACTATCTTATAAAACCCTTTACGAAAGAAGAACTTAAAACTGCGGTTCAAAAATCATTGGCTTTAAGTCGTAAACCAAGTGATAAAATAAAAAGAAGTTCACAGGGCAACCCTGTTTTTTCTGAGATTATTGGAGAATCGGAGAGCATGCAGAATGTCATGAACGTTATTGATAGGGTAAAGGATAATAAAGCCACTGTTTTCATAAAGGGAGAAAGTGGGACTGGCAAGGAATTGGTGGCTCGCGCGATTCATTATATGGGCAAGTTTGCTGCCGCACCTTTTGTAGCGGTCAATTGTGGTGCCATTCCAGAAAGTCTTTTGGAAGCTGAATTGTTCGGTTATACAAAGGGTGCTTTTACCGGTGCCAATGATAACCGTAGTGGATTTTTTCAGGCGGCAAATAAAGGCACCTTATTTTTGGATGAGATAGGAAACGCCTCCATGGCCACACAATTGAGTTTGCTCAGAGTTTTGCAAGAAAAGGAAATCATGAGAGTTGGCTCACAAAAAACCGAAAAAATAGACGTCAGGGTGATTGCCGCTACCAATGTTGATTTGAGGGAACTCATCAAGAATGGACGTTTCAGGGAAGATTTATATTATCGGCTTACCGTTGTTCAAATTGAGGTGCCACCACTTAGGGATCGCAAGTCTGATATTCCGCTTTTGGTTGATAAATTTCTTTTTAAATACGGGGTGGAGTATAAGGATCGCATCGTCAAAATATCTGAAGAAGCTTTATCGGCTCTTGAACGATACGATTGGCCGGGAAACATTAGGGAGCTTGAAAATAGCATCCAACGTGCTGTTATCATGTGCGACAAACAAGTTGAAATTGCCAATCTGCCTAAAAATTTAAAATATCAAATCGACTTCCCAAGACAGGATGTTTTTTTGTCTTTAAAAGAAGTAGAGAAGCTACATATTCTCAAAGTCTTAGAAGCTACAAATAACAATAAGTCCAAAGCAGCCGAGATTCTTCAAATTGATCGTAAAACGCTTCGCGATAAAATAAAATAACCTCTTTCAGACTGGGTAGTAATTCCTCAGTGGGTATTTTATACTCATTTTCAATTTTCTAATTCTTTTTACACTCTTTTGTAAGTACCTGTTACTTAGCGAGTTGCTCTGTTTAGTGTGTTTCTTTGCTTTAACGGTACATCTATTGCTCTGATAACGATGAGTCTAAAGCAATAAATTATGAACAATTTAGAAAATAGTTTATGTGCGACGTGTGAGCATCTTGCATATTGCAGTTTAACGAGCAATAAAAGATTTATCTGGTCTTGTAGTGAATACGATCTTTCAATTTCTCATGATAAAATTTATCACAAAAGAATGATGAAGGCAAGTAACGACCTATCTCCTTCCTACAGGAATTTGGAACTCACATAAAATTCAACTCAAACTGTCGTAAAAGATATTAAATAAAAGAAGGAGTCAAAACACGATATGTTGGAAAACGCGATGCAGCAATTTGATGCAGCATCGGGTTTTATGCATTTCAATCTGAAATTAAAATAGAACACATTTAGAGAGTATATCAATAAAATGATATTTCCATAGTTAAAATTATAAAATTGAGAAAATATGAAATACGGTAAATTAATATTAGAAAAGAAGGAGTATGTAGCGATTAAACGCTTGTTAAATCTCACTAATGATTATAAAGATTCAACCCAAAAAGTGTCATTGACCAAATTTGCGAAGGAAATGGAGAGTGCAGAAATTTTGGATGATGATAAGATGCCTGACGATGTGGTAAGGATCAACTCAGAAATAACCATTGCCACTAAGGATGGCTGGTCTTATACGTTCCAGGTGGTTTTACCTGCTGAAAGCAATAATTCCCAGAAGAAAATTTCATTGCTATTGCCGATGGGAGCAGCAGTTTTGGGGTATGCTAAAAATGACAGTATAAGTTGGACGTTTCCAGGTGGTGATAAAGACATTACAATCTTGGATGTAAAACAAAATAATATAACCAAATTAAATATTGCCTAATGAAGCCCTTAGTTAATTACGGATATGAGACTGATGACGAAATCGTCAAAAGGCACATGCATCGTGAGCTTGAGACTTGGATATCGCATTTGGACGCCATGATTAATGAGGCGGACCTATTGGCGAAAATCATCTCTAATAAGATTGGTGATAAAGAATTACGTAATGAATTGCTAGATGATGTTAATGAAAATATCCATCTTTTAAATGAGTTCTATACCTATCGAAATTTACTGAATAACGTTAGGGAGTGTGATGAGTTGGAATGTGACCAATTCTATATGCATCAGCATGACCATGTCTTTGAAAAATATATTGACTGTGTGGCGCAATACCGTTCCATTAAAGACAATGTGTATCAACAATTGCTTCTTTGATTTTTCTCTGATCACAGTGGATATAAATGAAATTTGGTTTAAAATAAAGCCATAGTCCGTTTCGACTATGGCTTCTTTTTTTTGTTATATAACCCTTAAAAAAGAACCTCTTCATTACGATTCCTGTATTTAAATACTATCTTTAGCATTGAAAATTTTAGAAAATTTAAATAATTCCCATTAAATGGATATCAAACTTGCAGTATTAATAGACGGTGATAATATTCCTTCAGCCCACGTAAAGGAGATGATGGAAGAAATTGCCAAATATGGAAACCCGACGATAAAACGAATTTATGGCGATTGGACAAAGCCCCATCTTTCTAAATGGAAGAATTTATTGTTGGAAAACGCGATTACGCCAATTCAACAATATGGCTATACAGTGGGTAAAAACGCTACGGATTCTGCCATGATTATTGATGCCATGGATATTTTGTATTCTGGAAAAGTTGATGGTTTTTGTTTGGTCTCAAGTGATAGCGACTTTACACGTTTGGCAACGCGTTTACGAGAAGCAGGAATGAAAGTCTATGGAATTGGCGAAAAGAAAACACCTAATCCATTTATAGTGGCCTGTGACAAGTTTATTTATATTGAAATTCTTAAAAATCAAGGTCAGCAGGAAGCAAATACTTCAAGTGCAAAATCTAAATCGACTGAGAGTGATATCGATAAGATAACGGCTAAAGACATTAAGTTTATTGCGGCTACTATTGATGATGTTGCCGATGATGACGGATGGGCATTTTTAGGAGATGTCGGTAGTTTGTTACAAAAGAAACAACCAAACTTTGACTCGCGTAACTATGGTTTTCAAAAACTGACGCCTTTGATCAAATCCATAAACGAATTTGAGATTGATAGACGTGAAGATTCCAAAGGCCATTTCAAACTCATTTATGTTAGGCTTAAAGAAAACAATCAGCCAAAACCGAAATCAAAATCGTCCAAAAAGTCAAATGGAAAAAAGAAGTTGATTTCAAAGCTTTAATTTCTTAAAGGCCATTTTCTGGTTATGGTTTTTAGAAGCTCTTGCTATTTGGAAGTACTTGATTCACATTAAAATAACCGTAAAAATAAAATAAGCGCTATCTGCAAAGTTGAAGTAGGTAACGCTTATTTTATTTATAGCCTCCGAATCTATGAGGCTATTAACTGAGTGTTATAGGGGAATGTGTTTTATTTTGTCAAATTATCACAACGGAATATTGCCGTGCTTCCTTTTCGGTCCATCCACTTTTTTGTCTTTTAGCATTGCAAAAGCCTTGATCAATTTGCGTCGGGTATCCTTTGGGAGAATGACTTCATCAATAAATCCGCGTTCAGCCGCGCTATATGGGTTTGCAAAAAGTTGTGCGTATTCCGCTTCTTTTTCTTTCCATTTTGCATCTTTGTCCTCAGCCTTGTTGATTTCTTTTTTAAAGATGATTTCTGCTGCACCTTTGGCACCCATCACTGCAATTTCTGCACTTGGCCATGCAAAGTTCATATCGGCTCCAATATGTTTGGAATTCATGACATCATAAGCGCCACCATAAGCTTTTCGAGTAATAACCGTCACCCGTGGTACTGTTGCTTCACTAAAAGCATAGAGTAGTTTAGCACCATGTAAAATGATTCCGCGCCATTCTTGATCAGTTCCTGGTAAAAAACCTGGAACATCTTCCAAAACCAATAGTGGAATATTAAAACAATCACAAAAACGCACAAATCGCGCTGCTTTCTTTGAACTGTCCACATCCAAAACACCTGCCAAATACATCGGCTGATTGGCAACGATGCCAATACTTCTCCCACCTAATCGGGCAAATCCCACAATAATGTTTTCTGCATAATCTTTGTGGATTTCATAAAACGAATCGGTGTCAATAATCCCGTTGATCACGCTGTGCATATCATAAGGCTTATTGGCGTTGTCAGGAATAATATCGGAAAGTTCATTCCTGATTTCATCTTTTAAATCATAGGGCAGTAGAGGCGTAGTTTCTGTGTTGTTTTGAGGTAAATAACTGATGAGTTTTTTTATGTCTTCCAGACATTCCACATCGTTGGTTGCCGTGATATGGGCAACACCAGATTTTGTAGAATGCGTGCTGGCACCCCCCAATTCTTCTGAAGTTACATTTTCGTTGGTCACTGTCTTGACCACATTTGGCCCGGTAACAAACATATAACTGGTATCTTGGACCATAATCGTGAAATCTGTCATGGCAGGACTATAGACAGCGCCACCGGCACAAGGACCCATAATTGCAGAAATTTGCGGAATCACTCCTGAAGCCTGTACATTACGATAAAAAATATCTGCATAACCTCCTAAACTGCGCACGCCTTCTTGGATTCTGGCGCCGCCTGAATCATTTAATCCAATAATGGGAGCACCGACTTTTAAAGCTAAATCCATGACCTTACAAATTTTCTCTGCATGTGTTTCTGAAAGTGACCCTCCAAAAACCGTAAAATCCTGTGCAAATATATATATAAGTTTCCCGTGGATCGTGCCATACCCAGTGACGACACCATCTCCGTAAAACTGTTGCTTTTCCATGCCAAAATCTTTGGTGCGATGGGTGACTAAAGCACCAATTTCTTCAAAGGAACTATCATCTAGTAAGTAAAGGACACGCTCTCTTGCTGTGAGTTTCTTTTTTTCGTGCTGTTTGTCAATTCGGTCTTGTCCGCCACCAAGATAGGCCAGAGCAAGTTTGTCGTTAAGGTCTTTTATTTTGGATTCCATATTTGTTTATTCTCGCAGAGCCGCAGAGGCCGTGCTTTTTTATCAATTTACTTCTTATTTCTTTGTGGAGCTTCGTGCTTCTTTTTGCAACTCCTGTGTTATAGTTTCTTTTTCAACTTCAACTTCAACTTCACTCTCCCTCCGGCACTCTCAAAATCTTCTGATCCTCCAGATACCGTCTGACCGCAATCAGTGCTGCCAAATGTGCTTCTTCTTTATTTTGTTCCTTTATTTTTTCGGCAGAATAGTATTTTTTAACAAAATGCGTATTGAAATTCCCCGATCGAAATGCCTCATGCCCAAAAACAAAAGTCCCGAAAGGAAGTGTGCTTTCAATACCCTTAATATGATAGTTATTTATGGCACCTAACATTTCTTCAATGGCTTCTGCTCTAGTTTCCCCGTAAGTAATCAGCTTGGCAAGCATCGGATCATAATATATTGGAATATCCATGCCTTCTTCAAAACCATTATCCACACGAATATTTTTCCCTTTTGGTAATTGATACACCTCCAGATGACCAACGCTCGGAAGGAAATCATTTAATGGGTCTTCGGCATAGACGCGCAATTCCATAGCGTGTCCTTTAATTTTCAGATCCTCTTGTTTTATTGGGAGCACTTCGCCACGAGCCACTCGTATTTGTAATTCCACCAAATCGGTATTGGTAATAAGTTCCGTCACTGGGTGTTCAACTTGTAAACGTGTGTTCATTTCCAGAAAATAGAAATTCAGGTGCTCATCCACAAGAAATTCTACCGTTCCAGCGTTGACATAATCACATGCTTTAGCGACTTTCACGGCAGCTTCTCCCATTTTTTTTCTTAATTCTGGAGTTAAAACAGATGAAGGCGCCTCTTCAACCACCTTTTGATGGCGGCGCTGAATGCTGCATTCCCTTTCAAAAAGATGAATGGTATTGCCATGGCTATCGGCCATGATTTGGATTTCTATATGACGAGGCGAATTAATATATTTTTCAATAAATACGGAGCCATCCCCAAAAGCTGAAGTGGCCTCGCTGATAGCACGTTTCATTTGCGATTCCAATTCCGAGTCTTTTTCTACCACGCGCATTCCTTTTCCACCACCACCGGCGGAAGCTTTGATTAAAATTGGAAAACCGATGTCTTTGGCAATCGCATGTGCTTTATCGACGTCAGAAATGGCTTCATCAATCCCGGGGACCATTGGGATATCATAATGTTTGACTGCTTCCTTTGCCGCCAATTTACTGCCCATTATTTTTATGGCCTTTGATTTTGGGCCGATAAAGATAATATCGTTCGCTTCACAAGCCTCTGCAAAACCAGCGTTTTCACTCAAGAATCCATATCCTGGATGAATGGCATCTACATTTAACTTCTTGGCGATTTGTATGATTTTATCACCTAAAAGGTAGGATTGATTGGATGGTCCTTCACCAATGAGCACAGCTTCATCAGCATATCTTACGTGAGGTGATTTTCTATCCGCTGTTGAATAGATGGCAACCGTTTGAATGCCCATTTTCTTGGCGGTTTTCATAATCCGAATGGCAATTTCTCCTCGGTTGGCTATGAGTATTTTTTTCATTAAAAAATTTATTTTTTTTCCCGCGAAGACGGGGATCTAACTAATGTCTGCGTAAGCAGGTGTCTCTGTTTGTATTTATAGCCACGAATTCACGAGTAATTTTCGATAAGCTCTTTCGTAGTCAACATGTGTTCTTATTTAATCAATTTTAATAAATGTCCATTTCGAAATACATTAAAATAAATCACTCAAACTCAATCAGCAACTGATTTTTGTCAACAGCATCTCCTTTTTTTACGGATATGGATTTAATAATACCTTCTCTCGGTGAACTGATGACATTCTCCATTTTCATGGCTTCAAGGATTAATAAAGGATCGTTTTCTTTAACCGCATCACCAATTTCAACACTTATTTCAAGGATTAAACCGGGCATAGGTGCTGTAATTCTATCTACTTTTTTAGAGTTGCCAATTTCAAAACCTAAATCTTTTATCAATTGATCTAAGTCGTTGTATATATTGATGTTATAGGTGTTATTGTTGATCTTTACTTTGTATTTTTTTTCATTAAAATTGTTATCTGTGATTTCAGCGCTGTATGATTTACCATCGTGTAGTAAATGGTATTTTAAATCCGATGTTTTGATAGTGTCTAACGATTTTATATCGTCATTGGAAACTGATAGTTCCAGTTCTCCATTAACCTTCACTTGATATTGTCTGTTCATATAGGATGTCATAATTGGTTGAAAAGTTACGAATTTAATGAAGCAAATTAAAATCTATTTGATTTAAGAAAATAGCGCTCCAACTTAAACGATTTTGATTTTTTGAGGATCGTAGTTGTCTTAAGGAATATGAGTGCGGCAATCAAGGCATCACCAGGTGCAGTATGTCGGTCCATCAAATTAATAGTATAGGCCTCCGCAATATCATCAAGCGAGTAGCGAACACTTTTATCAATGAAATTCGATTTAATTCTTGTGCTTGCATAAAGGTCCATGGTGTCAATGACCTTGTTTTTTAAATTGGGCAAGCCCATTCTGTTCAGCGCCTGATTGATCATTTTAATGTCGAAGGATGCATGATGGGCAATCAATATGGAATCTTCTATATAAGTCAGAAACTGTTTGATGGCATCTTCCTCTGAAATTTGATGTTTTTTACTATTTTGAAGAATGCCATGGATATGAACAGATTTAGGATCAAAATGTGACTGTTCCAAATAAATTTCGAAGGCATCTGCTACTGTAATCTCATTTCCAACAATAGATACAGCACCAATCGAAAGGATTCGATCAACATAATAATCAAATCCCGTGGTTTCAGTATCTAGAGCGACAAACCGAGAGGCATCTAAATTTGTTTTTTCCTTTTTTTCAAAGTGATGTAGATATGTTTCCCAATATTCGGGGTGTTTTTTCTTTTTGAAGTTCCAAAGCATCACATAAAGTTGTTTATATTGTACTTCAATTTTATCAATTCCTGAACTCTTGCTATTGTTTTAAAACAGCGTTTCAATTTCATTTTTTCTTCTTTGGTCAATGCAGCCAATTCGATAAATCGACCGTCATCGTTATGCAGCAATCCATGTTTTGTGCGGAATTTGAGCAAAGCTTTGGAGGTGTAGGAACAGGATAAATAAAATTCTTCGTCCTCGGGGAATAACTCGGCCATTTTCTCAAACCTTTCTGCTGTATTATTGATGTTTTTAATTTGATTGGAAAGGGCAAAAAGCCGACCAGCATCCACAATCGGCATGATGGCACGTTTTTTAATGTCGAAAAAATCTTTGTACTCACCATCCTGTTCTACCAAAAACTGCCGAAAAAAGCCAAGGGGAGAGGCGCTTCTTAAGGCGCTAGCTCCAAGTTTGGACAAAAACAAATGATTGTTTTTTGTGATTAGGAAGATGTGCTCAGACAGCTGATTTGTGAGACTGGCATCGCCGTAGGTGATATCAAAGTCGAAAAAAATGGAGGAGAGTAATATTTCGTCGTCTCCAGTATTCGATGTCCATTGATTAAATTGATTTTTCCATTCATCTAAACTTAAGCACCATTTTGGGTTTTTCGCCATGATGTCTGCAGGGCAGAAATCAAAACCGATGATATTCAATCGTTTGTTGACTTTTTTTGCGAGCAGGAGGAAATAATCCCTAACTGTTTCAAGTTCATTTTCTTCAACTCCGTCAAACACGATCCCATTGTCCTGATCAGTATGCAGCAATTGCTCCTTACGACCTTGACTGCCAAAGGACATCCAAGCAAAACTGACAGGTGGTTGTTTTTCCATTTTTAAAATACATCGCTCAATGATGCGCTTAACGGTGGCATCGTTTAGTTCAAAAATGATTTTGCTTGTTTGCGTCAATGGAATATTTTGCTCCATAAAACCATCCAAAAGTACCATGATTTTTTTGCGGATATGCCTCAATTCTTTAGTAGACTTTGAGCGTTTGATGGCTTTCATCAAAACCGTCGGATTGCTGCCCCGCATCACAGTGATGTCCTGCTGAGAAATGATGCCTATAATTTTTGAGTTTGGAGTTCCGTCTGCAGTGACGCATAAGTGACTGACATTGTGCTTCATCATTGTGAGTTGCGCTTGACTTATGGACACGCCTTTTGGGTAGCATAAAACCGGCGAGCTCATAATCTGGCTTACGTTATTCTCAATGCTATGTTCGCCAGTGACAACCTTGTTGCGTAAATCTTCGTCCGTTACAATCCCAATTGGAATATTATCGTCTTCTATGACAATGGATCCAATGCGATGTTGCTTCATGAGACGTCCAATATGTTTGATTTTAGTCTCCGCCTTGGCAGTAATCACTTTTTTTGTGTAGCGAACAGGCTGCAGTTCGAAAAGTTCTTTATCATTTGCCACAACATCCAAACGATTGTCATACAAAGAGCCA
The DNA here is from genome assembly GCF_017581925.1 of Gelidibacter pelagius. Taxonomy (GTDB): domain Bacteria; phylum Bacteroidota; class Bacteroidia; order Flavobacteriales; family Flavobacteriaceae; genus Gelidibacter; species Gelidibacter pelagius. The sequence continues at coordinate 58,737 of NZ_JAGEVG010000005.1, read as the reverse complement.
TGCATTTCTTTTGAAAAAGGGTTTTCAGTATTGGATGCGAAGCTTTCAATGAGGAAGTCAACAACATCTCTGTTTTGGGTAATTAGTGGCTTAAAAGTGGCTAATGGGACACCATACAGGATGCTTTCTTCTTCAGTGAGTGCAGTTATGGCATAATGTTCTTTAGCAAAAAGAGGGCGGAGCCCAAAAATATCACCTTCATCAAACCGATCGACCGTTTCCAGTTTGCCGTTGATTTCCTTTTTGAGTGCAATAGCGCCTTTGTGAATCATGTAGAATCTGTCGTGAGGAGCTTCGCCTTCAGTGTAGACATTTTTGTCCTTTTCGAGGTAGGTGATATTGACTTCCTTTGCAATAGCGTACAAATCCTCTTTTGAAAGTTGGTCAAAAGGAGGGAAGCTTTTGATAAAATCTGCAATTCTTTCAGCTATGGTATTTTTCATTCCGATAAAATTAATCAAATAAAACGGCAATCGACTCTCAAAGCTCTTTGTTTCACTGTTCTCTATGAATATTGAAATGAGAATTGAATTGATGTCTCCTGATAGCTTTGCGAGCTAAGACAATTCCAATAAAAAGAGAGATAAAGGCACCAATCCAAACACCAGGAATGAAATCAATAAACAAGAAAAAATCATAAGCCCCATGAAATAACACGGCAAGGAAAAGTCCAGTAAGATTTAAAATTGCTCTATTGTTTGAAAACTTCGCCCTACCCATAAAATAGCCCATCAGTATGGCGAAGGTTGCATGCGCTGGAACTGCTGTGAAGGCTCTAATAATAGCCACTTCCATGCCACCCTGAAGAACATACATGATATTTTCAGTGGCCGCAAAGCCCATGGAAACCATAACAGCATATACGATACCATCAAAAGGTTCGTTATATTCTTTATGTGGTTGGGAGTAATACCGAACAATGATGTATTTACTAAATTCTTCCGAAAGACCAACAACAAAAAAGGCTTTAATAAATTGTTCAAAAACACTATCGTGATTTTTTAAGGGAAGTGGGATGTCTATGATAATATAGAGCAGCGTCGTAATGATAATACTGACAATAGCGCCCAATAAAAAGTTGTAAACCAAAAGTCTTTTTGGTTCTTTTTCATATTTGTCTTTTATGAAAATATAAAAAATGATGATGAAAACGGGAGCAATGGCGAGAGTTAATAAAGTCATATCTTTTGCTTACAATAGTCGATGTTCGATGGCGTCAATAACTTCAAGATAATAGGGTGTATTGCTGGATATGAAATGACCGTTAGCATCACTGTTTTTCAATAACTCACGGAATTCAGGAATTGTTACAAATTTCACTTGTTCCACTTCGTTTTTGTCCAAGGAGAATTCATTCAGCATATTGTCAATCTTAGCCATATAGGTATGATGGAATTCATTATCCTTTATACCGTTTGGATAGCTTTGAAAACACTCATATATCCCTATTTTATCCAATAGCGTTTCCGTGACCTCAATACCGATTTCTTCATAAGTTTCCCTTACGGCAGCCTGCGTTATCGTTTCGCCAGAATCCACGTGTCCAGCAACAGATACATCCCATAATAAAGGGCAAATGGTTTTAGATGCCGCACGACGTGCCAATAATATCTCGGCCTCAGCATTATAAAACCAGACATGGGCGGTATTATGATAATAGCCCTTTCTGTGAATTTCTGATTTTAGACAACTTTTACCGGTAGGTGAACCATCTGCATTCAAAATGTCGATATATTCTTCTGAAATCATCTTAATTCATCACTGATTTCAAGCAATTTACAAATTTCTCAAAATCCCTTTCTGTATTAAACAAATGACAGGATAATCGAATATAATCACCTCTAAAAGAGGTGAATACATTATGCTTCTTTAATGCTTTCTTAAAGGTTTTGATGTCTACTTTTTCCGGTAATTTAAGTCCGAAAAGGTGATGACTTCTATAATCATCGTTTTCAATATCACATCCCAAATCGCGTAAATCATTAACAGCCTTGGCCGATATTTCCTTGCAATACTCCTGAACTGCTTTGGGGGTCCATAAAATCACTTGCTCCAAGGCCTCCAATTGCATTTTTACATAGATGAAGCTGCCGCTTTCTCCCATGACATATCTGTTGGCAAGAGGCTTGTATTGTGACTGGTATTGTGTTAAATCAGGAAGTATATGACTGTCCAATCGGTTGGTCCAATTTTCTTCCAAAGGTTCTCCATGATCGAAATAAGGTCCATAATAGGCATATCCACAACCATAAGGTCCGAAAAGCCATTTGTAGCCCGCACAAATCAAAGCATCTGGTTGCAATTCTTTCACCGAAAACGGCAATGCCCCAACAGATTGGCTTCCATCAATAATCATTAAAGCATCATGTTTTCGTGTTTTTGCTCTGATTGCCTTTAAATCGAATAAAGCACCACTAGACCAATGAATATGTCCCATGGCAACAACCGCTGTGGAATCGTCAATAGCTTCTAAAATTGCCTCATTCCATAGTTTGGCACGATTGGATTTTGTTTTTGGTGCTTCAACTATTTTTAGTTGAGCTTGATATTTGTCGGTTAATTTCTTCCAGGAATAATAATTGCTGGGGAATTGTTCCTGCATTAAAACCACCGTATCACCTGATTTTAATTTGATGTTTTTTGCAACTGTAGCAATTCCATAAGAAACCGAAGGTATTGATGCAATACGCTCATAATTATCAACTTCAATGAGTTGGGCAAATCTCTTCTTTAACTCAATAACAGGGTCAAAAAAATCAGATGATGGAATTAAATAGGGCCTGCTTTTTTGCAATACTGCTTCAATACCGGCTTTCTCCACAGCTTTAAACGACGGCGATAAACTCGCCGTGTTTAAATAGCATATATCTTCAGGAATATCAAACAGATCTTTTTGTTCAGCTATATTCATTACTTATCAAAATAACTAAAAGTGTCGTTTTCCTTGATGTTTAATAGCGATTCGTAAATTAATTTGATCACATTTTCAACATCGTCTCTATGAACCATCTCGACTGTCGTGTGCATATAACGAAGTGGAAGTGAAATCAAGGCACTCGCCACACCCATACCGCTATAGGCGAACGCGTCAGTATCCGTTCCTGTTGCTCTGGAGCACGCTGAACGTTGGAAAGGAATTTTTTTAGCTTCTGCCGTTTCCGTAATGAGATCTCTTAACTTTTGCTGAACAGCAGGAGCATAGGCCACAACTGGACCTAAGCCTAACTCTAAATGCCCTTCTTTTTTCTTGTCGATCATTGGAGTGGTCGTGTCGTGAGTTACGTCAGTGACAATGGCGACATTTGGTTGGATGCGTTCGGCAATCATTTCTGCACCGCGTAATCCTATTTCTTCTTGAACGGAATTTGTTATATATAATCCGAAAGGGAGTTTCTTTTTGTTTTCGTGCAATAAGCGTGCAACTTGAGCAATCATAAAGCCTCCAATCCGATTGTCGAGAGCTCGACAGACAAATTTGTCATTGTTAAGGATATGAAAGGTGTCGGGATAAGTAATGACACATCCTACGTGAACGCCCATTTTCTCGACTTCTTCCTTATTTTTTGCACCAACATCTATGGTGATATTCTCTGGTTTTGGGGTTTCTTCCTTAGATTTATCTCGTGTGTGGATTGCAGGCCATCCAAAAACACCTTTGACGATACCATTTTTCGTGTGGATATTCACGATCTTACTCGGTGCAATCTGATGGTCGCTTCCCCCATTTCTAATGACGTAAATTAGGCCATTATCCGTAATATAGTTGACGTACCACGAAATCTCATCGGCGTGGCCTTCAATAACTACTTTGTATTTTGCTTTCGGATTGATGACACCAACAGCGGTTCCGTAAGTATCCGTTATAAATTCGTCGACATATGGCGTCAGATAGTCCATCCATAATTTTTGTCCTGTCCACTCGTAACCTGTAGGGGATGCATTATTTAAATAGTTTTCTAAAAACTCCAATGATTTATTGTCTAAAATGTTCTTTTTTGCCATGGGTAAATATTTTGTCTAAAATTAGTAATATTAATAAGAATTTAAGGTTAATGCATGTGTAAATTCTTAATTTTGGAATGATTTTAGCGCTATTGCACCAATGAAGTTGATGACCTACATTTTTGTTTTTTTACCCTTGTTGCTATTTGCCCAAGTTGATCCTGTTGAGAGAGATTCTACGGCAGTGGAATATTATTATATTGATGGCGATTCTATTCCTGTGTCAATTATCGATTTGGATGCAGTACTGGTATTAGGAAAATTGAAATTTGATAATAAAGAAGATCGTATTCGTTATTTGATTTTAAAGCGAAGAACCATCAAGGTGTATCCTTATGCAAAACTCGCGGCTGAACGTTTGGTTGAATTGAACAAACGTTTGGAAACTTTACAGCGTAAAAGTGAGAAACGTAGGTATGCCAAAATCATTCAAAAATATATTGAAGAGGAGTTTTCGGCGGAACTCAAGAAGCTAACCCGAAAGGAAGGTCAGATTTTGGTCAAATTGATCCACCGTCAAACAGGGAAAACAACATTTCAATTGATTCAGGAATTGCGAAGTGGTTGGCGGGCATTTTGGTTTAATAATACCGCAAAATTGTTTGACATTTCATTAAAGGAAGAATTTAACCCTTTATATGTGAGTGAGGATTATTTGATAGAAGACATCTTGGAACGTGCTTTTCAAAACGGACAGTTAGAACGTCAGAAATCGGCATTTCCCATCGATTATTTTGAGCTTACAAACAAATGGGTTGCCAAAACCATTAAAAACTAATGCGTGTACAATCTGATTTTGAGGAGAAACTTAATGCTTGGACACATGGATTTGGTGCGCTGTTAGGTATTGCTGGGTTAATCTTGTTGATCAGTACCAAAGAGCACAAAACAGATTGGAGCTTAGTAAGCGTGATTATTTATGGCGTCTCTATCATTGTTTTGTTTTCTGCCTCGGCCATTTATCATTCTGTTTCTGGTGAAAGACGAAAGCATTATTTTAGGATTATTGACCATATCAGCATTTATCTTTTAATTGCTGGAACTTACACTCCTGTGACCTTAATTGCGCTTAATAACAGTTTGGGTTGGCCTTTATTTTGGAGCGTGTGGGCGATAGCAGGTTTTGGAATGATTCTGAAATTGTTTTTCACGGGAAGATTCGAGATTTTTTCGACTCTATTGTATTTGGTGATGGGATGGTTGATTGTTTTCGATTTTACTAATCTCTCAGAATTGCTCGGTCCCAATGGTTTAATTCTCTTTATTGCTGGGGGTGCATCGTATACTATAGGAATCATTTTTTATGCCGTTCATAAAATCCCTTATAATCATGTCATTTGGCATTTATTTGTGCTTGGAGGCGCGATTTGCCATTACTTCATGATTTTCTTTTATATTCTCTGAGAATGTGTTCTTAGGAGCGAAATTTATCTTCTCCCCATTTTTTTGGATTGTTTTTAATATAATTTGAAATGGTATTGAAAGCCCGTTCATTTCTGATGATGTGGTCATAGAATCGAGTTTGCCATCCAAATTCCAAGTTTAGGCGGTTAGCATGTTTGGTCACGGCAGATTTATAGCCCCCAATGATTGAAGAGATGGAGTTTTTTCCAGGATTTCGAAATCGGTTTTGGCCGATGGATTTTTCGGGATTTGGATTGCCGATATTTTTTGCGTGGGGAATTTCATTCGAATCCCGATTTTCATTGGAATCCCGAAGAGACAAGGCATGCCTTGTCTCTTCTATCGGACCCGCATTAATAATCAAAATGCCATGAACATGATTGGGCATCACGATAAATTCGCCCAAGGTGATATTTTTGGAGTGGTTTTTTATTTCGTGCCAAAAGACATCGGCCAATACACCAATATTGGTCAATTCCATTTTGTTTTTGAGGACCTCTCCAAAATAATGCGCTCTATTTTTTGTGCAGATGGTTATAAAATAGGCACCTTGCCAGCGATAATCCCAGGTTTGCAACCGAGCGGAAGGAATGCGGTGTTTATTTTGAAATTTATCAGCCATTTTTTGTGGAGTATAATTTCATTTAAAGCTATCACATTATTCCGAATATATCAACCCAATTTGCTCACATCAATCTTAAACAATTCTGCTGCATTCTTCCACATAATCAATTCTTTTTTATCCTCATCCAATTCTAATTGGTCCATAAATCGGAGATAGGATTTCATATTGCTAATGGGCCAATCAGTGCCATAAAGTAAATATTTAGGATCGCCGGCATAGATGATCATTTCTTCGATTTCCTTTTTCATATAGCGCTCGAATTTATCTGAGAAATCGCCTAAAGTCAATCCAGAAATATCGGCATGCACGTTTTTGTTTTTATAAACAATCTCCATACAATCCTTTATCCATGGGCTTCCAACATGGCAAATCACAATTTTCAAATCGGGATAATCTACCGCCAAATCATCAATATGGATAGGGTGGGAGTATTTTATTTTTCCATTTGGAGCATAAGTATCACCGGAATGGAACATTACCGGAACATCAAACTCGATGGCCATATCGTACATGACCTTAAATCTGATATCATTTGGGTAAAACGGTTCATAACCTGGGTAGAACTTCAGGCCTTTAATGAGACCGGCGTCGAGAAACTCGCTTAGTTCGCGTAAATCTTTATAGTCGTAATTCAAATAGCTCACTCCGGCTACAACACCAAGATTGTTCCTGTCGCTAATGGCCTCAACTACCTTTTTGGTGCTTGGCCTGTGCTCATTTACTTTGTAAGACGACAATACTAATGAATAATCTACCTTATTCTCTTCCATGGTATCTGTCAACTTATTGAGGCAATCTTCTAAAGAAACAACGCGATCTTCATGGTAATTATTAATATGGGTATGGACGTCTATAATCATAGTGTTTTTTTTTTGTTTTTTAATGATGGTTAACAATATCGAGAAATTATGGGAGGTGGGCAAGTTTAGTGTTCATTCCGCAGTTGTTTGTTGTCTGATGTCTGTTGTCTGTATGCAGTATTCAGTCGCATTTTTATGAGACATTTTGTTGGTGTCGGATTTTGCTCTTTCATTGTTATCCGTCAAGATCATACATCGTTCTACATTATCAAATTATATTTCATTACTCATTAATGCCTGCCAATTATGAATCTATAAAATCTCTATACTCCTCAAAAAACGTTTCAAACAAGGTCATTTTTTCAACAAAAAACTCCATAACATCTCTCCAACTATTTTTATTGTGGATGGATACTTTTTGATTTAAGTTCACGTAGATTCTGGAGATTTCTTTCCCGTTTTCCAAGTAGTATTCTTCTTCAAAAATCGCTTCTGGTAGAAACTCATCCGTTAAAATGGTTTTCAGTGATTGTAGTTTTTCCCAAAAGTTGATCCGGTTTTCCAAATCATCTTCAAGATCTAATACAACTAATGCCGATTTGGTATCAAAATGGAATTTAAAGGCAAATCCTTTCAATTTAGTGTCATAAAGAATCCATTTTCGAGGGAATGACTTTCCGAAACTGATCCAAAACTCTTCTCTTAATTTTCTTGATTCTTCTTTGCTAAACATATTCTTCAGTCATCAGTCATCAGTCTTCAGTCATCAGTCTTCAGTCATCAGTCTTTTCTTTAAATTAAATAAGCCACCAAAATCCCCAGTGCAATAAGTATCAGTTTTGTAAGATTAAATCTGTGGTTTTCATTACTTTCAAATAGGATGACGGTTGAGATATGAAAAAAGATGCCAATAACAATCGCATTTATGAAAAAGAGATAATCTCCCACAAATGGTACGGTGTTGGAAACAAGAGTACCCATTGGCGTCATAATTGCAAAAATGACAAGAAATCCGACGATTTGTTTGGTTGTAAATTTCGACTCTACCAAATAGGTGGTGATCAATGCCGCAATAGGGATTTTATGGATGAGCACGCCGTAGACCATGTCATTATGTTGATGGATGGGAAAACCTTCCAGAAAACTATGGATACATAAACTAATGAAGAGCACCCAAGGGAATCCTGTTTCGTGTTTGTGGACATGTACGTGACCATGCTCTGCGCCTTTAGAGAAGAATTCAAGTAGAATTTGCAACAGAATGCCCAGCATAATGAACAATCCCGTTTGCTTGGCATCTAAATGTTGATAAACCTCAGGTAATAAATCAAAAAGCGTCAATGCCAATAAAAATGCACCACTGAAAGACAATAGAAACTTGGTGTAATTGGACTTTTTATGTTTGAAAATCAAAACCAATAAAACACCAATAATAACCGCTAAAAAAGGTAAAAAATATTGCTTCATTTGAAGATCATAATTAACCGTTCGGAAGTGCTTTTATGGAATTTCCGCAATTTATAATCGCCAAAAACATCGAGTAAGTAAACGCCAGCTTGTTCAAAAAGCTCCTCAAAATCAGATAATGTCTTTGCTTTAACACGTTCTTGATAGTTGTAGTCTATCCCCTCATCTGTGAAACTGATATCTTTGATAATATGGCCACCCTCAACATATCTTTTCTGATGGAAATCAATTCCGGCAATAGTTTTGACGTCTTCAGGCACTAAATTCTCAATCACAAAATCTGCGTTCATAAAGTCAATGACCCCAAAACCAAATTCATTTAGATCTTCTTTAATGGCTTTTATTGTATTCAGGTTGTCTACTGATTTTTCGAAATAGCCAAAACTGGTGAAAAGGTTAAATACGGCATCAAACTTCTCATTATAGGGTTCGCACATATCATGCACCTCAAAATGGAGGGTTTCGTTTTCATATCTTTTGGCATAGGCAATGCTATTTTCTGAAAGATCAACTCCGGTAACATCATAACCCAAAGAATTGAGATAGATGGAATGACGTCCTTTTCCGCAAGCAAGATCGAGTATTTTTCCCTGTTCTGGCAAATTTAAATATTGCGTCAGGTTATCCATAAATTGATGGGCTTCTGCGTGATCTCTATCGGCGTAAAGAATATGGTAATAAGGGGTATCAAACCATGAGGCATACCACTCTGTTGTGTCTTTTGTCATTATAAATTCGTCTGACTGCAAAAATACTTTATTTTTGCAATCTATATCATGAGAATAATGGATAATAATTTTAATATGGTTGCCAAAACCTTATTTGGTTTTGAAGACTTACTTGCCAAGGAGTTGACCCAATTGGGAGCGCAAGATGTGAAGACAGGCGTACGAAATGTGAGTTTTGTTGGAGATAAAGGTTTTTTGTACAAAGCGAACTTGGCCTTGCGGACTGCGATTAAAATTCTTAAACCTATCCATAGCTTTAGGGTTAACAATGAAAAGGATTTGTACGATCAAGTCTATAAAATGGATTGGGAACAGTATCTCAAACCAACAGGTACGATGGCTGTTGATGCCACCGTGCATTCGCATTTGTTCACCCATTCTCTTTATATAGCACAAAAAACGAAGGATGCCGTAGTGGATAAGTTTAGAGATACTGTTGGAGAACGTCCAAATGTAGATTTGAAATTTCCTGATTTAAAAATCAACGTCCATATTGATAGAAATATGTGTGATATTTCTTTGGATTCTTCGGGTGATTCCTTGCATAAACGAGGGTATAAAACAGCGACGAACATTGCGCCTATCAATGAAGTATTGGCTGCTGGACTGATTATGTTGTCTGGTTGGGATGGACAAACCAATTTCATGGATCCCATGTGTGGTAGTGGTACCATTTTGGCCGAAGCAGCAATGATTGCTTGCAACATTCCTCCAAATTTAATGCGAAAAGAGTTTGCGTTTGAGCGTTGGCAGGATTGGGATGTGGATCTGTTTGAAAAAATTGAGGAGTCTCTTCTGAGTAAAACCAGGGATTTCCATCATCGGATTATCGGTTATGACAAATCGCCAAGTGCGGTTGATAAAGCTAAAGAAAACATCAAGAATGCGCAGTTGGAAGATTTTGTTGAAGTAAGGCATGAAGATTTCTTCAAAACCCAAAAAGCAGGGGACGAGAAGTTGCACATGGTGTTCAATCCGCCGTATGGTGAACGTTTGGATATAGAAATGGAATCATTTTATAAAAGTATTGGGGATACCCTAAAACAAAATTATCCTGGTACAGATGCATGGTTTATAACCTCAAATCTGGAGGCATTGAAACATGTGGGCTTAAGACCTTCTCGAAAAATCCATTTGGTCAATGCGAAATTGGAAGCTAGATTGGTGAAATATGAAATCTATGAAGGCAGTAAAAAAGGGAAACACATGAACAACTAAAAGCTTGATTAGTTGTCTTTGGTGTTATGTGTCACGTTTGATTCAATACGCTTTAATTTCTATATAGGATTTTAAACTCATTTAATAGTCCTTTGAAAATATTGGGAATCTAAAGGAATAGAGCGTTATGGAATTTTAATTTTTTGCCTTAAACTTCTTCAATTCCTCCAAAGGTTCCATAATGCTGTATGCTTTCCAAAGCGAAGGATCGTACTCTTTCAAATCAACATATTCTACTTTCTTTGCTTCTGTAATCGCATTGAATGAAGTGTTGTCAAAAGGTTTATAATTAAGGCTCATGAGTTCTTGTTTTTCAACGATCGTTCCTTCTATAGTAACATCAAATGCGACTTTGTTTTTGATGCTGCTGCTATTTTCAATAAATTTAAATGGTCGGTGGGCATAAACATATTGTCCCGATTCGTGATTGATGTAATAGGGATAATAATTATTGCTCTCAGGGTTCTTTTTGTAGATGACGGTTCCTTGATTGACCTTTTCAATATATTTGACACCCAATAGCAATTTTAAATTCAATTTTTTACCAATTTTTCCTTCTGCATACCTATAATTCAATTTTAAAATGGCATAGTCTTCGTCAGCAATGAAAAGGGTTCCTTGAAATTTCGCTTTGTTTTTTCTTGGTTTGAAATCGATGATATAAACCAATTGATCATCCATAGTGGTGACGTTGGTCAAGTGATAATCATAAATGTTAGTATCCAAAACAAAATCCAAGAGTGATTCGTTATCATAAAGATGCTCCTTGATACTATTGATGTTGTTAGATTTAATGGTCTCCAAGCTGTTGTCGCTTGAGGTGTTTTCGGCTTCCTTATTTTTTTTGAATGATAATGAATCCTCAACTTTAAACCAACCGGATTTCACTCTGTATGTTTTGGTAGTATCTAAATGCTGCAGCACGATGTCGCTGACTTTCGATTGAATGGTTTCAAGAGTCAAACTATTTTTAAGATCTTCTAATTTTGTGGCCTTTTTAACCTCTATTTTGCCCTTGTAATCGGATTTTAGATATAAATCAAAAAGTACATCAGTGAATATTTGGGTAGGCGGATTGGCTACTATGCGCTGTGTAAGTTCGTCAAATTGTTTATTTGAACCTTCCAATTGTTTTTTACTGAAACCAGAAGATTTCTCAATATTTACTTTAAGATTATTTGCTTTAAAATAAGTGGTTTGTCTTGTGAAAAGGGTGTGTTGCATGTCAGAAAAACGGTAATTTGAATCTAAATTTTTAGTGACTCTTACCATGATATTATCAGCACTAATCACTTTATTGCTTAAGTACACCGTGTTTAATTGATTGACTGCTTCAGTGAGTTTGATGAGATGATTTTGTGTTTTTAAGCTTTTAAGGGATAGGCGCTGCGTTTCATAACCCATAAATGAAACTGATAAGATAGACTCTGGATTTAAACCATCAGAAAGAATGTTGAAAAACCCTTCCATATTAGAAACCACGCCGTTGTTTTCGTTATATTGAACGGTAGCAAACGCAATAGGTTCATTGGTTTTGGAATCCACAATCTGCCCTTTCATTTGTTGGGAAAACAATGGGTTTACATAAAGTAAAAGTATCGTGGAAAAGAAAAAGAATTGAAGCCTCATGATCTATGGTTTTAGAGTATGACGCATAAAGCTCGTGTTTGTAACAGCAAATCAATAATTTTCTTTAAGTTGCTTCGTATGATGTTCCACATGATAAGCAGTCCACATTAAAACTTCCCTAATTTGCATTTTTCCCATTAAAGGGTGTGGAAGTACCAAGGTGTCTAAGTTTTTGTCAGATATTCTTCTGATCTTATATTGTAATTTCTTGCTTTCTACTTGAAGGCGATTCAAAATATAGGTTTTATCCTTCAGTTTTGGAATCTTCATGTTTTTGGAAGCCTTAAAGATGTAGTCCTTATTTTCTTTTAAAGTTTCCTGATAATTCTTAACAATGGTATCATAATCATGTAAGTCGCGCGTGTTTTTTCCAAAGGCATATTTGAAAAAAAACCGGGGCATGCTCAAAATATCATTCAAAGGTTTGATGCTTTGGAGTAGATGTAGTGCTTGCTGACCAGTAGTCCATTTGCCTTCAGGTCCTTGTGTCCATTTTTCGTTATCTTGAATTTGCAGCCAGTCAATTAGAGTGAGGTATTTTTCTTCTAATAAATCGGCAATCTCATCTTTGTGCATACACTGGTATTAGTATGCAAAAGTTAAGTAAATTATTTTAAAGAATGAATGCGAAAGTGGAAGTATTTGTGTAGAATTAGTCCTCTGTGGCTATTTTTTTGTTTTTCTTAAAGATAGGAATTAAATACGATACATTGTAGCCAAATCCGAAGCCAAATCGACCACTATCAAAAGTTCTATTAAAGCCAGGAATAAATAAATTTTCAAAATTTGTAGGTTGATCTTCCGTCACCAAACCTTTTAGCTGAGCATTGATGCCAATGAACAAATTGGTGACAATTTCGGCTTTGATACCTATGACCAATTCTGCCCAAATAGCTGACAACCCTTTATATTCTTGTAAATCTGTTGAAGTAAACGGAGGGTCATAATATTGATCTGTCGTATAAATGGTGTAGCTGTTTAGATTTTGACTGAATGCGCTGACGCCAACGCGCAATCCGGTGTAAATCAGGTTTTCCATATCGAGCCAGTTTTTATAGAGGTTGTAGTCTATTCCGGCTTTAAAATAACTGCCTTTTGCTGTGACATCTAAATAATCATTTTTGATGGTATGCTCTTCAGTTCCCAATTCTCCCGCCAAATATAATTTTTGGGTAAGGCGGTAATCACCTGAAATTTCAAAACCTGTATAATCATCATCTATAAAAGAGCGGGTCAATTTTCCAATGTCACCGCCTAAGCGCAAGCCATATTTTTGTTTGACAATAATGGTGTCATTAACACTTTTTTCTTCAACTTCTTGAGCAAATGATGTTATCGGCAACACCATCAAGATAATCAGACTAATGATAGATATTGATATGCGCTGCATTTTCATTGTTTATGGTGTCTTTAATAACTTCGATGTTTATAATCCAGTTGGTTGAGTCTGTTTCACGCCTAGCACTAATGTCATTAAAAACACTTTTATAGCCGCAGGCTCGGGATACATAAATAAGTTCGGGAGTGTATTTTATTTCGATAATATCAGCGTTTGAAACTGTACTTGCAATAGAATCGGTGGCATAATCTTGATCTCTTGTCAACACAAACCGCGAGGTGTTTAAAATGTCCAAGGCATCTACTCTTAAAGGTAAAATAATGGAATCTGTGGTTTTATCATTGACAATAAACTTTGGATTGCCTTCTGCAGTAACATTCATGCGCCTTACGGTTTTTGTCTCTGTTATAGCATCGATATTATAAAAACGAATGATCAAGTGTGGCGTTGTAGCTGTAGTAGCGGCACAGATATCATCACGTTCACAACTCCATAAGCTCAGGATTATGAGAAGAGAAATTAGAGTTTTACTGTTTTGAAGGGCTTTTATTAGTTTCAAGTTCAGTTTGTTTCAGGTTTTAGGTTTCTGTTGTTTCTTGTTTAAATGACGTATTGAAAATCAACAATCGTCTTATCTTTTTTCCAAAAGTACAACATTTTCGACATGATGTGTTTGTGGAAACATATCAACCGGCTGCACTTTTGTGACTTTATACATTGCATCCATCAATTCTAAATCTCTGGCTTGCGTAGCGCTGTTGCAGCTCACGTATACCACTTTCTCAGGAGCGATATTAAGGATTTGTTGTACCACATCTTTATGCATTCCGTCACGTGGCGGGTCGGTAATGATCACATCCGGATGTCCATGTTGGTTGATGAAATCGACATTGAACACATTTTTCATATCGCCTACATAAAACTCAACGTTGTCGATGCCATTTAATTGTGCATTTTGCTTCGCAGCGGTTATGGCATCGGGAACTGATTCTACTCCAATCACTTTTTTGGCGTTCTTGGCCACAAATTGAGCAATCGTTCCAGTTCCTGTATATAAATCGTAAACGAGCTCATCACCTTTTAAATCGGCAAAGTCGCGTGTTATTTTATACAGCTCATAAGCTTGATCTGAATTGGTTTGATAAAAGGATTTGGCATTGATTTTAAATTTCAGGCCTTCCATTTCCTCAAAAATATGATCTTCTCCTTTGTAACAAATCACTTCCTGATCATATATGGTGTCATTCGCTTTTCCGTTAATAACGTATTGTAATGAGGTGATTTCTGGGAATTTATCACCTATATAATTCAATAGCAATTCGCGATTTTCCTTATCTTCCTTGAAAAACTGAAAAAGCACCATAATATCGCCAGTGGATGATGTCCGAAGCATTAATGTTCTCAAAAATCCAGTTTGATTCCGGGTATTAAAAAACTCAAGTCCGTTTTTGACTGCAAAGTCCTTGACCGAATTTCTAATCGCATTGGACGGATCTGCCTGAAGCCAGCATTTTTCAATGTCAAGAATTTTATCCCACATTCCGGGGATATGAAAACCAAGTGCATTTTTATCGCCGACATCTTCGTTGGAACGAATTTCGTCTAAGGTTAACCAGCGGCTGTCACTGAATGAAAATTCCATCTTATTTCTATAGAAATATTCCTTTGCAGAGCCCAAAATGGGAGTGACAGGAGGTAATTCTAAATGACCTATACGTTTAAGGTTGTTCTCAACTTCCTTTTGTTTATAAAACAATTGGTGCTCATAGCCCATGTCTTGCCACTTGCATCCACCACAAACACCAAAATGCTGGCATTTTGGCTCGGTGCGTTTATCAGAATACTCGTGGAATTTTATAGCATTTCCTTCATAAAAAGATTTACGTTTTTTAAAGGTTTCTACGTCCACAACATCACCCGGCACGACGTTTTGCATAAAAATAACGGCGCCGTCTGGCGATTTTGCTACTGATTTGCCTTTGGCGCCTGCGTCAACTACAACAACATTCTCAAAGATTTGTTTTCTATTTCTTCTTCCCATGTCGCAAAAATAGTGAAACCAATTGCGATTTACGAATTACAAATCGCCATTTTATTAGTGAAACCCAAAATTTAAAAGCGAAGCGCATTGAATTTTGATGGTTGAACTAATCCCGCATTCCTGCGGGATCCAAACCCAAAATTTAAAAGCGAAGCGCATTGAATTTTGATGGTTGAACTAATCCCGCATTCCTGCGGGATCTGAAACCTAAAGATTAAAAGCCCAGCCTAATAAATTTTGACCGATTAAATAACTTGTTTCTTTTGTTGTATCTAAACCTTATGCCTTTTATTATCAGAGGTTGATGATGTAGTCTCAGGCATGTTCTTAGGTCTAAATAAAAGTAAATACACATCTAAAATTAAAATGTAAAATCGACATAAAAACTTTTAAGAGGTTTAAATATTTGCTAATTTGCGAGTCCTAAGGGATGATTTCTCTCTCACGCTGCTTTTTCGTCCTGATAGCTATCGGGATTTCGAAAGAATAAAGGTACAGTAGGAATGGTTATTTTACTCGCCAAGCGAGTTTTAATTATTAATGTTTGCATCTAAACTATATGATGTCAAACCGTGTCTATTGAAGACATGAAACTGTAAAATTTTATAAAATGACTGTTTTAGACCAATTAACTTCGCAACAAGCGATAGATTTAGAAAACAAGTATGGTGCACATAATTACCATCCGCTTCCAGTAGTATTGAGTAGAGGAGAAGGTGTGCATGTTTGGGATGTTGAAGGAAAACAATATTATGATTTTCTTTCTGCTTATTCTGCTGTCAACCAAGGCCATTGCCATCCAAAAATTGTGGATGCCATGGTGACTCAAGCACAAACCCTAACTTTAACCTCACGGGCATTTTACAATGACGTCTTGGGGAAATTTGAAGCTTATGCTACAAGATATTTTGGGTATGACAAAGTGTTGCCCATGAATACGGGTGCAGAAGCTGTAGAAACAGCGCTTAAGATTTGCAGAAAATGGGCTTATGAAGTTAAGGGTATTGCGGACCACCAAGCGGAGATTATTGTCTGTAGAAATAATTTTCACGGAAGGACCACGACCATTATTTCATTTTCGAATGATCCCATTGCACGTAAAAACTTTGGACCATTTACAGAAGGCTTTATAAAAATTGAGTATGATAATTTGCAAGAATTGGAACATACCTTAGAGAATAATCCAAATGTTGCAGGATTTTTGGTGGAGCCTATTCAGGGTGAAGCTGGTGTTTATGTACCAAGTGAAGGCTATTTAGAAAAAGCGAAAGCATTGTGCGAAAAGTTCAACGTCTTGTTTATGGCAGATGAAGTTCAAACAGGGATTGGCCGAACCGGAAAGCTTTTGGCGGTAGATCATGAAAATGTGAAACCTGACATTTTGATTCTTGGTAAAGCTTTGAGCGGAGGCGCCTATCCAGTAAGCGCCGTGTTGGCAGCTGATTCAATAATGGAGGTCATCCAACCCGGAAACCATGGTAGTACATTTGGCGGAAACCCTGTTGCTGCAGCTGTAGCTATTGCCGCTTTGGAAGTTGTTAAAGAAGAAAACCTAGCTGAAAATGCTGAAAAATTAGGTCGGATCTTTAGAAGTGAATTGGATTCTTACATCCAAAAAAGCGCTATTGCCAAATTGGTGAGAGGGAAAGGATTGCTCAACGCCATTGTAATCAATGACAGTGAGGAGGGTGATACCGCATGGAACATTTGTCTGGCACTGAGAGACAACGGACTCTTGGCAAAACCAACCCACGGGAATATCATTCGTTTTGCTCCACCTTTAGTGATCAACGAGCAGCAACTTTTAGAATGTGTGGGTATTATTATAAAAACATTGAAACAATTTGAACCAAACTCATAATTATGGAAGAAAAATCGGCTTTTGAAACTTTTGAGTTGAATCTTCCACCAGCTATCTTGGGATTTTTAAAGGAAACGTCAACGTGGACCTATTTTTTATCCATTTTAGGATTTATAGGGATTGGATTGATGATTCTTGGCGGACTGTTTTTTAGTCTTATGATGAATATGATGCCAGGAGGAAATCCGTATGCAGGCTTAGGTGTAGACATGTCTTATTTCGGGCTTATCTATGTTGTCATAGCTTTGTTTTACTTTTTTCCAGTGCTCTATCTTTTCAATTTTTCACGGAAAATGAAAGGTGCTTTAAGATCTAATAATAATGATGAATTGACCGCGGCATTTTCAAACTTGAAATCGCATTATAAATTTGTTGGAATATTTACCATCGTTATTATGAGCTTGTATGTTTTGATTTTGGTATTTGCCATGATTGCAGGAACACTATAGAAGCCTGAGTATTTGAATAAAAAAAAGCGACTAAATTAATTTTTAGCCGCTTTTTTTAATTCAAGGGAACCATTATTCTACGTAACCGTCATTGAGGCCTTTCATGAACTCGTCCTGGATGTTTTGAATACCTTCCATACCTACGGTTGAGAACAACCAGATGGCATAAATTAAATAAATACCATTTAAAACGATACCAATAATAGCAAGAATTTTTCCTGTTTTTACATTTTGAAATCCGGTGTAGATTTCTGGGTTTGCAGCATAAAGTGCGGTCGCTTTATTGGCAAGTACCAAGGCGATAATGCCAAGAGGCAAACCAATGATACCATAGCAACAGCACGTGACTATGGATATAATTCCGAAAACTAAAATGAGTGTTGCATTAGGTAATTGTTGTTTTTCCATGTGGTTGGTTTTTAGTGGATGATTTTAATAAAATAGCTTATAACTACAATGCCTACATTCAAAAAGATCAAGACCATTTTAATGGTATAATCATATTTGAATTTGATAAACAGGTTAAATATAAGAAAAAGTGTTAATAAAAAAAGTGTGTATATGGCGGGATACATTTTAAAAGCCATTAAAAAATCACCTTTAAAGACTAGAATAGTCGCGCGCTGAATGCCACATCCCAAACAGTCGATCCCAAAAAGTTGCTTGTTGAGACATGGCAACATAAAATCTTCTGCTTTGATAAGATTAAAAAAAGTCATAGGCAAATGTATAAAAAGAAAGGAATTATCAAATAAAATTTTTGAGCCTAGATTTGCGGCTAACCAATACGATTTTGATTCTAAATGATTAATTTCGTAGTTCCTTGTATAAACAATCAACTTATGAGTATTTCAAGAGTAATTAACCTGTTATTAATAATTATTGGCGGATTTATTGCCATTTACGCCAAAGCCGGAATGGATCAAAATCAATATCTGTTAATTGGAGGCATAGTGGTTCTGATGATTGGTGTGTATCGCATTTCACGAAATATTCCGAGTAAGAATGATGAAGAAACACCTTCTGATAACGACTAATAGCTATGAGTTTAAAAATAGGAGATAAAGTGACTGTATTGGATGAAGCCATTTCCGGAATGGTTTCAAAAATTGAAGGAAAGACGGTTTTTATTGAAACTAATGATGGGTTTCTTTTAGACTTTCAAGAGAATGAATTGCTAAAAATGGACGGGAAGGACTCTTTGAGATCCCGTATTTTCTCTGATCATTCCTTTAGTGATGTACTTTCAGAAAAAGAGCAGAATACTAAGCGAAAATCTGTAAAAGTAAAACCCAAAGACCGGAACCAACCTGCAATGGAAGTCGACTTGCATATTCATAAATTAACGGAGAATCAGCGCAACTTATCCAATTATGATATGTTGAACCTTCAGTTGGATACCGCTCGAAGCCAGTTGGAATTCGCGATTAGCAAACGCATTCAAAAAATTGTATTTATCCATGGCGTTGGTGAAGGGGTATTAAAAATGGAATTGGAAACACTTTTTTCACGCTACGATAATGTCAAACATTATGACGCCGACTTTAAAAAGTATGGCATCGGCGCGACTGAAGTCTATATTTTCCAGAATGCGTAAAACCCTATGCGTAATTAATAACTGATAGGGTAATGACGAAACAGGTATAATTGAAAACCTAAGGATTTACTGTTCAATTTCAGTTTCTATCATAATAGAATAAGTGTACGTACCAAAATCAATTTCAGTCAAACTGATCACATCTAAATTAACATTGTTGATATAAAATTTGACAGTGATTGTACGTTTGTAAACGTTTTTATTGATCTGTGGATCGTCATACTTATCTATGGCGTCTTTATTAAGGTATCTTGGAACACTGGGAGTTTGAGAAGTTTCATCACGGTCATTCATCGGATTGCCATCTCCATTCTCGTCTTCCAAACGGGTTAAAACACCATCGCCGTCATCGTCATCATCTAAATAATCAGGAATTCCATCGCCATCCGTATCCTGTGCTTTTGATAGTCCATCAGCCTCGGTGTAGTTATGTTTTTCGTTCTTGGTCAAGACATTGTCATTATCGTCATCTTGATCTAAATAATCCGGTATGCCATCGCCGTCAGAGTCAGTTGGATTTGTGGATGGATCATTATCGCCATCTAAATTGGCGTCTTCAATATGTGCAGGGATACCGTCATCATCATCATCTACAAACGTAGTTATGGTAGTTACCGTACCAGACGTGGCGGCATAATCATTGATGATTTTGGTAATAGGATCAGGTAATAAATTACACAGGAGATCTTCTGGATTTCCGTCATAGGTACGATAATTGAACTTTGAATTCGTACCGTTAATGGGGAAAGTGGCTCTGTAATTATTTTCTTTAGGATTGAAAATGAGTTCCGTTGCAGTGTTTCTTGGAAATATCAAGCTCAAGGATTCCGAAGGATCGTTTTTTGTGTCGTATAAAAAGTAATTCCCCGGACTTAAATCACATATCGATAAGGTTCTGTCAAAATCCAATTCCACGTCAATGACGTCACCATCGTTACAGGCAGTGACCAACAAACATAAACTTAAGAAGTAAATTATTTTCTGCATTTCAATCAATTTGCAAGCAAAAATACGCCATTTGTGAATTTATAACGTCTCATCTTCATAATAATTTTATTTGGAGTATTTTTGTGATTCGAAAGGATTTTATCATGAAACAGGTTTATTTTGACAATGCAGCAACCACTCCCATTCGCGATGCTGTTATTGAGCGTATGACAGAGGTCATGCGGTCGCAATATGGCAACGCATCATCCACACATAGTATGGGGCGTTCCGCAAAATCCTTGTTGGAAAGGTCTAGAAAAACCATAGCTTCATTTTTCAATGTCAGTGCTTCAGAAATTGTGTTTACCGCTGGAGGTACGGAGGCTGATAATTTGGTTCTGCATAGTGCCGTTAGAGATTTGGGTATTACTGAAATTATCACTAGCAAATTGGAGCATCATGCCGTCTTACATACCGTAGAGCATCTTCAAAAGAAATTTGATATCACCGTTTCCTACGTCAACTTGCTTGAAAATGGTATGATCGATTTAAATGATCTTGAACGCCTTCTAAAATCATCAAACAAAAAACTAGTCAGTTTGATGCACATCAACAATGAAATTGGGAATAAATTGGATCTCAAAAAGGTGGCAGAGCTTTGTAAAGCCAACGACAGCTTATTTCATAGTGATACCGTACAATCCGTTGGGCACTATGAATTGGATCTGCAAGCCATTCCCATCGACTTTTTAGCCGCAAGTGGCCATAAGTTCCACGGCCCCAAAGGAATTGGTTTTGCTTTTATCCGAAAAGGTTCAGGTATCAAGGCATCAATTTTTGGAGGTGAGCAGGAGCGTGGCTATCGTGCTGGTACAGAATCCGTCCATAATATTGTTGGGATGGAGGAGGCTTTGAAATTGAGTTATGCCAATTTAGAAAAAGAGCAGTCAAAGATTTTAGAATTAAAAACCTATTTCATTGACCGATTAAAAAGCCTTTCTATAAACATGGCGTTTAATGGCAATTGTGAAAATCTGGAGGAGAGTACCTATACCTTGATTAATGTCTGCCTACCCGTTGCGCCTGAAAAAGGAGGGATGCTCCATTTTCAACTGGATTTAAAAGGTATTGCCTGCTCTAAAGGTTCTGCTTGTCAAAGTGGGAGCAATCAAAATTCGCACGTACTTTCTGAGATTTTAAATACTGAAAACCTAATGAGACCTTCCGTAAGATTTTCGTTTTCGTATTTTAATACGAAGGAGGAAGTAGATTATGTTATTGATACCTTAAAAGAATTTGTTGAAAATTAGCGGTTTTATTCTCGTCCTTTTGTTGTTGGTGTCCTGTAAAAAAGAGTACAGCAATTCCCAGTCGGCTATGTCTGGTTCACAAACTCAAGAAATACCAAAACCTAAAAAGTTTAAAGTAAAAAAAGTAGGAGATACCTTAGATGTTTTTAATGATGTTTACGTGCTTTATAATAAAAACATTGGCAACGTATCTGGCCGGAACTTAGCTAAAGATGGTTATAATCTGGGCTTAAAATGGCAATGTGTGGAATTTGTCAAACGCTATTATCACGACCATTTAAATCATAAGATGCCCAATAGCTACGGTCATGCGAAAGATTTTTTCAATCCCGCATTGAAGGATAACCAAAAAAATAAGGATAGAAATTTAGTGCAGTTCACCAACGGTAGCTTATTGAAACCCGAGGTTAACGATCTGATTATATTTGACGGTACTATTTTTAACCAATATGGACATGTGGCCATCATTTCAAAAGTGAACAAAAACTCGATTGAGGTGGTGCAACAAAACGTAGGGAAAGATTCGAGAGAAGAATTTAAACTTCAATATAAAAACGACAAATGGACTATTGGGGATTCTAATGTTTTGGGTTGGTTGCGAAAAACGGATCGTTAGTTAGAACGCAGATGACACCGATTGTACCATATATTCACTCATTTTATTTTGAATTCAATTTGGGTGCGGTCTAAAAAATATAGGTTTTAACAGTTCTGCGCCTCTGCGAGATATTCAAATCGAGAGAAAAAGAAACCTTAAAACCTCATAGATACCCGCACATTAAAAACCCTCGGACTCAAATAATTTGGAATCGCATATTGGCGTTTGCTATACACATCTCTGACCCAAGTATTGGTGATTGAGTTTTGAACATCAAACATATTAAAGACCTCCACGCCAATAGTCAACTCTTTAAACACATTTTTCCATTTGGCATTATAAGTTTTGTTGCCGTCCACAATCACATAAGAAAAGCCGACATCCGCCCGCTTATAATCACGCAATCTATTTTGATACTCATAAGGATCCGCATAACTTGGAGAACCTCCGGGAACACCTGTATTATAAACCAGATTCAAGTACACTTTTAACTCAGGAATGTTGGGTACATAATCTTGAAACAACACTCCGAATTTTAAACGTTGGTCGGTCGGTCTCGCAATATACCCTTGATTTTCAATATTCTCTTCAGTTTTTAAATAGCCAAAACTGAACCATGATTCGGTGCCTGGAACAAATTCGCCATTCAATCTCAAATCCACACCGTAAGCATAAGCCTTGGCATTATTGGTAGCGCGATATCTAATTCTTACATTCTCCAAAGTGTACGGATTGACATCGGTCATGTTTTTATAATAGGCTTCAGAAACCAGCTTGAAAGGTCGGTCCCACATTTTAAAACTGTATTCATTGCCCAGAACGATATGTATTGATTTTTGGGCCTTTACATCTGGTCTCACGACACCAGAAGAATCTCTAAGTTCTCTGTAGAAAGGAGGTTGGTAATACACGCCACCGGCAATTCTGAAAAGCATGTCCTTATTCCAATCTGGTTTGATGGCAAACTGTGCACGAGGACTAAACACGGTTTGGGTTTTACTTTCAATGCCAGTGCCATTTACCGTCCAATTATGGGCTCTGACTCCAAGATTATAAAACACTTCATGATTGCCCAATTCTGAACGCTTGCTCCATTGTGCGTAAGCTTGAAATCGATCAATTTGAACATAATTGGTAGCTCTAATGTTTTGAAAAGCTACTAAAGGGCCTTGGTAAGGTTGATAAGGTTGGTCATTGAAGACATCTAATTTTGGTGGATTAATAGAAAATCCTGCCGAATCAATCACTTCCCACTCCACCAAGCGGTCCCGGATATCTTCATGTGTATATTTCAGGGACCATTCAAAAGTGTTGTCATCCAACTGATAATCGCCTTTATGCTCAATGGTCGTAATGAGGGCATCCAAATCATTTCTGGCGTGGGTGAGTTGGGAACCAATCCCTTCGCTAAATTCAACTTCACCTAAGTTTTCATCACCAATATTACTGTTCACCTCACCCAAACGGTATTGCGCCAGAATATCGAAATATTCCTCTTCCGTAGTATGGTAAGTAGAAGCAATCAACTTTAAGGTCAAGTCTTCGCTGGCAAAATAATTAGCTTTAAAAGCTCCAAAATAGGTGTTGTAGGCATCTTTTTCCTGACCCTCATAATATACCAATAAGGCCATCGGATCCGCTAAAGTCCCGAAATTTGTCTGTCTGTTTTGTGGTTGAAAATTGTATTTGTTGCTTGAAATGTTTCCTAAAAAATTGACATGGAGCTTATCTGTAAACTTATAGGTCAAATAGGTCTGGACATCTGCAAATACAGGCGTTACGTTGCCTTCAGTCTCTAAGGAGTTCAACACCAAGCTATTGTCTCTATAGCGTAAACCGATAATCCCTGACAATTTGGAGTCTTTTGATACCGCTTCCGCAGAAAGGCTGCCACCTAATAAGGAGAGGTCTGCATTGATGCCAAATTTGATAGGGTTTCTGTAAATGATGTCCAAGACAGACGATAGCTTATCACCATACTTCGCTTGAAATCCGCCCGCTGAAAAATCGACGTTCTGTACCAAATCGGTATTGACAAAACTTAAGCCTTCTTGTTGGCCCGCTCGTACTAGGAAAGGTCTGTAGACCTCAATTTCATTGACATACACCAAGTTTTCATCAAAATTCCCTCCTCTCACTGAATATTGGGTACTTAATTCATTGGAAATATTGACGCCTGGCAAGGTTTTTAAAATATTTTCCACCCCTGGCTGTGCGCCTTTAATGGTACGGATCAGGGCTGGGGGAATTGTGGTCACACCTTCCACAGATTGTCGCTGATTGCCATGAATAACTACTGTTGCAATTTGCTCAACATTTAAATTCATCACAGGATTAAATTCTACGGTCTGTCCATTTTTAAGTTTGAATATTGCTACAACACGTTTATATGAAATGTGTGTAAATTCAACAGAAACATCGCTGTGTATTGGTATTTTTAGTTCGTAAAAACCGTTTTCATTGGAGGTCGTTCCAGTGTCGCCAGATTTAATGCTGACATTGGAAACGGGGAGGTTGGCATCATCCAAAATAATTCCTTTAATAGTCGCGGTTTGGGACCATCCTAAAAAAGGTAAAATCACAAAAATGAAGCGTAAAAGCTGAAAATATAGTTTCAAAGGGTTGGTGTTTTATTTTCTAAAAAATGTTGCTTCAAATGTAGAACTATTTCCAACATTATCAGTTACAATGAGTTTCAATTCGTTTTCAGTATCATTGATCACATTATCATTAAAATCAAAGGTCAAGGTGTTGGTTTTATATTCATACTCCATTAAAATCCATTTACCGTTGACGGTAGCCCTGTAATTGCTGATTCCTGAAAGATCATCTGTGATTTTGAATTTAAGATAGCGGTAATTGCTCAGCCATTTTTTGTCCTGAAAATTGACAGCAGAAATTTTTGGGCCTTGGGTATCCATGACCAGGGCATAAGTTCCTAAAGCATTCGAAGATGCTGTCAATATCTTATTTTCACCTCGTTTTGTATTGAGATAACTTGGGTATCTTCTGCTTCCTATAAGCTCTGCAATGTAGAGCTTGTCTATTTCTGAGTCTTTATAATTACTGACATCATATTGCAGGGTCACATTTTTTTGAAGAGGGATAATATCTTTATGGAGATAAATGGTGTCATTGCTTACCTTAAAATCAATAAATGCATCTTCATAAAAACTATTGGCAGGGATAAAAACATTGACATTTTTTTCGTTGAGATTGGTAGGCTGTTCTGCAAAAATATAAGTTTTGGCCTTGGTGTCAATGGGTACAGGTGGTTTTGAGGTCTTCTTTCCATTTATTGGAATCGTCACCCAAGATTCGTTGCCATGAAAATCGGTAATTCTAATTTTATAAACCGAAGCGGTACTGTCTGCGACTTTCACATAACCATCATTGTCAAGATCATTATAAAGACTCAATACATTTTCTTTTTCCACGAAAAGTTTTTGCACTCTCTTTCTTTTCGTTTTATAGAGTTCGTAATCAAGAAATCTATTGATATGTCGCGTCTCACTGAATGAAAATCGGTTGAAATCCATTTCAAACTTTTTATGGCCGTTAAAAAAGGTCTGCAACCCATTGATGCCATTTTGATTGACCGCCAAATCTTGTTGATCATAACTGATAACGCCAAATCCGATGGTGCCGTAAGCATTAATGCTTTCTACGTTATAATCTTTATTTCTATTGGGGATGAGACGTAATTCTACGCGTCCCCTTTTACCATTTATAAAGGAGTTGTCGTCTTTGGTGTAGGCATAAATACCCGAAACGAAAGGCGTTTTCTTGTCCTGCACTTCTAAACCGAAAAGTAAAGGATTAATGGTGCGTTCTTGTTGATCGCGGATTTCAAAATGTAAATGCGGTCCGCCAGAACTGCCTGTGTTCCCGGAATAGGCGATTATCTCATCGGCATTGACTTTCAATTCATCAACAGCAGGGAACATTTCAACTTCATAGGATTCCTGCTCGTACTGTTTCGCCTTTACATAGGCCTCAATAGTGGGTGCATAACTTGACAAGTGGCCATAAACACTCGTGTAACCGTTAGGATGGGTAATATAGATGACTTTTCCATAGCCGTAATGTGATACTTTTATACGACTTATATAACCTTCAGCAATTGTATAGATATTCAGACCTTCTCTTTGTTGGGTCTTTATATCCAATCCGGCATGAAAATGATTGGTACGTAATTCTGCGAAAGTACCGGAAGGAATTATGGGAATATCCAACGGGCTTCTGAAATAGTCAGTTGGGTAGTCCACTTGAGAAAAAGCAAAAGTGGTTAAAAAGAGGGAAACAAAAAGAAATTTCATAGCGATATTTGAAGGGCTAAAAATATTAAAAAGTACTTAAAGTGCCTAAAGATATGGGGACTTAAAGTTACAAGTTCTAAAAGCAGTTTAGATTATTAATTATACGGATATTGTGGCATTTGTTTTTGTGGTTTTCAATTTAATGAGTCCTATGAATTTGAAGTACTTAGGGCGCTTTATCTCACTTATAACTTATTTTTTTAAAATTTATGATAAAACAATTGTGATTTTTGTTTATGTATGTTAACTTTGTTTCATCAGTATTGAAATTCGTAAATGAGTAAAGTTGAAGATATTGTTGATTCTTTAGAGAATAAAATCAGCAAAGTTTTGCATAAACAAGAGGTTTTGAAACAAACCAATGCGAAGCTTTCCGAAGAATTGGTCGGTTATCAACAGAAAATTATTCAGCAGCAAGAAGAATTATCCTCTTGGATTGAAAAATATGAAGCTCTTAAAATTGCAAATTCGATGCTGGGCAGTGATGAAAACAAACGAGAGACAAAGCTCAAAATAAATACATTAATAAAAGATATAGATCATTGTATAGCACAATTATCTCAATAATGTAAGTATAGGATTTAATGTCAGAACAGCTAAAAATTAAGCTTTCCATAGCAAACAGAGTGTATCCATTGACAATTGCACCTGGACAGGAAGAAGGATTGCGAAAAGCCGCTAAGAAAATTGAATCTATGATCAGTCAATTTGAGCAAAATTATTCCGTTAGGGACAAACAAGATGTATTGGCCATGTGCGCCTTACAGTTTGCCTCCCAAGTGGAACAAAAAACGATAGATATAGACCATGTTAGTGAAGATGTCACCAATAGATTAACCGCTTTAAACGATCTTCTTCATTCACATTTAAGCTCTTAACGTTCTTTTAAATAAATAGGTTACTGCCTACATTAGTTATTTTTTTTGATAAACTCAACGTTAATTCTTTAAAAAGGGTGAGTTTAAGTTGTAAAATCGAGCTGCCTTTGAGCAGATTTTTGATCAGCTTGTTAGCCCTAAACTTGTTTTTAAGGGGTTTATACAAAATTCGAAACTGATGTAGGCTTTTTTTTTGGCTAAACGGCACCTCTTTTGGATGCGCTGTTTGGTTGAACTGATTCCGCTTAAAACGGGATATTTGAATTATTTCAAATTTTTTAAACTAAACTAAACATGGAAACGGATACAATTTTAATAATTGTGAGTTGCTCAGCATTAGGCATATTGCTGGGATATATTGTAGCAAAAGCACTTGAAAAGAACAATGCTTCAAAAATTATAAAAAATGCAAAAGAAGAATCAAGCGCTATTTTAAGACAGGCTAATGCCGAAGGAGAGTCCATCAAAAAAGATAAACTTCTACAAGCAAAGGAGAAATTTATTGAACTAAAATCAGAGCATGAGAAAATCATTCTTGCTCGTGATAAAAAATTGGCAGAGGCTGAAAAAAGAACACGGGATAAAGAATCTCAAGTGTCCAATGAGCTGTCTAAAAATAAGAAGCTAACCCAAGAAATAGAGGAGAAGGTCAAGGATTATGATTTCCGACTGGAGTTTTTGGAGAAAAAGAAAGAAGAAGTTGATAAAGCGCATAAGAGCCAAATCAGGCAACTTGAGGTTATTTCCGCCTTATCTGCAGAGGAAGCCAAATCTCAACTTATAGAATCCCTTAGAAATGAAGCCAAGTCTGATGCCATGGCTTATATTCAAGAAACTGTTGAAGAAGCCAAACTCACGGCACAACAGGAAGCTAAGAAAATTATTATCAACACCATCCAGCGGATTGGTACGGAAGAAGCCATTGACAATTGTGTTTCGGTATTTAATATCGAATCTGATGATGTTAAAGGGCGTATCATTGGACGTGAAGGACGAAACATTCGCGCCATCGAAGCCGCAACTGGCGTTGAAATTATTGTTGACGACACACCGGAAGCTATCATTTTATCCTGTTTTGATTCTGTAAGACGTGAAGTAGCGCGTTTGTCACTTCACAAGTTAGTTACCGATGGAAGAATCCATCCTGCTAAAATTGAAGAGGTAGTTCAGAAGACACAGAAACAAATAGAGCAGGAGATCATTGAGGTTGGAAAACGAACGGTCATCGATTTAGGAATTCATGGATTGCATCCGGAATTGATCAAATTGGTGGGGCGAATGAAGTACCGTTCTTCTTACGGTCAAAACTTATTACAGCATTCACGTGAGGTTGCGAAACTTTGTGGGGTAATGGCCGCGGAATTAGGATTAAATCCGAAAATTGCAAAACGTGCCGGATTACTCCATGATATTGGAAAAGTGCCTGATTCTGAATCTGATATAGAAACGCCTCACGCTATCTTAGGTATGCAATGGGCTGAGAAATACGGTGAAAAACCAGAAGTATGCAACGCTATTGGCGCGCATCACGATGAAATTGAAATGACCACCTTATTGGCGCCAATTATTCAAGTATGTGATGCCATCTCTGGAGCAAGACCAGGCGCAAGACGTCAGGTTTTGGATTCTTACATCCAACGTTTAAAAGATTTGGAAGATGTGGCGTTTGGGTTTAACGGTGTTAATAAAGCTTATGCTATTCAAGCAGGGCGTGAATTGAGGGTAATGGTAGAAAGCGATCGCGTTTCTGATGAGCAAGCGGCTAATCTGTCTTTTGAGATTTCACAAAAAATCCAAACAGATATGACTTATCCTGGACAGGTCAAAGTGACCGTTATCCGCGAAACTAGAGCCGTGAATATTGCGAAATAAATAAATAAATAAAATAACAGAAAAGAGCTTAGCTACCATGCTAAGCTCTTTTGTTTTTAGCGTGAATCGTAAAACAAGTACCTTTATCGACTTGACTATCTACGGTAATGCGACCTCCAAAACTTTCTATTTGATTTTTTATTAAATAGAGACCCACACCTTCAGAATCGCTATTTTGGTGAAAGGTTTTGTACAATCCGAAAATATGCTTTCCAAATTTATCCAAATCTATACCTATGCCGTTATCTGAAACAATGAGTTTAAATTCTTGATTGTCGTAAACACAGTCGATTGAGATAACTGGATCCCTGTCCGGATGCTTATATTTAATCGCATTGGATAGAAGGTTTTGAATTATACTTTCAAAATAGGAACTGTTATAATACAGAAATAATTTTGGGTTGATGTTGTTGTGTATTGTTGCGTTGTTCTCTGTTATGACAAAATCAAGAAGGGCGAGGGTGTTGTTGATTTCCTTTGCTATATATATTTTTCTGACTTCATGAGATTTATTGTTCTGCACATGGACCACATCGTTAAGATTGACAATTGTTTTTGTTAAAGAATGCGACAATGTCCTTAAGTGTTGTACAATTTCTGCTTTTTCTTTAAAGGAATCGGTCTCATCATAAAAATCCAATAAACTCTCAAAATTTGCGGTGTGCTGTTTGAGATTGTGAGTGACAATGTGGGCAAAGTTTTTAAGTTTATTGTTGTGTTCAGTAGCAATGTTCAAGGCGTCATTTACAGCTTCCTCATGTTGTTTCTGTGTGGTAATATCGGTATGGGTACCGATGATTTTTTTTGGGACATTGTTTGAATCCCATTCTACAATCTTGCCTCTATCACGTATCCATTTGTAAGAACCATCTTCACATCTTACGCGATGCTCATTTTCATACATGGGTTTTAGACCTTTTAAGTGATTTTGAAAGTCCTGCAGGTATTTCTCCTTGTCTTCAGGGTGGACTCTATTGTTCCATGCGTTGACGTCATTCCCAAAAAATGGATCTGACACGCCAAGGATTTTTTTAGAGCCTTCTGAAAAATAAACATGATTTAAGACCGCATCAAACTCCCACATACCTATACCGGAATATTCTAAAGCTATCTGCCATTTAAGGTCATCAACGAAGGTTGAGTTTAAGTTGTGTTTTGGTAATCCTGATCTAAGTGAAGTCATATCTTTAGATTTAGTTTAGAGCGTGCTATAATGTTAACCAACTATTGATTTGGGTAAATTTAGTTGACATTTTAAATGCTATTTTAAAACTATAATCAGGGGAATTCATTTAAAGTTAAGAAATTTTTTATAACTTTTAAAATAAAATTTTCCTGCGAATTAGTTTCAATAGACAAGATTAAGCTGATTTATTTTCAATAGTGGGTCTTGAAAAGCCAAGATTATTGATTTTCAAAACAATAGAGTATACGGACTTGTGGATGTGATGGAAAAGGATGTCGATTTTTGGGAACTAATTAGGGTAGATAAGTTATGACCTGAAACTCCCATCAATGATTCTTGCCTAAAAAAGCTACATGAAGCACACTAACGCCTTGGATGGAATTTGTTGAGCACCTCCTTTAAATGGGACCTATCAACATGCATATAGATTTCTGTAGTAGTAATGCTTTCATGTCCCAGCATCAGTTGAATAGCCCGAAGATCGGCACCGTTTTCCAACAAGTGCGTTGCAAAGGAATGTCTAAAAGTATGGGGTGAAATGGTTTTATTAAGATTTATTTTTTCAGCCAACCTTTTAATAATGGTAAAAATCATTGCTCTGGTCAACTGTTTGCCCTTATGGTTTAAAAATAGGGTATCCTTAAATTCTTTTTGAACCTTTATTTTTGAACGTACTTCGTCTTTATAAATCGTAATATACTTCTGCGTAGAAGTACCAATTGGGACAAAGCGTTGTTTGTCGCCCTTTCCGGTAACCTTTATAAACCCTTCGTCAAAGAAAAGATCTGAAATTTTAAGATTGGTCAATTCACTAACGCGCAAGCCACAGCTATAAAGCGTTTCCAAGATGGTCCGATCGCGTTCGCCAATTCTAACGCCGTTGTATTCTCTGGTGAGTTCAACGGCTCCAATCAGATTGTTAATATCATCTAAACTAAGCGTATCAGGCAATTTACGACCAATTTTAGGCGATTCAATATGGTCCAATGGATTAATTTTTCGATAATCCTCGAAGACCAAATAGCCAAAGAAACTTCGCAAACCTGAAATAATTCTGGCTTGAGATCTGGCATTGACATTTTTGGATATTTCAAATATAAATTGTTGTATGGCACTGTGGTCAATCTCAATAGGAGAAATGATCATGTCATGTCGCTCCAAAAAGCCAATGAGTTTTTTGATATCATAGGCATAATTGGCAATGGAATTTTGAGATAAACCACGTTCAATCTTCAAATACAGTTCATAATCCTTTAAAGCATCGTGCCACTTCATCAATAGTTTTTTTAAATATATAGTTATAGTTAAGGCATCATTAGTTTTATGATTCGCAGTACAATGATACTATATTACAAGTAAAAACGGGATAAAATAATAAAATGA
Organism: Gelidibacter pelagius; assembly: GCF_017581925.1. Lineage (GTDB taxonomy): Bacteria > Bacteroidota > Bacteroidia > Flavobacteriales > Flavobacteriaceae > Gelidibacter > Gelidibacter pelagius. Next base: position 27,104 of record NZ_JAGEVG010000005.1, on the reverse strand, counting down.
AATCGGTCAGTTTTAGAGAATTTCACATCCTAATTATATTTTTAAATTCCTAAATCAGGGCTTTGCGATAAGAATAGCACTAAAGAAGCTAATAAGTCCGTCGGGAAGGATGGATATTTGACGATAATCAAAAAGTGTCAATATTATTAATCTAAAAAATAGATAACAAATGAAAAAATTAATGTTAATGGCTGCGGTGGCAGTTTTTGGATTCAACTTTAGCAATGCTCAAGAGGTTTCTTTTGGGTTAAAGGCTGGTGTTAACTTAGCAACTTTTACAGGGGATGATTCCGCAGATGCAAAAGGGATGACCTCTTATCATGTTGGTGGCGTTGTCAATATTGGAGTTACAGACAAATTTTCCATACAACCGGAAGTGATATACTCTGCGCAGGGAACTGATTCTAATTTGGGCGATTTTAGATTGGATTATATCAATGTTCCCGTGCTTGCCAAGTTTAGGGTAGTCAACGGATTGAGCATTGAGGCCGGACCGCAGATTGGATTTTTGACTTCATCCAAATTAGAAAATGAGGATATTAAGGACTTGGTAAAGAAAACCGATTTCAGTGCGCTTCTAGGTTTGGGTTATATGTTGGACGGCGGTTTGAATTTTGCCGCACGCTATAATTTTGGATTATCAAATATTTCTGATAACGAGCTTGACGTGGACCTCAAAAATGGCGTTTTTCAACTGTCAATAGGGTATATGTTTTAGAAATAATAGAACAACTGAAATCTATCTTGACGGAATCCATGGCTAATAACCCTGGAAATTGTTTATAAGTTAATCTGTAAACGTCTTAAAAACAGCGATTAAGATATTTTATGTTAATAAAATTGTTAACAACTCATGCTTGTGTAATCTTTATTTAAAATAAAAGCACGTAGTTTGTAATAATCAATTTTAAAACTTAAAATTATGAAAAAATTATTTTTATTGGCTGCGGTTGCAGTTTTTGGAATGGCTCAAGTCAATGCACAAGAAACTCGCTTCGGAGTAAAAGCGGGCGTTGATTTTGCCTCAAACAAGGTTAAGTTTGCGGAAAGTAGTGACTTTATAGGTGGTAGTACCACGTACTCAGAAACGGGTTTTTATGCTGGTGTATTTGCTGAAGTTGGAATTTCAGAAAAATTTGCATTTCAACCGGAAGTGCTTTTTGTAGCTATCAATGAATTGAACCAAATTTCAGTTCCATTGATGGCAAAGTTCATGGTGTCTGATCAATTTAATATTTTGGCAGGTCCTGCATTAGGTATTCTACTAGATACCGGTGAGGGAATTAATTCTTTCAATTACGGAATTGAGGCTGGTGCAGCTTATGATATTACAGAAGAATTTTTTGTTGAAGCGAGATACAATATTGGAATAGCTAATTTATTTAAAGATGCTCCGAGTGGGTATTCTAATAGGTTAAGTGGTTTTTTTGTAGGAGCGGGCTACAGGTTCTAATCAAATCATAAAATGCTTAAGAAAAAGAGTCGTCTAAAAAGAAATTTTTAGACGATTTTTTTTATTAATATTAAAACGGTTGAAATCATCAATAAAAGAAATCAAATTAATTTTTTTATGATGAATATTGAATTATTTTAGCGCCCTCAAATTTATCTAAACTTAAAATTTTAAAAAATGAAAAAACTTATGTTAATGGCTGCTTTTGCAGCTTTCGGATTGGCTAATGTTAATGCTCAATCCCAATTTGGAGTTATGGCAGGGTATGCCAATATCTCCGAAAAAGCTTCTTACGATGGCGTATCTGCATCACAAGCAGAATCTGGATTTTTTGTTGGGGTTGTCGGTGACTTTACTGTTTCTGAAAAATTCCATATCCAACCAGAAGTACTCTATGCAAATGTCTCGGAATCCAATTTCTTGTACATTCCAGTTTTGGTTAAATATATGGTGTCAGAAGAATTTGGAATTTTAGCTGGACCTCAAGCCAATTTAATTTTAGAAGATATGCCAAATGGTGTTAATTCATTAGGTGTGGACCTTACCTTTGGTGGGAATTATAAGATTACTCAAAATTTCTTTTTAGAAGCAAGATATGGATTTGAATTGACCAATAGAGTCAATGATAGTTCGCTTGGTGTCAAAGGTAGATTCAATACATTACATGTAGGTGTAGGATATATGTTCTAAACCAAATCATAAAATGTTTAAGAAAAATCCGAAGCTTAGTCTTCGGTTTTTTTATGATTGAAATAAATAATAGTATCACGAAAAGACAACATATTAGTTTTCTTAATGTTGAATTTTGAATTATTTTCGTCCTCCCAAATTAATCTAAACTTAAAATTTTAAAAAATGAAAAAACTTATTGTATTGGCTGCTTTTGTAGTTTTTGGATTGGCCAACATTCATGCCCAATCCCAATCCCAATTCGGATTTATGGCAGGGTATACCAATATCTCCGCTAAGATAACAGCTGAAAGAAGTTCCGTTTCTGGTGATGAATCAGGTTTCTTTGTTGGCGGTGTTGCTGATTTTGGAATCTCGGAAAAATTTCATGTGCAACCTGAAATTTTATATGCCAAAGCAAACGAAGCCAGTTTCCTATACATTCCAATTTTGGCTAAATTTATGGTATCTGATGAATTCGGAATTATAGCTGGACCTCAGGGTAATCTTAGTTTGGAAGAAAAAACTAAAGGTGTTAATTCATTTGGTATCGACCTGACTTTTGGGGCCAATTATAAAATAACCCAGAACTTCTTTTTGGAAGCAAGATATGGTTTTGAGGTGACCAATAGAATAAGCAACAGTAGCGAATTTGAAAGCTCAGGTGTTAAAGGAAAAGTCAATACATTGCAAGTAGGGTTGGGTTATATGTTCTAAACCAGATCATAAAATGTTTAAGAAAAATCCGAAGCATAGCCTTCGGTTTTTTTATGTTCTAAACTCAGGAATATAAAGAAATGTTAAAAAAAACTGATCGCCGTTAAACTCTGTTAATCTTGAAAAACGTAAGGGGATGGCTACTTATCTTTGAAGTTAAATTTAAAAACAAATCTTATGAAAAATTTATTTTTAGTTACAATGATAGGGCTTTTTAGCGCCACAACCATTTATGCACAATCAGATGACTCTACCATTCAATTTGGTGTAAAAGGAGGGGTTAATCTTGCGACGATTACCGGAGATGACGTTGGTGATCTCGATTCAAGAACAAGTTTTCATCTGGGATTGTTTACGGAAATTCCATTAAGTGAGCGTTTTTCGTTTCAACCTGAAGTGTTGTATTCAAGTCAAGGCTTTTCAATAAGTGATCAGGCAGACTATAAGTTGGATTATATCCAAGTTCCTTTAATGGCTAAAGTTTATATCGTCAAAGGCTTGTATGCAGAGGCAGGACCACAGTTTGGTTTTAAGGCTAAAGAAAAAGTTGACTACGAATCGGGTTCTACCGGAGGAGAAATCGAGTTCGATCCTGATGATTCCGTAATAAAAAACTTTGATACTAATTTAGCTTTAGGCGCTGGCTACAAATTTGACAATGGAGTGTCACTGTCTGCGAGGTATAATCTTGGTTTGACAAGTATGATTAAGGATGATGCCCCATTTATTTCAGATAGAGATATTAAAAACTCTGTTTGGCAATTTGGAGTTGGATTCTCATTTTAAGGACAACTCAATCACAATCAATAATATAGAAACCGAAGTCAAAAGCTTCGGTTTTTTATACGCCTAAAATAGATGAAAACCTTAGTAAATACAGGGTCTTTAATTTTTTTTGAAATAACCTTAGGCGTATTTTCGCGCTCTCAAATTTAATAAGAACTTAAAATTAACAAAATGAAAAAATTAATGTTTATGGCTGCATTTGCAGTTTTCGGATTATCAAATGTGAATGCACAAGAAATTGAAACTACTTATGGTTTTGAGGAAGGTGACATAATGCTTGAAGGTGGTCTTGGTTTTAACAGTACAAATAACAAAAATACGGACACGAAAACTAGTGGATTCTCTATTAGTCCTAAAGTCGGATATTTTATAACTGAAGATTTTGCCGTTGGAGTAGAGGGCGCCTTTAGCTCTTCCACAAGAGAAGTAGCAGGAACTGATACTAACGATAATAAATCCTTTGGAGCTGGCGTTTTTGCCCGTTATTACTTCCTGGATTTAGGTAAACGATTTAAAACCTATACAGAATTAGGATTAGGTTATGTGTCCAGTAAAGATAAAATCAACGATATTAAAGCCGATGGTTTTGGCGCAGGTCTTAATTTAGGAATCAATTATTTCGTCACTGAGAAGATTGCTATCTCATTTGGCCTTGCTGATGTATTGTCTTATTCTTCGGCTAAAGTAGATGGTGGTAAAGCCGTGTCTGGTTTTAACGGAAACATCAACGTGTTTAATAACTTCTTTGACACAGCACAATTTGGATTGTTGTTTAAGCTTTAAGTTTAAACCACATTATCTTATCTTTTAAAAACCACCAAAATACTTGGTGGTTTTTTTATGTCTTTATTTTTAATACTTTTATCTTATGAAAAAAATCATCATCATCAATGGCCCAAATTTGAACTTATTGGGCTCGAGAGAACCGGATGTTTACGGAAGTCTCACCTTAGTTGAGTTTTTAGATGCCATAAAATCAAAATATCCCAAGCTTGAAATCGACCACTTTCAATCGAATATTGAAGGCGAACTGATTTCTAAAATTCAAGAGATGGGTTTTAGTTATGATGGCATCATCTTGAATGCTGCTGCCTATACACATACTTCTGTGGGCATTGGAGATGCCGTAAGGGCGATCAAAACACCAGTTGTTGAAGTTCACATTTCAAACACTTTTGCCCGCGAAGATTTTAGACACCAATCCTTTATTGCACCACATACCAAAGGTGTAATCGTTGGTTTTGGATTGCAGAGTTACGAATTGGCCATCCAGAGTTTTTTAAATGATGAGATATGAATTTTAACCGACGTATTTTAGTCCTACTTTTTATAGGCTTTTCCTTAGTTGTCAATGCCCAGGATCTTGAGAATAGATTTGGTATAAAAGGCGGATTGAACAAGACGTTTTTCACTGTGGATCAAAAGGATTTAGGTTTTTACTCAACCTCTGAAACCGGGTATTATGGTGGGGTCTTTGTGGAAATTCCAATTGATCACTTTTTGACCATTCAACCTGAGGTACTCTATATATCGGTGGGCGATTTCAATTTTCTGAATGTCCCTATCTATGCGAAATATGAAGTGGCCAATAGATTGCACTTAATGGCCGGACCCAGTGTGAATTATTTCTTCGATTTTTTTACAAATAAACTGAAGATTGGTGCCGATATCAGTTCAAGTTATGACATTACGCAGTCGTTGGATGCCCACGTCAAATTTGCTTTAGGTTTTGACGAATTAGCTCCAAATGGCTTGTTTTTTGGATTGGGACTTAAACTTTAAGTAAAATTCCAATAAAAAAAGCGATTCAAATTTTGAATCGCTTTTTAATTTTATGAGTATCAGTTCCTCCCCTTCGGGGAGGTTAGGAGGGGATCTTACAAGTGAATCACTTCCCCATAAGCCGCAGCAACAGCTTCCATGACCGCTTCACTCATCGTTGGATGCGGATGTACAGTTTTCAAAACCTCATGTCCTGTAGTTTCCAATTTACGTCCTAGAACCGCTTCAGCAATCATATCAGTTACACCAGCACCAATCATGTGACAGCCCAACCATTCGCCGTATTTGGCGTCAAAAATTACTTTTACAAAACCTTCCGTAGCACCAGACGCACTCGCTTTACCTGATGCAGAGAATGGAAATTTACCAACTTTTATATCGTAACCTTTTTCTTTAGCTTGTTTTTCAGTCATTCCGACACTTGCAATTTCAGGAGTAGCATAAGTACATCCAGGAATATTTCCGTAATCTAAAGGCTCGACATTCTGACCTGCAATTTTTTCCACACATAAAATGCCTTCTGCGGAAGCAACGTGGGCCAAAGCCTGTCCTTCAACAACGTCACCAATGGCATAGTATCCTGGGATGTTGGTTTGGTAGTAATTGTTGACTAAAATCTTATCCCTGCCAACTGCAATGCCTACATCTTCCAAACCAATGTTTTCAATGTTCGATTTGATTCCAACCGCAGAAAGAAGTATGTCTGCTTCAATCGTTTCTTCGCCTTTTGCTGTTTTCACAGTGGCCACAACACCTTTTCCAGAAGTATCTACTTTGGTCACTTCAGAAGACGTCATGATTTTAATGCCACTTTTCTTGAATGATTTTTCCAATTGTTTCGAAACTTCTTCATCTTCAACCGGAACAACATTTGGTAAAAATTCGACAATGGTCACATCCGTGCCCATAGAATTGTAGAAATAAGCAAACTCTACGCCAATAGCGCCAGAACCTACTACAATCATCTTTTTAGGCTGCTCTTTTAAGACCATGGCTTCTCTGTAGCCGATCACTTTCTTGCCATCCTGCTTTAAGCTTGGCAATTCTCTTGATCGTGCTCCTGTAGCAATGATGATATGGTCAGCACTATATTCCTTTCCGTCAACGTCAACTTTCTTTCCCGGTTTAAGTTTCCCAAAACCTTCAATGACATCAATTTTATTTTTCTTTAGCAAAAACTGAACACCTTTGCTCATGCCTCCTGCCACATCGCGACTGCGTTTTACAACGGCGGTAAAGTCTTTGTCGGCTTCCTTTACAGAAAGACCATAATTTTCAGCATGTTTAAGATATTCGAAAACTTCGGCCGATTTTAGCAAGGCTTTAGTTGGGATACAACCCCAATTTAAACAAACGCCACCAAGACTTTCTTTTTCAATAATTGCAGTTTTGAAACCTAATTGTGATGCTCTAATAGCAGTTACGTAGCCACCAGGACCACTTCCAAGAACAATGATATCGTATTTACTCATGAGAATTTTTTAATCGTGATTAGAAGCTACGAAGTTACAAAAAGTAAATTTCAAATCGCAAATTACCAAATCCAAATATGGGAATAGTTATTAAGAATTGTTTGTAAATGGTCTTTGTTGCGAGGGCATAGGCTGTAAGGTTGAATATTGAAGTCCTAAATAGTAGAAGTGATTTGGGTTATGTGTTCCCTAAAACCTGTCGTAACTACTAGAAATTATGGACACAAAAACTCTTGACTGTGATTTGATTATATATCGTCAAGAAAATGTCGTCTCCCTTGGTGTTTTATTGAATTATAAATCCCAAATCCCAATTGACATTAACAACCAGTTGGAGTTTGGAATTTAAAATATTGAAATTTTACTTATTGGAGGGAACAAATTCCAAAGCTGCTCCATTGATACAATGACGTTTCCCCGTGGTTTTTCTTGGGCCATCATCAAATACATGACCTAAATGGCCACCACAGGTGGCACAGTGCTCTTCGTTACGCATATAGCCCAATTTTTTATCGGTAGAAAAGGCGACATTGCCTTCAATAACGCGATCAAAACTTGGCCAGCCAGTCCCTGAATCAAATTTGTGCTCACTTTTATACAATGGGGTTTTGCACGCCGCGCAAACATAGGTTCCAACCTCGTGATTATCATTCAACGGACTGGAGAATGCCCGTTCGGTACCTGCCTGTCTGAGGACGTGATATTGTTCTGCGGTGAGTTTGGCCTTCCATTCGGCATCAGTTTTTGAAACTTTAAATTCTTTTGTTTTTTGGGTAGCCTTATCTTTCTTTTGGGCAGAGCTGTTGCAACTAAAAACAAGGCTCAATAAAAGTATTAACGGTAGTGTTTTCATAAGGATCTATTTGTGGATTTAAAATTAAGTCGAAAGGTATTCTGTTTCCTTTCTTCATGGAGCGTTAAGATAATCATAAGGATTTAAATACGTATTTCATGTTAGTTTGTCTACGTAATTTTAGTACTTTAGGATTTTAATTTGAAATAGTTTAACACTTTTTAACCCTTATAAGCTTTAAATATGGCAAAAGTAACGCCTTGTAGTCGTTTTACCGATTTTGATATCAATCTGTTTTTAGCTGGAAAGCATTTTAGGCTTTACGAAAAGTTTGGGTCGCACATCATGGAAGTTGATGGTGTTAAAGGCACCTATTTTGCGGTTTGGGCGCCGAGTGCTAAAAAAGTTTCTGTGGTCGGCGATTTCAATAAATGGAATGAAAATGAACATGAGCTCAATGTCAGATGGGATAAAAGTGGTGTTTGGGAAGGCTTTATTCCTAAAGTGGGGCAAGGTAATATCTACAAATATAAAATCACGAGCCATCATAACAATATAAAAACAGAAAAGGCAGATCCTTATGCGCGTCGTGCAGAACATCCGCCACAAACGGCATCCATTATTTGGGAAGACGATTATAAATGGAAAGATGAGGATTGGATGTCCAAACGTAAAAAGAACAATGCCTTAGATGCGCCATACTCTGTTTACGAAGTCCATTTAAGTTCTTGGAAACGCCATGAAACTGAAGACCGATTTATGTCTTACGTCGAGCTGGCTGATGACCTTGTTGCTTACGTTAAAAAAATGAAGTTCACGCACGTAGAGCTGATGCCCATTATGGAGTTTCCGTATGACCCAAGTTGGGGCTATCAGATTACTGGTTACTTTGCGCCAACATCGCGTTTTGGTTATCCCGAGGAATTCAAGTTTTTGGTCGATACGCTTCATAAGAATAATATAGGCGTTCTCTTAGATTGGGTACCATCGCATTTTCCTGAAGACGCACACGGACTCGGATACTTTGACGGTTCTTGTCTGTACGAACATCCAGATAGACGTAAAGGCTATCACCATGATTGGAAAAGTTTGATCTTTAATTATGGACGCAACGAAGTCAAATCGTTTTTGATCAGTAATGCTCTTTTTTGGTTGGATCAATATCATGCTGACGGATTGCGTGTGGATGCCGTGGCTTCCATGCTATATTTGGATTATTCGAGAAATGAAGGCGAATGGGAGCCGAATATGTACGGCGGAAGAGAGAATTTAGACGCTGTGGCATTTATAAAAGAGATGAACGAGGCCGTGTACTCCAATTATCCCGATGTACAGAATATTGCCGAAGAATCAACAGCATTCCCAATGGTATCCCGACCTACATTTTCAGGTGGACTAGGGTTTGGTATGAAATGGATGATGGGATGGATGCACGATTCGCTCGAATATTTTGGCAAACCACCTATCTACCGTCAATACCATCAAAATGACTTGACTTTTTCAATGACTTATGCGTTTTCTGAAAACTTCATGCTGCCCTTAAGCCACGATGAAGTCGTTTACGGCAAGCGCTCTATTTTAGGACGTATGCCTGGCGATGAATGGCAACGCTTCGCCAATTTAAGATTATTGTACAGTTATATGTTTACACATCCTGGAGGCAAATTGCTTTTTATGGGCTGTGAATTTGGACAGGTCAACGAATGGAACTTTAGATCAAGTTTAGATTGGCATTTGTTAGATTCTAAATTTCATCAAGGAATTCAAAACCTGATCATCGATTTAAACGGTTTATATCAATCGGAACCTGCTATGCACGAGCAACAATTTTCGGGCGAAGGCTTTGAATGGATTGCTTATGATGACCATAAAAATTCAGTTTTGGTATATATACGGAAAGGGAATGACTCGAAAAATGATATTATAGTCGCCTGTAACATGACACCAACACCCATGGTCAAATACGGCATTGGAGTGCCTAAAAAAGGCAAACTTCAAGAGGTTTTTAACAGCGACGATAAAATTTATAATGGTACAGGCGATTTTAAGAATAAAACCATTACGACTAAGAAAGCCGAATTGCACAATCGGGACCATTCAGCAGAAATCATCATTCCACCATTGGGAATGGTCGCTTTTAAATATATTAAGCCGAAAAAGTCATCTAAAAAGACATCGGATAAATCGATTGTAAAAGAAAAAGCGAAACCCGTAAAAAAGACAACTAAAAAAGTAGTAAAGACAAAACCTGCGCAGAAGGATTCAGCTAAGAAAATCGACTCGAAAGAATCTGATACTGTTAAGGATAAAACGAAAAAGGCAGAAAAGGTAGAAAAGGAAGTCAAGATCAAATCTTCCAAGAAACCAGCCAAAACATCACCAGAGTATACACCGACCAAAACGACTTCAAAAAAGACCCGATCTAAGTTAAATCCTAAGAAAACTGACAAAAAGAAATAATTGTCAGTCCAATTTCATTAATTAATCAACTCGCAATCGTTGTAGTTAACAAGTACTATCAACTTAAATTTTATATTTGAAAACTTATGTGTTTTTTTGTGAGTTTTAATACCAAATTATGATTGTAAATACTGAATTAGAGCAAAAGGGAAATATATTCCCATCAAAGATAATAGCCTATAAAAAGGATGTAGACACACTTTACTTTACTACAGATAATGATGTAGTTCTTGAAATGACCATTGTAAGAGATAGTGTTCTTCGTTTTAGATATACGACTACGGGCACCTTTGAAAAGGACTTTTCTTATGCTATTACAAAATATGCCAGCAAAGGCTATAATCTTTTAGAAATTGAAGAAGAGGCAGAGTCTTATAAGATAACCACTTCCAAACTCATTTGCCATATCAAGAAGGAGAACTTACAAGTTCTCATTTTTGATGCCAAAGACCATAAGCTTATCAATGAAGACGAATTGGGTTTCCATTGGGAAGAAAGCTATGAGTACGGCGGTAATATTGTCAAAATGAGTAAGACGTCACATGATGGCGAGAGCTATTATGGATTGGGTGACAAACCCGTTGAACTCAATTTAAAAGGCAAACGCTTTGAGAACTGGGTGACGGATAGTTATGCCTTCGGAAAAGGTACTGACCCTATCTATAAAGCCATTCCGTTTTATACCGGATTGAAGGATAAAAAGGCCTATGGAATTTTCTTCGACAATACCTTTAGAACTTATTTTGATTTTTCTCAAGAAAGACGAAATGTTACAAGTTTTTGGGCGCAAGGCGGTGAAATGAACTATTATTTCATCTATGGTCCTCAAATGGAAGATGTCGTAGCCAATTATACAGATTTAACTGGAAAGCCTCATCAATTGCCACCGTTATGGGCATTGGGTTTCCACCAATGTAAATGGAGCTATTATCCAGAATCTACGGTTAAAGAAGTCACATCAAAGTTCAGGGAATTAAAGATTCCTTGTGATGCCATTTATTTGGACATCGATTATATGGATGGCTTTAGATGTTTTACTTGGGATAAAAATCATTTCCCAGATCCAAAACGTATGGTCAAGGAATTGGCGGATGATGGTTTTAAAACGGTCGTCATCATTGACCCAGGAATTAAAGTAGATAAAGACTATTGGGTATTTAAGGAAGCATTGGACAATGATTACTTCTGTAAACGTGCCGATGGTCCGTATATGAAAGGTAAAGTGTGGCCTGGAGAATGTTATTTCCCAGATTTCACACACAGGAAAGTCCGCGAATGGTGGTCAGATTTATTCAGGGATTTGGTGGAAAACATTGGTGTTAGAGGCGTTTGGAATGATATGAACGAACCTGCAGTAATGGAAGTACCCAATAAGACCTTCCCAGACGATGTAAGACATGAATATGATGGTAACCGTTGTAGCCACAGAAAAGCGCATAATGTTTATGGCATGCAGATGGCAAGAGCAACCTACCAAGGTGTGAAGAAATTTGCCTATCCAAAACGTCCATTTGTGATTACGCGTGCTGCATATTCAGGCACACAACGCTATTGTTCGACATGGACGGGCGATAACGTCGCTACATGGGAGCATTTATGGATTGCCAATATACAGGCACAACGTATGGCCATGTCAGGATTCTCTTTTGCCGGCAGTGATATTGGCGGATTTGCAGAACAGCCAAGTGGTGAATTATTTACCAGATGGATTCAACTTGGAATTTTCCATCCGTTTTTCAGGGTGCATTCTTCAGGCGATCATGGAAATCAAGAACCTTGGACTTTTGATGAGGATGTCACCGATATTGTCCGTAAATGGATTGAATTACGTTATCAGTTATTACCTTATTTATACACTTCTTTTTGGAAATATGTCGAGGAAGGTATTCCAATGCTAAAATCTTTAGTATTATTTGATCAAGAGGATGTACATACACATTACAGATCTGATGAGTTTATTTTTGGCGACCATATCTTGGTATGTCCAATATTAGAGCCGAATGCTCGTGGCAGACGCATGTTTATTCCTCGTGGTGACTGGTTTAACTTTTGGACGGATCAAATTGTTTCAGGTGGAAAAGAAATGTGGGTAGATGCTGATATTGAAACCATCCCGGTTTTTGTAAAGGCTGGAGCCATTATTCCAAAATACCCAGTGCAGCAATATGTTGGTGAGATAGACATTGATGAAGTAACGCTTGATGTTTATTTTAAAAACGGAAAGGAATCTTCCACTTTATTTGATGATGCCCATGACGGTTATGATTACAAAAAGGGCCGATATAGCTTAAGAACGTTTAAATTGACCGGAAAATCCGATGAGCTCATTATCCAACAACATAAAGAAGGAAAGTATGATGCAGGTTACCAGAGATTTAAAATCAACTTACATGGACTTCCATTTACCATCACGAAGGTGCAGATTGATAATGAAGAGATACCTTTAAGTGAGCTTAAAATTAATGGAGATAATTCAATGATAATCGATAAAGGTTTCTCCGAATTACATATTTTCGGGAAGTAGAATTTCATTGATTTCACAAAAACAAAAACTATTTCTTTTTGAGTCAATCAATAAGGGAATGGTTTTTGTATTTTTATGCAGAATTAATTTTAATAAGAGAACAGATGAAATATAAGAATTCAATAGTAGCTATGGGGGCATTGACACTCTTTTTGTCATGTGCTACGAATCCATTTACGGGAAATAAAACTTTAGCCCTTGTTCCTAATTCGCAGCTTTTTCCTACTGCTTTTGCACAGTATGATGAGTTTTTGACGGAGAACAAGGTGATTAGAAATACGAAGGATGCCGATATGGTCAAACGTGTTGGTCAGAAAATAGCCGTAGCCGCTGAACGATGGTTAGATGCCAATGGGTATCAGGGGTATTTAAAAGATTACCAATGGGAATACAATTTAGTTGATGATAAAACTGTGAATGCTTGGTGTATGCCAGGAGGTAAAATTGTTGTTTATTCAGGTATTTTGCCTGTTGCCGGTGATGAAGCCGGATTAGCCGCCATTATGGGGCATGAGGTTGCCCATGCACTGGCCAATCATGGTCAGCAGCGTATGAGCGCCGGGATGTTACAACAAATGGGTGCTGTGGCCGGCAACGTCGTCATCAAAGATCAAGAAACCTTAAATCTTTTTAATCAAGCTTACGGTGTTGGATCTCAAGTAGGTGTGATGCTCCCTTTTAGCAGAAGCCACGAATCACAAGCTGATGAAATTGGCCTCTATTTAATGGCCATTGCGGGTTATGAGCCAATGGAGGCTGCAAACTTATGGAGACGTATGAGTGCTCAAAGTGGAGGAGGAGCACCGCCTGAATTTTTAAGCACACACCCTGCCAATGAAACACGTATCAAAAACATAGAGGCCCATGCTGATAAAGCCAGAGCAGAAGCCAAAAAATTTGGAGTAACCACATTTAAAAGTTAATCCATCGCTGTTTTAGAATAAATATTTAATTTTAAAAAGCTGTTCACGCCCATAATTGGAGCGAACAGCTTTTTTTTAGTGAAACCTAAAACTCAAAAGCGCAGCGCATTGAGTTTTGATGGTTGAACTAATCCCGCATTCCTGCGGGATCTAAACCCAAAACTCAAAAGCGCAGCGCATTGGGTTTTGATGGTTGTCCCGATAGCTATCGGGATAATCCCGCCCTTATGACGGGATCTATAATTAAAAATTCCAGAATTAGACTGCAATACAGCAGTTTATCTCGGAACGAAAATTGATTTTTCACTGAATACCTTGCGTTTTTCTTTTAAAATGACAGAAATGCCCAATTAAAAATAAAAAATAAAGAATAAAAATAACGAATAGCAATAACCCCCCCTAATAAACCACAAATGGAGCAACTTCAAAAGGGAAGTAATAAACTACTGAATGCATGGGCATTTTATGATTGGGCAAATTCAGTATATACGCTGACCATCGCGTCTTCAATTTTTCCCATATTTTATTCTGCATTGTTTATATCTGAAGTCAAAAAGGTCAGCGCCTTTGGTTTTGAATTTAAAAGTACGGCCCTCATCACTTTCGTCACCGCATTCACCTTTTTGGTCGTTGCAGTGATATCGCCCATCTTGTCTGGTATTGCAGATTACGTTGGCAACAAGAAGAGTTTTATGAAGTTTTTCTGTTATGTGGGCGGACTTGGTTGCATCGGATTGTATTGGTTTAGCTTAGACCGTATACATCTGAGCTTGCTGTTTTATTTTATGGGATTGATAGGTTATTGGGGGAGCTTGGTGTTTTACAATTCTTACCTTCCCGATATTGCTTTTCCTGAACAACAGGATAAGATTAGCGCCAAAGGATTTTCTTTGGGCTATATAGGAAGTGTACTTTTATTGATCCTTAATTTGGCCATGGTAATGAATCCTGAATTTTTCGGATTTAATATAGCCATAGCGCCAGAGATTCTGGCAACTGGAACGGAAATCGAAATTGAAGCGGCTTCAGAAGCCGCCAAAAATGCCGCATCAATTGAGGCCATGCGGGTAGCCTTCATTACCGTAGGTTTGTGGTGGATCCTGTTTAGCCAATACACATTTTATATTTTGCCAAAAGGCGTTTCAAATGGACATAAGGTCACTAAATCAATAGTTTTTAATGGTTTTAAAGAATTGAGAAGCGTTTGGAAAGCTTTGACCAATAATTTAAGATTAAAACGTTATCTCGGCGCCTTTTTTGTGTTTAGTATGGCCGTACAGACCATTATGCTCGTGGCAGTTTATTTTGGTGAAGAAGAAATAGCTTGGAATGACGGTGAAGGAAAAACCATGGGGCTGATCATCAGTATTTTAATTATCCAGTTGGTTGCTGTGGTAGGTGCTATTTTAACCTCACGAGCTTCCGCTAAGTTTGGAAATATAAATACTCTGATAGCGGTCAATTTTATTTGGATGGGTTTATGTTTTTACGCTTATTTCATGGTCACGCCTTTGGACTTTTATATTGCAGCAGGTTTTGTAGGCTTTGTTATGGGAGGGATCCAATCTTTGGCCCGCTCAACCTATTCAAAGTTTTTACCGGAAACTAAGGATACCACGTCATATTTTAGTTTTTATGACGTGGCAGAGAAAATAGGAATCGTTATCGGGATGGTCATTTTTGCTACTATCGATCAGATAACAGGAAGTATGCGTAATGCTATTTTATTCTTGTTTATATTCTTTCTGATTGGAATAGTATTGCTTTTCAGAGTTCCAAGAAGGGAGTAACTTTTTACCACTATGCTCTTTTAAAATTGATTTTAAGATTTGGGTTGAAAAGTTCTTCCGGAAGGTTTATTTATGTTAGCGGTTGAGAATTATTAAGTAATGACTAATTAATGGGGCAAACCCTATTTCAACTACCAATACTTCCTGAGCCCGCAACTTTCGAATCTTCAGTTTTAGGGCTGCCAGTATATTTTATATCACCAGATCCAGACACACGTGCTTTTAAATGCCCATGGCACACTACTTTAGCGTCTCCTGAACCAGTTACTGAAACAACTACGTCATTGGCGCTAAGATTGGAACCTTTGTAATCTCCTGAGCCAGTAACGCTTGCTTTTAAATTGTTGGTCTTTCCTTTCAAAGTCAGATCGCCAGAACCGGTAACGCTGGCATCTATAGCTGTCGCTTCTACTTCTAAGGTCACGTCGCCAGAACCTGTTATTGACGCTTTAAAGTTTGTCGCTGAAATTATGCTTTCATTCCAAACATCACCTGAACCACTTAGTGAAACCGCATCAATAGCCTCAAACGGAACTGTTACTTTGATGGTTTTGTTTCTTGAGGTCTGTAAATTGATCCTGTTTTCAGTTCTGATACTCAAGGTGCCATTTTTCACTTCAGTAATTATGTATTGCAACAGATTTTCTTCGCCTTCAATTTTGATTTTGCCTTCCGTTCCCGAAACGAGGACATAGTCAAAAGATCCTGCAAATTTAACGGCGTCATAATCAGAAGTTGTTCTGGTAATGGTCATGACATTGCCATTTCCTTTAATTTTCCTTTGGGCGTGAATTGTGGTTGCAATGAGGACTGCTGCAAGTAATAAAATTGATTTTTTCATAAATTTCGGTTTTGTCGTTTCCGCGGAAGCAGAAATCTTGATTAATTTCTTTTGAAGGTGACACTTCCGTAGTCAGAAGTAATTTTAATGTGATTGTTGGTGTTGGCATCGCCATGATAGCCTTGATAATATTTATCGTTGGAGTCCACTTTTTTCTTAATGAACTGAAAGTCTTCAGCGCCTCTAAGCGAAGCGTAGTCCAATTGGATATCAAACTTAAATTGATATCCGGAATCGTACCCAATGGTTACTCCGGTATAATCTGAATCAATGGACACATTACCCGCATTTGTCGTCATTCTATCAATTTTTATCGAACCATAGTCGGCGACGATTTGAATGTTCTTATAAATTTCGCCAAATCGCGCGGTCAGATAATCACCGTTGCCTTTCACATTATTCGCCTTTTCAACGGTTACTGAGCCATAGTCGCAGGTATAATTGACGTTTTCAGCAATTTCAACGACCGATTTGGTATAATCGGCATTGATGTCGAGGTTTTTAGTTTTTGCCACGGTAAATTCACTATAATCTGCATTTATTTTTCCGCTTTTAATGTATTCAAAATAGCTGTTATTGGTGTAGTCAAACGATATCAAATTATTGTCTGCCATCAACTCTTTGGTAGTTATTTTTCCATAATCGCAATTGATTTTCGCGTGACCATCCAATCGATCTAAATTTATACTGCCATAATCATTGCTTAAATCGACACTGTTGCTTATTGGTAATTTCACCAAATAATTGATTTCCATATTGACATTGGTGCTTCTTCCCCAGTTCCACCAGCTTCCAGATTTATTTTTATCAAATATGGTTTTTGCCGAGACCATGGTCGAGGAGGCTTGAAAATCAACATTAATATTATCTAATTTCTCCTGTACCTTGTCCAGACTATTACCATTGGTCTTGATATTGACTTCAATGCTAACCGTGTTTCCTGAATAGGTGATGATATTGATATTGCCATAGCTGTTGCTGATTTTTAACAGAGCGTCGCGATGAACAGTAAATTCTCTTTTTATGGTTTTTTCTTTGGTGTGCTTGCCATTCCATCCAGTTCCCGCAAACGTTAAATGGGAGAGGAAGAAGAAGATCACGAGAAAAGGTAGTTTAGTTTTCATAGCTGCTGAATTAAATAGTCATTTTATTTTGTTCTGATTGTTTGAATTCCCTGAGGTTTTCAATAGATTTTAAAACGTTTTCCAGAATGTCGATTCGGCTTTGAAAATTGCTGATCATGGCAGAAATCACGCGTTTATCATTGCCGCTTTCCTGAAGGTCAATTTTCAATCGCTCGTAATTCTTTTCTAACAATTCCATTTGTTTTAGCGCGTCCGAAACAAGAACTTCATTTTCCGGACTTCGCTGCGCTTTTATTTTGTTCAATTCAGACGTGATGGCCGTTGTAAAAAAGTCTTGGGTTTGGGACAATTCTGGTGATACGCTTGCCAAATCGTTCACCTCTGTATTATTTTGTAAAAAGATAAACAGTCCGAAACATATCATTACAGAGGCGGCAATCGAAAGAAATAATGTGTAGGATTTTCTTTTAGGCGCTTTATCAACTTTATTGGTGTTTATTGAGTTTAACTTGTCCAAAAACCGTTTCTGATGGCCGAATTCTGGCGTTTCTACGTCGAAATCACCTGCTAAATTCCTGAACAATTCTTCTATTTTATCTCTTTTCATAATGTCGTTTTTTATAATCCTTCCACAGGCTTTAGTTTCTGTTTCAGACTGTCTTTGGCTCGGGAGATCATCGTTCTGCAATTGGCATAACTCATATTCATGATTTCACCTATTTCTTCATAATCATAACCTTCAATTAAAAACAAGGTCAGAATTATTTGATAGTTTTTCTTTAAACTCTTCATGCATTGGATGACTTGAGCAGCTTTGACATGAGTCCATTCACCATCTTCTGTCACATCTTGATCATCTTCTACTTTATACATGACGTTTTCTAGAGAAACAGTGCTATTTTTTTGCGCTTTGCGATAGTCATAAATACTATTGTTGATGACAATCCGCTTCAACCAAGATCCAAACATTGAAGATTCTTTAAGCGTCTCAAGTTTTGTAAATGCGGTCAAAAAAGATTCCTGCATAATATCCTCGGCCTTAAAACTGTCCTTTACAATTCTAAAACTTGTGTTGTACATGGCTTTATAATATCTGTTGTAAACCTCCATTTGCGCCTGTTGGTTACCAGATTTACATTGCTCGAGCAAAACTTCAATATGAGGATTGGTTCTTGTCAAAAAAACAATTGCTTTGTTATAAAGATGAAGTTACTTAAACTTTGTTACAGTTTTTTGAAAATATTTTGTGAGGATGGGTTCAGGGTTTAGAATTCAAAGTTCAAAGTTTTCCGCCTCCGCTATGGCTGCGGACGTGCAGGCAGAGTTCAAAGTTATGAGTAGGCTACATAATTGGACACTGTCTGTGAAAATCAGCGGGATCAGCGGGAGATTTACGAGAGGTGAGCGATGAGGGAGTTTGCGCATTTGTAGTTTTCGGGCGAGGAAAATAAGCATGGATATTAAAACCAATACCTTAATCTAAATCTAAATAGTCAATCGCCAATTGGGTCATTGTTTTAACCCCCAATAGCATCCCGCTTTCGTCAATGATAAAATCCGGCGTATGATGTGGAAAAGCTTCGGTATTCCCTGGAGTCATGCCGCCCAGAAAAAAATAGAGTCCAGGTACAGCTTCTTGAAAATACGAGAAATCTTCTCCGCCTGTGACGGCTTTGGTAATCACAACATTGTCATTTCCTGCTGTCTTTTGAAGCGTTGGCAACATTGCAGCAGTTAAATCCGGATCGTTATAAGTTATGGATGTAAAGTTTTCAAAGACAATAGTAGCTTCACCACCATAAGCCTTGGCAATGGTTTCGGTCATTTCAGTCATGCGTTTGATGATCTTTGCTTTCATATCAGGATCCAAGGAGCGTACCGTCCCAATGAGCTCGGTGCTTTCAGGAATAATATTGAAGCGTACGCCACTGGTGATTTTCCCTACGGTAATCACAGCGGCTTCCTTGGTCAAGTCGAGCTCTCTGCTGACAATCGACTGAAAACCGTCAATGATTTTTGCAGAAATCAGAATAGGATCTACGCCAAGCCAAGGCTGAGAGCCATGACTCTGTTTGCCTTTTACCTCAATGACAAACCGTTCCACAGCGGCCATAATGCCGCCAGACTTGTACTTTATTGTGCCAACAGGCGTTGCTGAGTTGATGTGCAGACCAAAAATGGCATCTACTTTTGGGTTTTCCAAAACACCTTCCTTGATCATGAGTTTGGCGCCACCTTCTTCTCCCGGAGGCGGGCCTTCTTCGGCAGGTTGGAAAATAAATTTCACGGTGCCGTTGATCTTGTCTTTATGTTTGGACAAAACTTCGGCAACGCCCATCAAAATGGCAATATGTGTATCATGGCCACAAGCATGCATCACCCCAGTTTTTGTGCCCATAAATTCCGTTTCAACCTTTGATCTAAACGGCAAATCATTCCGTTCTGTTACAGGAAGTGCATCAATATCCGCCCTTAAGGCCACAACTTTCCCTGGGTGATTTCCTTTTAAAAGTCCAACAACTCCTGTTTTTGCAACACCAGTCTGCACTTCAATACCCAATGATCTCAAGTGTTCAGCAATCTTTTCAGCCGTTTTAAATTCCCGATTGCTCAGCTCTGGATGTTCGTGGAAATGCCGTCGCCATTCAATCACTTTAGATTCTACGTCTTTAAAATCGGTTTCTAAATCAGTTTGGGCGTTTAATAAGGTGTTTCCAAGGAGGCAGATAATCAGAAAAAAATATTTCATGGATTTGATATTTTTGAAGTCATTCTAAAGATATTCATTTTCTTTTAAAGTAGTAAAACAAATGCAATTGTTTATAATTATTGATAAAAACGTTCTCTAAAAACAGAAGCTTTGGTTAATTTCACAGATTAATAATTGAGAGAGATTTGGAAAAGTATTTAAGTCAGTTGAATGAAGCGCAGTTAGCACCAACACTGCAAAAAGATGGCCCTATGATTGTGATTGCAGGTGCTGGTTCTGGTAAAACTCGTGTGTTGACGTATAGGATTGCTTACTTAATGAGTTTGGGGGTTGACCCCTTTAATATTCTGTCATTAACGTTTACCAATAAAGCGGCTCGTGAGATGAAGGGGAGAATTGCTGATATTGTTGGTACAAGTGAAGCGAAAAATCTTTGGATGGGCACGTTTCACTCGGTTTTTGCAAAAATTCTTCGCATTGAAGCGGATAAACTGGGCTATCCGAGCAATTTCACCATTTATGATGCGCAGGATTCACAACGCTTGGTTGGTGCCATTATCAAAGAAATGGGTCTTGATAAAGACATTTATAAAACCAAACAGATCAGTTCCAGGATTTCCTCCTATAAAAACAGTTTGATTACGGTCAAAGCCTATTTCCAGAATCCAGAATTGATTGAGGCGGATACCATGGCCAAGCGACCGAGGTTGGGAGATATCTACAAAAACTATGTGGACCGCTGCTTTAAGGCGGGCGCTATGGATTTTGATGACCTGTTACTGAAAACGAATGAGTTACTTACGCGATTTCCAGATGTATTGGCCAAATACCAAAATCGGTTCCGTTATATTCTGGTCGATGAGTATCAGGATACGAACCATTCCCAATATTTGATTGTTAGGGCTTTATCTGACCGCTTCCAGAATATATGTGTCGTAGGAGATGATGCGCAAAGTATTTATGCATTTAGAGGTGCCAATATCAATAATATCCTAAATTTTCAGAAGGATTATGACGATGTAAAAATGTTTCGTTTGGAACAAAATTACAGGTCCACCAAGAATATTGTCAATGCTGCCAATTCCATTATCGAAAAGAACCAGACCAAACTTGAAAAAGTAGTATGGACGGCCAATGATGAAGGGGCTAAGATAAAGGTCAACCGATTGATGACTGACGGTGATGAAGGCCGCTTTGTGGCAAGTTCCATCTTTGAAAATAAAATGGAACATCAACTTATGAATAGTGATTTCGCCATTTTATATCGTACCAATGCCCAGTCCCGAGCGATGGAAGACGCTTTGAGAAAGCGGGGTATTCCCTATAGAATTTATGGTGGATTATCCTTCTATCAGCGCAAAGAAATTAAGGACGTTCTGTCTTACTTGCGATTGATTATCAATCCAGCCGATGAGGAGGCTCTAAAACGGATCATCAACTTTCCTGGCCGTGGTATAGGTCAGACCACAATAGATCGATTGGTTGTCGCTGCAAACGGCTATAACCGCTCCATTTTTGATGTGATGAAGCATATTGATAAAATTGAAATCAATATTAATTCTGGCACTAAAAACAAGTTGAGGAATTTTGTCACCATGATTGAGAGTTTCCAGGTGATGAACCAAACGGCCAACGCTTTTGAGTTGGCGGATCACGTGACCAAAGTGACTGGGCTGATCAAGGAATTCAGAGATGATGGTACCCCGGAAGGCATTGCCAAAATGGAAAATATTGAGGAGTTGCTCAACGGGATCAAGGATTTTGTGGAAGGGCAGGAAGAGTTGGCCGATGCCACAGGAGCTTTGCCTGAGTTTTTGGAAGATGTGGCCTTGGCGACAGATCTGGATGCCGATAAAGGCGATGCGGACCACGTCGCCTTAATGACCATTCACTTGGCCAAAGGTCTCGAATTCCCTTATGTTTATATTGTGGGCATGGAGGAAGATTTATTCCCAAGTGGGATGAGTATGAACACCCGCAGTGAGTTGGAGGAGGAGCGACGCCTGTTTTATGTGGCCTTGACCCGGGCAGAAAAGCAAGCCTATTTGACTTATACGATGTCGCGCTACCGTTGGGGAAAATTGATTGATGCCGAACCAAGCCGTTTTATTGAAGAAATTGATGAGAGTTTTGTCGAAGTGATGACGCCAATAGAAGACCGACGCTTCAATCCGATGCTTTCTGCAGATATTTTCGGTGATGTGGAGCCCAATCAGATCCGTTTCAAAAAAGCTGCAAAGCGCAGATCAGAAGAAAAGCCTCCTAAATTTATTCCACCAGCAAAACTGAAGCCTATTGGAAAGTCTACTGGGAGTCCGGATGTTAACCTTTTTGACGGCAAACTGACCGTAGGTAATGTGGTAGAACACATGCGATTTGGAAAAGGTGAAGTCTTGAAGATAGAAGGCGCTGGCGCAGATACCAAGGCTGAAATCAATTTTGAGCATGGTGGTGTCAAAAAATTACTGCTACGTTTTGCGAAATTGGATGTGCTTGGGTAATTGTGCTACAGATTTACACTACAAATGCGTTTGCGTAAAAATTTTTAATTTGGACCAGGTATCTAATAATTCCAATCCCAACCAACCATGGCCGGCATTTTCATAAAGTGTGAATTCATGGGTAACACCCAATTGTTGCAAACGCTCTCTCATGGCGGTGCCTTGTGTTGTTGGAATGAGTGGATCCTGTCCGCCATAAAATAAGATGGTGGGCGGTGCAGCTGCAGTGACACGATGGTACGGACTGACTTCTTCCAAAAATTCAGTAGAAGCAGCAACTCCATACAGGTCCATTAAAGCTCGGATATTTGGATCAGTACTGTTCAAATAGGCAGGATCCGTAAAGTTTGTGGGACCAACGATACTACATACCATGTTCACATCATCACCGGTATCAAAGGCATAACTCCAAAGTAATGCCAAATGTGCGCCTGCACTCACACCAAAAAAGCCGTAATCGCCGGAAATAACATAATAATCGCGATGCTCTTTAAGATGATTTATTACTGAGGTGATATCGTCAATCTGCATCGGATATGGACTTCGGCTGTCATTTGCCAATCTGTAATTGATGTTGACGATTGCAACGTCAGATAAGTCTTGACGGATGATATCCTTAAAACCAATCATATCTACTTTATCACCTCCCGACCACCCACCGCCGTGGACCAAGATCATCACTTTTGTTGATGTACTTCGGTTTTTTGGAAGGTACAAATCAAATTTCTGACCGTCATCAGAGCCATAGCTGATATTGAGTTCTTGGTAATATTCAGAAGGATTTAGCCCCTGGATAGGCGTATCAAGACTTTCTTTACTGCAAGAAAATGTTACTGAAGCAAAGATGACCGTGAGTAAAAGTAGTTTTATTGCTTTCATAATGAAATTATTAATTACTTTGTAAACGAAATTTTAACACACATATTATGGCTGAATTTATAAGAATATATGAAGAGAACCCGAATGCCAAGGAAATTAAGAAGGTCATTAAGGTGCTTAAAAATGGGGGATTGATTATTTATCCTACCGATACCGTTTACGGTTTGGGCTGCGACATCAATAATATCAAAGCCTTGGAGCGGGTTGCGCAAATAAAGGGTGTCAAATTGGACAAAGCAAATTTTTCATTCATATGTCATGATTTGAGTAATCTCAGTGATTATGTAAAGCAAATTGACACGACCACATTTAAAATCTTAAAACGCGCTCTTCCTGGTCCCTATACTTTTATTCTTCCAGGAGCTAAAACACTTCCGCATCCTTTTAAAAAGAAAAAAACAGTCGGTATCAGGGTTCCAAATAACAATATTGCTTTAGAAATTGTCAGGCAATTGGGAAGGCCAATCATTTCCACATCGATTAGGGATGAAGACGAAATTATTGAATATACCACAGACCCTGAATTGATATTGGAGAAATGGGACAATCTGGTTGACTTGGTCATCGATGGTGGTTATGGTGATAACTTAGCCTCTACAATTATTGATTTATCTGAAGATGAGCCTATAATAGTAAGAGAGGGGAAGGGGAGTTTGGAAATATTTTAGAAAACCATTCGGTATCCATTATTTAAGTTTGTCTTATTGACGAATTCATATTGACTTGGGACGTAAACGTTTTGAAATTCAGATTTTAAAAATCCAATTTCTTTACAATGTTTATATGATTTTGAATTCTTTATCTACTGAAGACAC
This sequence comes from Gelidibacter pelagius, assembly GCF_017581925.1. Lineage (GTDB taxonomy): Bacteria > Bacteroidota > Bacteroidia > Flavobacteriales > Flavobacteriaceae > Gelidibacter > Gelidibacter pelagius. The sequence goes on along the minus strand of NZ_JAGEVG010000005.1, from coordinate 2,904 downwards.
AATTAAATAAAGAAGCTCGAGGCCCGTCCGATCGGATCGGCACTGGTGGGAAAGCCTACGAGGTAAGAATTAGGAATTCTCTTTTCGATCGAGCCAAGTTTCGGGGAAATAAAACCCACTGGTGGGATAAAACGAGTATCTGGATAGGCGCTAATAGAGCGATCTCTTTTCTGTTGAAAAAATATTAGAGCAGATTTAAAAAAGAGATTCCTGCCTAAGCAGGAATGAAAAAAGCCCAACCGTTAAGTTGAGCTTTAAATATATTTTAAATAATTGCTTAGTTCTTAGCGTCTTCAGCAATCATGTTTTTCATTTCTTTTTCAACCATTTCGTAGAATTGGTCAATTTTTGGAAGTACTAAAATACGTGTACGTCTATTAATGGATCTGTTTTCAGCAGTATCATTAGATACCAATGGTACATACTCGCTACGTCCAGATGCAATAAGTTGCTTTGGGTTTACACCTAATTCTTCCAACACTCTAACAATAGAGGTTGCACGTTTAACACTTAAATCCCAGTTATCCAATAATACGCCACCTCTGTTATAAGGTAGGCTGTCTGTATGACCTTCAACCATACATTCAAAATCAGGTTTTCCGTTGACTACAGTTGCTACCTTGCTTAAGATAGTTTTAGCTCTTGAAGTAACATTGTAGCTTCCGCTTTGGAATAATAACTTATCAGCAATAGAGATATAAACAACACCTTTTTCAACATTAATTTGAATGTCTGGATCGTTAAGACCAACATCTTTCTTCAAACTTGTTACAATTGCAAGAGTAACACTGTCTTTTCTGGTCAGCGCATCTTGCAAACGTGTAATTTTAAGATCTTTTTCTTTTAGGCTCTCAAGAGATTTTTCAAGATTCTCAGCACCTTTTTGAGTTAAAGTTGTTAAGTTGCCTTTGGTATCAATTAAGTCTAAGTTTGTTCTACGCATATCAGCCAATTGCTCCTGTAGGCCTTCAACACGTGCTACTGCTGCAGCTCTTTCAGATATACAGCTGTTCAGCTTTACTGTTGCGGTATTCAATAAATCTTGTGTTTCTTTTTGTTTAGCTTCAAGAGCTGTATATTCTTTTTTGGATACACATGAACTTAAAACCAACAATGAAAACACACTTAATAACATGATTTTTTTCATAATGGTAGTGATTAAATAATTAGAAATTTAACAACGCAAAATTATATAAAAAATGCTACTTAAGCGAAGAATTAACAACAATTTTAACACTTTAATTCTTACTTAAAATTTCTTTTGATTTTTCACATAATAAAGCCATACAATTGACTGAACTTGGTAATATTTAGTGGGTGCAACCGTCGAGATATTTTGACTCAATAAGCGACGCTTTTTAAGCAGTTGGGGAAGGCCTGAGTAAAAGCTAGCATGGGCTTTTAAAATTGCCATAATATGGGCGAATTTGAATGACGTTAAAAATTTCAAACTAGCAAGACCATCCAATATAAGTCGTGTAAAGATTAATAGAAATAAATGGTTAGGCGCATTTTTTGTTAAGGTGAACAAACTGTTTCTGAAATTGAGATAGGTTTTTTTCGGATTCGTATTGTTTAAGGTCGCTCCACCAACGTGGTATACCGTTGAAGTGCCCACATATGTTGTGGTAAAACCATGGTTATTGGCGCGCCAGCACAAATCGATTTCCTCCATGTGTGCGAAGAAAGATTCATCAAAACCGTTTAGCTTATCGAAAACTGATTTCCTAATAAAAAAGCAAGCTCCAGAAGCCCAAAAAATTGGAGTTGTGTCGTTGTATTGACCTAAGTCTTTTTCGATCGTATCAAAAATCCGTCCCCTGCAATAAGGGTATCCAAACTTGTCAATAAATCCACCACCAGCTCCGGCATATTCAAAATAGTCCTTGTTTTTAAAATCCAGAATTTTCGGTTGTATTATTGCAGTTTCAGGCTGTGCATTGAAAATAGCAATAATAGGTAATAACCAATCTTTAGTAACTTCGATGTCACTATTGAGAAGGCACAGGATGTCTTCATCAACCTGTTTTAAAGCATCATTATACCCTTTGGCATAACCACCATTTTCTTGATTTTGAATAATTTTTATCGACGGATAATTCGTTTTTAAGAAACTGACAGAATCATCAGTTGAGGCATTGTCAGCCACGTAAATAGCTGCGCTTTCGGAATGCATAAGGACTGAAGGAAGAAATTTTTCCAACAAGGCCCTACCATTCCAGTTTAATATAACAACTGCTATGTCTTTTTTAGCCACGAATACACGTATTATAAATTCTTACTTACGAAAATTATAAGTTTCCAGTTCCAAGTTTCGATTCTGATCGAACTTCAACATTCGATAGTTATTCAATTCTTCTTCGTACAAAATTCCAAATAAATCTCAATTCAAAAATTTCCTGTCATTCAAAAATCACCAATCACCAATCAACGGTGTCCGATTAAAATTCAATGATCCTCTAAAAGTCTGACCAATAAAGGCTCTCGGAGAATTTCTTTAGAATTAGTGTCATTTTGAATTTGTTTAGAAAAAAAACAAAATTATGCTAATTCCGTCGAGCTTTAAATTTTAAAAGCCACATTTTAAATGCTCTAAGTTTTTTAGTCTTGATTCTTGATTCTTATAGCGCAGCGGTCTTGATTCTTATATCGGACGCTACTGAATCACCAATCACCACTCACCAATCAACGGTGTCCGATTAAAATTCAATGATCCATTAAAAGTCTGACCAGTAAAGGCTCTCGGAGAATTTCTTTAGAATTAGTGTCATTTTGAATCTGTTTAGGAAAAAAAACGAAATTATGCTATTTCCGTCGAGCTTTAAATTTTAAAAGCCACATTTTAAATGCTCTAAGTTTTTTAGTCTTGGTTCTTGATTCTTATAGCGCAGCGGTCTTGATTCT
>NZ_JAGEVG010000059.1 GCF_017581925.1 Gelidibacter pelagius | reverse complement strand
TCATTGTTGTCCGATAAAAATCTAAAGTAGTAAAAATAGCTTTGTCATTGCCATATTTTACTGAATTGGGTTCCTGTTTTCAAAACAGAACCCCCTAAGGGTCGAAAAGACTCAATTGTCCAATGTTTTTTGTGGTAATCTCCTCCCATTTGGAATCAGGGTCCCTCAGGAACTTGAACAGGTCTATATAGGTCATCAGATGATATCGTATTACGGACATCATATTGGAATACGCCCATCTTCTCTGCGCTTTTCTCTGTATTACAAGCATTATAAGCTGGATGATCAGGCTCACCCAGATCTGGATCTCTATTGCGTTTTGGTTGTCTCCCAGAAAGTATTTGAGCGGGAAGTTCTGTTTCAGCCGTTTGAACATGGTCTCTATCTGCCAGCGATTTTTGTAGATATCGGTGATCTTGTCGGCCTCTAGTTCATAGTTGTTGGTGATGAACTCGTATACCTTGCGCTTCTCCTGGTGCCAAAAAGCTATCCTTCGCAGGTAAAATTCGTTATCATCTTTATCGGCAAGCGTTATTTTTTCATCCTTCAGGACAGCATCGTCCACGTTGTCCGGTATATCAAACTCCTCAAGGCTTGTGTAGCGGGCGTTGCTCTTTTGCCTGGTCACAAAGTAGATCTCGTCCAACGTCCATTTCTGGTATTGTTGGTAATCTATATATCCTTTATCGAACACAATATAAGAGCCCCTTTTTAGGTCAAGTTCTTTTAAAAATAGGTGATCGTGCGTTGCCGCACTTGAAAATTTTATCAGGCAGGGAACATCTTCCATCGCATTGATCATCGTGTGCATCTTTATCCCGCCCTTCTTTTTGCCGTTAAGCGGGTTGCGGCCAACACCTTTTAGGATATCGCTAAAGAGGGTTATTGTTGATGAATCGACTATTTTAAGGTTTTTTATGGCAGGCTCCCTGGTTCTGCTGTCCGATAAAAATCGACGATAGCGCTTATAAAGGCCTGCGTAAATATCAGCGAAGACTTCTGAGCTCCTGCGTTTGTTGGCATCGGACAAGGTGCTGCGTTTTGGAAAGTCCGCTAGGCCCAAGTGGTTGATCTTGCCCTCACAGGCAAGCATTATGCTGGAGACCTCACGAAGTGAGCTACAGCCACTGATAACGGCGAATATCATCGTGACCAAATGCTCATGGGTCGTGAACTTCTTGGTATACCTGTCACTATTGTGCTTCTTTGCTGTCCGATAAATATCCTTGGCGTCAAGGAAGTTTAAAACCTGTTTGATAATGGGTTGTCCGCTGAAATTTTTACTTTTGTTCATATCTATAGTTTTGTGGTAAAAACCAAGATATAAATAAAGCGGGAAATCCTTCTTGGAAATCCCGCTTTTAAAAATGTTTATCGGACACTAATG
>NZ_JAGEVG010000058.1 GCF_017581925.1 Gelidibacter pelagius | reverse complement strand
AAGTTTAATTCAAGGCTTTAAGCACTGCATGGTTGACATAATAATTGGTACGTCCAATTTTATGTTTTACCAAATGTCCATCAGTAGCCAACTGATTTAAATAATTGGCCGCCGTAATACGAGATATATGTAGCTCATTTTGCAAAAATTCTATTTTGGTGTATGGCTGCTTAAACAAATGATTCAATAAATCTTGACTGTAAAATTTATAATTGTCACGCAAGAGTATCTTATAGTCTGCCATGGCTTTTTTGATGTTCCTCACTTTCTCCAAAGTGTCTTTTGACGTTTCGGTGATAGCGGTAAGCATATAACATAAATAGTCTTCCCATTCTCCAGTGTCGCGCACCTTCTGCAGCAACTGATAATACTGGTTTTTATGTTGGATAATATATTTGCTCAGATACAAAATAGGAGTATCCAATAATTGATATTGGATAAGGTATAAAATATTTAAAATTCTTCCCGTACGCCCATTGCCATCATAAAATGGATGAATACTTTCAAATTGAAAATGAAACAGCGCCATTTTAATAAGATGGTCTATAGGTAAATTTTCTTCTACATTAATAAAGACCTCCAGGTTTTGCATGAGTTTTACAATGTCCTCATGACTTTGGGGCGGCGTATAAACAATAGCATCAGTATACTTGTTTTTAAGTGTGGTACCAGGTACCTTTCTAAACCCCGCATTATTATTTTCCAGTATTTGCTGAATTTGCTTGATGTGATTTATGGATAAAAAATGATTCTTCGCTACGGTAGCAAAACCTGTTTTCATGGCCACTATATAGTTCTGCACTTCTTTGGCCTGACTAGAGGTCACACTCTCTATACCCATACTGGCTTTGTAAATCTCATCGTGGGTCGTTACAATATTTTCTACTTCCGAACTATCTTTCGCCTCCTGTATGGCCAATGTGTTTATTAAAATATCCTGGCGAGGAATTGATTGGGCAACTCCTTTTAATTCGGCTAAAGCCCTATGTGCTTCCGGTAAAAGCTTAAGCACCTTTAGAGTTTCTAAGTCAACAGAATAAGGCAGATCTTGGAGTTTCCAATTCATTGTCTATTATTTTGCATACATGTACGTGTAAAGATAATTGGATTTTCTATACACATCACACTTATGTGTAAAAAAAAGTAACATATCTATACACATTTGTATGTTTCTCACATTGCTACAGCGCTTCATCAATCAACGATAATTGATAGAAAGGATTTTAGGTTAAGTACAATGACAAACTAAGCTATTGATCACACCACATCAACAGTAACCTTGACGCCCTCCGCTGCTCCAATCGGAGCCGGAGCACAATGTTACTTTCTAAAAGTGGCCTTTTATCAAGAAGTCAACGGTATCCAGTCGTTCCCCCAGAAGCGTCATC
>NZ_JAGEVG010000057.1 GCF_017581925.1 Gelidibacter pelagius | reverse complement strand
CCCCTCATCAAAGTATGGGTAAATCCCCATTGCCTTTTCAGCGTCCCAAACTGGTGTTCGGTGATCTGTTGCCTGAGCCTATAATATTCTGGTTTTTCTTCCACTCTTTTTTGGTTCTCTTCCAGAGCCTCCTGATAAATGGAGCGTTCTATGAAGCGCCCGTTTTTATTTGTAGTGCACAGATGTCTCACGGGACATGCCTCGCAGGCCTTCCTGTTCTTGTAGTGCTTGACCATGTGGCCAGCTTTATCATAGATACTTCCGTTGGTGGTCAATACTTGATCTGCCGGACAGGTGTAGGTATCCTTTATTGCATCATATCTGAAGTCGGCCATTGGATAGCGTCCGTTGTCGTGCGATGAGCTGTTTTTCGGGGAGGAATAGGGCGTGATGCCGTTCTTGGTGCAGATGTCCAGATGCTTTGCGGTGGTGTATCCCTTGTCGGTAAGGATGTCCATACTTTCCATTCCCAGAAGTTCTTTGGCGTCCAGTGCCATTGGGGAGAGCGCATGGGTATCGTTCACGCTCCCGGTATCGTTGTTCACGAAGAGCTTGTGCTTGGCATCGCAACCTGCCTGCACGTTGTAGCCCACATTGATGATGTTGCGGTGCAGTATTACAGACCTTGCGTCGGGATCGGTAAGGCTGATCTGGCTCTCGCCGCTTTCCTGCAACCTTTTTTCTATGTTGCGGTATTTTTCTTTTTTTGATTTTTGGTACGTGATCTTAGTCTCGATTTCCTGTTCATCGCAATCCCCATCCCCTTGATCGAGCTGGTCCTGGTACTCCTTGATCTTGCCGTCGATATAGGCAATATGGCGGTCTATCTTCTTTTGGTTGAAGTTGTTCTTCTGGGCATTCTGCGCCCGGATCTTAAAGGAGTCTATGGCGATGGTCGTGCCTTCTATGAGCTCCCATTCCTTGAGCAGCCCCACAAAATGCCTAAAGGCCAGTTTGAACGCCGTGGCATTGTCCTTTCTGAAGTAAGCGATTTTCCTTGCCGAGGGACGCAGTCCCTTCAAGAGCCAGATCACCTCAAGATTGACCCTGCAGGCGTGTTCCATTTGGCGCGAGGAGCGAAGTTTGTTCTTGTATCCGTAGAGATAGAGCTTGAGCATATCCGTCGAATGGTAGGGAGGCCTTCCCTCTGAATTGAGCACGTCCCTGAAGCCCAGTTCCTCCATTGGGAGGATATCCACGAACATATCAACGGTACGCGCCCATGAATCATGACCTACGCATGACTCAAAGTCCATCATTACCAATTGATCCCTGTTAAAACCTGTTATAAAATCCATAACATTAAGATAACCAATATCTTAAAGTGATCCGGGCAATGCGTTAAAAGGAAATCAACAAAGTTATTAAGAAAGGGAGGTTATTGCGCAGTCTGACGTTT
>NZ_JAGEVG010000056.1 GCF_017581925.1 Gelidibacter pelagius | reverse complement strand
CGCATGAGCGTCAACCTAATTTTTAAAAAAGAGCACTAATTATATTTTAAAATACTGATTGTCAGAAGAGTATTTATCTTTACATAAATTAATTCCACTTAAAAATGCAAAGAAATAATACCCAACTGCAACCAGTTCTCAAAATTAAGCAAAAATTAGGTTTTTTAAAGCCGATGTCATTAGCTAAAAAATTAAATCTGAGTAAGCGGGAGGACAGAAAATGTACCATCGCCGATATTCTTCTGGGACATTGGCAACTGATCTCAAAGGGAAGTTTCAGTTTTGATAATTGGGCGATGCAGATCAGCACGATAACGGGCAGGACCATAAGTGGGCAAGGTCTATGGAAACGGGTGGCAAGACCGGAGATCGTTACATATATCAGGGCACTCCTGCACAGATCGTTCGCGCAAAAGTACGGTTCGTTTATGGACAGTGCGCTATTCTGCCATTTTGATAATGTCTATGTGCAGGATGCCACACATTTTTCCCTGCCAAGTTGCCTATCGGACGTTTTCCCGGGCAGCTATTCCAAGCGTGGTGACACGGCATGTGCAAAGATCCAGGCGATCTTCAACTTTAAGAAGGGTCGTTTTTCCGATTTCGCCCTGGATTCGTTCAGGGACAATGATCAAAAGGACGCCTATAGATTTTTAGGTACATTGATGGAGGGAGATTTGATCATAAGGGATCTGGGCTATTTTGTTCTGGATGTCTTTGACCGGATCGACAAGGGACAGGCCTACTTCTTGAGCAGGTTCAAGTACAATATCCTGGTCCATGATGCGGTTACCGGCGAAGGATTAAAACTGGATGCCTGTCTGAAAGACAAGAGAGAGTTGGACATAGAGGTCCATCTTGGCAGGGAAAAGAGGGTAAAGTGCAGGTTTGTTGCAATTCCATTGAGTGATGGCATAGCTAATGAAAGGAGAAGAAAAGCTAAGCGCAATAGGAATAAAAAATCGAACCACTCCAAGGAATACCTGAACCTTTTGGGCTACAGCATCTATATTACAAATGTGCCCAAAGAAGTTTGGACGGCACCAAATATTGTCCAGGCCTATAAAGCAAGATGGTATATAGAGATCCTGTTCAAGAGCTGGAAGGGCAACCTGAGAATAAAGAATGATATTCCCCAAAGATATATTAACAGACAAAGAGCTGAGTTCTTCTTCTATTCCGTACTGCTAATGGTAAACCTGCTTGTAATACCCATATTCAACAAGGCCCAACAGATAATAGAAAAGGCCGGGATAGCGATCAGCATTATCAAATTAAGTGAAATAGTCAGGGAGAACATGCAAATGATAGTTAATGAAAAAATCAATATCTTAGAGCAGATAAAATATTATGCGATGTATGAATCGAGGAAAGATCGCATAAATGCTATGGAAACAATCTATTTTAACATCTCTTAAGTTGACGCCTATGCG
>NZ_JAGEVG010000055.1 GCF_017581925.1 Gelidibacter pelagius | reverse complement strand
CCGCGTCATTCGTGCCTCATTCCTCGCAATGACGCCAGGGTGGGAGTTCTCTTAATGACAGCTAAGTGGTGCTCTTTCCTACTCCTCCACCTCCACCTCGGCATCATCCGAATCTGTCTACCGTCCAGACAGAGAGGGACGAAGGAGCGACGCCCCCATGTGTCATTGCGAGAAGCGACGAAGGAGCGACGTGGCAATCTCATGGTTGGTTAGCCTAACAGACACAGATTGCCGCGGTCGATAGCTTCGCTATGTACATTCAATGAAGCAGTGCTTCCTTCATGTAACCCCTTGCAATGAAGCTTGGGTTAAGAATGCGAGTCCGTTGATTCCGTCATTGCGAGGAGCGACGAAGGAGCGACGCGGCAATCTTTAGGCACAACCTTCTAATTAATAAATGACCTGCCGTTCTCAATGAAAGACAACACTGTTGGTGGAAAACACCAACAATGATATAAGCAATAACATTGAAAGCCAAATCCCACCTCACCTTTTTAGGGGTAGGGGATAATGTCTTAAAAAAACCTTTTCGTTAAAACTGGAATTGTTGGTGGAAAACACCAACAAAGCGTATGCAATACATTCATTTTTACCAATGTCGGCTTTAACACGAACACGAAGCATGAAAAAGGCCATAAAGCAGAATTCTATCTTATAAAGATGTCGAGTAAGGCAAATTACTTCTTGGCAGATTATTTCAAGTGGCTACAATAAACTTTATATCATATAATCAAAATAAAACTAAATTCCTCAGTTTAACTGTTAAGGAACAAGTCATCATCAAAAAAATCTTTAACTGAGATTTCAATCATATCACAAAACTTCTTAATGGTATATATGGTAATTCCTCTTTTATTAAGTGTACTCTCCCAACGATTGATTATTTGCCTGTCAACATCATGAAATTTAGCAAAATCAGATTGCGACAATCCAGTTTTAATTCTCAAAGATTTAACCCTTTTAGCAATCTTATTTTTTAAAATTATATCTTCCTTGTCTAATCCTGCCATTCTGCAATTTTGGTATAATTTTAAAAATTATTGTAATCCATTTGGATTACAAGAGTTAATTGTATATATTCGTTTTTTAAATTAAATTTGCGATTCTTCATATCAAAACATTGAAGCATTCGCTTTGAATCTCGTTATCAAAAACTGGCGTTTAAAATAACCACGAGATGATAAGTAAGATGCTCACGTCAACCGACGTGGGCTCACTTATTCGTGGTAAGGTACCGCCAGTACCTTGATAGCGTCTAAGCTGAGTTCCACGTCTTTTTTATTAAAAAAAGTCCACTCACTTCATTCATAGCATTGCTCTATTATTTTTTAAAAGTTTCGCACTAAAACAGTTAGAATTAGTCTTGGAATGGCTGCCGCTATAAATAATCATTGGTTAATAGTTGCACATCATTAGGCTTAAACCTTAAAAAATTGCCTATGTAGAGATAGATTTCAAACAGAATACCTTCAACCAAAGGATTAATAGCAGATTTACACATTAAGAAACAGTTAGAATTAGTCTTGGGAACGGGCCGTTG
>NZ_JAGEVG010000053.1 GCF_017581925.1 Gelidibacter pelagius | reverse complement strand
TCCTAAAATCCGCATGTCTATTTTAAAGGGTATCCTTTTTTAAGGATTTGAGAGTGGAAATGTTCCTGTTCCTTGTTTTCGAGATATTGTTGAACTGCTTTTTATTTTTGATATAGAACTATTCTCTTGTTCGAGTTTGAAAACGCCCATTTTCTTCAATTGGATCAATAGTGCCCATGTCCGAGTTTTTTCAGACTTTCAAAATTCTCCGTTATTGCATTTTTCTTACTATCGCTAAGTTTGGTAATCTTTAGATGTGTAAATCCTTAGCTTGAGCTGCCTGCTCTGTCTGACCCATTTGGCGGGCAGGGTGATGAACCTGAAAATAAACTTTTTTATCCTGAAATTTGGTTTCAAGAACTCGTTCCTTTCAGAGAAATATCGAATAATCCTGTTGTAAAGATTCCTGAATATTGCCGTAAAATACAGGAACACAAGATTTTTGTCCAATGACGAAAATGGCATGTTGTTCCAGCCAAAATCATTTTTAAGAATATCAAACTGGCGTTCCATATTCCCCCGTTGATTATAGAAAGCTGCAACGCTCTTGGTCTCTTGGTCAAAATCGTTTGTCAGTATAGCCCTGTACTCATAGGCGTCTTGAGTGAACAGGTCTATCTGCCCGCCCTTTTTTGGTTTCCTTTTTACGACCAGCCTGTATTTTTGGGCCACTTCCTTTGTTCCCACATATTTTTTAAAGGGGACTATATAAATTGACCCTACTTCAAGAGGGCCGTCCTTATCTTCCATTTTTTCCCACTTGCCAACTTGGGGAAAATGTTTTTCGACATAACTGTTCCGACATCCTATATAAAAGCAGCCCACCTTGTTTTGCAATAAAGAAATGACATCGAATTGGTACGATGCCGCGTCAGCTCTGAAATAATCTATTTTATTGATCTTTTTGGACTCCAATAGATCAAATACTCTTTCAAGGGTATCTGCCTGAAAAGACTTTGCATCGGAGTTCCCGTTTCTGTTCTCAATATAAAGGATATGCTCTTCGTTTATCGTACATACGCCCGGCTGATACCCATACCCTTTTTTGTAGGTCATCTTGCTGTCCTGTTTTTCATTGAAAACGATTGTGTTGTCGTAATCCACAGTAAGCTTGTCGGATTTAAAAACCCCCAGTTTTTTAAGGATATCTATATTGAGACCCTCCAGTTTTGTGTTTGTGCAGTATTGATGTGTCACAACGCCTCTCTTGGTCTGACAGGTCTGGGTCCGTTCGGCAAGCTGGGACAGCCTTCTCAGAACAGTGTCGGGACTTGCCAGTTTTACAAAGGGATTGTTAGCGAAATGCGTTTTCAAATGGCTCTGTAGGTCTTCAATACAATCTCCTCCACAGAGATAGACCGATTTGAGGGAATAGAAAATGTCCTTCCATGAATACTTGCTCTGACTGGGCATTGGAGGCAGGACATCATTGTAAATTTGGTCGACATTCATCTTGTTCAGGTAGTCAAAAACAAAATTTGCTCCACCGAAAGCGGATATCGGATCTGATTTTATTATCTTCACATCTGTAGTATTGGTCAACACTAATTTAAGTGAATATTACACAGCTGCAAAGCTTTATCCAATAAGGTTTTGCGGCATTTTTTTTGGAAGACTTGCGGATTCAAGGAGCTATCGGGA
>NZ_JAGEVG010000052.1 GCF_017581925.1 Gelidibacter pelagius | reverse complement strand
ACCTAAATGGATTGCAACTTTCTACGTTTAACAATCTAAATGAAAACAGCAAAACAGATGTTTTAAATTATCTCATTGCAAATGATTTTAGTGAAGAGGCCAAGGATTTTGCTATATACGCTGTCCATATTTTAAATAACAATTCTGAAGCCAACCCCTTGATTGGCGCAGACTGTCGGAGCTTCGAATACTCATTTCCTCCAGGAGCTCTCCAGAGAGGTTGCGCGGTGGAAGATTTCAATCACACCTTTTACACTGCTGGGGTGAGACCAAATGGTAGTCCATATTATGGCGAAATTGACTCAATAATTCCTATTATATATTTTACAGGTCCCAATTCGATGACAAATGGTCGCTCTGCGAATTTAACTGCTGTTGCAGTTACATTAGCTATCCGAGCTACTGACATATACTACGGAGCGAATCCTGATATCTCCGCCACTATGTTAGGTTATTTCTTCAGAGACGCTCTTATTGCTGAAATGGCAGCATTCGGAGGTTCTGTAAGTACCACTAAGGAACCATTTCCAATATCCAAGCCTGTGCCCGATACATCACAAGTCTCATGGGCCTAAGCAATCCATACAATTGCGAATGAGATATTTAGTTAAAATAACGATAATTCTAAATATAATTTTTATGAATAAAAATATAGAATTTGAATTTTTATTAGGCAAACCAGTTTCAAAATTCTCTGAGACCATTGGTAATGATTTTGAAAATAAACTTTTTAAAAATAATTTTTACTATATTCCTGATGATACAAGCAAGAAAAACTTCTGTGAAATGGACTATAATTGTCTTTCTATTTTAACTGATGAAATAGATAATGTACAATCAATAACAATTCATTTTCGTGAGATTATTTCTATACATTCATATAATTTATTAATTAAAAAATATGGAAAACCAAACAACATCCTTATTGCTGAAAACAAACAAGTTATAAGCGAAAGTATCTCTGAAGATGTTGATTTCAGACAACATTTAACTAAGAGTAATTTTGATTTAAAAGAAGGTACGTTTGAAGAAAACCCCTTATATATTATATGGTTAAAAGAAAATTATCAAATTAAAGCTTTTCTAAGGTATAAACAGAAAACAAGTGAAATTACATTTAGTGTTTTAACTAAAAACTAAATTCAATATTATAATTATCAAATTTAAATTTCCTAAGTTGTAACATTGATATTTCCAATATAGCTTTATAAGCTATTCTATATAGTATATTAAATATTTATCAATAGGCAGTAATTGGTGCTATGAAGTAATTTAAACTTTAAAAAAAAATAAAAGGGTTGCCGCCCATTTACGTTAACATTGGATGGAACCGGTGGTCTATAACTCTCTTTTATACATCCCTATTGCCGTTATTGGAGGGTACAATGTACAGGATGTTTCTATTGTTTACTTTTTCTCCATCGTCATTGGGCATTTGAACCACGCCAATTTAGGCTGGAATTACGGACCGTTGAAATACATTTTCAACAATCCGAAAATGCATATCTGGCACCATGTTAAAGAACTACCAGAGCATAAAAAGTATGGCGTGAACTACGGATTGACTTTAAGTATTTGGGACTATATATTTAACACACATCATATCCCGCATGACGGAAGGGATATTGAACTTGGATTTGACGATGAAGAAGATTTTCCAAAAACATTTGTCAAGCAAACCATGTATCCGATAAAACCAGGAAGCAAAAAGGAATAGACTTACCACACCTTTAATTTCTCGCTTATTTTGGAGTTTTTTTACTCTTCCAAACCCTTGTCAACATTCAGTGTTAAGGTTTT
>NZ_JAGEVG010000050.1 GCF_017581925.1 Gelidibacter pelagius | reverse complement strand
ATATCTATAGTTTTGTGGTAAAAACCAAGATATAAATAAAGCGGGAAATCCTTCTTGGAAATCCCGCTTTTAAAAATGTTTATCGGACACTAATGAATAAAATTTTCTTTTGAGAATAGCCAAGCAAAACCAACAGCACCAAAATTCGCAAATCTTTTTCCATGACCGAAACGGCTTGAACCATCTCTTCGTCCTGTAAGATTTAAAAAATATCTGTCATTGTATGAATAATTTATTCTCCCAAATACAGCATTATACTTATATTCTGAATTCCCATTACCTATTGCTATAATATTTGAGGCGGCAGCAATGCTGTTAATTAAGTTGTTATTTGAGAATCCCCAGGCATAAAATCCTGATTGTGATATTTGTCTACTTTGAAAAGTAACCCCAATCAGAGAATTTATTTTACCCCCTAATATATTTTGATGAAAGGATAATTGAGGTTCAAAATTCCAAGATTGTAATTTAGCATCGTTAAGAAATAACGAAGACATTTCTGTACCAAATCCATAGGAAGGATCATAAATAGTATTTGGAGAAGTTTTCGATTCCTTTAAATTTGAATCAACATAACCTATCCCTGCTTTTAGCTCCCAACTTTCAAATGGACGGTATATGAGCATGCTGTTAGCAATTAAGTTATTATTCTTTGCCAAATATTTTTCTTCTAAATGTCGTAATGGATTTTGCCAAGTAGAACTTTCCCAGTTAAGACTTCCTTCAGAATTGTAAAGTGCTGGAGCATTTGGTGCCAATTGTATTGCTTGGCTCGTAAGATCTGTTGCCAATAAATTATTTATGTCTGTTGAATAATTTCCTGATAGATCTACTTCAAACTTATTATCTTCTGAAATGTGATTAATGTTGAAGTTCGCTGAGGATTTCTTAAAGGCGAAATTCCCAGGAAATACTGTGGTTTCTTTATAATGAGTACCACTAATTAAAAAGCTAGTACTTTCAGACCCTCCAGAGACTGACATTTGGACATTATTTGTATAGGCTGTGCCTCCAATTAGTTTTTTTTGCCAATCGGTATAACGATTTTTATCCCAAGTTCCATTTATATCATAAGCATTAGTAGGATAAGTTGTTAAACCATCATTTATGTGTGCTTGTTCGCGCATAGTTAAGTACTGTTCAGTGTTCATTAACTTGAGTTTTCTTGCAATACTTCCGACCCCTGAGTAAGTATTTATACTATAGTTTGTAGTGCTCTCTTTTCCTTTTTTAGTAGTAATGAGCACTACTCCATTAGCTCCTCTAGATCCGTAAATAGCTGTAGCATCTGCATCTTTTAAAACCTCAATACTTTCTATGTCAGCAGGGTTAAGGCTGTTTAAAAGACTTATTCCATTCAAAGGAAGTATTGTAGCAGATGTTGATGTACTTCCGAGCTTTTCAGTTCCAAAAGGAATTCCGTTCACAATGTATAAGGGTCTATTTCCATCTGCTCTAAGGCTGTTTTTGCCACGAATCTGAATATCAAAACCACCTCCTGGAACTCCCGTTGTTTGCGTAATATGCACCCCTGCCATTCTTCCCTGCATGGCTGCCAGTGGATTGCTCACCGGCTGCTTCTCAATTTCTTTAGCCGTAATCCTGGAAATACTTCCCGTTTTCTCCCTATCTGTAGTAATATAGTAGCCCGCATTAATTTGGACCTCTCCTAAAGCGGTTACATCCTCTTGCAGTGAGACATTTATGGTAGTACGGTTTTGGATGGGAATGGTAAGCGTAGTGTAACCTAAATAGGAAATTAGTAGTGTGTCAGTAGCTCGGGCATCGATACGATAACGCCCATCAAAGTCAGTGACCACACCATTTGTAGTGTTTTTAATAATAACATTTGCGCCGGAGATGGTTAGTTTGCCATCGGTAACCTTACCAGTGACCAAGAGGTCTTGGGCCGTGAGTGGCAGGGTGAACATTATGAAAAGAAGATTACAGCTAAAAATACGCCGCCACCTGACTGAATTATGATTATTTATCATAGTTTTGTAATGGTTAAAGGGATACATTTATTTTAACTTAGGCCTGCTCTGATGTCCTTGAAAACGAAGAGCGGGCTTTTTTTTTCGTAAGCTGAAGGCTTAGTGAAATCCATTTATGAGTTTGGTTTTATATCATAGGCTATATCTGTGTTTTAATTTTTAGGGAATTAGGCCGCTGCCTTTTTTTACTAGCTATCTCCAACCAACAACGGCCCGTTCCCAAGACTAATTCTAACTGTTTCTTAATGTGTAAATCTGCTATTAATCCTTTGGTTGAAGGTAT